>NZ_JWJE02000031.1 GCF_000812025.2 Bacillus thermotolerans
ATGGCTTAAAGTTAAAACTTTAAGCCATTTCTCAATTTTACATATATTTACTGTTTATTGCGGGTAATGACAGCTACGCTGTTGTTACCCCAACTAGGAAAGAGAGCGACTCTGGCAGCTTAAAGTAAAGCACCGTCATTAACAACAGCGGTCCAATGCCGCCTGCAAGAAAGACCGAATGCCAGTTAAAGTGGGTCAAGAGCCAGGCGCTTAGCACACCGCCAATCGACATGCCCAGAGGAAAGCCCATAAACATAATGGACACCCATCTGCCTTTTGCTTTTTTCGGTGCATATTCGTTCACGAGCACAATGCTTAACGGAACTGTCCCCCCGAGGCCAAGTCCTACTAAGAAACGAAGAAACACCAAGCTCATGATTGTATTAGCGAAGACCGTAAGAAGTGAAAAGAGGGAGATGGTGGCAATGCTTAGCAGCAGCGCGTTTTTTCTACCGAGTCTATCTCCAAGATAGCCAAACAAAAAGCCGCCAAGCATGAGACCAAATGTGCTGGCTCCAAAGACAATTCCGAAAGAACTTGTAGAAAGATTCCACTGTTCGATCAATACAGGAGCGACATAAGAAAGGCTGGACACATCAAATCCTTCAAAAATCATGAGCAGAAAGGTCAAAACAATCAAGTTGACCGCAAAACGCCTGCTCGTTCGTTCTTCGATAACTTGAGAAACGTTCACCTGCTGAGTTCTTCCTTTATTAGGAGCCATATTTACCACCTCTGTCATTGTAGTGCTCTTAGCCAGTGTGTAGTGCAATGATTGCAGGATAAGGAAAGCAATCATACTGTTTGAACGATTGCTTTCCTATTTCAGCAGCTTACGGGTAGCTGGATCGTCTTGAGGATCTATTCATGAGTTTATGTTTCCTTGAAGCATCGTTTCGTAGCTTTTCCCCATTACTTTGCTTACTGGCTCGCCAGCTATAATCGCTTTTGCCATGAGTGCTTCCTTTTCAGTAATTTTTTCTGCTGCCTGAAGAACCTTCTCCGCTTGATCAGCAGGAATAAAGACGATGCCGCTTCCGTCGGCTAACACAAGGTCTCCTGGTGCTACGTCCACTTGATCGATTCTAATCGGCTGATTAAAGGATTCCTCAACAATCCTTCCTCTGGCGGTGGTCGGTACGACATTGCGGGCATAGACGGGGAAACCAATACTTCTCATTTCATCGGCATCGCGGCAAGCCCCATCAATAAGGACACCGTTCACCCCTCTTTGCTGAGCAGCGATGGAGAGGTTTCCACCCCAGCCAGCTACATCAGTTCGGCCGTGTTCCACCACGATAATATCCCCTTCAGAGGCGGCCTCGACAGCAGCAGTGCCGAGGTGACGATTCGACGGCCGAGGATTGTTTCCTTGCGGCACCAGCTTCATAGTCACCACTCTGCCGCAAATTTTTTTCAGGACAGAAACAGCCTGCAGACGAGTCACAACACCATTCATCCCTAACGAATCCAGTGCATCCGAAATAGCACTAGAATCCAATTTTGATAAACGGTGAACGAAAGAATCTTTGGTCACTATTCTTCCTCCTATTCCATTGTTCTTCTAATCTAATACAGCAACGAGCTCCACCTGAGCTACCATGCCCTTTCGAAGCTCTTCTACGATGCTGATATGTCTTGCCGGACGGTCGTGTTCATCAGGGAACATTTTTAACCATTCGTCATTAAAAGGCTTGCGGTATTGGTTATCCTTTAAATAAACGGACATGCGGATAATATGGTCCGTGGAGCCGCCCGCGTGTTCCATAAAGGATTGAATATTTTGATAGAGACACATGATTTGCTGCTCCGGCTCTGCTGGCAGCTCGTCGGTGGCTGAATCTTTGCCCATAATGGCTGAAGAATAAATAATAGATCCGATTTTTGCTCCCATGGGGATCGGTGCTTTCCCATGGGAGACGCCCGGTATCTCGATAACCTCTCTCTGCGCCACATTCTCACCCCATTTCAGTACTTTGGCACGGTCCGCCAGTCGGCATCCGCTGGCAAATTCCCATTCGTTGAGCGTATGCTGGCATAATCGATCTCCTGATCAAGCCCGAGCGGCATCTTTCCTTCCTCCATATCCTTTAATGCGCGGAGAAGGAAGAAGCGGACCTTCGTAATAAACTGATCGCTTGATCCGAGATATTCCTGCGTCCGGTCAGAGATCTCTCCCATGCTTTCCGCGATGACATAGTCTTCAACTAATACGCCGTACATGCCGGTGAAATGGTCATCCAGCTTCGAGCGGTCCTGCTCCCAGTTGCCTTCATAAAAATTATCCGGCGACTTGTTCGGGTCAATGCCAAATTGTCTTTCTGTAACTGCTACATCCTCGAACGTGAGCGGTCTTTCGTGATTATAAAAAACAAACCACTGTACGCACTTGTTGTCATCAACCGGAATCACAAATGAACCGACGTGATTCTCCTCCGGTGCTTTCGGGATGAAGGAATACCAAGGCTGGACAAACTCCGAAATCCGGACGTACTTCGAGCCATCCGGCATGTTTCTCAGCGCGCCGGCCCGGTAGCCGTACGGCTGGCTGTCGACCACATATCTCGGCGCCAAGTCATGCTTCGTTTTAGAAACAGTGGCCCCTACCTTCTCCACCCATGACTGGTGCAGCATGGATACGTGAGCAGAATCGAGTGTTCCCTCTAATACTTGCAGCCAGTTGCAGTTAATTTCCGCAATGCGGATTAATAAATGCTCCTCAGGCAAGCGGTTGAATTCAAAATCGGGAAATTGAGTCGGCAGTCCTTCTCCTAGCCACGTCCAAATAATCCCGCCCGCTTCCCGGCTCGGATAATATTTAACGGGCACCTTTCTGCAAAAGGACTCCACTTTTTCCGGCGGCTCTGTCGGTGCATCGATACAATTGCCATTCACATCGAATTTCCAGCCATGATATAAACAAGTTAAGGCATTGTCCTCGTTGCGCCCTAGGCTAAGGGAGGCCCGGCGATGCGGACATTTCTCATCAAGAACAGCGACCTTCCCATCCGCTCCTCTAAAAACAACATAGTTTTCTCCGAACAGCTGTACACGGATCGGTGTACCGTTCGCCTTCACTCTGGCGGCACGCACAGCCGGCACCCAAAACTGTTTCATATACCTCGCCATTGGAGCATCGCCCGTCACCTTTGTTAACAAATCATTTTTTTCTTTGGATAACATACGAAAGACCTCCTTGTTTTTCTTACAGAATAATTGACAGAGTATTGTTTATTTAAAGGGTATAAGGGAATACTAATCCCAATAAGCAAAACCCATTCCACAGCCGGTCATGGCTGTTGAACGATAAGTAGGTATATAGTTGACAAGCTTCATATCCAAGCTTTCTAACGCTCCCGCTGCCGCTATCCATGCGAGCAGCTCCGACGTGCCGGAAACGAACCTTTCTTTCGGAATGGAGATGAGAGCTTCTTTGTCTTTATTTTCAAGATTTTTCAGAAAACTGCGGTCAAACTCTTCGTCAATGACAAAATGAGTCATCCCTCCGGAGGCGATAATCGCAACAGTCTGATCGCTTTCCCATGATTCGATGGCCTCCTTTAATACGCGGCCAAATTCATAGCACCTCTTCGGAGACGGGACATTCGGCGGGAAAAACGTATTCACCGTGACCGGCACCATCTTGATCATCGGCTTACTTTGCAGCAGACGCCGGCGCACAAACGTATGCGCGTGCCCGATTGAACGGCCCTCCGGCTGCTGGGTAAAGGAAGACACATCAAACTCGTTATCTATGAGTGTCTCAATAATATGGCGGCCCAGTTCTTCATCCGTTTTATAAGCTTCCGGCTCTACCCCATGCCTTGCCCAATAGGCAGGACGGATTGACGGCGGTAGCTTCTCTACGTCATGAGGAAGATCATAAATTTCCTTGCCCCAGAAAACAGAGAAAGCAGGCATATTATCGTATAAGAACAGCTCTTTTTGATCATCGCCAATGACGACTAAAATGTCAGGAGACACACGGCCCAGCGTGTCGCTCAGCTTTCGGATGCTTTGTTCACAAGCTTCATACTTTTGCTCCCACACGTCACGGTTCAAATGCTCATGAATCCAATCTGGCGCTCGGCTGGATAAGCCTTCAAAGTCGATATCCGGATTGGTTTTGTCACGCTCTGCATGCATCGCCCAAATATCAGCGGGTGTGCTTAATTGAGGACTGTGAGAGACAGCCATTCCAAGTACTATTTTCGCCATTTACATGACCTCCACTATTTTGTTTGCGCAGCTGTCACATTCAGCCTGCTGTATAATCTTTTTGCGTTTCCTTCATAGACCTTGTAACGATCCTCTTCTGTTAAGAAGTCTATGCTGTCAATGACCGGCTTCAAGTTATCGAAATCATAGCCGGTTTCTGGATTCGGGACGGATCCGGTTCCTGGCAGCTCTGTACCGAAAAGGAGGTTATCCGGACCAATCACCTTAAAGGCCAGCTCCAGCGCTTCTTTTGAATAGTTGCATGTATCGAAATAAAGCTTTTTCAGAGCCGTATCGAAGTTTTCCTTCCCTGCCCGCAGCCGCCATGCCCGGAACCGGCCCATTTGGAACGGGATCGCTCCCCCCGTATGAGAAACGACTACTTTTAAGTCTGGAAAATCTTCAAATACGTTCGAATCAAGCAGGGACATAATCGCAATGCTTTCTTCATTGATAAAGTGAAGCGTATAGGACTCCCGCGGAGAACAGCAGGCGGCAGAGTGGACAAGCATCGGAACATCCAATTCAACGAGCGCTTCGTATAATGGATACCAGTATTCGTCGCCTAGCCCTGGCGGCGTTGGATGTCCTCCTTCCATCGGGTCCGGATTCACCTGCACACCGACAAACCCCAACTCCTCCATACACCGTTTCAATTCAGGCAAGCATTCACGAATGTCTTCTCCCGGCGACTGCGGCAGGCCAGCGACACCGCGAAAATAATCCGGCTCGAGCTCCACCTGGCGGGCGATGATGTTGTTGACAAATTCCGTCCATTTATGAACCATGCCGCTCGGCTGGAGGGAATGCATCGCTAAATATGGTCTTGGTGAAATGAACTGCAGATCCGTCCCGACACTTTGCAGGAGACCGACATGCTTCTTCAGCTGTTTATGAATGGATTCATCGCTGATTTTCGGGAAACCCGCGAACGGATTCCCCCGGCTCCCTACCATCCTTCCTTGGAACTGATAAACCTCCGGCGGTGCAAGCGTGTGTCCGTGAATATCGATAATCACTGTGATTTGCTCCCTTCTATTTATCTATTTTCAACTATAGTTTACTGGAAAGCGGTTACACTTCTTTGAAATTCGGAGCTCTTTTATCCAAAAAGGCCTTGACCCCTTCCTGGTAATCAGAAGATGCATAGGAAGTAACCGTCAGCTCCTGAATTTGTTCCGATTCCTGCGTCATTCCGCCTTTAATCTCATTGATGATCCTCTTAGCGCCCTTGATGGACTTTTGCGCCAGCTTTGTCAATGTTTCCGCATATTCATAGGTTTTCTCTTCCACTTCCTCGTCTGTTAAAATGCGTTCCACTAATCCATAACTGTAGGCTTCATAGACGCTAATTTCCCTGCCCGAAAACAGCAAGTCTTTCGCCCTCGCCGGTCCCACTAAATCTACTAAGTTCTTCGTACCTGAAAAGGAATAGATCAGGCCGATTTTAGCTGGCGTGATGGCGAACTTTCCGCTTTCTGAGCTGAACCGCAAGTCGCAGGCCAGTGCAATGATGCACCCTCCGCCAATGCAATAACCTTGAATCATCGCAATTGTCGGCTTTGGGAAGTGAAGAAGAGCAGATTCAGCGGCTGTCACCGCCTGGTTGTATAACTGTTCTCCTGTCGCTGTTGAACGCAGCGTGGTGAACTCATTAATGTCTGCCCCGGCCGCAAAGATCGCGCTATCGGCGTCTCCTCGAATGATAAGGACTTTCACCTCCGGGTCTTGTTCTAAATCCTTTAATAGATCCGGGAGCTTCGTCCACATTTCATAATTGAAGGCGTTTCTTTTCTCAGGGCGATTAATATAAAGTGTAGCAATCTGGTTTTTCTTTTCTACGAACAAATAGTCCTTGATCAACACGAGCTCCTCCTTTTCGATCCATAACCGTCCCCCTGTTTAAATGATAGACTCTTTTTTAAATTGCTGGATCTCCTCCTCACTGTAATCCAGCTGCCTCAAAACCGCTTCTGAGTGTTCTCCTAATTGCGGAGCCGGTGAATAAAACTGTGCAGGCGACTTTGACATTTTTGCCGGAAACCCCAGCGTCTTCATCGGGCCAGCGACAGGATGTTCATAGTCAATTACCATATCCCGCCCTAGTACTTGTTCATGATTCATGACTTCATCGTACGTATAAATCGGTCCTGACGGGATTCCCACACTCTCCAGCTTTTCGAGCCAAAACTCTGATGACTCCTGCCCGAAGACTTCTTCAATCGCTTCTTCCAGCTGATCGACATGCTCAAGGCGGTCACTGACTGTCGCGAACCGCGGATCATGAAGCCACTCCTCCTTATCTACCACCTCTCTGCAGAATTTCTCCCACAGCCTTTGACTGACAACGCCTAACAAAATGTAGCCTGTTTTTGTCTTATAGCTTTGGTAAGGCGCCATTCTTCTGTGCCTTGTGCCGCTCGGGACGGGGACCTCTCCGTTTCCGAAGTAGCCGGCTGCTTCCCAAACTGTCCATACTAAAGCGGATTCAACAAGTGATACATCAATGTATTGGCCTTCCCCTGTCCGCATTTTGTGTATATGAGCAAAAAGAATGTGATATAAAGCTGTTAACCCAGCACCAATATCGTGAATCGGAATCCCTACCTTCACGGGCCGGCCGCCTTGCTCGCCGGTCATGCTCATAATCCCTGACATGCCCTGTGCCATAATATCGAGCCCGCCTTTATTTCTCAGAGGGCCTGTTTGGCCGTATCCTGAAATCGAGCAATAGATCAGGTCGGGGTTTAGCTCCTTCAGTGTGTCATAGTCAATTCCAAGCTTCTTCACAATATCGGGGCGGAAATTTTCGACGAATACATCGGCTGTCTTCACCAGCCGGTACAGAATTTCACGGCCTTCCTCTGTTCGTAAATTCACTTTAATTCCTTTTTTATTGCGGTTGATCATCGTAAAGCTATAGCTGACACCGTTAATAAATGGGCCTGTATCACGGATCATATCGCCATCAGGATACTGTTCGACTTTAATGACCTCCGCTCCCATATCCCCCATGATCATGGTGCAATATGGACCAGCAAGCACGTGAGAAATGTCAATGACTCTTACTCCTGACAATGGCTGCATGTGTCTCCTCCTTCCTGTAGTATCGGTTATTAGACTAATAAGCAATAAGCGTGCCAGCTGAAAAAGCGCGGATTGACCGGCTTTTTTAAGCTGCTTTGCCTGCGCTTGTTTCGTTATGAAACGTTTCATGTTTCTTTCGTTTCAATGTTTCATTTCGTGCAACGTTTATCGCTTATCCCTGCGTATGAAAAGAAGAGCGCCACCCATAAATCTCCATTGTCGATTTTCCTTCGGCAATTTGTCTTGTAATCTCTTTCTCATCCTCCTCGCGCTTTTGCGCCTTGCTGACGATCTCTGTCACCTCTCCCTTTGGGAGAACAACCATCCCATCACTGTCACCGACGATAAGATCCCCTGGCAAAATCATGGTCTCTCCCATTCGAATCGGGTGATTAATCAAGCCTCCGCCAGCTTTTCCGGTTCCTTGAATGCACAGTCCGCGGGAAAAGACAGGGAACTTCATGCCGATGATCTCCCGGCCGTCTCTTACACAGCCGTCAATGACGAGCCCCTGTATCCCCCTCGCCTGCGCGGCTTTCGTCATAATGTCTCCCCAATAGCCCGCTTCGTACTCGCTGGATACATCAATAACAAGGATATCGCCTGGCTGTGCGGCTAATATCGCTTCATGCAGCATAAGGTTATCCCACGGCGGGGAATGAACCGTAACCGCCGGGCCGCAAATCTTCATGTTTGCCTCAATGGGCTTGATCCCTGAGGGCAGGGCGCCTTTTTTTCCCGCCGCCTCATGCAGCGTAGCAGAAGAAAAGCTTGAAGCACGGGCAATTACCTCTTTAGCTGGACGGTCAATGTGAACAACAATATGATTCATACACGTATGCTCCTTATCTATTAAACTTGTCTTGTCTGCAGCTGATGATACCCGTACTTTTCACGCGCTTCCTTTAGCGGCACACCTTGCATAACGGCTTTCCGAATGCCTTCTTCCTTTTCTTCGATCAATTGGGCCACCTTTAAAATCTCCGCCTCTCTCTCCTTGTGAATGACAAGTGCGCCATCATCGGAGCCAAAAATGATATCCCCCGGCCTTACTTGAACATCCCCGATGGAAACAGGCACGTTGTAGGCGACCGCATCCACCCGGTCTTTTCCTGTGCGCATATAAGCTCCTTTGCTGAAAATTGGGTACTTTAATTCCAGGCTGCATGAAATATCCCGGCACACGCCGTCAATCAGCGTTCCGGAAATCCCTTTCATATGAGCCACCGATGTCAGAATGTCTCCCCACACTGTACAGTCGAGGCGGCCCTCGTTATCCAAAACAACGACGCTGCCAGGCGGCACTTCGTCAATGTAATCCCCCACAGAGCCTTTATCCTCGGCAACCGGCAAGTATTTCACCGTGTAAGCACGGCCAACCATCTTGTAGCCGTAATTCATCGGGGAAATGCCTAAACAGGTGCCGTGAATCCCTAAGCGGTCGAGTGCATCTGACACGGCTGCGATGGACAGCTTTCGAAACTGCTCAACAACTTGATCCATACGTATCCCTTCCTTTCCTTATCTAAGTACGACAGCCTTCTCTTTGACAATTGAATCCTTCAAGACAAACTTCATAATCTTGCCCGATGGTGTTTTCGGCAGCTCCTCCACAATGACAATATGATCCGGCGCTTTGTAATCCGCGACCTGCTGTTTAATGAATTGCTCCAGCTCCTCCACGGTAGCATCGGCGTGTTCCTTTAATGTAATAGCGGCACAGGAAACCTCTCCGAGCACCGTATCCGGCAGGCCGATAATCGCTGCTTCATTTACGGAAGGATGCGTATAAAACACTTCTTCAATTTCACTTGGGTAAATATTGTAGCCACCTCGGATCACGAGGTCTTTCTTGCGGCCGATGATTCTGACGTAGCCGTCGCCATCAATCGTGCCTAGGTCTCCTGTGTAAAACCAGCGGTCTTCATCGATGACCTCTCTCGTCTTTTCCGGAAGGTTGTAATACCCTTTCATCAATCCTTCCGTACGGCAGGCGATCTCTCCGACTTCGTTCTCCCTTACTTCCTTTCGGTTCTCATCGACGACTTTCAACTCCACCCCCGCAAGCGCCCGCCCCACCGTCTCAGCCTGGATGATCTCGTCATCCTCAAAGGAGGTCATCGTTAAGATGGGAGACGTTTCTGTCATGCCGAAGCTGACTAGGACGGGACAGCCCATTTCCTCTTTAATCCGGCGAATGACTTCCACCGGGCAAGGCGCTCCAGCCATGATGGAGACACGCAGGGAGGACAGGTCATAGGAAGAGAAATTCGGATGATTCAGCTCTAGAATAAAAATGGTCGGCACGCCTGAGTGGATCGTAACCTTCTCCTGCTCAATGAGCTGAAGAGCCTTTTCCACCTGATATTTCTCCAATATGACAGCTTTCGTTTCACTGCCGACCAGCCTTAAAATACCGGCTAAGCCCATGACATGAAAGAACGGGCTCGCATGCAGGAACACATCGTCTGTTTGAATATTAATGCCGATACAGCTGTTGATCATGCTGGAGACTAAGTTGTGGTGGGTTAACATCGCCCCCTTCGGCTTGCCCGTTGTTCCCGACGTATAAATAATGGAAAAGACATCCTCCTCCACATCGATCGCCACTTCAGGAAGCGCTTGATTGACTCCTGCTTCCCTCAGTTCGTCGTAGCTGATCAACCCGCTGTGATAAAAGCGAACCGTAATCAAATATTGCAGGCTCTCTACTCTCTTCTGAATCGATTGAAACTGTTCAAAATGATTCACCCCGTCATATTCTTTCGTAAAGAGCACAACCTTCGCTCCAGAGTCCCGTAAAATGTGCTCGGCCTCCTCCTCACGATATCTCGTATTAAAGGGCACTAGTATCCCGCCAACCTTAGCGATAGCAAAAACAGCTACAATAAACTCATACCAGGCGGGCAAAGAAACGGCTACGCGGTCCCCTTTTCGAACGCCAAGCCGATGCAGCCCTATCGCTACTTCTAACGCTTCTCTATGTAGGGCGCTGTAGGTGATTCGCCGATCCCCGTCGTAGATCACTTCCTTCTCAGGACAGGACTGATTCGCTTTTTCGAGCAGCTGTGCTACCGACAATCCATAACATGAAGTAACCATCTCACATGTCCCCCTTTCATTGATTCCTATATAGATGTCCGCTTCTGTTCAATCATGCCCCCGTGACCTTGAAATACGGCAAGGTCAGGTCGTCATCTATTTTTTCGTACACGACAGATACCGGCTGATCAATCGATAGGTCATTCCGGTCGCCGATAATGCGGCTCAACATTCTTACTCCTTCATCCAGATCAATGACGCCAACGACATAAGGCACCTCTCCCTTAAAGGCAGGCGGGGCTTTATGAATCACCGTATAGCTGTGGATTTTTCCTTTCCCGCTCGTCTCCTCCCACGTCATATGCTCCGAAAAGCAATGAGGACAAATGATCCGCGGGTAAAAGATATACCGCTCGCAATCCCCGCATTTTTGAAGCAGGAGCTTGCCTTCCCTCACCCCTTCCCAAAAGGGCTGTGAATCGCTGTCGATCAGCGGTTTTGGTATTTGGCCTTGCATGTTAATCCCTCCCTAAAATAACCGTGGATGTGGAGGAGAGTGTGCCTCCCGTTCCATTTACGAGTGAAATCTTGGCGTCCTTGACTTGCCGCTCTCCGCACTCCCCGCGAAGCTGACGAACTGCTTCAATAAGCAAGAATATTCCGAACATTCCAGGGTGACAATAAGACAATCCGCCGCCGCTCGTGTTTAATGGAAACTCGCCCCCCGGAGCTGTTCGCTGCCCGCTGACAAAGTCTCCGCCTTCGCCGGGCTTGCAGAAACCTAAAGACTCGAGCGTTAAAAGGACCGTAATCGTGAATGAATCATACACTTGAACCACATCAATTTCGTCATGCGTGATGCCGGCCATCTCCATCGCGCGCCGGCCTGTATCCTTTGCGCCTGTAACGGTTAAATCCGGCATATGTGTAACCGTGTTATGTGTTTGCGTTTCCGCATGCCCCAGTATCCAAACCGGCCTTTTCTTCGCTCTTGCCGCAGCTTCAGCTGATGCAACGACGAGCGCTCCCCCGCCATCTGTAATTAAGCAGCAGTCTAACAGGTGCAGCGGCTCGGCGATCATCGGCGAGTTTAAAACATCCTCAATGGTCACCGGCTCTCTTTTGAAGGCTTTTTCGTTCAAGGCTGCCCACTTCCTTGTAGCCACGGCGATTTCAGCTAATTGCTCAGAGGTCGTTCCGTACTCGTACATATGCCGCTGAGCGGCCATCGCATAGTGTCCAACGGGAGACGGAATCCCGAACGGCTCCTCATAACTCAGCGTTAACCCAGCCGCAGATGGCCGGTTGCCGCTCGTTCGGTTTGTGCTTCCATACGTGATCAGCGCCACATCAAACAAACCGGCCTGTATTCCCACGAGCGCATGGGCCACATGCGATTCAAAAGAGGATCCGCCAATATTTGTCCCGCCCGTATACTTAGGGGTAATCCCCAAATATTCACCGAGCATGAGCTGTGGAAAATGCCCCCAGCTGGCTGTCGTAAATAATGCATCTACATCGTCTTTTGTAAATCCTGCGTCATCCAGTGCCCGCTTGGCTGCCTGCGCCTGCAGCTGAAGCACATTCCTCCCAGGCAGGTGGCCAAGCTCTGATTCAGCTGCTCCTACAATAGCTGCTATCCGTTCTGACTTCATCCCCTTCACGCCCTTCCAAACGTACTTAATCATTCCTTATCCGTTATGCCTAGTATTGAATGGTTGCCTCTCCCTTTGTGGCGTACTTTCCTGGCGCTACTTCTGCGGAAATCTGCAAGTCTACTTGCCGTGCCTCCTCATCTTTCTTCACGACTTTCGCCCGGCACGTAAGCGATTCATGAAGCTGAACCATGCCGGTAAACTTCACCTGCAGGCGGCTGACGAATCCTTGATGGCCGGCTAGTTTTTGGGCAAAGTCTCCGAGAACGCCCATACTGATCATGCCGTGAGCAATGATGCCTGGCAAACCGACCTTTTTCGCTGTTTCCTCATCCGTATGAATCATGTTGAAGTCTCCTGAGGCACCCGCATATTTCACTAGCTGCAGCTTCTCAATCGGCGGCGTCACCAGTTTCAGCTCCTGATCCACTTCCAGTCCGCTCCACTCTTTAATCATTTGCCTTCCTCCTTTATTACCGATAAATAATAGTCGTCTTTGAACGGTACACTAAGTTTCCAGACAGATCCTCGCCGCGTGTCTCCAAAATAAAGAACGTCATCGTTCCGCTTTTTCCTTCCTTCTCAAAAATATCTGCAAGGTAGTTCGTACACCGCAGCGTATCCCCGGCTACAATTGGCCGTTCATAGATGAACTCTTGTGCTCCATGAAGCGTGCGGCTTAACTCGACGTTAATGCCCGGCTTAGGGACTCTAAAGGTAGACGGAAAGGTTGGTGGTGCCACCAAGCTTGCGTACCCTTGCTGCTTAGCATAGTCCTCGTCAAAGTAAATCGGATTATCTGAACCGAGCGCATGGGCAAAGGCGCGGATCGCCCCTTTTTCCACTTCAAATTCCAGCGTTTCACTTTTACTGCCAATCACCGTGCGATCAATGACCGTCATTCGATTTCTCCCTGCCTTTCTATGAATCTATTATTTTTCACTTTTAGCGAGCGCCGCCGCCGACATAGAGAATCTCTCCGGTTACATAGCTGGCATCATCACTAACTAAAAAGGACACCACGTTCGCCACGTCTTCCGGTTCGCCGACCCTTCGCAGCGGGATCGTCTTGCTGGCTCCTTTTTTAATTTCTTCAAAATCCAGCCCCTGCCGCTCGGCTGTCTCTCTTGTCATATCCGTTGCAATGAAGCCCGGCCCTACACAATTCACATTAATATTGAATGGTCCAAGCTCGATAGCGAGCGTTTTCGTAAAGGCTTGCAGGCCGGCTTTCGCTGTTGAATAGTTTGCCTGCCCCCGCTTTCCGGAAGCTCCTAAACTGGTCGTGTTGACAATTTTTCCTGACTTTTGCTCGACCATATACTTCTGAGCGGCTTTACTGAACAAGAAGCTTCCCTTTAAATGCACATTCATGACAAGATCCCAATCCTCTTCTGACATTTTGAAAAGAAGATTATCTCTCGTGACTCCGGCATTATTGACAAGAATGTCGATCCGGCCAAAATGAGACACAATTTGGTCAACCGCCTGTTCCACTTCATCCGCCTTCGATACGTTACACGCTACCGCCAGCGCTTCCCCGCCTGCTTCCCGAATGGCCTGTACAGTCTCCATGCCAGCTTCTTCCGTTAAATCAACGACAGCCACCTTTGCGCCGTCCTTCGCTAAACGCTTAGCCGTTGCTGCACCAATTCCTTTACCAGCTCCTGTCACAATCGCTACCTTTCCTTCTAATCGGCTCATCCTCTTCTTCCCCCTTTAAATCATTCAATTTAAACAACAAACTTCTCCGCTTGAATCACTTTCTCGGCTATGCTTCGTTTTAACACAACTGGATTTACAGGCGGCTTGCGTGACGCTTCCTGCAAGAGATCCAGCTGGCGGCTTAACCCCTCTCCGCTGCACGCGGCATACATCGTGTGTTTAGCGAAATGAATCACTTGATCGAACGCTTCATGAATAAAAGCAACCGTCATATTGACCGCGTTCGCTGCTGCCTGTTCCCCTTTTCGATCGACTAGCTTCCTTGTGCGAAGCAAGGCGCTTTCCATCGCGTATACCTGGATCGTCACATCTGCTAAATCACTTAACACTTCCTGTTCCTGCTCGAGTGTATGCCCGTATGTCTTTAGCGCCTGCGCGAGCGCGAGGTGATACACTTTTTTCGCGATAGATAGTAACCGTTCTTCCTGATCGAGCGCTCGATTGCCTGCATGGACACTCATCAGGCTCCGAAGCTCCTCCTCGCCTTTCTCCATCGCCTCTTGAAGCTCTGGAAGCTGGCCTTTTCGCAGCTTTTTCGCGATCATTTTAGTGATAAACATGCGGTTCATTTCATTTGTTCCTTCGAAAATCCTCTTAATGCGGGCATCTCTGTAAATGCTTTCAATTTCGTACTCCTGCATGTAGCCGTAACCGCCGTGGATTTGCAGGCCTTCATCCGCTGCGAAATCGAGCGTTTCCGAGCCAAACACTTTATTGATCGCACATTCGATCATATACTCGCCGATCAGCCTTCTAGAGTTCTCCTCCAGGTTCGGATCATTGAAATCAATTTCCTGCAGTTTTTCATTGAACATGCCTGCCGTTCGGTACACCATGCTTTCAAGCACATAGGTTTGTATATTGATATCGGCCAGCTTCTTTCCGATCAGCGGAAAAGAAGAAATCGGCTGGCCGAATTGCACCCGTTCATTCGCGTATTTAGCGGAGCACTCCAGCGCATGCTTGCTGTTGCCGAGGCAGCCCGCTCCAACGGAAAGCCGGCCGAAGTTCAGTGTATTGAAAGCAAACTTATGGCCTTCCCCAATTTTGCCTAACACATTCTCTACAGGCACGTGGACATTATCAAACGTCATAGAGCATGTGGAGGACGCCTTCAGCCCCATTTTCTTTTCTTCCGGCCCAATGCTTAGCCCTTCTGACTCCCTCTCTACGATGAAGGCGGTGAAATCTGTGCCATTTACCTTCGCAAACACGACGAAAATATCAGCAAATCCGGCATTCGTAATAAACACTTTGCTTCCATTTAAAATGTAGTGCTTGCCATCCTCCGACAGCTCGGCCGTTGCCTTAATACTGGAAGCGTCAGTGCCAGATTGCGGCTCCGTCAGGGCGAAGGCCGTTGTGATCGTGCCGTCCTGCAGTCTCGGTAAATATTTCTGTCTCTGCTCTGGTGTGCCGAAGAAAATAATCGGCAGCATCCCTATGCCCATCTGGCCGCCAATAGTCGCTGTCATGGAAGAATGGCCGAGGTTTAGCGCTTCTTTAATAAGCGCAAAGCGAATCCCGTCTAGGCCCAGCCCCCCGTATTCTTCAGGAAGGCACACGCCAAGCAGCCCCACGTCCCCCGCCTTCTTCACCACTTCTTTGGACAGCTTGTAGTTTAACTTCTGTCCTTCCTCCCCTAAAGAGGCGATTTCTTTTTCAACGAAATCAACGGTTGTTTTGATCATCATTTTCTGTTCATCTGTAAATTCCTCTGGAATGAGGACGTTCTCCAAGTTAACCTCGTTGTTTGCGATAAAGCCCCCGCCTTTTAGGCTCGAATTGCTGCTTACCTTTGTCAACATGCTTCCCCCTTTACCTGTTTGTCTGTCACTTCATACACATTCAAAAACATATATGCTGAGTGAATTCGCTTAGTAATAAGCAAGCTCTGTGCCAACAGCAAAATACGCTTAAATCAACGCTTTTTGCACGCAGCGTTTCTTTGTTGTTACAAAATGAAACGTTAACCTGTTTCATTTTGTTTCAAATGGGCGCTACAGTGAAAATATTGAAACATGTGAAAGAGGGCGGTTTATCTTTTTCTGGTATTTTTTCTTTTATTCAACGAAATACTCCATATTGCTTCAAATCTCTTTGACAATTTTTCAGTTATATTTCATAATAAACGATAAGTTTCTGATTCTTAAGAAAATTCCATATTATTTAACTAATAAAAAGGAGGCGAAATGATGCAGCATAAAATTGCGATTGTCGGCTATCCCCCTTTCTCCAAATTAGCGCGGGAGGTATTAATCGACCTTCCATCTTGGGTAAAGTACGAGATTACAGAACTGCCGTTAAAGTTTCTCAGCTCTTCTGACTCGATCAAAGAGCTAGAATCCTACTTTGACTCATCTACCATTGTCGTCAGCGGGGATCGAAGCGCGATTTCACTCAAAAATATGCTGAAGAACTTAGTCATTCCTGTGAAGATCAACGGGTTTGATTTATTGAAGATCATTCAAAGTATAGATGACGATGAAGTAGTGATCATGAATTTCGGAGAAGATATTAAAGAGCTGTCTGACATCTCCCATCTCCTCAATGTTCAAATCAAACAAATCCAATTTAATGATATCCAGGAAGCCTTTAATATATTGGAACATCTTCGCAACAATGGCGTTAAAAATATTATCGGCGGAAGCTGGGTGTGCGAAGCAGCGAAGAAATTAGGGATGAATGGCATCTTCTATTACACGCACCGGGCTGTAGCGGAGGCTATTCGCGATGCACTGAATGTGATGCAAGTATACCGCAACGAATTAGAAACCATCACCTTGTTTAATACAATGATTTCCATTAACAGAAACGGCATTATCACAGTGGATCCTCACTCCAACATCAACATCGCCAACCACGTATCTGAGCGCCTTCTAGGTATTGACAGCAAGCAAGTCCATGATAAAAAGCTGGAAGAAGTCGTCCCAAGCATCACGAAGAAGCAGCCGATTTCCCAGCTAAGAGAACCCCAATTCAATGTTATTTTCGAGCACAAAAATAAAAAGCTGATGGCCGACATCATCCCGCTTCACGCTCAAGGCGAACACTTAGGCCACCTGATCGCCTTCGATGACATCGTCAACTTGCAGGAAAAAGAACGAAAAATCCGCAAAAACATTACCCAAAAACCAATGGTCGCGACCTACAGCTTTAATGACATTATCGGCTCCAGCGACGCGATGAAAGAAACCATTCACCAGGCCAAAAAGTTCAGCCGGGCCAATTCCTCTATTCTTATCCACGGGGAGTCTGGAACGGGGAAAGAATTGTTTGCCCAGAGCATTCACCAGGCGAGCTACCGCAACCGGCAGCCGTTCGTTGCGGTCAACTGTGCCGCTCTTCCAGAAAGCCTGATTGACAGTGAGCTTTTCGGCTATGAGGAAGGTTCCTTCACCGGAGCAAAAAAAGGCGGAAAAGCCGGCCTGTTTGAATTAGCTCATAATGGAACCATTTTCCTCGATGAAATCAGTGAGCTGCCTTTGCATCTGCAGTCCAGGCTTCTTCGCGTCCTGCAGGAGAAAGAAGTCGTCCGGGTCGGCGGAGATCAGATTATTCCAGTCGATGTACGAATCATCGCCGCTTCGAATAAAAGCTTAATCGACTGTATCAAAGAAGGAACGTTTCGAGAGGATTTGTATTTCAGGATCAGTGTCCTCCAGCTTTCCATCCCTCCGCTCCGGAAACGCTACGGAGATATTACAAAGCTGTTTCATCACTTCATTCGTCATAAGCCGAAGCTGAGAGATCTGCTTGGCAAGCATGAAATGGAGCTATTAAACTCCTACCATTGGCCTGGAAATGTGCGTGAGCTTGAGAACGTAGCCGAACGCTTCCTTGTCTTATGTGAAAACGAAGTACTAACAAGAAAACCGATTTACGACATGCTGCATACAGCTTTGTACACGATGAATGCCAGTTCGTTAGAGCAGGAAAAAGTGGAAAAAGTCTTTTCTTCAGAGAAAGACCTCATCCAGCAGGTACTCATGAAAACGAACGGAAATAGAGAAAAAGCAGCAGAAATGCTGGGGATTAGCCGTACGACTCTTTGGAGAAAGCTGAAAAAACTTCAATGTTAGCTTCATGTTCAATGGGAGGCCTCCATCCTCTCTTTTTTATTTGCCTTTTTACCTTTAATAAGCAGGTCCTTTGTTTCGATGGTGCAAAAAATGAAACAAAAGACATGCTTTTTTGTTTCAAAATGAAACGCTCTCTCCCCTTAAATGAAAGAAATCAGGAATATCATGGTCTTTTGCTGCTGGCACACTATTTGCTTATATATAGGCAGATGTACCTTTTCCACTATATACATACAAGGGGGCGAGAAAATACAAAACAATCGGGTGAAACATGTGCAAATAACTATACAGGAGAGAAAGGGAGTTTATATGAAAAAAATTGTGATGCTATCCCTGCTTATTGCATGTATGATTGTCAGCGGCTGTTCCCAGACCAGCTCATCAGTCGGCTCCGCCAATGAAGGCAGCGAGTATCCGAAAGAGCCTATTCAGCTGATTGTGCCAACGCCAGCCGGCGGCAGCAATGATACGGTCGCCCGGGCATTAGCGAATGCGGTGACCAAGTATTTGCCGAACAAAGCGAATGTGGTGGTAGTCAATAAACCCGGCGGCGGCAATACGATGGGCATTGCCGAAGTATCCCAAGCCGAACCGGATGGCTACACGCTTGGATTTGCTCCATCGTTTACATTAACCATCCAGCCTCATTACGGGAACACTCCGTACACGTACGACAGCTTTCAGACCATTATACGCGTGCTGGACTTGCCAGGATTTATCTACGTGAAAGCAGACGCACCGTGGCAAACCTTCGAAGAATGGCTGGCCTACGTCAAGCAGCACCCCGATGAAGTCACCATTGGTGCCGGAAGCGGCTCTCAGCACATTATCGACCGGATCAATGAAGAAGCAGGCGTAAAATTAAAGAAAGTCTCCTTTGATGGAAGCGCTCCAACGATGACCGCACTGCTGGGCGGACATGTTCAAGCAGCGATCGGCTCCAACGTCGATGCGAAAGGACCGATCGAATCAGGAGAAATCAGGCCGCTCATCAGCTACTCCGGCAGAAAAACAGGGGACGTTCCTCTTCTAAAAGAGAAAGGGATCAATATCGAGGTGAATCAGCTCATGGGCCTTGTCGCGCCAAAAGGATTGCCGGAAGAACAGCTGACGATCCTTCATGACGCTTTCAAACAGGCACTCGAAGATCCAGAGGTGACTGAGCAGCTGGAGAAGCTTGGCTTGGATACCTATTACGGAAATCCGGAACAATTCCAGGAAGACTTAAACAAGAACTTTGAACTCGATGGCGAGATGCTGAGGAAAACAGGACAAATTCAATAGCAGACAGGTTCAATGGACATTAACAAAAATGGAATCGCTTTCAAGTTCTCTCACTCTCACAACAAGCAGAACGGAGACACTTCTATAAAAAGGGGATATTCCATGAAAAAAATAATTGTATTTTCAATGCTCATCTTTGCTTTCATCATCGGCGGCTGCTCTCAAGCCAACCAGCCGGCCAGCGGCAACGCAGCTGAAAATGGACAAGCCTCTGACTATCCGGCTAAACCTATTCAGCTGGTTGTCCCTACTCCTGCTGGCGGTTCATACGATACGGTGGCGCGGACGTTTGAAAAGGTTCTTCCTAAGTACTTGCCGAATGAGGCGACCGTCGTAGTCGTCAATAAACCGGGCGGAAAAAACACGATGGGAGTCGCAGAGGTCGCAAAAGCAAATCCGGATGGCTACACGCTCGGATTCATTCCGTCCTCCACGGTGACCACCGCCCCTCATTACGGAGACACACCGTACAGCTACGACAGCTTCCAGCCAATTATGAGAGCGGCTCAAGCACACGGCATTATGTGGGTATCAGCTGATGCCCCTTATAAAAATTACGATGAATGGTACGAATACGTGAAGAAGAATCCCGGCAAGTTCTCTGTTTCAACAGTTGCCGGTGCAAAAAGCCTGCTGGAATCGATTAATGATGAAGCAGACATCAACATGAACATCGTTCCGTATGAAGGGTTTGCTCCTGCCATGACCGCTTTACTCGGTGGACACGTTCAAGGAGCCGTCGCTACGCTGGCAGATGCGAAAGGTCCGTGGGAATCCGGCAAGATTCGTCCGATCTTTACCTCTTCCGGCAGACAGGTAGAAGGAGTAGACGCGCCGACTTTAGTCGAAAAAGGCGTCAATATTGAAGAAAACAAGCTGATCGGGGTCGTCGCACCGAAAGGCCTTTCAGCTCACGTCTTAAGCACATTGGAAGAAGCTTTTAAGAAAGCAATAGAGGATCCGGCTGTTACCGATCAGATCGAAAAGATGGGCATGGAAGTGTATTACGGAGGGTCAGAGGAATTCCAGGAAGACTTCAACAAAAACTATAAGATTGATGGCGATATGCTAAGGAAGTCCGGCTTAATTCAATAAGCTTTAAGCGGAAAGGGAAGACAGCCCTCTCTTCCCTTTCCTTCTACAAATCTATTAATCACGAAAGAAGGTGCTGTGTCATGACAAAAATGAATGGAGGCGTTTGGGCAGGAATTGTTTTATTTATGCTTTCCCTTCTCATCTTTATCCAATCCTTCGAGTATGCATACTCAAGCGATGTCGGACCCGGACCCGGCTTCTTCCCTGTCTGGATCAGCGGACTTTTGTTTGTCCTTTCTATTTTATATATCATCGAATCCTACACACAGAAAAACAAAAGTGAAGAGAAATGGCCGAATAAAGCAGCAGCGAAAAACATCGTGTATATTCTAGCTGGCCTATTCGGATTCGTGATTCTCTTCTATTTATCCGGGTTTATCCCGGCAAGCATCGTCTTTTTATTCTTTATGTTCTTCAAAGGCTACAAGTGGTATACGAGCCTAGTGATCTCTGCAGCTACATCTATCTTCCTTTTTTGGCTGTTCGATAGCTTGCTAGGCGTTCCGCTGCCTTTGCACGGCATTTTACTTTAGTTAGGGGGGATTGTACATGGATTCTGTTATCTCACTACTCCAAGGGTTCGAAACCGCCTTCACTTGGTGGAATCTGCTCTTTTGTTTAGCAGGAGTCACCGTCGGGATGTTTATCGGTGTCCTTCCCGGTCTCGGACCCGTTGCCGGTACCGCTCTTTTAATTCCGATCACCTATGGAATGGAGCCGGTATCCGCTATTATTATGCTGGCGGGGATTTATTACGGAGCCATGTATGGAGGCACCATCACTTCCGTTCTTTTGAACGTGCCGGGTGAAGCAGCCTCCTTGATTACATGCATTGACGGCTATCAATTAGCGAAGCAAGGAAGAGCCGGCACCGCCCTTGGTGTGGCAGCCATCGGTTCCTTTATCGGCGGGATTGTCGCCGTATTAGGTTTAACCTTTATCGGTCCCGCTCTTTCCTCCTTTGCCTTGCGATTCGGTCCGCCTGAATTTTTTGCGATGATGATGCTCGCCTTGCTGATGCTCGTGGCCTTAATGGGCAAGTCGCTTATCAGGGGACTGATTGCCGCGGTGATCGGGCTATTCATCGCTATGATCGGCATGGATCCGGTCAGCGGCGTTATCCGTTTTACGTACGGTCAGTTAGAGCTCTTGGACGGGGTTGATTTCACCGTCGCCGCCATGGGACTATTCGCCGTATCGGAAATTTTGCTGAACGCGGAACGCTCCATGAAGCTCGATAAGCCGGAGAAAATTTCGCGCATGCTCCCCGAGCAAGGCGAGTGGCGCCCAACGATGACATCGATCGGCAGAGGCACAGGGATTGGCATGACACTAGGATTAATCCCGGGAGCGAACTCTGTCATCGCCTCGATTGTTTCTTATACAACGGAGAAGAAAATAGCGAAGGATCCTTCCCGCTTCGGAAATGGAGCCATTGAAGGCGTCGCTGGACCTGAAACGGCCAACAACGCTCACAGCGGTGCGGCGCTTATCCCGCTGTTCACGCTGGGCCTGCCAAGCTCCCCGGTCATGGCGATTATTTTAGGCGCCTTTATCATGCACGGACTGACACCCGGCCCTGCCCTATTTACAAGCAACCCTGATTTTGTCTGGGGGGTCATTGCCAGCATGTTTATCGGAAATGTCATCCTTTTGATCATGAATATGCCGCTGGCCGGAATGTGGGCAAGAATCGCCTTGGTTCCTTACAAAATCATGTTTCCGCTCATTTTAATCATTACGCTGCTTGGTACGTACAGCGTCAGAAACAGCTTATGGGATGTGACACTGATGATTATATGCGGAGTGATCGGCTATTTAATGAAGAAGCTGGATATTCCCATTGCCGCAGCCTTATTAACCTTTGTTTTAGGCTCACAAATCGAATCCTCCCTTTTACAATCGCTTTCGATCTCGCAAAACGGATTCTGGATTTTCTTTACCCGCCCGATTTCAGGCGTCATTATGGGCATTGCTGTTCTTATCTTGATCTTCAGCGTATTCAGCGGCATTAAAAATCGAAGAGCGAACTTAGCGAGCGACATCGAAATATAGGGACATATTCACCTACAAACGGATCGGTGCAGGGAGATACAAAGCTGGTCTCACTGAACGAAGTGTGTGTCGAAAGCATCGCCGTCACCTCTTATCTTTTATTGATTGCCTACAGTCTGAGAGAACCCAAGAAACGGGTTCTCTTTTCTTATGAAGCTGTTTTTGTAAGGTTATTAGATTCATGGAATAGTTAGGGAATTTTCCGTTATGCTAAAGTAAAGGCTTAACCATGAAGACACGTATGAAAAGGATCATCTAGTTATTACTAGTACTTATATTCATGATGTCTTTCTCTGTTCAAGCATGACCTTGGGCATATCCTTTTGGTGTTTGGGAAGGAAAGGTTTATGAAGGGAGACAAGAAGAACAGACCGAAGACAGTGAGACTGGTAACACTATAGGGGAAGTAATATATGAACCCGGATGAGAGGAGTGGAAATTGTTGCGGCAATGCTTCCAACCATTATCCGGAAGGAACCACGCACTATGAAATAATAAAGACATCCACTTCTGCTGCTATTGTGATCATTGCCCTTGTTATAACCGGGCTTATGCTCTGAAACTACAAAGCCACAAAATAAAAAGGATAATCAGCTCTCCTTATCTGCTGATTATCCTGTACATGATTATCTTAATTCGGCACTTAATACTTGCTCCATCTCCTTTTTCAGGGCGGTTTTAATTATTTTACCTGAAGCCGTCATCGGCAGATCTTTTTTAAAGAAAATTTTATCCGGCACTTTGTAGTAAGCGAGATGCCTCCCGGCGAAGTCCTTCAGCTCATCTTCGCTTCTCTCTCTCCCCTCACGCAGACGAATCACCGCACAGGAGATCTCTCCCAGCACGGTATCCGGCAGCCCGATGACAGCCGCTTCTAAGACGCTTGGATGAGTGTAAAACACTTCCTCAATTTCGCGTGGATAAATATTGTAGCCGCCCCGGATAATCATTTCCTTCTTCCGTCCAACAATCCGTACATACCCTTCTTCATCAATGGCAGCCATGTCTCCGGTATAAAACCAGCCGTCCTGATCAAAGGCCTCGGCTGTCTGCTCAGGCATCTGGTAGTAGCCCTTGGCGAGCCCTATACTGCGGCAGGCAAGCTCCCCGACTTCTCCGACCGCTGTTTCCTTTCTGCTGCTGTCGACCGTCTTCAATTCCACACCCGGCAAGGCCCTTCCGACGGTTTCTGCTCTGATTTCGTCTTTATCGGCAAAGTCGGTCATCGTGACGTTCGCGGAGGTTTCTGTCAGACCGTAAGCCACAAGAATGTCGCAGCCCATCTCTGACCGGATCCGCCGGACAACTTCCACTGGACACGGAGCAGCAGCCATCTCTCCTGTTCGCAAGGAGGACAGGTCGAAGGAAGAAAAAGCAGGATGGTTCAGCTCTAAAATAAACATCGTTGGCACGCCCGGATGCACGGTAACTTTCTCCTCCTGAATCAGTGACAGCGCCTGTTCTGCCTTGAACGTCTCCATTAACACGAGACGGGCACAGGACACAACGGTACGCAGCACGAACATCATGCCCATCACGTGAAAAAGCGGCACAGGAATTAAAAACACATCCCTTTCCGTGCATTGCATCTTTTTCGCTGCTGCCTGCGCAATCGACACGAGGTTTTGATGCGTCAGCATGACTCCCTTCGGCTTGCCCGTTGTGCCGGATGTGTACAGAATCACGGCAAGGTCTTCCGAAGCAGAAAGGGACGGACCATCAGCCTCGAAGATTTCTTCTTCGTTTAGCAGCTTCCTGTAGCTCTCCAAGCCAGATGCTTCAAAGCGGACGGCAATTAAAGATGTCAGGGAGCAAAGACGCTTCTGCACCTCTGTAAATTGCTGAAGATGATCAATGCCTTGAAACTCCTTCGCCAAAAAGGCCGCTTTGGCACCGGAATTTCTTAATATATACTCGATTTCCTCGGTGCGGTAGCTCGTGTTTAACGGCACGAGGATGGCGCCAATTCGGGAAATCGCAAATAGTGCAACGATGCATTCATGCCAGTTCGGCAGGCAGACAGCGACGCGATCCTCTTTTTGAATCCCCAGCTTCTGAAGGCCTCGCCCGAGAAGAGCTGCTTCTTTGAACAGCTCTTGATAAGTGAGGCGCCTGCGGCCGTCACAGATCACTTCTTTTTCCGGATGAATGCGCACAGCGGCTTCTAACAAATCCTTCACAGTACGTGGATCGTTTGTCTGTTTAGCCATCTTCATCCCCTGCCTTTCCCTCCTGATCATAGAAGCTCCCAAATCGCCGCGATTCCCTGTCCACCCCCGATGCAGAGCGAGGAGGCCCCATACTTCTTTCCGCGGCGGCGCAGCTCATAAATAAGAGAAAGAGAGATCCTTGCTCCGCTGGCTCCTAACGGATGGCCGAGCGCCACCGCTCCGCCGTTTACATTCCCGATCTCCGGATCAAAGTCCAACAGCTTCTGACAGCCAAGATACTGGGCGGCGAACGCCTCATTGATTTCAATTAAATCTAAGTCCTGAATGCGCATATCCGCTTTTTCCAGCGCCTGCCGGATCGCGGACACGGGACCGATGCCCATCAATTCCGGTTCCACACCAGTAATGCCCCAGGATACAAGCCGAGCAAGCGGCTTCAGCTCTCTCTTTTCAGCGTAGGACGAAGAAGCAAGAATCACCGCCGCGGCCCCGTCATTAATGCCGCTGGCGTTCGCGGCAGTCACGACCCCGTTTTCCTTAAAACGGGCAGGAAGCTTACACAGCTTCTGAACATCCGTCTCACGCGGATGTTCATCCTTATCTACCATGATCTCATCCTTCCTCGTCTTCACAGCAACAGGAACAATTTCTTCCGCAAACGCCCCGCTTTCGATTGCCGCCAGTGCCTTTTCGTGACTTCTGACTGCATATTCATCCGCCATCTCTCTTGATATTTCATATTTTTCCGCAATATTTTCCGCTGTCATCGCCATCGTGCAATCTCCGTACGGATCATACAGCGCTTCCCATAAATAATCGGCCATCGGTGCCTGGCCGAGCGGAATTCCCCAGCGGGCGCCCCGGATTACATGCGGAATCTGGCTCATATTCTCCGTCCCGCCAGCAATCGCGACCTGCGAGTCCCCGACGAGAATGGATTGAGCGGCCGAAACAATCGCCTGCAAACCGGAGCCGCATAAGCGGTTGACCGTCAGGCCCGGCACACTCTTTGGCACGCCGGACTTCAGCCCGACGTGGCGCCCGACGAAG
The DNA here is from genome assembly GCF_000812025.2 of Bacillus thermotolerans. Taxonomy (GTDB): domain Bacteria; phylum Bacillota; class Bacilli; order Bacillales; family Domibacillaceae; genus Quasibacillus; species Quasibacillus thermotolerans. Next base: position 25,465 of record NZ_JWJE02000031.1, read on the forward strand.
ATGGCGTCGGAGCTCGACTGAATGACATTCCCCATGACCACTTGATCGACTTCCTCGGGATCAACCTTTGACCGAACCATGGCTTCTTTGGCGCTCGCTGCCCCAAGCTCAATCGCAGAGACATCGCGGAACGACCCTCCGAATTCTGTGAAGGCGGTCCGTGCGCCGTCGATTAAAACGATTTCTTCTTTCCCCATCCTGCTTCCCCCTTACACTCCGCTAAAATTAGGTTTTCTCTTTTCAATGAACGACTGCATGCCTTCCATCCGGTCCTGCGTGGCAAACGCATTCCCAAAGCAAGCCATCTCCACATCCAGCGCGGAGTTCAAGTCGACCTGCGCTCCTGTGTTGACCGCTTTTTTCATCATTCTGACCGCCATCACCGGCTTCTCTGCCAGCGTCCGCCCCCATGCCTTCGCAAGGTCCAACAGCTCATCCTGCGGCACGACCTTGTTCACTAAACCGATCTCATACGCTCTTTCTGCCGTGATCATTTCCCCAAAATACAATAGTTCCTTCGCCGCTGTTTGGCCGACGAGCCGCTGAAATCGCTGCGTGCCTCCAGCGCCGGGAATGATGCCTAAATTTATCTCAGGGAAGCCGAACTTCGCCGTCTCCGAGCAAACCCGCAAGTCGCAGGCGAGAATCAGTTCGCTGCCTCCGCCTAAAGCCACCCCATTGACCGCGGCAATTATCGGTTTTGAGAGCCGCTCCATTTTCTCAAGCACCGCCCGGCATTGTTCGTTCTTCTCCAATATTTCGATGCTCGTTAAATCAACCATGTCGCGGACATCGGCGCCTGCGGCAAACGCCCGGTCTCCTTTGCCCGTCAGAACGACCGCACGCACATCGCTGTTTTGCTCCAGGCGGTCCATGACATAGCCTAATTCCTCGAACAGCTGCCAGTTTAACGGATTATACGGAGGGCGGTTTAACGAAACAACCGCCACCTTCTCTTCGATCACGCATTCTAGTAATTGCACTTTCATGGCGTTCACCCTTTCTTATTTCGTTGTGCTCGTTAAATCTTTCTCATAGTTATAAAAGCCGGCCCCTGTCTTTCTTCCAAGCCTTCCCGCCCGGACTAACTGGCGGATCGACAGCGGGGCGGCAAAGCGGTCGTCTTTAAACTCTTCATAAAAGTAATCCATCACGAACAACCCAACTTCTACCCCGCCGAAATCCTGAAGCTCAAATGGACCCATCGGATAATTCAGACCCAGCTTGACCGCCTTATCGACGTCCTCTACAGAGGCGACCCCTTCCTCCACAAGCCGGATCGCTTCAATAAACTGCGGGATCATAATCCGGTTGACGATAAACCCCGGCGAGTCTTTTTTCACTTCAATCGGCTCTTTTCCAAGCTGCTGCGCCAGCTCCATTAACGCCTGAACCGTTTCATCGCTCGTTTTGTAGCCACGTACAACTTCCACGAGCTTCATGATTTGCGGTGGGTTAAAGAAATGCATGCCCGCTACCCGGTCCGGCCGTTTCGTCGCTTCTGCGATGACGGTAATGGACATAGAAGATGTATTCGTAGCAAGAATGACGTCCTCCGGCATGATTCGGTCGAGCTCTGCAAATACCGCTTTCTTCGCATCTAGGTCTTCAATGATCGCTTCAATGACGACATCGGCCGGCTTTAAATCCTCCAGGCTTGTGGTGAAGGTCACACGCTCAAGCGTCTCTGCTTTTTGCTCCACCGTCATCCTTCCTTTAGCGATGCTCTTATCCATAAATGTCTCCATCGCTTGAAGAGCCTTTTGAAGATAGACTTCCTCCACATCCCGGACAATGACCTGACTCCCCGATAAAGCGGCTAAATGGGCAATGGCTCCTCCCATCGTTCCTGATCCGACAACGCCTACCGTTAATACACTCATCCCGTTTCCTCCTCTTTTTTTAGGCTGTTACGCCAAAATTTCCTTCGCAATGACGACCCGCTGAATTTGATTCGTTCCTTCATAGATCTGCATGATCTTCGCATCCCGGTAATACTTCTCGACCGCGTATTCGCGAATGTAGCCGTAGCCGCCGTGAATTTGTACCGCATCTGATGCCACCTTCATCGCTGTGTCTGCGGCGAAGCATTTCGCGTAGGAAGCGTGGGAGGCGGACGGACGGCCTTCCTGCAGCAAAGCGACCGCCTTATGGACAAGAAGCCTCGCTGCTTCAATGTTCATTGCCATGTCCGCCAGCATAAATTGAATCGCCTGATGGTTCGCGATCGGCTGGCCAAACTGCTTTCGTTCCTTTGCATACTTAACGGCCTCTTCGTACGCTCCCTGAGCAATGCCAAGGGATTGGGCACCAACCATGGGGCGAGCGTGAGCCAGCGCTTTCATGAAAATCTTAAAGCCTTCTCCCTCTGCGCCGATCCGGTTCAACACCGGCACGCGTACGTCGTTAAAGATGACAGAAGCCGTATTGGATGCGCGAATGCCCATTTTCTTCTCTTTCTTTCCGATCAGAACCCCTTCTGATTCTCTATCCACGACTAAAGCGATAAAGCGGTTCGAGCCTGCGTACCCTGCTTCCTTTGCCAGTACGACAAAGAAATCGGCGTAATTGGCATTCGTAATAAAGCACTTTTCACCATTCAGTACATACTCCTCGCCGACTTTTCGGGCAGTTGTCGACAGGCCATTCACATCGCTCCCTGCCTGCGGCTCGGTCAGCGCAAAGGAAGCATACATGCTCCCCTCTGTCAGCAGCGTTAAATAGCTTCTTTTCAGCTCCTCATCTCCGCCGACGAGAATGGGGTAAGAAGATAGCGAATTCGCCTCGACGGACGTCGCAATGCCTGCGCATCCTCTCGCCAGCTCTTCCACAATTAACGCGTGCGACAGCTTGTCAATGCCCGGTCCCCCGTACCGCTCGGGAATCGCCAGGTTGAACAGCCCGCATTCTCTCAGCTTCTGCATCACCTCGTGCGGAAATCGTTCCTCTTCATCATAGAGCCTTGCTTGCGGCACGATTTCCTGATCGACAAAGTCTCTTGCTAATGACTTGACCGCCAGCTGCTCATCCGAAAATTGAAAGTCCATGACCCCTCACCTCCAAAGATTCACTTAACGTTTGATGTAAGAATTCCAGAGAAGTTATGTAAGTGTTTGATAGGTTGATTATAGAAAGAATAGCAGGAGACGGATAGGTACACGGTGTATGAATGAAAAGACGGTTTTTCGTACATGATTGACGAATCGGAGACATAAAAAAAACAGACCCTTCATACAGAAGGCTCTGTTTATATGAGCTGGTTTAATGGATAGAGTGCTCATTCGCATAGTATAAGTCGTACAGCTTGTAGGCGATCATCAAATTCAGCCTCGTCTCCGCATCATCAATATCTAATTCAAGAATATCCCTGATCCGCTCCAGACGATACCGCAGCGTACTTCGGTGAATAAACAGCGCCTCCATCGTCTGCTTCCAGCTTCCATTGTGATACAGATACATGCGCAGTGTATGAAACAAGTCCGCTCCCTTGCCATCCATATACTCGATTAGCGGCTGCAAGTACGTCTCAATAAAAAGGAGCGCTACCGATGAATCCTTTAAATGATTTAACAGCGTATACGCCCCTAAGTCCTCGAAAAGCGCAAAGCCCTCCTCCTGAAAATGGCGGGAGACGACGTTATGCGCCTGAAGAGCCTGCTTGAAGCAGAAGAAGTAGTCTGTCAGCTTTTCCGTTTGACCGCCCACACCTATATACACATTCTGCACGGCCTCATCGCTAAGCCCTAACGGCCCGACAGTGTTATAGAGGGATTGCCAGAAAGCCTTGGCATTCCCTACTTCCTTCGCCGCCGGGACAATGAGAAGAAACTGTTCCCCTCTTCGCGTCAACACGATATCCGAATCAAATGCCGTCAGGCGCTCTTTAATTTGCTCCCACGCCTGCGATTTCCGCGCCTCTTTATCTAACAGGTTCGCCTCTCTTCGTGCCGTCTCTTTCATGTGGATAGTCAGCACGGCAATCCGGTGAGGGGCAAATACGTTCCAGTTAAATAAGCTCGCTGACTCAATGATCTTCTCCTGATCTTTTATCGTTTCCTGAAATAATTGGTTAATAAAGCTGTCCTTTACCTTCTCCTTTGTCTCCATGACAAGCTTCTGCTTAATAAACTGAATCGCATAGACGTTCAGCGCGTGCTCCATCGTCACCCGAAGAACATCGTCCAGCTCCTCTCTATTCATGAAGACCGCCAGATACCCTAATAAATCGCCGCCCCCGATAACAGGCCAGAGACCCACCTCTCTCTCGGCTCCGTCTGATTGTTCCAGCCATTCGCCTCGCTTCCCCATTCTTTTTACTTGCTCCTGTCTCTTCTGAATCTGTTCGAGAAGCACAGACAAAGGAAGCTCCTCCGCCTCCTGCAAATGATGAGAGATCGGTCTCAGAAAGCGGTCAAACAATATAACGGACCGCGAAAAAAGCGTACTAAGCGTGCGGGAAATCTCATCGAAGCTCTCCCCATCCAATGTCTGCTTGACGAGCTCCTGCTGATGGCCCATGAATGCCTGAAGACGCTGTTTCAGCTCGCTTTCCATCTGGTACAGCCGGGCATTTTCCAGCAGGGCGGCGACATGGTGGCACAGAAAGGAAAGAAGCTCCATATCCTCACTTGTGAAAAGACCATTTGTCTTTTTTTCCGCATGAAGCACACCGATCGTTTTCTCATGAACGACAAGCAGCACGGTCAGCTCTCTCCCCCCAGGCTTCTCTAGAAACGGAAAGAGGCGTGCTAGTGTGTCGCTCTGTGCAAGAGGGATGGTTTCCGCCTTTCTTCCTTCGCCTACATACGGCCTTTGAAGAAGAAAGCTGTGCTGCGGCTCATCATATAAATAAATATACGCTTCATCCGCTCTCGTCCCCCTGCAGCAAAGCTCGAGCACCTTTTCGACAAGCTGTTCCAAAGAAGAACCAGGGAAAATGTTTTCATTAAACCACTTGATGCTTTTCATCTTTTTCGTATCAATTTCCTTCATATGGGCCAGCTTCATAGCTGTCGCAATGTCTTTGCCGAACTCAACAAAAATCCGCTCCGTTTCCGTAATTAACGGAACGAAATTATAAAAGCCAATGATACAAAAACCAAGACTTTCCTCCCCATCCTTCAAAGGCAGCGTAAACCACGTCGTGATCTGTTCTTGCTTCATGATGTTCTGAAAGTCACATTGAAAGCCGTCTTCTGTCTTTTCTACATCCCAGCCCTCGGCGAGAATGTTCGGCGAGCATCGGTCCAGCCGAATAGGAAAGGAAGCTTCAAAGCCATCACTGCCGCCTCTCCACGCCTTCGGATACAGCCATTCTCCATCCTTTAAAATGATTGCGACGAAATCACACGGCAGCTCTGCCCAGAAGGAGGTGATTGCATGATCCAATGTTTCCTCAAGCGTATCAAACCCCACAAGCCGGCGGGCTGTTGTTCGCAAATGCCCCTCTATTTTCTCTACTAATTGTTCACGTTTGCTTAAACGGTTCATCGAATAATAATCCCCTTTTACTCGTGAAAATGCCCCCTCGCCCTTGCCTGATCATCACAAGAACTCTTGTTTGTAACTTATTCTGTATGGGCGGTCTATTTCCTTTTTCATTGTCTCTTTCTTTTTCAAAACGGTACTGGTCAGTTAAATGTGTACTATCTACCGGTTCACTATTCGCTCACATTCCATTTGCTTTTTCTTCTGAAATACTAGACAATTTCCTTAGGAAGAGTTGAAGAGGAGAGAACAGAACGATGAACAAGCCGAAGAATACATCCATGATCCAATCCCTGCAAATTGGCTTTCAAATTGTGGATCTTATTGCTGAGCAGGACCATCCTTTAAAATTTACCGACATTCAGGAACTGTCCGGTATCACGAAAAGCAATCTATATAAATATTTAAATACGCTGACTTATTTAGGGCTCGTCTACCGGGATAAGAAGCAGGGCACGTATTCGCTCGGCAGCAAGCTGATTGAGTACGGGATGCTGGCGATCGGGAGCCAGGACGTGATCGGCACGGTGACCCCTTATTTAAGAGACATCAGCCGTCATACCTCGCTCTCCGCCCTGGTCGCTGTATGGACACAGGACAGTCCGGTTATTGCCAATATTTCAAGCTCCAATGCGACGCTGAACATTGGCGCCCAGATCGGAAACCGCCTGCCGCTTCATTCCGCCACCGGAAGGATTTTCTCTGCCTTCCAGCATGAACATGAAATGAAGGAATGGAAGCAGACAGCACTAGAGAAGCTGCCGGAAGCCGAGCGGACAGCCTTTGAGGAAGAGGAAGCAAAGATTCAGCGGGAGCATTTTGCGTACACGGCCGAACCGTTAGTTAAGCACGTCAGCTCCTTCAGCGTCCCGCTCCTCAAGTATGACAGCGAGCTTGTCGGCGCTTTAACGGTTGTCGGCTTCTCCACCGACGTTCCGAAAACCCCTCATCATGAAACGAGCCGCTACGTCTTACAGTGCGCGGAGGAAATTTCTGAATCGTTCGGTTATCGAAAACAATAACAAACACCAAAAAAACAGCCCCTCCTTATCCATTGTCAAGCTGATCGGGAGGAGGCTGTTTTTGTTACGGAGTCAAAATACAAGGATTTAAATCCTTGTACGGTGAAATATACTGAAACACCTTGAAAATTCAGTTACTTAACGAATGAGGCAGGTGCTTCTAGTATGAGTAAATCAGCTAAAATGACCATCGAGTTTTTCACTGGATATGTATTATTGATGGCCTCTTTGATTAGTACAGCCCTATTTGCAGATATCGATCAAACAACCTCCCCCATTCACACCACTGAATCGAGCCCTACATTTAAAGAAGAGTTCATGGAGCATGAACGCAAAGCGGAAGAAAAAAAGAATCAAGAACAGGAGCCATTATTTCACGTATCCGATGAATTCGCTATGACGGCCGTTACAGCCGGGGCTATAGCGGACATCGTGATTGCGATTCTATGGGCTAGAAAGGAGAATCGGAGGTTAAAGGGAGAAGAAATCCCCAGCAAAAAAAGATGGCGGGATACGAAATTATTTTGGAATATAGTCGCTATGGGGGTGATCCAGCCGAAAAATAGTCAATACTCCATCAATTGGCTGAACCTGATTAGTGTCACCATCCTTCTCCACGTTTTGTTTTATCTATTATTTACGAAAAATTAAAACTTCTTTAATCATCGAGTGCTTTAATGAAATAAGAGCGAATCTCAAAAACAACAGCTTGGGCATCCCCAAGCTGTTTGGTGCGCTCATTATCTTATTCAGCCTGCCGCCTCTCTTCTTTAGCTTTGTTTCAAATTGACCGCTTCATGATCTGTCAGCACGATCCCGTGGCAATTGATTAACCGTTCCTTTAAGGAATCAGGCGTTCGCCCGGCATGATACGCACATACGGAAATAATCCCTTTTTCATTGGTTATGTTGTCCACTTCTTTTTCATATTCCTCGATGTACTGATGTATTTCTTCATTTTCTCCCCATTCGATCAGTCCCCAGGTGCACACCGATGCCCCTTCTTCTAGAAGCGGTTCGGTGTTTTCTAAGAAATTCTGAACAATCGTTTGAGGATTAAAGCTCTTATTAAAGTAATAAAAGTCATAATTATTTATGCAGTGCAAGAACCCTCGTTCTTTCTCATTGAGTTCTTTTTCTAACCGCCTGTTTATGAGAAGCATATTTCGATCATTTTCGAGAAGTAAAATGTGGTCACCGTTCCTTATCCCCGTAACGATAAAGGAAACGACGTTGTTGATGTAAGTGATTTCATTATCGTAGAAATAACAAACATGTCCACTGTTCCCTTTTTTCAAATCCTTCATTATCTCTACAATTGCCTTGCTCACCATAACTCCTCCCTATGTATTGTTGCCTATCTGTGCAAAAAACTGTATATCATACCTTTATTTTTCTAGCCCGTCTCCTTTGGGAATGGCCGTTCGTCGTAATATGCGTCTCATAGTACAATAATTATACGTTTTTGTATATCCTGAATCCACATAAAAAAGTACACCACGCTCACTCGTGATGTACCCTTTTCATATATGTGCCGCATTGCTTGTCTTTCATGTGACAAAGCAGGGTTCGATGGTTCCTTATTCAAACCTCTCAGGATAAAAGCCCTTCGCCAATTCCTCAATCGCTATCGGCCCTCTAACCCCTTCAGCGGCTGCGGACAGCGGCAAAACGATAAAGCGTTCTTCCTTAATCGCCGTCACCCCGCGAAGCGCCGGGTGGTTGAGCAGGAAGTTCTTCTTCTGTTCAAGCGTCGTATCTCCGTAATCAATAATCACGATCACTTCAGGGTCGCGCTTTACGACCTCTTCCCAGGAAGCGCTCGCCCATCCTTTTTCAATCTCACGAAAGATGTTCTCACCGCCGGCTAACGTGATCATTTCATTCAAAAAGTTCTGCCCCGCGGTAAACGGCTCCTTCTCTCCGCTGTCATAGACGAACACACGGACCGGCTCTTCTACATCCTTCACTTTGGAATGGATTGCGTCCATTTTCTCCTGCATCTCACGGGTTAACGCTTCTGCCTTCTCCTCTACACGGAAGATGCGCCCGATATTTTGAATGTCGGCAAACACATCGTCCATCGTGGGCGCATTCGTGTTTGAGGAGGCTTGCGTGTACGCTTGGATACCGAGCTGCTCCAGCTCCTCTACGGAACCGAGCGCTTGATCAGCAAACGCGCTTTTCCAGCCGGCGTAAACAAAATCCGGCTCCGCACCTAAAAAGACCTCCTGGCTAGGGTACTGCTCGGACAGCACCGGCACCTTTTCATACGCTTCTTTCAGCGCCGGAAGAATGTCGTCATCTAAATACGCCGTTCCTACCATAGAATCCTCCAAGCCAAGCGCCAGCATAATTTCCGTCGCATGCTGGTTTAAGCTGACCGCTCGCTGCGGCGCTTCCTCAAAGACAATCGTACGTCCCATATTTTCAATCGTGACGGGTTCCGTCTTTTCCCCGCTCGCCTTGGCGTTCGTTTCCTCTGGCGCTCCTGTCTCACCGCAAGCGGCCAGGATCCCTATCATAAGAATGATCATACTTACCAATACACGGTTCTTTACCTTTGTCATCTCTGTTCCCCTGTTTCTTTATATTTTTTTATACCACTCATCCACTTACCGGGAAGCCGCCAGCTCCGGACGACTCACTAGGCCGTCTGGCAAATACGTAATGTGCACCTTGTTCGTCACCGGATGGATCATCACATCCGCTTCCACCTGAAACACCCTTCTCAGCATCCCTTTCGTCAGCACGTCCAAGGGCTTGCCGGCCTCGACGATCTCGCCTTGATTCATCACATAGATAAAGTCGCAATAGTAAGCCGCGATATTCAAGTCATGCAGCGCCGCCGCGACTGTGACGTTCAATTCCCGGGCGAGATTTAAGATTTGCAGCTGATGGTGAATATCGAGGTGGTTCGTCGGCTCGTCCAGCACGAGCACCTTCGCTTCCTGCGCAAGGGCGCGGGCGATCATGACCCGCTGCTTCTCCCCGCCTGATAAGGAGGAAAATGTCGTATGCACATACTTCGCCATTCCTACCTTCTCCAGGCACTCATATACAATGTCACGGTCCTTCCGTGAATCCGCTTCAAGAAATTTCTTATGAGGGGTGCGCCCCATCGACACGATTTCCGCTACGTCAAAGTCGAATAACGACGGTGTGTCCTGGCTGACGACCGCGACGTTCTGTGCCACCTTCCGGGATGGCAGCTTGAAGATGTCCTTGCCTTCGAGCTCAATCACCCCTGCATCCGGCTTTAGTACGCGGTATATATTTTTCAAAAGAGTCGACTTCCCGCTCCCGTTCGGCCCGATGATGCCGACGAATTCCCCTGAATGAACCCTCAACTCAATGTCCTTCAAAATCTCCCGGCCGCCGATACAGCTAGTTACGTTTTTTACGGATATGTTCATTTTACTTCTCGCCTCCAAACGAATACGCGCTTCTTCTTAATAACCATAGGAAAAAGGGGCCTCCGCAAAGCGCGGTCACAATACCGATCGGCATTTCCTCAGGCGAAATGACGGTTCTCGCGCATATATCCGCCCATACGAGGAAAATGGCCCCGACGAGCGCACTGATCGGCAGCACGGTCCGGTGATCCGACCCCATCACTAAACGGACAATATGCGGCACCATTAATCCGACAAACCCGATCGAGCCGCATACCGACACGATCACGCCTGTGAGCAGCGCCGTCACGACAATTAACAGCTTCCGAAAGTGCTCCAGACGAATGCCTAATGTGACGGCAGCCTCTTCTCCCATTAACAAAATGTTCAAGGAGCGGTACTGGGACCATAAGAAAAGAAACCCGATGAGCGTGACAGCGGCAGGAATCGGGATGAACGTCCATTTCGCTCCAGATAAGCTCCCCATCATCCAAAACATTGCCGTTTTAATGCCTTCCTCCTGCGGGGCGGAGATCACGATAAAGCTGGTTACCGCTGAAAGAATCATAGAAACGGCGATCCCTGCCAATAAGAGCCTTACCGTTGAAATCTTGCCGCCGACCTGGGCAAGGAAGAATACGAGAATCATAGACAGCAATGAGCCTAAAAAAGCGGCCGTAACGAGCGCGTATGGCCCAAAGATCGAAAACGCGCCAAAAAGAATGACGAGTGTGGCCCCAACCGATGCCCCCGAGGAGACACCTAATATGTAAGGGTCCGCTAAAGAATTTCGTACGAGCGCCTGGATCGCGGTGCCGATCACGGCTAACCCGGCCCCTGCGATGATCGCGAGCAGTACCCTCGGAAAGCGCAGGTTCCATACAATGTTCTCCTCTGCCACCGACCAGTCCGGCGTGATGAACGCTTCCAGAGGAAGAGTTTTAGACAGCGCAATCTCCCACACCGTTACGGGATGAATCGGCACGGGGCCGATCATGATTGACAGTGTCATCGATGCCGCCAACACTGCCAGAAGCAGCACAGCCGCCGTATACAGAGACACTTTTTTTCGTACCGTTATGTGTTCTTTTTCTACCGCCAGCTGTTTGTCCATATGCCTTTGTCATCACCTCTTATTAAAGGCCGTAAGCCTTCCATATAAAACTTCATACTCGAAACGGGTGAATAGAAAACGAAAAAACAGCCAATAAAAAAAGCACTTAAACCCGTGAGAGCTTAAATGCTTACCTTAAAGAGCAGACGCCTGTATGTAAAAGTGCGGCTATTGATCCTTTCCGTAAACACCTCCCTATATCCCGTAGTTCGATTCGTGTTTTGTTAAACAGGCAGGTCTCCTGACTTATCTTCCTTGCTGCCTGCGCCTTCCCGCTTTTGTCATAAAAGCAGTGGCATTCCGCAGGCCGCTCCGAATTACAGTGGCGGGAACCGTGTCGGATTTGCACCGACTTCCCTTTTAAGCTATCTATCTGTATCGATAGGCATAGCACCTGTTTAACCCGTATGAAGTTTCTTCCATCTTACCATAGGCCCATGCTGGCGTTCAATCACCAATCTCGCCTATCGGCAAAGCCGATTACTCTTGTTGATTGGAACGGAAGACGCGCAGACTCCCGCAGGCTCACCGCCCGCCCCGCGGAAAGCGAAGCGTCTGGAGTGGAAATGGGCAGCCCCCGCTTGAAAACAACTTACACTCTATTTAAATGTGTATCTTTAAAATGAGTGGAATATTTAAGCCCGTAACCAATGGCCCGATCCATCCCGATATGAGCTGACCAAATTAACCCGACGGCCAGCACCAATGGATACGATAGGAGTAAACCTACTATTACCATAGTAATCGGTAAACTATAAGTATGAAACATATTATAGCATTTCGCTCCAACTTGATTGTTAACTAAATACCCGATCATTGAAATATCAGGCGCTAACAATAATAGGAAAAACATCCCCCAGCTGTACTCATTCACAGCATAAAGATATACACTTAACACTAAAACGGCCAGCCCTTCCGTGTGTAGCATCATTTTATTCATCTCTGTTTCCCCTCACGTTTCCATGTCATGTGTAAATAGTTGGTTACATAAACTACATCTTCTTTATTAGATATTACGGCTCCGTTCGTTAAAGAACGGAACTTCCATAATATTTCGGAATACCAAATGGCAAATAAAATAGCACCCTATTTGGCACGATGACAATATCCATTGTCAAGGTGTTAATCAGGGTGCTATTGGCTAGGCTATTTACACTGTTTCTCCACAAAAACGGAACGACTTACGCGTAACCTGCGGCTGGCTTCTCTTCCTCTCGCTAAATCTTCCATTTGCTTTTAATAATGCCGGCTTCTCTTAGCGTGTCATACACAATCACGAGTGCCGGTCCGACAAAGAAGCCGATAAAGCCGAGGATTTTGAACCCGACAAACAAGCTGACGAGCGCCGCGAGCGGCGAAATTCCCATGTTGCTTGAGTAGACCTTTGGCTCCAGCGTTCGGCGAACGACCGTGATCACGATGAACAGGATAATTAACCCGATCCCCAGAAACTGATTGTCCTGGAAGAAGCTGAAGACCGCCCACGGCACAAGCACCGAGCCCGTGCCGAGAATCGGGAGAATATCGACAAACACAATGACGATCGACAGGAGCGCCGCATACGGCACCTGCAAAATCAACAAGCCAACAAAGGCCATAACGAAAGTGGCGACACTTAAGAAAATTTGCGCTTTAATAAAGCCGACCCCTGCCCGGTTTAATTGGGAGGTGACTAAATAAATCTTCTCCTTCGTCGCTTCCCGCAGGTGACGCTCCGCCTTGATCCGTAATCGGGACAGCTCCAGGCTGAACAGGAACACAGCGATTAAGTACACGAGAAACTCGATCAAAAAGCCCGGAATCGCCGCCGCAAGGCCAAACAGCCACTCGACGAGTCCTTGAAGCATTTGTGTCGCTGACTGGAGCGTATCCTCGAGTGTCTGCTCGAACGATTCAAACACATCAATCGGCAAGGATTTAAAGTATTGCTCAGAATCTCGAATAAATTGCTTCAGCGACTGTTCATAGAAATTGTTCGCAAACGCCGGGGCCTTTTGTGCCAGCGATACGACCTGGCTGACGAACAGCTGCACGACAAACCAGACAAACAGCAAAATAAACAGCACATACAGAATGAACGTGACAAGCACGGCACGGAACCGCGGCCATTTAAACCGCGTCATGAACCATTTTACGGAGTTCTCCAGCAAAATAGCGGTAACCAGTGCCAGCACGAACGGCAAGGAATACGGGAGTAAGAAAATAATGAGTAAAACTAAAACAAGAATCGTAAACCATCTTTTGATCATCTTTTCATCGTCGGCTCCTCATTCACAACTTATAAATATGTAATAGTTCTATCATAAACTATTTCTCTTCTTAAAGCACTTCTTATCTCTGCAGAAAAGTGGAAAATTTCTAAGGTGAGTGGTATGATGGACTATTATTTCAACTGATTGACAAAGAGGTGTACAATATGACAAATCATATAGAAAAAGCGACATTTGCCGGCGGCTGCTTCTGGTGCATGGTAAAGCCATTTGACCAGTGGGACGGCGTCCACAGCGTGGTATCCGGCTATACAGGGGGACACGTGGAAAACCCGACGTACGAGCAGGTGAAATCCGGAACGACCGGCCACATGGAGTCAGTAGAGATTACATATGATCCTTCTCTCATTTCTTACCAAACCATCTTAGATTTATACTGGCCGCAAATTGATCCGACCGATGACGGCGGACAATTCCATGACCGCGGCGACTCGTACCGGACGGCGATCTTCTACCATACGCCCGAGCAAAAGGAGCTGGCGGAAGCATCAAAGAAAGCGATTGAAGACAGCGGACGGTTCAATAAACCAATTGTGACCCGCATCCTGCCAGCGTCCACTTTCTATCCGGCAGAGGAAGAGCATCAGGACTTCTATAAGAAGCAGCCGGAGTATTATAAAAAAGACCGCGAGAAATCGGGCCGTGATGAATTTATTGAAACTCACTGGACCGGTGAGCGTGGCAACTAATTTCCCTGAATGATATGATAATAACAGCATCAAAGACAGGGAGATAAATAGCTATGGCATCTAAATTAACGAAATCTGAACATGTCATTCAATCGATAAAAAACTACATCGCGAGCGGTGAATGGCCGATGGGGAGCAAGATCCCGAGCCAGCGCAAACTCGCGGAAATGTTCTCGGTCAACCGCTCCACGATCGTCGCGGCGCTTGAAGAGCTGAAAAAAGAAGGCTTGATTGAAGGCGTCATGGGCAAAGGCACGATCGTCGTCAACAACACGTGGGCGCTGCTTGCGGCAAGCCCGCCGTCTGACGTGGACAAGCAGGCGGCCTTTACCCCGCCGAAGCCGCCCTCTGCCCCGGCGGTCGAGATCGAGGAAAAGAAAAAGCCGGAGAAGTTCATTGATTTAGGCAAAGGCGAGCTCGCCCAGGACATTTTCCCGGTCGATAACATGCAGCAGGTGATGATGCGCCTTGCGGAGAGCTTAGAGCCGTTCGGGTACGAACAGCCGAAAGGGTACTTGCCGCTCCGGGAAGCGATCAGCGGCTACATGAAGAAGCAAGGAACGGACGTCTCCCCTGATTCGATCCTGATCGTCTCCGGCGCCCTGCAAGGCCTGCAGCTGATTGCGGCCGGCCTTCTGCATAGAGGCTCGTCCGTCCTGTTAGAACAGCCCTCTTACCTGTATTCCCTTCAGGTGTTCCAGTCAGCCGGCATGAGTCTTTCCGGCCTGCCGATCGATGAGGAAGGATTGAAGACCGACGCGCTCGCGAAGAAAAAAGCAAGCGGCCCGTCGTCGATTCTCTACACGATCCCGTGCTTCCATAACCCGACCGGCACGCTGATGAGTGAAGACCGGCGAAAGGAGCTGCTTTCGATTTGTCAGGAGAAGCGCCTGCCGATCATTGAAGACGATATTTTCCGGGAGCTCTGGCTCGACGCCCCTCCCCCGCCGACTCTGCAGTCATTAGATGAAAGCGGACGGGTGTTATACATCGGCAGCTTCTCGAAAACACTGACGCCAGGTCTCCGTATTGGCTGGATCGCTGGACCGGAACAAGTGATTGATAAGCTCGCTGAGATCAAAATGCAGACGGACTACGGCTCGAGCTCGCTGTCCCAGCTTGTGGCGGCAGAATGGATTTCAAGCGGCTTGTATGAAAACCACTTGTCCTTTATCCGCGAAGAGCTCAAGAAACGGCGGGCTGCGGCTATTGATGCGCTCAACAAGTATATGAGCGACCTCGCGGAATGGGACGTGCCTACCGGCGGCTTTTTCATGTGGCTGCGGCTGAAAAATGGCGTGCGCATTCATAACCTGTACGAGCGGGCATACGAGGCCGGCGTCATTTTGAACCCGGGCAGCATTTATACGAACCAGTCCGTCCCGGCGCTCCGCCTCTCCTACGGCTATGCGACGACCGAGGATTTCGAGGAAGGCATTGAGAAGCTGCGAGACATCATTCTAGAGAGCTTAAACGAGTAAACCATTAAAAAACAGGTGATATGAGTGGATTTTACGATTAACTATTTATCCTTCTTCGTGATTCATGTCGACGACAAAGGAGAAAACAAACGCGCCCAGCTCTTTCAGACGCTGGGCGAAGATGATTATGAAAACAGCCCGTTAAAGGACTTTTTGGACGGGGAGTTCACGAAGATTGCGAAGCGGAAGGTCGACCGGCACCCCAAAGCCGAACAAGCCCCGACGAAAATCGGCTTTTTTACGGCAGAACCCGGCCACGACTTAACGTCCAACCCGAACTACAACTTATTCGCCAAAGCGAAAAACGCCTACTCGCTTTTGGAGTTCCAGGAGGCGAGTGAACAGTTTGCGACGCTTTACGCGCAGACAACTGCCGCACGCGGCGGCGTCTTTATCGTCGCGAAGGCCCAGCTGAAAAAGTATTTCGACGACCCGTTCGTCTTTATTTTAAAATGCGACTTCGAACCAAAGGTCGCCTCGATTGCTGACCCGTCGTCGTTGATCCAGCACGTGGAGCTCGCGATCACAACGAAAAACATGAAGTCGATCCAATACCCGTACATGCCCGAAGAAGGCATGGTCGAGGAAGGCGAATTAAAAATTCACCAGGCCTCCCACGCCCGCTACTTCGAGGACTTCTTAAAGTACATTGATTATGAGCAGTCCATGCCTGAAATTGTGAAAACACAGGTCATGGACTTTGTACGGGAAACGGTGATCGAAGACTTTGAGGATGAAAGCCCCGAACGAGCGGAATTCGAGGAAGCGATGGAAGTCTGGGCGGACAGCCCGAAACGCGAGCTGCAGGAACGCTTCACGACCGAAGAAGTCGTCGAAGCCGCCACCCGTCTGACTGAGCACACGCCTGAACTCGAGCTGAAGATGAAGCTCGACCACATGTCTGTGAACGCCATGCTGTCGGACTTCGGCGAATCCGTCCACCTCGCTAAGCTCGGCAACCGCTACGTCGTCCTCATGGAAGCGGACTCCGTCATCTTTGAAAAAGGCTTCTCCCCTATTGAATTCCTGAAGCCCGAGGATCTGCATGAGGTGATTGAGAAGGTGCGGAGGAAGCAAGGTAGTGGGGTTTGAGGGTAATATTGAAGAGTTATAAGTTTAAATGAAAAATGATTTAAAACGTTGAGATAACTGAGGTTACAAGGGGCATTATGACCACAGTTTTGACAGCAAAAAATATAAAAAGGTAGGCTTAAAGCTGGTGTTTTAAGTTTCTATTTAATCGAAGTATCTCTTTTGAAACAGTATTTTTATCGCTAGAAATCCTATCTCCTTTTTGAGGGATAGGATTTTTTCGTCAAAAAGCAACCTTCCCAGTGCAAATTATTATACTTAATCTTCCCCGAATTCTTCGATTGAAAAGAACTCTAGAAATCGCCTTCCGAAACTTGAAATCTTTGTTTTATATTTAACTCCTCCTTTATCATCATCAGTAAATCTACCACCATCTATTTCAACAATCGCTTCTTCTAACAAACCTAATCGAATTAATTTGGTGATTTGATATTTTTCGATTGCTTGTTGCTCTCTATACCTTTCTGATCGCATTTCTTTTTCACTTGGAAGCTTAATATTTAATTCCAAAGACCTTCTCATTTCATATGGCATGTACTTTTCAACAAATATCATAATATCACTATACCTTAGTTCGGATAATACATCATAATAATGGTAAATTCGCTCGATTTCTTTCAAATGATTATCAATTATGTGTTCTAAACCATTAAAAATAACCTTTGCTTTTAAATCTTCATCATCTTCCATTAGTTTTTTTACAATTAGCGGAAAAACTTCTTGCTTATAGAAAATTTCATTTTCACTTAGTTCGATTTTTCTCTTTAAGACTTGTAACTGCTGTTCGTTTTCATTCATTCGTTTTTGAAGTTTCATCATTTGATATGACTGATACACTTTCCCGATAGCTGGTGCTGCTCCCAAACCAATGTCTATTGCTGTATCTGCCATTGTACCCTCTTCTATTCCCAGCATGTCTTTAAGATAAGCAACTGGCTCCATCTTCTTCACCCTCCCCGTCTGTTGATTATTATATTTAATAAAGTAAATCAAGAAGTCTGTGAAAAGCAACTTACTTTTCTGTTGTAAACAACTAATAACTTCCAAGTTTACTATTCCGTGTGCACTATAATAATTCATCAACTCACATAAAATAGCCTTATAGCACCTTGAATACTGTACAACTACCTTATTACTCCACCCGCCTTCGATTAGCACTGATTCTTATTAAGAAATTCAATTACGATATCGACCCTAATTTCTACTGGTTCAAAAGGTTATATCCTCTTCAATAACACCTTATGAAACTTGAGGACTTCGGGAAACTTTGACTGTCCAGATTTACATTTTCCGGATTCGGAATAACATTTAACCTTACTATTTAATACCACATACATAGCAGAGCCTTAAATATATGAAAAAGAGCAGTAAATCAGTATGCTACTCTTTTTCGTTATTGAATTTTTAATTGATTTGTTTTCTTAACTCTTTTCCCGACATTAGCTCAATACTACTTTACTTTATATATTGTTACTCATTGATTATGGATAATTTCTTTTGCAATTTGATTAGTGCAAACTTAAAAATGTACTTTCCATATCTAATTAATTGTAACCTTCTCCCTCCTCAGCAACCCTCGATAAATCCTTAAAAAACTCGTTTTCTTCATAATTGTGTTGTACTTCTTTAATCCGCTTCACGAGGTACTCTTCCAATTCTTTATCGGTACAATAGATAAAGCAGCCCTTCTGCCCCCGGGTCATTAAGGTTCGATACGTGTTACGGATAATCTCGTCTGCCAGCTTTTCCGCTTCTTCCTGATTCTCTTTTAGCATTTTCTTCAGGCCACGTAAGGAATTATCCGTCTTTGCCCGCTTTGTATGGTCCGTTAATACTTCTCCATCCCTGCAAATGAGGTCCTCGCCGATGATAACACCGACATAATCGAATTCGAGCCCCTGACATGTGTGTATACAGCCAATTTCATTCACTGACTCTTCATCAATGGCCCACGTGTCGGAGTTATTTAGGTTCCAGCTCTTGCTAAACTGGTATTCAGGAATTTGGATGTCGTGAAAGTCGGAGTTCGCCTTCCCCTCTTTTACCCAATCCCAGCAGTAGCCCGCCACCATTCGTGACCTATTATTCTTTTTATTGAGCTGTTCGATTTCTTCGTACAGCTCTTTTGGATCCTTGTATATCCTGAAGTCATAGTTAGTCCCCATATAATTTGCATTAGCGGTTTCCCGAATTTGGAGCACATCATCGAGCCAGCTGATGTAGCCGTCTGATCCATTGCAGCGAAACTGCGATTCCAGCTTCATCGTTGTGATATTGCCGCCTAACTCCTCTGAAAACCTCTTAATCGCCTCTATACTTCCAATGTCCTTTAATGTCACCCGCTGTCGCTCATCAATAAAAAAGATGGACAGCTTAGAAGCATTCATGATTTCCTTAATTTGATTTTCGCCGAGGTTACTGAATAAACCGGACTTCTCATTTAACCGGTGTGCCTCATCAACAATCAATACATCAAATTCATCTTTTGGCGCCTGGATGTAGCTTCCCGAGCCTTTAAATAAATTATCAATATGCCCCTTGCGAAAGTTTTGCTTCAGCTTTGTCGCATAGACGTTTCTTGGAGCGGCATTTTTCGTTACATACTGGGCCACAAGACTTCGGTTGGTTGCCTCTACTAATAGATTAATGGCGAGAACTGATTTTCCCGTTCCAGGACCGCCCTCTACGACCAAGACTTGTTTCGTGTTTGTCCGCAGGGCTTCATTTGCGAGCTGTAAAGCCGTTTCAAAAACGACCTTCTGATCATCCACCATCACGAACTCCTGATTTCCCTGCAGCATGCTGTTTAGTGAGTCCTGCAGTGACTTCGACGGGCGTATTCTTCCTTTATCAATCATATACAGAATTTCCTTGTTATCCCCATGCTTGATATACCTTTTAATGAAATCACGCAGCTTGCCGGAATCCCCTTTAACAAAGACGGGTGCCTCTTTAATGTAATATTCATAAATGGGGTCAGTAAGAGGGTCCTTTGCCCCTTGGTTCAAGTAATTGTGCAGGTATGTACAAGGATAAAGCTTCGTGTCCTTTTGCTGCATATTTTCATTGTAGTCTTTTATTAACGCAGCATAGGACCAGGCTTGATAAGACGGATGAGTCGTCTCATGCAGGCCCCGGTTAAGAGCCGTTTTCACAATCGCTTCCTTGCCCTGCACCTTCTCAACCTTTTCCCATTGCTTCAATTCTACAATGACTACGGATTGACGCGATTTCCTATCCAACCCGGATATGAGAAAATCCACGCGCTTCGATGTATGAGGAATTTTGAACTCAATCGCTACTCCCGCATCGTTAGGAATCTCCTGATCGCTTAATACTCTATACATATATTGCATCGAGTTATCCCAAGACCGCACTTCTCGCTCATTGATTCGCCCAATCTTATCCGTATAATTCTTGCAAATATTATTGACCAATTGATCATCAAAAACATCACTTAGAAACTCTTCTTTTGTAGCTTCATAGATAATCATTATGTCCCCTCACTTTTTATTTACTATCTTCATTAATCTTGCTTGATCGAATAATGAATGTGTAAGACAACCAACAGTGGGCTGATGGTTCAGTTTACACGCGGCTTATTTATTGTGATACCCAAATACCTCCGATGAAAGCAAGTAACACCAATAAAAAAGTACTATGTACACGTTAACAAGCTAATGTGCATGATAGATTTCTTATTTCCACATTTATTTAAACTATTTAAATATTAACTATACATAAGTCTTTGTATTTAGTAAAATATGCTTAATAATTAAAGAAATACATAGCCATGGAGACTTATTTAGAAATCAAGGACTCATTGGGAGCTAGCAGAAAAATAGTTTAACCATTCATATAGTGCCTCTGGAATTATCTTTATGTACACAGAAAGGGTGTAACCATGAAAAAGTATGCTGTTTTAGTCTTTTTATCTGCAATTCTCGCATTCACATCACTTGGACAGGAAGCATCAGCAGCCTCCCGTTTTAAGGATGTGCCCTCCACCTATTGGGCCAGTAAGCAAATAGAATACTTATCTGCGAAAGGAATTATTAGTGGATATAATAACGGAGCATTTGGGCTGCATGACAAAGTCACTCGCGCTCAAGTAGCTATCATGATGAGTCGTGCCTTAAAGCTAAAAACAACTAACGTAACAGATCCGGGATTCGGAGATGTGAAGAAGAATTTTTACGCTTATAAGGAAATCGCAGCTGTCACAAACGCCGGCATTTTCCCGAAATCAAGCAGGTTTGAGCCAAACCGGGCGATGACTCGTGGGGAAATGGCACTGGCTCTCGTGAAAGCGTTCAAGCTTTCAGGAAGTTACTCCGGACCAATTTATGATATTAATCAAAATACCGCTCTCTTTAGAGCTGTTGACGTCATGGCCGCCAATAAGATTACGACCATCGATGAAAGAGGCCGATACTTACCTAACCAGCAGCTGACACGTGTCCAGTTTTCGGTCTTCCTAGCAAGAGCCATGGATCCTAAGTTCCGGCAGCTTGCTGTTCAAAGAGACTTTTTAGCGAAAGCGAAGAACGGTCAGGTTGGTACTTGCTCCATCCCTTATCACCATACAAAAACGATAAAAATGGTTAATAAGAAACTGGGGCAGCCTCGTGACGAATTTTATTGGGCAGGAGGGTTTGGTCAGCATTATGGAGGTTGTATATATTACTTTGAAGATGATATAAATCCGAATGCTAAAATGACGGCTATTGAATACCTGCCGTATGATCCGGATTTAACTCTAGCCAAAGCCCAACAAGTTCTCGGCAAGCCAAACGCTGAATGGTATGACGACATCGATGGAGACGGCTGGACGATCTATTACGATTTAGGCCGGTATGGTGTTATGATGAGCGCGTACGAAAAGCATGAACCAATTAGTATTATTACTTTTATAGGCAGTTCATGGTTCTAAAATGAATACCCCATAGGTAGCTGCCTATGGGGTATTTTATTTGTTGATTTCATAGCCTTTGTGTTGAATCACTTCTAAACTATTCTTTATTCCAAGGTTTGAAGTAATTCCGAAGCATGTTAAATTTGTTAGGCCTCCCCTCTTTGAAGCCCTCGCGTTACCTTGCAATGACCTTGCCTGCACGATACTAGACTATTATAATTTTCGAGACATAAAAAAGCCGATTCCCAATTGGAGGATCGGCTAAAGTGTACCCTATAGAGTAGACACCAAAAAAAGTCTACCTATAGGGTACTTTTTTGTATAATTAAGAAACACAACTAGAGATAACATGG
>NZ_JWJE02000032.1 GCF_000812025.2 Bacillus thermotolerans
ATAGCAGACGATAAAAATAATCTATTAAAAAAGGTTCCAAGCAAAATTTTATTGCTTGGAACCTTTTTGAGACTGGTTATGTCCCAGCCTCTTTTCGCAAGTGTATCGTTATTGAGCTGCAGGATATACGCTCACTTTCTTCTTGTCACGACCTAAGCGTTCGAAACGAACAACGCCGTCAACTTTTGCGAATAAAGTGTCGTCACCACCGCGTCCAACGTTTTCACCAGGGAAGATTTTTGTTCCACGTTGACGATAAAGGATAGAACCGCCAGTTACGAACTGACCATCTGCACGCTTTGCTCCAAGACGCTTGGCTTCAGAGTCACGGCCGTTCTTTGTAGAACCAACCCCTTTTTTGGATGCGAAAAATTGAAGGTCTAATCTTAGCATGAGTGTCACCTCCTATGAATGAAAATTAATGCTAATGTATTTGCTATATTCCCGTTCAATCGTCTGCAAGGAAATGACCATTCCTTCGAGAAGAAGCTGTACTTTCTCGTCAATGCCTTCCGGAAGATCTTCCGGCACATAGCAGCGGAGAAAGCCGCCCTCCTCCTCCTGTTCGATGCCAATTCTAGCTTCAGTTAAGGATAGAATGGCATTGAGAGTACCGAAGGAAACAGCCGTTGCTCCTGCACACACGAGATCTTTTCCATGTTCAGCAAATTCTGCGTGTCCATCCATTGTGAAAGAAGAGATTCTTCCGGATGGCTCTCTTACTATATCTACCTGAATCATGAGATCATCGCCTTATGCGTTGATTTTTTCGATAACCACTTTAGTGTATGGTTGACGATGGCCTTGCTTTCTGCGGTAGTTTTTCTTAGCTTTGAATTTGAAAACAGTAATTTTCTTTTGACGGCCTTGCTTTTCAACTTTACCTGTAACTGTAGCGCCTTCTACGATTGGGCTTCCTACTTTTACATTGTCACCGCCAACAAACAATACTTGATCAAATGTAACAGAATCGCCTTCTGCTGCATCCAATTTCTCAATGTAAATTGCTTGTCCTTCTTCTACTTTCACTTGCTTTCCGCCAGTTTCAATAATTGCGTACATTTCTGCACCTCCTTGATTACTAAGACTCGCCATTTCAGGTGGTTCATTGAACACTTAAAAACCTGGTATGTGCGGTTGTAGCACGGGTGCTACAAACAATAACATTAAAATCTTATCACCTACACTTGCACCTGTCAACTTCTTTTTTCTAGCTGATTACTTTCCAATTCTTTAGAGGAACCTGCTCGGACTACTCGTCCTCTTGGTATATCTGACTGTATGACCCGATAGATCATCCTTTTACTGATAAGGGCTTCAAGCTTATTATGATATTCTCTCTGTTCACCTGCAAAGATCTCAATGACCTCGGGGGTCGCTTCAATCAAAATCGCTTCTTCACTGCTTCGTTCATATGCTAACACTTCTCTCTCTAAACGGAATGCAGCAGTCTCGGGACTCACCATCCGGCCTGTCCCGCCACATGTCTGACACGGTACCGTTAACGTTTCTAGCAGGGACGTTTTTGTTTTCTTGCGCGTGATTTCCATAAGTCCTAAAGCTGTAAATCCCCGAATAGAGAGCTGCTTTACATCTTTTTTCGCTTCCTGTACAAGAAGTGCCTCGACTTTCCTCCGATCCTCTTCACTGAACATATCAATAAAGTCAATCAAAATAATTCCACTGATGTCTCGGAGCCTCGCTTGCCGCAGACTTTCTATAGCCGCTTCCTTGTTAATCAGCAGCACGGTCTGCCTCTGGCTGCTCTTACCGGTGAATTTCCCTGTGTTCACATCAATCACTGTCATTGCTTCTGTTCGCTGAATGACAATGAACCCCCCGCTTGGAAGCCAAACGACCTGTTTGAGAGCCGTTTGAAGTGCATCTGGCACTTGATAAGCAGCAAACACTTCCTCCCGCCCTGTATAAAGAACAGGGCTCCATCGTTTGCTTTCAAATCGCGGATCTTTTTTTATATCTGAAAGAACCTTTGCTTCATCACACACAAGCTCCCCTTCCTGAAGCTCTTGCATGCGCGTAAAGACGGTCTCCTTTAGAAGCTCTCTCTCTATAAGAAGCGCAGGCGCTTTTTCCTGCCGGGCTTTTTGTAACAAATTTTTATGCTCTTCTCTCAGCTTTTCCCATTCAGCCAAAAACTCCTCTTTTGACTGCTGAAAAGCCGCTGTACGCAGGATCACGCCTTCTCCTTCACTCTTCTGTTCTTCTATCCAGTTTATCCACTCACGCCTTTGTCCTTCATTCGCCACCTTCTTTGAAACAGCCGTATACCCCCCTTGCGGCAAATAAACGAGTCGTTTCCCCGGCCACTCTATGACAGCTGAAAGACGAGCACCTTTCATTTCAGACGCATCCTTCGTTACCTGCACAATCACTTTCTGCCCTTGATGCACCAGTTCACTAATTGACCTATTTTGATGGTTCGGCCAATCGCTACGGTGCAAATACCCCTTTCGTTCTAGTCCAATATCAACAAAGCAAGCATCCATTCCTTTTTCTACTTTTGTCACTACTCCATAATAAATAAAGCCGACACGAGAGAGATGTGACGGCTGAAAAATATGAATCTGGTCCACAGTACCGCTTTTGATCACAGCTAGACGCTGCTCTCTGCCTTTCGAGCTGACAATCAACGCATTCATATAAAACCCGCTTTCTTATTTTTGTTTTCACTTTACTGTGCGTCCGCGTTTTCGTCAATCAATTGGCAGCAGGTCACCTAAGCGGGCATTCGTTCTCTTCTCAGCAAAGTAAGCATACAACAGCTCATTTTCGTCTAATCTAAATTGCCTTTCTCCTGTCACATAAATAATGTGCTTTGCATTCCTCTGAAAGCGTTCCAATACATCTAGTACCGGCTCGCCCGCTAAGGCGGGAAGCGGCTTTAAGGAAGCGGCTTCTCCCTTGTTTCCATAGTGCCTTTCAAGCAAGAAACGCATAAAGGCATACCGCTTTTCTTTCCATGTCCGCCAAAGAGACCAAGCTAAGTAAGCGAATAAGGCCCAGGCTTGCAAATGAAAAGGGAAGAATAGGAAAACAATTGCTTGGAGAAGAATCAGCAGAAAGCCCGAGCACAAAATGGCCCAGCGGAAAGCAAACAAATACGGCTTGCGCCAAGAGAGCAGCAGCAATAAAATCTTTCCGCCATCTAAAGGGTACACAGGCAGCAAGTTAAAAAGCAGAATGGCGGCATTCAACTCAAAGAACAGTGTATATAAGTGATCAGGAACCCATCCTGCAAGGCTTAACAGCCAGGCGACAGCAAACAGCCAAACATGCTGCAGTGGACCAGCGAGAACAACAAAGACCTCTTCCTTTATCGGCCGGTTTCCATGCTCATCCATCTCGGCTACTCCTCCAAAGGGCAGGAAGGAGATTTTTCGAATGCGCCAATCAAAAAACTTTGCCGCCAGAACATGTCCGAATTCATGAATCGCAATAATCAAAAAAACAAGAAGCAGGTGCAGAAAAAAGCCGGTTAAGAGACAAACGGCTACAACTGTCCACATCAACGGATGAATATGAACCTTCCTCATCAAGCTAGTCAAATGGAATCACCTGGTTTGGATCGATAAATACACCATCCTGTTTAATCGCGAGATAAAACTGACCTTCCTCCGACTGATCGACCATTTTTGCTTCTGCCAGGGTATCTCCAGCTTTCACCTTGGTATATGGGAGGACACTGACAGAAGCAAGGTGCCCATACCACGATTCACTGTTATCAGCATGCTGCACGACCACCGTTTTCCCGATGCCTTCTTTCTCCCCATTGAAAATAACCGTTCCATCCTTAACAGCCCTTACCTTCTCACCTGCTCCTATTTCTACAAGGATCCCCCGGCCGTTTGTTTGAAAATCCTCTAAAATATGGCCGGATGCCGGCAGGGCAACTTGTGGCATGTCCTGTGCCTGTTCATCCGCTGGTGACCAGTTCTCTGCCGTAAAAGGCAGCGGAGCGCCAAGGGCGTTCTCATACCATTCTGCCGCCTTAGCAAAAGGAAACTCCCTTTCCATCGTTTCCCTTACCCACCTCTCTCCCTCTTCCAAAGCAGGTGATGGCTGCTTAAATATAATAGCAATAATTAATACGAGACTAATAGACGCCAGGCACTTGAACAGGAAACGGTTCCAGTTGAACAAGGGATGTAATTCTTTTTTCTCCTCTATCAGCGGGCTTAGCTCCTTCTCTTCTTTCACCGACCTTCCCTCCTCAACACAGGTTTGTACACTATATGTCAGACAAGCTTAATTAAGAAGAGAAATTACCAAAGAAATGTGATTCTCCTCTCCTTCAGAATTAAAAAGAAAAAAGCAACAAGCCCTGTGAGGAGAGCTTGCTGCTTTTTCTTGCTGATTAAGATGAACGAGCACCGAAGAACTTCTTCAGCTTCGTTAAAAATCCGTCCTTTGGGTCTTCTAAGTGCTGAAGGGGAACAGATTCGCCTAATATTCTTCTAGCGATATTCCTATAAGCAATAGACACTTTGCTATTTGGATTATGCGCGATCGGATGTCCTTGATGAGAGGATTTGATTACCTCGTCATCATCTGCTACAATCCCTATCAATTCAATAGATAAGTGAGTAGCTACTTCATCGACATCGAGCATATCTCCCTCTTTCATCATATGATTGCGAATACGGTTAACGATGAGCTTAGGAGGCTCCACACCTTCCTCTTTCTCTAAAAGCCCGATAACACGGTCCGCATCACGTACCGCCGACCTTTCAGGCGTTGTTACTACAATTGCCTTATCTGCTCCTGCTACGGCATTTTTATAACCTTGCTCAATGCCGGCCGGGCTATCAATTAAAATATAATCAAAGTCTTGTTTCAGTTCATCAACCAGCTTCTTCATCTGCTCTGGATGAACGGCTGATTTATCTGTTGTCTGGGCCGCCGGCAATAAATACAATAAATCATTAAAGCGCTTGTCCTTTACAAGTGCTTGATGAATTTTGCACCGGCCTTCGACTACATCTACCAGGTCATAAATAATGCGATTTTCAAGACCCATTACCACATCTAAATTTCTAAGGCCTATGTCAGTGTCTACTAGACAGACCTTCTTTTCCTGCAATGCAAGTGCGGTACCTAAATTGGCTGAAGTCGTTGTTTTTCCGACTCCTCCTTTTCCTGATGTAATGACTATAGCCTCACCCACTGTAGTTTCCCCCTTTAAACGTAGAAATATCCGGTCTTAGATGCTGCAATACTTGCAAACGATCAATAACGATCTGGTTGGATGCATCTATATAAGCACACTCTGCTTCATAGCTCTCCTCTTCCTCATAACGGTCGGGTGCCCGGTTCAAGTAATGGGCAATGCGAAGCTGAGAAGGCATCATACGGCCAGCCGCTATTACCGCCTGCTCATCTCCATAACAGCCGGCGTGGGCAATCCCTTTTAGAAGGCCTACTATAAAAATGTTCCTCCCAGCCTTTACCGTCCCGCCGGGATTCACATCACCAATAAGCAGCAAGTCCCCCGGAACTTCAAGCACCTGTCCAGAGCGAATCCTGCCAGTGTAAGAAACAATCTCGCCAGCTTCCTTCCAGCGAACCGCTTCTTCCATTGTCATAACGTTGGACTTCACTCCTACTACGATCAAATGCCTGCGCTGACTGATTAAATTTTTTATTACCTCTATATCTTCTTCCAGCAAGTATCGATTTCCTGCCTGAACGGTTACCTTAATGGCTGACCCATGCTCCTGGCCGCCAACTACATCCATCTTCTCAGCCAGCTCGACCAACAGCTCATCAAATGAGCATCTATCATTCAAATGCAGGGTCAGTCCATCTTTGGTTCCTTTAATGACCACATTTTGTTTTGTTCTCATAGCGCGTAATTCACCTCGGTTGTCCAATTAATTCGACAAGTCTTCTCCTGATTCCTCTTTTGCTTATCACAGCTTACTCATTCTATATGCGCGGCAGCTTTTCAAAAGCGTTCTTTAAAGGTACTGCCAGCAGCGCATAAATAACGAAATTCAACAGCAAAGTTGGCCCTAGACGGGTCGTCATGAATTGAGCGGCCGTCATTTCCGTCCGTTCAACAAGCACATTTAATTGGAACATAATCAGCTCCAGCAGAAATACGCTAAACAAAACGATAAAACAGAAAACGAATAGATGGTTTTCCAGCACTTTGACAAGCTTAGAAGAAATGTACACAATGAGCGGCAGAAAAAACATGTAAGCTCCTAATATACCTGTATAAAAAATATCAAAGAAGAACCCAAACAAGAAACTGTATTTGAGTGCTGTATTGCGATCGAGAAAGGCAGCCATAAATAACAAGCCTATTAGAAACAAACGAGAAACAGCCACCTGTTCATCACCAAATAAACTTTCCGGAAAAACAAGGTGAATCACACTATCACTATAGAATAACACAATGACGAGCAGCGGAAGAAGGAGACGCTTCACAGGTCTCCCCCCTCAACAAGAACCTGCCCCTGCTCTTCCTCTTCAGGCAAAACAGTAGTCATTCCACGCTTGGTTACCATGACATGCTCAAAGCCGTCAAAAGAAGCAGCTGGCTCAATGAGAGCGGTCTGCGTTAAGCCGAATTCATCCGGGGTCATCTCCTTGACCTTCCCGATAACCAGTCCTTCCGGGAATACGCCCCCCATTCCGGACGTTGTTACAAGCATGCCTTCTTTGACCTTAGCATCGTACGGAATCTTCGTCATGGATAACGCCTTTTTCTGCTTGTCGTAGCCTTCTATCAAACCAAAAATATTCTCATCACCTTGAATCACTGCCGACACTCTGCTTCTGGAATCGTGTGCACTTAAGAGCTGGACAGTAGAGGTAAATTTCGAAGCTGTCTTTACTTTCCCAACCAACCCTTCAGCCGTAATGACAGCCATATTAGGCTGAACACCAGATGCTTCTCCTTGATCAATTGTAATGACATCGTACCAGCGATCCGGATTACGGGCGATCACCGTTGCCTGTATAGGCTCGTAATCTGCTAAACTCTCTCTTTTTCCGAGTACGGTTCTCAATTCTTCGTTATCTCGCTTAAGACGTTCCACTTCGCTTTCCAGCTGGGCCGTTTGTTGAATGCGCTCCTTTAGCTTCTTGTTTTCTTCATATGTATGGCGCAGGTTCTCAATATCATCAAAAAAACCTGCAACACCTTGAGCAGGTTTAGATACAACTGCTTGTCCTAAACCGATCACATCGTTAATAAATTGCTCAGGCCAGGATAAATGCTCTCTATCACGAAGAGAAAAGCCAATCAAAGCCACAAGAACAATGATGCTTCCTAGAAGAATAATCAGGCGCTTGTTTGTAAAAAGTTGTGGCATATACTCCACCTCTATTTATTTGCATTAAATAACCATCGGGCAGGTTTCCATCTGTCACTGCCGAATGGAACAGAAGCTGAGGGCACTGATACGGCCAGCATAAGCTGACCGTCTTTCTCATTAATTTGCCCGCTGCATGGGCCTTGCCGCCTCTTGCTTCTGATGCCATCAGGTCCCGCCTGAAGCGGCCCGCGTTTCTAACCACCAGAAAAGGATAGAAAACGAACGCATCTGTATCCTGAGTGTTATAGCTTATTTTCTTTTATTTTTGAATAAGTCAATATGGTCAAGAGCCATACCCGTTCCGATAGCCACACAGTCTAGCGGGTTTTCAGCAACAATGACCGGTATATTCGTTTCTTCACTCATGACTTTATCTAAATTGCGAAGCAGCCCGCCGCCGCCTGTCAAAACAATCCCGCGATCCATTACATCAGCCGCAAGCTCTGGCGGTGTACGTTCTAGCGTGCTTCGTACTGTATCGATAATAGCCTCTACTGTATCCTTCAGAGCGCCTGCAATCTCTTCGGAAGAGATTTCTACCGTCTTTGGATAACCTGTTAAAAGATCACGACCGCGAATTTCCATTGTCTTCTCTTCTTCCAAGCCGCCCGCTGAACCAATCTCGACTTTGATTGCTTCCGCAGTCCGGTCACCAATTAACAGGTTGTACTGCTTGCGGACGTAAGTAATGATCGCGGAATCCAACTCGTCACCAGCTACACGCAAGGATTGGCTTGTCACGATATCACCAAGAGAAATGATCGCCACTTCCGTGGTCCCGCCACCTATATCAACTACCATGCTGCCAGTCGGCTCCCATACAGGAAGGTTCGCCCCAATGGCGGCAGCAAAGGGCTCCTCAATTGTAAAGGCATCCTTGGCGCCTGCCTGGCGAGCCGCATCGATTACTGCTCTCTCTTCTACCGCAGTAATGCCTGAAGGGACGCAGATCATGACATAAGGCTTGCTGAAAAGCAGTCCTTTACCATTTTGCTGTGTCGCTTGCTTTAAATAATATTTAATCATGATCGCTGTTGTTTCATAGTCAGCAATGACCCCGTCCTTCATTGGCCGGGTTGCCACTATATTCCCTGGTGTACGGCCGATCATTTTCTTGGCATCGTTCCCTACCGCTATGATTTGCTTCGTATCCGTTTGAAGCGCCACAACCGATGGTTCACGCACCACAATTCCTTTGCCGTTCGCGTACACAAGCGTATTGGCCGTCCCTAGGTCTATTCCGAAATCACGGCTTCTCATTCCAAACATACAAGTATCTCCCTCTCTAGGTCTGTTACTTCTATCGTGATTGATTTAATATTGTTTTTATTATTTCGACAGGGCTTTGTTAATAAAAACCATAACTCATATTATAACCGAATAAAAAAGAAAATCCTAGCGTTATAGATAGCCTTTTTCTTTTAAGCTGACGTATTTCTTCTCGCCGATAATCAAGTGATCAAGCAGTTCAATGCCAAGTATCTTTCCGCACTCGGCGAGCCGTTTGGTTACTTCGATATCTTCCTGGCTTGGCCTGGGGTCTCCACTGGGGTGATTATGGATGCATATGAGGGAAGCCGCTGAGCGGCGAAGAGCTTCCTTGAACACTTCGCGAGGGTGGACAATGGAGGCATTTAGGCTGCCAATGAAAATGGTCTGTTTATGCAGCACCTGGTTTTTCGTGTTTAAATAAAGGGCGACAAAATGCTCCTGTGTAAGAAATCTCATTTCCTCCATGACATAATTCGCGCCGTCTTCTGGTGAACGGATCACATAGCGATTGCAGAATGTCAGCTGGTTCACTCGCCGGCCAAGCTCTAAGGCTGACATGATCTGAACTGCTTTGGCCTTGCCGATTCCTTTCACAGAGGTAAGTTCTTCAAGAGAGGCATCCTTTAGCAGACTTAGGCCCTCGAAGGTCGTTAAGAGGCGAGCAGCTAGCTGAAGGACCGATTCATCTTTCGTTCCGTTGCGAAGAAGAATAGCGAGGAGTTCATGATTGGATAAACTGGATGCCCCTCTGGCAATCAGCCGCTCCCGCGGACGGTCTTCTAGCGGAACATCATGGATCATCAAGACGTCTTTGTTCATTTTTTCTCTCCTTTTCCACTTTTTTAAGAGAGGGAAGAGAAAATAGCACCTGGCCAGCCGAGCTGTTTGAGATGTCTATACAGAGAAGAGACAGGCAGTCCGACCACTGAGAAGTAATCGCCTTCAAGGTGCTTTACGAAAACGGCTCCAGCTCCTTGAATGCCATAGGCACCTGCTTTATCAAACGGCTCGCCTAAGTCCACGTACCGATCAATTTCCTCTTCTGAGAGCTCCCAAAAAGTAACGTTCGTTTTTTCAACAAAAGTGTGTTCTTTTTCTCCACGCCGAATGGCTACACCTGTGTATACAGCATGGGTGCGTCCAGAAAGACGCTGAAGCATAGATTTCGCTTCCTGTTGATCGCTCGGCTTGCCTAAAATTTGTTCACCAAGCGCAACAACGGTATCAGCACCAATCACAAAATCAGCCGGGTAATCCCTGGCGACAGCAGCCGCTTTAACAGAGGCTAAGTGACTGACTGCTTCTGCCGGAGAAAGCTCCAAGGGAATGGTTTCATCAGCGTGGCTGACAACTACAGTAAAGCTTAAACCAATTTGTTCAAGAAGTTCTTTTCTACGAGGAGAGCCAGAGGCCAAAATCAGCTTTGTCAAGATCAATCACCTTTCCTTTGAGAAATACGGGAGATACGAGAATATCTTACCAGAAACAAGAACAGGCGACAATCTTCTCTAAGAAAGCAGCAAATAAGCCTGCTCTGTCTATGCGGAGCAGGCTTATTCAGCAGTTACTGACTATAAATCGATAAAAAGGCCAAAAGTTTTTCTTGCGCAGCTTTAGCATCCTGCGGCTGATTGCCTTTTAATTCATCCAAGGATGCCGTTAACAGCTGTTTTAACTCTGCGGCAGCCTGATCACCTTCAGGCACCTTCACTTCCCTCAGCTCCTTCTCTAAGGCTGACAGCTCAGCCGAGTCTACATCTCTGCCTGCTGCTCTCCTGCCGCTTGCTTCTGCAACTTTCGGAAATAGACTAGCCAGCTCAGCCGCAGAAGACTGAAGTTCAGATGAAGGAGAGATGGAGGCCTGCTTAGCGTAGACCGCTGCTCCACCTTCCTCGTAAGCTTCTCCAATCATTTTTGCCGTATCTAAAGTAGCGGCAACAGCGAGCCAGACGATATACTGTCCGTCCTGAAGAATAACTTCAGCTGGTATATCTTTTGCGGTTATTTCGCTTTTCATGGCGGCAGCCGCTTCTTCTGTAGAAAATATTCCTCCCTGAACAACTGATGCTTCGATTGGTGACAGAGATTGAGCAGCTGGTTTTTCTGCAGCCGGCACATCGGCAGACGATGAACCGTCTGAGGCATTCTCCTCCTTCAGCACGGCTTGGGGCTGCTCTCCCCTTTCCTGTATCACTACCTTGAGCATCGTATATCCAAGCAACAAACCAATTAGAACAGCGCTAGCTATAATAATGATCCACTTGGCGATTCCGCGTCGGGAACTCGTGCTTTGTTTCGGAACATATTGCGTGATGGCCTCTTCCTTCTGTTCCACCTCTTCGGGAAAAATCCACTCGAATTCATCCTCATCCTTTTCCGGCTCAGCGGCGGCGGCGCTTTCGACAGACCCCTTTTCCCATTCCTTTATCTCGAGCTCTTTCCGTTCCTGTTTTTTCTGTTTGTCGCCAATGGTGACAGAAATGCTTGGTCGTTTTTTTGGCTTGTCCAACTCTATTCACCCTTCCGATTGCGTCCAAGTTGCCTTCATGCTAACATAGCAGCACAGAAAAAGAAGAAGATTCTTGTCGGCCATTTCTAGAAAAATTTCGGCAAATGATGTTCTATTTCGTCTAGCATGATAGAGATTTACTGAAAGAGAGCCAAGTAAGTATGAATAAGAAAATCGCCATAAAATAAGGTTAAAAGGGATGCAACAGCGATGAAGGGGCCAAAGGGAAAAGGTTGTCCCCTCTTTATTTTGCCGGCGGCCAGCCCTATGCTGCCAGCAGCACCAGCCAGCCAGACTGAAAGGGTAAAGAGAAGAAGAAAGCTCTCCCATCCAAATATGAAGCCAAGCAGAAGAAACAGCTTGATATCTCCGCCTCCTATTCCTCCAGCGAAGCATATAGCAACAGGGACAAGCACGAAAGTACTGAGCGCTGCCCCAGCTAAAGCATCTGCTTTAAGCGGGCCCGGAAGGAAAAACCAAATAGCTATGTAAACACCCCCAAATGCGATCAATACTTTATTTGGAATGACCATATAAGCTATATCAGAAACAATAATGATCATGAGCAAAGCAATAGTTATCCAAGCAGTAATAAGGGATAGAAGGTCATTGAAGATCGAGAAAGCAGCGGCAAATAAGAGGGCCGTAGAAAGCTCAATGAGGGGATAGAGGGGAGAAATAGGTGTGTGGCAGGTTCTGCAGGTCCCCTTCAAGCAGATGTAGGAAATAACAGGGATAAGCTCTAGAAGCGATAATGGACGAGAGCAGACAGAGCATTGGCTTCTCGGCACAATAATAGACTGCCTGGCCGGCACGCGGAGGCCAACAACATTTAAAAAAGAACCAATGACGAGTCCAAAAATAAAAACAGTCCCGCTCATTATATTCCTCCTTTGCAAAGCATGCATATATTTGTTTTTGATTGTCTCATTCTCTTTCCTCCTTTTGTTTGGTATATACAACCTTTTCCAATGTACCATGTTTTCGATCCCAAAAAAACCGTTCTTTTTTAAGAACGGTTCAAGTAGGCTTTCACTTCAGAAATAAAGTAAAGTGAGCCTGTCACAACCAGCATATCGTCTTCCTTTGCAGAATGCTTGAATTCATTAATGGCCTTTCTCCAATCCTCTTCCCATTGACAGCCGTCAGGCAGGATAGCAAACTCTTCCTTTCCAGCCGCTCTCGGATAGTCGAACGTAGTAAAGATAATAGAGTCTACTGCTGTTTTCATTAAATCTGCCATAGTATTCAACTGCTTATCCCTCATGCCTGCAAATAGAGCTGTAATGTTTTTATCCTGATGACGGGCATTTAAAGAAGTGACTAGCGCTTCCATCCCTTCTGGGTTATGGGCTCCGTCAAGCAGAATAAGCGGCTGGTCCGATACTTTTTCCATTCTTCCCGGCCAGCTTACACTCTTCAGCCCCTTTCGGATATGCTCCTCATCTACAAGAAACGCATAAAAGGCACGTAAATACAGAATAGACATAACCGCTAATGCAGCATTATCCGCTTGATGCAGCCCATTTAAGCGGACATGAAGGTCATCGATGGAGGCAAAAACCGAATTGAAGCTGAATACTTCTCCTTCCCCATGAGAAGCCTTCCACTCTGCCTCAAACTGATCACCGAGCTGATAGATGGAAGAACGCATCTCCTTCACGCGGTCATGAATAATGCGCTGGGCGTTCTTTTGCTTTACGCCTGAGACAACCGGCACACCGCTTTTAATGATGCCTGCCTTCTCTGCAGCAATATCTTCGAGCGTATCTCCGAGAAGATCCATATGATCCATTCCCAGCATGGTAATGACCGAAAGAAGCGGGTGCACGATGTTAGTGGAATCAAGACGTCCGCCAAGACCTGTTTCTACTAACAAAACATCAACGGGATGAAGGTAGGCGAAATAATAGAATGCCATCGCTGTGATGACTTCGAACTCTGACGGTCCGCCAAGCTCGGTCTTCTCCAGCTCTTCTGCGAGCGGCCGGATAATCCGGACAAGTTCGGCAATCACCTCATCGCTGGCGGCCTCTCCATTCACACTGATCCGCTCATTAAATTGTTCAATATAAGGAGAAGTAAAAGTGCCTACCTCATACCCAGCCTCCTGCAAAATGGCACGCATGCAGGCAATAGTAGAACCTTTTCCATTCGTGCCTGCTACATGTACGACTCTTAAGTGACGCTCAGGGTGATCCATCTTCTCCATTAGCCACTCCATCCGTTTCAGACCCGGCTTGATTCCTAATCGAAGGCGGCTATGTATCCAATTGACGGCTTCTTCATAGTTTATTGTCATGATTGTCCCTCCTGGTGAATCTTTTTTACATTTTCTATTTCAACCCATAAGGCTGGATAGGTGCAGGTCCTATTTAAAGGATAGCATCTGCCATTCTTACCTTGAAAAAGACGAATCTGCTGAATGCAGACTCGTCTTTCTCTATTTAGCCTTTCAGCTCATCGATTCGCGCTTTTACGGCATCTCGCTTCTCTAAATAATCCTTTTCCTTCGCTCGCTCTCCTTCGACGACTTCCTGAGGAGCTTTGCTGACAAAGCGCTCGTTGCTTAACTTTTTCTGAACGCGTTCTACTTCGCTATTCCACTTATCCCACTCTTTTTGCAGGCGGGTAAGCTCTTCTTCGATGTTAATTAGGCCAGCCAGCGGCAAGAAGAGTTCGGCACCTGTCACAACCGCTGTCATCGCCTTTTCTGGTGCCGGCACATCGGTTGCCAATACCAGCTCTTCAGGATTACAGAACCGTTCGATATACGCCTGGTTGTTCTTAAGAGTTTGAAGAACGCTGTCATCCTTCGCTTTAATTAGAAGCTTAATTGGCTTGCTGAGCGGTGTATTCACTTCTGCCCGGACATTTCGTACGGAGCGGATAATGTCAACAAGAAGCTTCATTTCTTCTGCTGCCTGCTGATCGGACAGCTCTTCCTTCACTTCTGGCCATGCAGCAGTTACAATAGTTTCACCCTTATGCGGCAGGTTTTGCCAGATCTCCTCCGTAATAAATGGCATAAATGGATGCAGAAGACGCATCGTGTTATCGAGCACGTACGCCAAAATAGAGCGAGTCGTCTTCTTCGCGGCTTCATCCTCGCCGTACAGTGGAAGCTTAGCCATTTCAATATACCAGTCGCAGAAATCATCCCAGATGAAATTATACAGCACACGTCCAACCTCACCAAATTCATAGCGGTCAGCCAGCTTCGTCACTGTCGCGATCGTATCGTTTAAGCGTGTTAAAATCCACTTGTCTGCTACAGATTTTTCGCCGCTTAAATCGATTTCTTCATACTTCAGCCCATCCATATTCATTAATGCGAAACGGGAAGCATTCCAGATCTTGTTCGCAAAGTTCCAGATTGACTCAACTTTCTCTACAGAGAAGCGGAGGTCTTGTCCCGGCGAGCTGCCTGTTGATAAGAAATAACGAAGCGAATCGGCTCCGTACTTTTCAATTACTTCCATCGGATCTACACCGTTTCCAAGTGACTTACTCATTTTGCGCCCTTCAGCATCGCGGACAAGGCCATGGATCAATACGTCTTTAAAAGGTCGTTCTCCAGTGAACTCCAGCCCTTGGAAGATCATGCGGGATACCCAGAAGAATATAATGTCATAGCCCGTTACAAGAACGTTCGTCGGATAATAACGCTTGAAGTCAGGGGCTTCTTCGTCCGGCCAGCCCATTGTAGAGAACGGCCATAAAGCGGAGCTGAACCACGTATCAAGCACATCTGGATCCTGTTCCCAATTCTCCGCATCTTTTGGCTCTTCAAGACCCACATATACTTCTCCCGTTTCTTTATGGTACCAGGCAGGAATACGGTGGCCCCACCACAGCTGACGAGAAATGCACCAGTCGCGGATATTTTCCATCCAATGAAGATATGTTTTTTCGAAACGGTCAGGAACAAAGTGTACCTTGTCTTCCTTGTCTTGCTGCTCAACCGCCTGGTCAGCAAGCGGCTGCATTTTCACAAACCACTGTGTGGATAAGTACGGCTCCACTACCGCCCCGCTCCGTTCAGAATGTCCGACTGAATGCAAGTGCTCTTCAATTTCGAATAAAACGCCTTCTTCCTGAAGATCTTTTACAATTTGTTTCCGACACTCGAAGCGGTCCATTCCTTGATACTTACCGGCCTTCTCATTCATGGTACCGTCTTCATTCATCACAAGGATGCGCTCTAAATTATGACGGTTGCCCACTTCAAAGTCATTCGGGTCATGGGCCGGAGTAATTTTCACGGCGCCGGATCCGAATTCCATATCGACGTAGTCATCACCAACGATCGGAATTTCACGGCCAACAATTGGCAGAATCACATTTTTTCCAATCAAGTGCTTATAGCGTTCATCTTCCGGATGAACCGCTACAGCCGTATCTCCGAGCATTGTCTCCGGACGGGTCGTAGCTATTTCAATATGGCCGCTGCCATCCGCTAGCGGGTACTTCATGTGATAGAAAGCACCTTGAACATCCTTATAGATTACCTCAATATCAGATAAAGCCGTTTTCGTTGCCGGGTCCCAGTTAATGATATACTCGCCCCGATAAATCAAACCTTTTTCGTACAAGGAAACGAAGACTTCCCGCACAGCTTTTGAGAGACCCTCATCAAGCGTGAAGCGCTCGCGGCTGTAGTCGAGACCGAGACCAAGCTTTGCCCATTGCTGGCGGATAAAGCTCGCATATTCGTCCTTCCACTTCCATGCTTCCTCTAAAAACTTCTCACGGCCGAGATCATAGCGGCTTTTGCCTTCTTCACGCAGCTTCTGCTCTACCTTTGCCTGTGTAGCAATGCCGGCATGATCCATCCCCGGCAGCCAAAGCACATCGTATCCCTGCATGCGCTTCATTCTTGTTAAAATATCTTGAAGTGTTGTATCCCAAGCATGCCCCAAGTGCAATTTTCCAGTCACATTAGGCGGCGGGATGACGATCGTATAAGGGGGCTTCGTTTCATCACCTGTTGCTTCAAAATACTTGCCGTTTACCCACTTGTCATACCTTCCTTTTTCTATGGCCTGCGGATCATACTTAGTCGGCATGGATAATTCATTATTTTCCATTGCGGAGTTCCTCCTTTTTTATCAAACCAATACTTTCATGATTGCCTTAAAGCTGGACGCGAACCTTTTGCCAGGATACAAATTCTGCTTATTCTGCAGGCTCAGGCAATAAAAAAACTCCTATCGCCAAAAGGACGAAGGAGTTGTTCGCGGTACCACCTTTTTTCACGAGCAGCTGCATACAGCAAACTACTCGGCTCTCAATCCATTAACGGCTGGCAACCGGCTTCTGCTACTATTTATTCGCAGAAGCAGCTCACGGGCGACCTTCCAAAGGGGCATTGCAGAAAACCTTACAGCCGAGGGTTTTCCTCTCTTAAGCAAGCAGAGCCTTTGTACTCTTCCCGATCTTGGCTTTTCTCTCTTTAACATCCATATATTATCGAAAAACATACATAATCGTCAATCTTTCCAATGATTATTTTTTTATAAACCCTCTCGACTGTAGAAATTCAAGCATATACGGCCGGCGAGGCTTAGATAAAAAGGCCGCCATGCCTCCAGTCCAGGAAGCGTTTTTTTGGTTTGTGGCACGTGTAGAGTAATACTCCTCCATCTTCTCGTCATAAGATGAAAGGAGTTCATCATATTTCTCTTCATCATAGCTGTTTTCGTGAACAATAGCTTGTACCGGCAGACGAGGCTTCACTTCATTCCTTTCTGCAGGTACGCCAACAGTCAATCCAAACAGCGGTACCACGTAGTCAGGAAGCTCTAGCAGCTCGCTGATAGCCTCAGGATTGTTGCGTACGCCGCCAATATAGCAAATTCCATATCCTTTAGATTCAGCAGCCACTACAAAGTTTTGAGCCAGCAAGGCTGTATCAATCACGGCGACGAGCAGGTTCTCCGCTGTGCTTCCTTCAATCTGCTTGCCATGAAGAGCTACTGCCTTTTCCAGACGCTTTAAATCCGCACAGAAAACGAGCGGCAGGGCAGCAGACTCAAATTGCGGTTCGTTCTTCGACAGCTCTCCTAATTTTTTGCGCTTTTCCTCATCCTTTATGCGGATCACTGAGTAGGCTTGAACAAAGTGAGAGCTCGCTGCATGCTGGGCAGTTTCCATAAGCTCTAAAAATGTTTCATCAGAAATCGGTTCATCCGTATATTTTCGGACAGATGCATGTGATTTTAATAAGTCTAACATATAGCCATCCTCCCTTTGATATGATTGATCATACACCATATGTACTCTTCTTCAAGCTAAACAAGCTTTCTCAATCTGTCAACTATTGTCTCCTCACCCCCGTCCCTATTTATTCATATAGTAAAAGAAAAACTCTTTTACTGACAGCGAGGTGCACATATGAAAAGAAGATACAATCCGTACTCTCTGCCTCCTTGGCTGCGTACCGTACGCAAAGTCTGCTGCCAGCTCGCCATTCCTTTCTGTATTTTCCAGGGTATTCGCACCATCTTCCTTCCAACCACCTTCGATGTGATTGTCCTATTCCTGCTCATTTTAATAGCGACCGCTCTTCACTTAGAATGGATTTAAAAAAGACGTCGGCGAGACGTCTTTTTTAATCCAGCTGTGTAACAAAGTATTCAATATTCTTCATTTGCCAATAAGCCTGCTGCAGCTTGTGGACCATCTCATATTCACTTTGTCTCCCCTGTCCTGAAAAGTAAGAAGCTACAGCTTGATAGACCTGTCCCGGGTAGGCTAAATAGCTTTGGAACAGCAGCTTTTCCCCTTTCTTTAACGAAAAGAATTGAGTATAGTGCTGAAAGCTCTCTACCTCTTGCTTGGATTCTTTCGGATAACCCGCAAATAAGCGGTTAAAATACGGAACTAAATCATGGATAGGCGTAGCACGCCTGGACTGTTCTAAATTAATGAAATATCCCCGGCTCTGTGCGTCTGTTACATAATGACCAGGCTCCAGCTGCCCGTGAATCTGAACGGTTCGTTCTTTCTCTGATTCCGCTGTTTCCTCCTTCCACGCTTCTAGTTTCTCCTTAGCATAGCGATAAGCTAGCCTTGTCTCTTCATAATAGGAACAAAACAGCAAGTGAAATGGTGACATATATACCTCTTCTTCTGCCAGAAAAACCAGCTGCTCAAGCTCTTCTTCCTGCCTTTCCCATCTGCTCTTCGTCTTTTCAAATTGCCTTAGCCGTTCTTCCTTAGACACGCGGACTTCTACCGCGGACAGCAGGTGCAGCCTGGCCGCCTCGCGAAGCAGGCTTCTCTCCACTTGT
The DNA here is from genome assembly GCF_000812025.2 of Bacillus thermotolerans. Lineage (GTDB taxonomy): Bacteria > Bacillota > Bacilli > Bacillales > Domibacillaceae > Quasibacillus > Quasibacillus thermotolerans. The sequence goes on from NZ_JWJE02000032.1 coordinate 18,423, forward strand.
CGAGCATTCTCGTGCTGTCCTTCGATCCAGGGCATTAGGTAATAAAGAGAAGAGCCCTCTAGTACACTATATCGTCCATCCAGCGTCGGATAGACTGGAACAAAGTGATGGTAGCCTGCCTGATACAAGCTTTGCATATGAAGCAAAAAATCGATCCCTCGCTCGGCAGGAATCTTTTTTAAAGCAAATGTCCCTTGTTCTGTCCATATTCTCTGAACCTGGCCGAACGAATCTACACGTACGGGTATCAGTCCATATTGTTTACAAACCGCTTCATAAGATGGTGCCATTCCCTCACCTGCTTTAAAAGGCTGTCCCAACTTCAGTTAGGAACAGCCGATTGATTACTCATTGACCGGGATGTAGAGTGCCTGCCCTTCCTCAAGGCCCCCGCTTGGATCCAGTTGATTTTCCCTCAGTATATCTGTCACACTTAAATTATATCGCTCAGCTACTGATTGAAGCGTATCGTCTTTCTGAACAAGGCACACCTTCCAAGTAACAGATCTCTCCTGACCTCTGCGAGCAAAAAAGTCTGCTAAGGACATAGACTCCATTTTTTTCAATTGAAAGCTTTTTTTCTTTTTCTCTTGTTTCTCCTGGTTTTCTTGATTTTCCTGAACTTCCTCTAATTGATCGGCTGGAGACTCAATAAGGTCCATGTTCTCATTATCTTCTGCTCCTTCTACCTCTTCTAATATAACCTCTGGCACTATCTCAGGGCTTTCGTTTTCAAGGATAGGTGTATCACTCTCTGGAGACGGGGAAGACTCCTCTGCTGGCTCTCCTCTTTCTTCTGCTTCCTCAGGCTCACCAAAGGCTGGCTCCTTTCTCTGTTCCTGCACAGGCTCTTGAGGTGTTTTCTTTAATTCGATCGAGAAGTCTGTCTGTTCTTCTTCCGGGGCAGGCATAGGTATGTCTTCTAGCTTAAGAATGGAGAATGGCGGCTCTTCATTTTCTTTATTGCTCTCTTCTTCAGAAATATTTTTATTCTCGGCTTCTGGTACTCTGTTCTGCGCTTCTTTCTTCTCTCCTTCCTCCTCTAATACTCCGGAAATAGATAAATCGACCGTTAACTTAAGCTGCGGATTTTCAGGAAATTCATAATCAAATGAGTCAATATATATCTCCACGTCTTCCATTTTTGTGATACGCGATTTAGGAATGGTAATATCCACTGGAAATTGATGAAAGAATTCACACTCGCTATTGTCTCGCTGTAATACTTGCTGTACTTGCTTCTGCCCTGTCTGTCTAGGCGCTGCTTCTCCAGCTTCCTTCGAAGGAGCGTATTCACCGGAAAGCTCCAGAAATCCATGCATTCTGACAAATCCTTTATCCTCTTCTGTTTGCACTTGCGGATCAAGAGAAATAGAGTAAAGCTCTCCTACCTGCTGTCCACTCGCAAACCATACAGTCTCTTCTAATGAAAATCGTAAATACGATAGCTCTTGAGATGACATTACTTTTCCTCCTTCCAGCTCCATAGCTTTGCTCGATCTGTTGTATGGATCGTTACATGCCATTCATTTTCACAGTTTATATGTATGAGGAAGAAGAAAAAAATATGTTTTCATAAAAAAATCTGCCTGCGATTTACGCAGACAGATAGACACATTCTTTATTTAGCTAAGCGGCTAAATGCCTTTTCTGCCGCTGAAATCGTATGCTCAATATCTTCATCTGTATGAGCAGCCGATAAAAATAATCCTTCAAATTGAGACGGAGGCAAGAACACGCCTTCATTAGCCATTTCACGGTAATAGTCAGCAAATAGCTCAAGGTCTGAAGTCTTCGCTGTTTCGTAATTGACCACATCCTCATTCGTGAAGAACAGCCCAATCATAGAACCTGCCCGATTGAAAGTAATTGGAATGTTATACTTCTTCGCAGCAGCTGTGAAGCCTTCCTCTAGGCGATCGGCTTTGCGGCCAAACTCCTCATATACTTCCGGCGTCAGCTGACGCAATGTTTCCAGCCCGGCAGTCATAGCCATCGGATTGCCGGAAAGCGTACCTGCCTGATAAATCGGACCGCTTGGGGCGATCTGATTCATAATGTCAGCTCGTCCGCCATAAGCGCCAACTGGAAGACCGCCTCCAATAACCTTTCCTAAGCATGTGATGTCCGGCGTAATGCCGAAGTATCCTTGCGCACAGTTATAGCCAACACGGAAGCCTGTCATAACCTCGTCAAAAATAAGTAGAGAGCCGTTAGCTTCAGTGATCTCACGAAGACCTTCAAGGAAGCCCGGCTGCGGAGGAACAACACCCATGTTTCCAGCTACCGGCTCAACGATCACGCCGGCGATATCCTCTCCAAACTGTTCGAAGGCGTACTTAACACCATCCAAGTCATTATAAGCAACGGTAATAGTGTTTTTAGCTATTCCTTCCGGTACCCCTGGACTATCCGGCAGACCGAGCGTAGCTACGCCTGAGCCTGCTTTGATCAGCAAGGAATCCCCGTGGCCATGGTAGCAGCCCTCAAATTTAAGGATTTTGTTGCGTCCAGTGTAGCCGCGGGCAAGGCGAAGCGCACTCATTGTCGCTTCTGTTCCTGAAGACACCATACGTACAACCTCGATGGAAGGAACACGCTCAATCACAAGCTTAGCCAGTTCATTTTCAATTAAAGTGGACGCACCAAAACTTGTTCCCGTTTCTGCTGTCTTCTTTAATGCTTCGACTACTTGATCATTTGAGTGGCCCAGGATTAGCGGTCCCCATGACAGCACGTAGTCAATGTAGTCATTTCCATCAATATCATAGATTTTTGAGCCTTTGCCTCGTTCCATAAAGATCGGATCCATGTTAACGGATTTAAAAGCACGGACTGGGCTGTTCACTCCGCCCGGCATTAATTTTACTGCTTCTTGGAATGCTTGCTTGGATTTTTCATAAGAGCGCACGAGAGAGTCCTCCTTTTATTCACTAAGCCAACGGGCTGCATCTTTCGCAAAGTAAGTGATAATTAAATCAGCACCGGCCCGTTTCATGCTCAAAAGCTTCTCCATTACAATTGCTTTTTCATCGATCCAGCCATTGAGCGCGGCAGCTTTGACCATTGAGTATTCACCGCTTACATTGTAAGCGACAACTGGTGCATTAAATTCATTCCTAACATCACGAATGATATCTAAATAGGATAAAGAAGGCTTAACAATTAAAAAGTCAGCGCCTTCCTCCATGTCTGATTGTGCCTCCCGGAGTGCTTCTAGACGGTTGGCCGGATCCATTTGATAAGACTTGCGGTCTCCGAACTGCGGCGTAGAATCTGCCGCATCGCGGAAGGGACCGTAGAAGGCAGAGGAATACTTAACGGCATAAGACATAATCGGGACATCCGTATAGCCTGCCTCATCCAGTCCTTGGCGGATAGCTGCTACAAAACCGTCCATCATGTTTGAAGGGGCAATAATGTCTGCTCCTGCCTCTGCCTGGCTGACAGCCGTCTTTGCGAGCAAATCGAGCGATGGATCATTTAAGACTTTATCTCCCTCAACTACTCCGCAATGACCATGATCCGTGTATTCACATAGACATGTGTCGGCAATGACCACAACCTCCGGGTATTGACCTTTAATGTATCGAGTCGCCTGCTGAACAATACCATGGTTATGGTAAGCACCCGTGCCCACAGCATCCTTTTCTTTCGGCACTCCAAACAGGATAACGGACTTGATGCCAAGGGAAACGACTTCATCCATTTCCTCTTTGAGCCGATCCAGCGATAAATTATATACTCCTGGCATGGATGGCACTTCGTTCTTTATGTTTTCTCCTTCTGCTACAAACAGGGGGTAAATGAAATCCTCTGTATGAAGATGCGTTTCGCGAACGAGCGCGCGCATACCCGCTGATTGACGAAGCCGGCGGTGACGCTTAAATTGTAGATCCATTGTGATCATCCTTTCTGTAATATCGGATCATTTCTTCGACTAAAGCATCCGTCGTATACACCTCTGGACAAATATCAATTCTTAAGCCGAGTTTCTCCGCTTCTTGCTTTGTAACCGGTCCAATACAAGCAATAAGTGAATGGGAAATACTGCCGTCGCTTACTAATTGTACCGTTTCCATAAAGTGACGAACAGAAGAAGGGCTTGTAAAAGTGATAACATCTAATTTTTCCCGTTGAAGCAAGCGTATTAATCGCTCTTTTTCCCTTTCCGGAAAAAATGTCTCGTAAACAATCCATTCTTCTGCTGTCATCCCCGCTTCTCTTAAAGCTTTTGCAATAACTGCCCGTGCAAGATTTCCTTTTGGGATCAGCACCCTTTGCGTTTTAAAACGCCCTGCTGAAATCTCTTTCACAAACTGGTCAGCGGAAAACTTATCAGGGATATATTCAGCTTTAAACCCGTACTTCTTCAAGGCTGCTTCAGTTTTTGGACCAATGACAGCAAAGCGGGAGCGGATCTCTTTCCATTCGATTCCTGCCCGCTCCAGGTGATCAAAAAAGAAATCCACTCCATTCTTGCTGGTTAATACAATCCAGTCATATGTATGCAGCTGCTTGAGCCGCTCTGCTTTTCGGTCATCCTCAAACGAACGAAAAGCAATAAGGGGAACAAGGTGGACTGTTCCCCCCACTGCTTCTATTCTATCAACAAAGGAGGCTGCTTGTCCTTTTGGGCGTGTTACTAAGATCGATTTGCCAAAGAGCGGCCCACCGGAGCTCATTCGCTGTCCAGCTCAGCTTTCACGGAATCAATCAGCTTCTTCGCTCCTTGTGCACTTAAGCGTTCCGCTGCTTCCATTCCTACCGCCTGCGGGTCGTTGCCTCTCACTATTTCTTTATAAATTGTTTTTCCATCTGGCGATGCTACAAGAGCAGTCAGAACTGTTTCTTGCCCTTCATTTACTGCATAACCAGCAATCGGCACTTGGCAGCCGCCCTCCATCTTATGCAGAAAAGCACGCTCTGCTGTCACGGTTTTTGTCGTGTAGTCATCATTAAAGCGTGCAAGCAATTGGAGTAATTCCTCATCGTCTTCCCTGCACTCAATAGCCAGTGCTCCTTGCCCTACAGCCGGAAGACAAAGGTCAGGATCTAAAAACTCCGTTACGACATCAGACGTCCAGCCCATGCGTGAAAGACCGGCCGCTGCTAAAATAATGGCATCATAGCCCTCTGTTTTCAGCTTAGAAAGGCGTGTATCAATATTGCCTCTAATCCATTTAATCTCTAAATCTGGACGCGCTGCTAGAATTTGCGCACCGCGGCGCAGGCTGCTTGTGCCTACAACCGACCCTGCCGGCAAATCACTTAGCTTCACATGATCATTTGAAATAAATGCATCACGGTGATCTTCTCTTTCCGGAATGCAGCCGATCGTCAACCCTTTTGGCAATTCAGCAGGCATGTCTTTCATGCTATGAACCGCCATATCAATCTCTTTATCATACATGGCTTGCTCAATTTCTTTCACAAACAAGCCTTTCCCGCCGACCTTGGATAATGTCACGTCTAGAATGCGGTCACCCTTCGTTACGATTTCCTTCACTTCAAAGTCGTACTCCGGGCTTAGCTTTTTCAACTGATCAATGACCCAATTCGTTTGTGTTAAAGCAAGGTTGCTTCGGCGCGAACCGACAATAATTTTACGCATAATGTCCTCCTACTGTGTACTATTAAGAATACCAAAAGTGAAACGATGAAAACCGGCTCACCAGGAAAAAGTTAATGAAAAGTACAAGAAAGGCCGCTGTATTTAAAAGCGCCAACGGCTTGCCGTACATTTCTCTTCGAATTTTCAAATATAAATACACCCCGTATATAATCAGCAAAATAAAGGATGCGACAATCTTCACATCAAACCAGCTGACATCCGGGAGAGTGATAACCTTCCAAATAAGGCCAAGGATTAAGCTTAATAACAGCATTGGCACACCAACTGCATTAAATACATAAGAAAAGCGCTCAAGCTTCTCTAAATCTCCTAAGCGCCATAAACGCTGATTCCACTTCTTCATTTTTAAAAGACGATGCTGAAGCAAATATAGCAGCGAAAAAATAAAGGAAAAGGAAAAAGCCGCATAGGATAAAATCGCCATCGTAATATGAATGAGCAAAAGCTCTGAAATAAGCCGCTCAGCCATGGCCTCGGATTCGATCTGCACAGGGGTAAAAGTATGAATAGCCATGATTGAGAACCCTATCACATTGACGAAGAAGACCGTAAAGTCCATTCGGAGCAGACGGTTAATAACGAGTGAAAAGGTAATTAATACCCATGCATAAAAATAAAGTCCTTCAAAAAGAGTGAGGACTGGAAAACGCCTCGTCTCTAGCATGTAGAGAAACAAAAAAATTGTTTGAAGAGCCCAAACAATTGATAAAATCGAGAAGGCGATTTTATTCGCCTTCCGGTTTTGGTTTAAAAAGTCGATAAAGTACAGCATAATGGCCAATGCGTACAAAATAATCATCAATTCATGAATCCTCGTCATTCCTTGTTCAAACATTAAGTAACCTCACTTACGCTTGAAATAACGGCTTTGTCTGAACTGGCTGACTTTGTCGTTTATCTGTCGTTAATGCCTGCTTCTGTGTATTAACTTCCTCTTCAATATTGAAAATCTTCATAAACAGGGCTAACTTCTCAGCAGAGTTCTTATCCCCTGCCAATTCTTTCGCCTGCAAAATCGGATCTTTCAATAATTGATTAATGATGCTTTTCGTATGTTTGTTGAGCACTTTCCGTTCGCGTTCAGTCAAGTTAGGCATTTTCCGTTCAATGCTTTGCATTGTTTCAGCCTGCACAGAAAGGGCCTTTTGACGAAGCGCGGAAATGACCGGCACAACGCCAAGCATATTCAACCATTCATTAAAAGCAACAATTTCAGCTTCGATCATTAATTCAATCTTTTCTGCTGCTTTTTGCCGTTCAGCCAGATTTGCCTCTACAATTCCCTCTAAATCATCGATATCATATAAGAAGATGCTTTCTAAGTCAGCAATCGCTGGATCTAAATCCCGCGGAACAGCAATATCCACCATGAACAACGGCTTGCCTTTACGCATCTTTTCAACCGCTGCCATTCTTTCCTTTGTCACGATGTATTCACTCGAACCCGTAGAGCTGATAAGAATATCTGCTTCAACAATCGCACATTGAAGCTCTTCTAATGTCTTAGCGCGGCCATCAAATTTCTCAGCGAGGGCAACAGCCTTATCAAATGTCCGGTTCACGACAGTTACTTTCGTCGCTCCGCTTCCATGTAAATTCTGAATGGCTAGCTCACCCATTTTTCCTGCACCCACGACCAACACATGCTTGCCTGAAAGATCCCCGAAAATCTTTTTCGCAAGCTCTACCGCCGCATAGCTGACGGAAACTGCATTAGCCCCAATCTCTGTTTCTGCATGGGCTTTCTTTGCTAAGGTAACGGCTTGCTTGAACAGCTGATTGAAGACGGTTCCTGTTGCACCAATCTCCTGTGCACTTAAGAAGCTTGAACGCACTTGTCCTAAAATCTGTGTTTCCCCAAGTACCATGGAGTTCAATCCGCTCGTTACTTTAAAAAGATGTTCCACTGCCGCCTCTTCTTCATAAATGAATAAAAACGGTGTGAATTCTTCTTTGTCTATTTCAAACCATTTGGCTAAAAAGTCTTTAATATAATAACGCCCGGTATGGAGTTGATCGACAACGGCGTAAATCTCAGTCCGGTTGCACGTAGATACAATCACATTTTCTAAAATGCTTTTTTGACTTTGAAGCGTTGACATCGCTTTTTCCAAATCAGTTTCCTGAAAAGAAAGTCGTTCGCGTATCTCCACCGGGGCTGTTTTATAGTTTAGTCCCACTGCAATGATATGCACGTCTCACGGCACCCCCGTTAATATCTGTTAGTTCCATTATACCATGGAACATATTTTCCTTATTCACAAATTGTGAACATATGCTAACATTAAATGCGTGAATATTAAGCAATCCCTTTGTATAATACCACTAGCTAGCGTATCAAAACGCAGACTATTATTCAAGTTCGGAGACAAAGAAAGCAGGTAATTACATATGAAGCAGCAACGCATTTTTCCAGGCGTCATCTTAATCGGGTTCGGCCTGTATTTTTTCTTGCAGCAATCCACCTTTACATGGCTGCATCCTTTCCTAAACTGGCCTACCCTCTTCCTGATCATTGGCTTAGCCTTCCTGGCAGAATCTTATAGCGGCAGAGAAGGAAATGCCATTTTGCCCGGTGTGATTCTTACAGGATTCGGCCTTCACTTCCATGTCGTGAACTACTTGAACATTTGGCCAAACGATACTGGGGTCTTTATCTTAATTATTGCATTAGGTTTTTTACTGCAGTATACAAAAACAAAGAACGGACTATTTCAAGGATTACTATTCCTTACTTTGGCTATTATTATGTTATTTTATGACACGATTATCACTTGGCTCGGCCTTCTAGAGGGCCAGGCATTCTCCCTATGGCAGTTTTGGCCGATTGTCCTCATTGTAGTCGGCGGCTACTTGCTATTTATTAAAAAAAAATAAACAAGCAGGCTGTTTTCAGCCTGCTTGTTTTATGACTTCATTCGCTTTCGCAAAATGCTCCATGCTTCATCCTTCCCTTGTCCTGTTTCCGAAGAAAAAACCACAATATCATCGGAAGGGTCAAACTGAAGCTCTTCTTTGATGACCTTTAAGTGTTTTTGCCATTTACCCTTTGGAATTTTGTCTGCTTTCGTAGCGATTACTACAGCGGGAATATCGTAATGCTTTAAGAAGTCGTACATTAGCACATCATCCTCGGAAGGCGGGTGTCTTAAATCAACGATTAATACACAAGCCTTCAGCTGCTCTCTTGATGTCAAGTACGTCTCAATCATCCGCCCCCACGATTCCCGTTCTTTCTTCGATACTTTTGCAAATCCATATCCAGGCACATCCACAAAATATAAAGCATCTTCAATTTTATAGAAGTTAAGCGTTTGTGTTTTTCCTGGCTTGGAAGATACTCGAGCCATGCTTTTTCTGTGGATCATTTTATTAATGAAGGAAGACTTTCCAACATTTGAGCGTCCGGCAAGCGCAAATTCCGGCAGGTTACCCTCCGGGTATTGAGCAGGCTTGACGGCACTGATAACTAATTCTACCTGGTTAACCTTCATGCCGGTCACCTGCTGCTAAGGCTACGTCTAGTACCTCATCCATGTGAGAAGCGAGTACAAACTTTAGATCATTGCGCACACTTTCCGGAATGTCATCAATATCCTTTTCATTATCCTTTGGAAGAATAATCGTTTTTAGGCCAGCACGATGAGCGCCGAGAGACTTTTCTTTCAGTCCGCCAATTGGCAATACCCGGCCGCGGAGAGTGATTTCGCCCGTCATTCCCACTTCGCGGCGAATTGGACGCGCAGTTAAGGCTGAAACAAGTGCAGTAGCCATTGTAATACCGGCAGATGGCCCATCCTTTGGTACCGCTCCTTCTGGCACATGGATATGGATATCATATTTCTCATGGAAATCTTCTTCGATATTCAGATCCTTTGCTTTTGAGCGAACATAACTGAATGCTGCTTGGGCCGACTCTTTCATCACATCCCCAAGCTTACCTGTTAAGATGAGCTTCCCCTTACCCGGAGACAAGGAGACTTCAATCTGCAGCGTGTCGCCCCCAACTGCTGTATAAGCCAGACCATTAGCGACACCTACTTGATCGACAGTATCAGCTTGACCATAGCGGAACTTCTTCTTGCCTAGGAAGTCCTCCAGGTTGTCGCTTGTCACTACGATGCTTTCCTGCTCGCCTGATACGATGATTTTGGCTGATTTTCGGCAAACTGCCGCCAGAGTCCGTTCAAGACTGCGCACCCCTGCTTCTCTCGTATAGTAGCGAACAATATCCTGGATTGCATCCTCTTTGAGCTGAAGCTGGGTCTCAGATAGCCCATGCTCTTCAACCTGTTTCGGGAGCAAGTGAGATTTCGCTATATGAATCTTCTCTATTTCTGTATAGCCGGCAATTGTAATGACTTCCATGCGGTCGCGGAGAGGCCCTGGAATCGCCGCTAAGTCATTGGCTGTAGCGATAAACATCACCTTTGACAGGTCGTATGTCTCTTCAATGTAATGGTCGCTGAAGTTCGCATTTTGCTCCGGATCCAGTACTTCCAGCATGGCGGAAGATGGATCTCCTCTGAAATCACTGGACATCTTATCAATCTCATCAAGCAAAAATACCGGGTTAACGGTCTCCGCCTTTCTCATTCCTTGAATAATCCGTCCCGGCATCGCTCCTACATACGTACGGCGGTGTCCGCGGATTTCCGACTCATCCCTGACTCCCCCTAAAGAGATGCGAACAAAGTTTCGGCCGAGGGATTCAGCGATGGAACGAGCTAAAGATGTTTTTCCTACTCCAGGAGGTCCAGCCAAACAAAGAATAGGCCCTTTGATCGATTTAGTAAGCTGCTGCACCGCTAAATATTCGAGCACCCGCTCTTTTACTTTTTCAAGCCCGTAATGATCCCTGTCTAATATGGCTTCCGCGTTATTGATGTCAAGATCATCTTTAGTTGCTTTCGTCCACGGAAGAGAAATCAGCCACTCAAGATAATTACGGATTACAGCACTTTCCGCTGCGCTTGAAGGGATTTTTTCAAAGCGGCTTAGTTCTTTAAGAGCTGTTTTCTTCACCTGTTCAGGCATGTCCGCCTCTTCAATCCGACCCATCAGCTCTTCCACTTCTCCGGTTTTCCCTTCCTTGTCTCCAAGCTCCTGCTGGATCGCCTTCATTTGCTCACGCAGGAAGTACTCCTTCTGTGTCCGCTCCATGGATGTTTTTACACGCTGGCCGATTTTCTTCTCTAGATTTAATACTTGTTTCTCATTATTCAGTATATCGATCAGCTTATTCAGCCGATCTTTTATATCGAGTATCTCAAGAACATCTTGCTTTTCCTTGATTTTAATCGGCAGGTGAGAAGCAATGATATCAGCCAGGCGCCCCGGCTCCTCTATATCCGTTACAGTAGAATATGTTTCTGAAGACACCTTTTTAGACAGCTTAATGTACTGCTCAAAATATTGGAGCAATGTACGCATCAGTGCCTCTGTTTCTGCATCCTTGATGTGCCGGTCCTCATGCACTTCCACTGCAGCTAAATAAAATGTCTCTTTATCTTCTATTTGCTGAATACCCGCTCGGTGAAGCCCCTCTACCAGCACCCGAATGGTCCCATTTGGAAGCTTTAACATTTGTTTTACTTTTGTTAATGTTCCCGTCTGAAAAAGGTCCTCTTCCGTTGGGTCATCTATTTCAGCCTCTTTTTGAGTGGCCAAAAAGATGAGATGATTATCCATCATGGCCTGCTCTAACGCTTCTATTGAACGGTCTCTTCCAACGTCTAGATGTAATACCATTGTCGGATACACTAGTAATCCGCGAAGCGGCAGGAGGGGAACATTATATACCTTCTGATCGCTCATCCATATAACCTCCATTTCCTCAAACATCAGGCAGTATACTGCCCGGTTCTCTGCTCTGCTTATTCATTGCAAATCTGGCATTTTGTTCTATCTTATCTTATTCAATTCTAGGTGTCCATTTTAAACAAAGGCCCTCGTCTTTTTACCTATTCCTCACTTACACCGAACACAAACAATTCCGCTCCTTTTCTATGCCCCAGACAGGATAGAATTCATTTTGTTCATGGGGCGTTATTGATTGCGTTACCGATTAAACGGACAATTTACACCTTTTTCAGTATCTCCTTGAAGGATGGTCTGTAAACAGTCTTTTGAATGAATGCTTTATGACGGAAAAAACAGGACAGCTGATTGATCGCCGCTGTCCTGTTTCCTTTTTTTATTCAGTTAGCCGACAAGGTCCTCATCCCATCTCACCAGGTCTGGATTAGGCGGATGTTTTGGTTAGATGAATTCTTTCACCGTCTTCCCCTAATAATTTAGGTGAGGCATTCTCTAGAACAGTTTCTTTTGTAATGATGCACTTCTTGATGTCTTCACGCGAAGGCAAATCATACATTACATCAAGCATAATACCTTCGATAATAGAGCGAAGTCCACGGGCACCTGTTTTGCGTTCGATAGCTTTCTTCGCAATTTCCCTCAGGGCCTCTTCTTCAAACTCAAGCTCTACGTCATCAAGCTCCATCATTTTTGTATACTGCTTAACAAGAGCGTTTTTCGGCTTTGTTAGAATTTCAATCAACGCATCCTCGTCAAGCTGCTCAAGGCTGGCAATAACAGGGAGACGACCGATGAATTCAGGAATTAAACCGAATTTCAGCATATCTTCCGGCACTAGTTGAGAAAGCAGAGAACCATCAGCCTTCTCCTCTTGCTTTGGTCCGGACCCAAAGCCGATTACTTTCTGGCCAAGGCGGCGTTTAATGATTTGCTCGATGCCATCGAAGGCGCCTCCGCAAATGAATAGAATATTCGTTGTATCGATTTGTATAAATTCTTGATGAGGGTGTTTACGCCCTCCTTGTGGCGGCACACTCGCAACTGTGCCTTCTAATATTTTTAGAAGCGCCTGCTGTACACCTTCACCAGAAACGTCCCTCGTAATAGAAGGGTTCTCAGATTTACGAGCTACTTTATCGATCTCGTCAATGTAAATAATCCCCTTCTCTGCTTTTTCAACATCATAGTCAGCAGCCTGGATCAACTTCAAGAGAATGTTCTCTACGTCTTCACCAACATAACCTGCCTCTGTTAAAGATGTCGCATCCGCAATAGCGAACGGCACATTTAAAATACGCGCAAGCGTTTGAGCGAGAAGGGTTTTCCCGCTTCCTGTTGGGCCGATTAAACAAATATTACTCTTGGCCAGCTCTACGTCGTCTACTTTGCTGTTGGATTTGATACGTTTATAGTGGTTGTAGACAGCCACGGCCAGAGACTTTTTGGCCCGCTCCTGTCCAATAACGTATTCACCTAAAATATCGCGGATTTCCGCTGGTTTCGGTACGTCTTTAAACTCTACTTCCTCTTCTGTACCGAGCTCCTCTTCAACGATTTCTGTGCACAGTTCGATGCACTCGTCACATATATATACACCTGGACCAGCTACAAGCTTGCGGACCTGATCCTGTGTTTTTCCGCAGAAAGAACATTTAAGCTGCCCTTTTTCATCGTTAAACTTGAACAATGATTTTCACCCCTTATGATAATTAATCGCTTGTCCAGCCCGCTACGACAGCGGCCATTTTTCACTTTAACGGCCGGCAGCCTGCTGCGCTGCTGGTCAAACGCTCGTTTGTCCCCTTAAAGAAGTTATGTATTGCATTGTACCACAGATTCGGCATTTCAAAAAACAAAAGGCCTTGCATCTATATATTTATATTACCTACTTAATCATAGTAATAAAACCTTATTTGTATAAATGGTAGAAAACAAGGCACGAGTAGTTCGTGCCTTGTTTCAGTTGGTACAATATTAGGCGTTAGCCTTGCTATTATCTACAAGAAATTCCACTGCCTTGCGGATTTTCAAGTCTGATTTCATGCCATCGAGGTTACCCAATGCTTTCTTAATGTCTTCTACCGGCAAATTGAATTGCTCTGACATTTTGCTTAACTCTTCTTCAAGATCCTCATCTGTTGCTTCAAGGTTTTCAGTGTCTGCGATCGCTTCTAAAGTTAAGCTTGTACGAACACGAGTTTCAGCATTCTCTTTCATTTGGCTGCGCAGGTCAGCTTCACTTTGTCCAGAGAATTGATAGTAAAGGTCCAGGTTCATGCCTTGAGCTGCAAGGTTTTGTGTAAATTCTTGAAGCATACGGTCGATTTCATTCTCAACCATTACTTCAGGAATGTCGATTTCAGCGTTTTCCGCAGCTTTCTCAACAAGGCTGTCACGAAGAGTTTGCTCTGCTTCGCTCTGACGGCGTTCCTCTAAACGAGTACGGATTTTTTCTTTTAACTCATCAAGTGTTTCCGCTTCTTCGTCTGTTTCCTTCGCAAATTCGTCATTCAGTTCAGGAAGCTCCTGGTACTTGATCTCATTGATCTTTACTTTGAAGACAGCCGGCTTTCCAGCAAGCTCTTCTGCATGGTACTCCTCAGGGAAAGTTACTTCTACATCTTTCTCTTCTCCAGTTTCCATGCCGATAAGCTGCTCTTCAAATCCAGGGATGAATGTATTTGAGCCGACAACTAGGGAATAATTCTCAGCAGTGCCGCCTTCGAATACTTCACCGTTTACTGAACCTTCAAAGTCAAGGACAACTGTGTCGCCATCTTCTACTTTGCCGTCTTCCTTGACAACTAGTTCTGCATGTCCTTTTTGAAGAGATGTTAATTCTTCCTGAACATCCTCATCTGTTACTTCTGTATCCATCTTCTCAACTTCAAGGCCTTTATATTCGCCAAGCTTCACTTCAGGCTTTACAGTAACCTTCGCTGTGAAGATCAGCTCCTTGCCTTTTTCCATTTGCTCAATATCAATTTCCGGACGGTCTACAGGCTCAATTCCTGTTTCTTCAACCGCTTTTCCGTATGCTTCTGGAAGAATAACATCCAATGCATCTTGATAAAGAGATTCGACGCCGAAGCGCTGTTCAAAAATTACGCGAGGCACTTTTCCTTTACGGAAGCCTGGTACGTTTAAGTTTTTTACTACCTTCTTGAATGCGGCATCCAAACCATTTTTTACTGTTTCCGCATCTACTTCTACTGTAAGAACCCCTTGGTTCCCCTCTTGTTTTTCCCATTTAGCAGACATAAAGTTCCCTCCAAAAATCTATAAATTGATCATCGTGAACAGTATAAGTTGTTCCGCCCTATGTATGTCGTTTTGTACACAAAAAGGACACATTATGACCTTTACATTATAACATACGTTTTTTCACTTTCAACCAAAAGGCTACATGAACGTTAAAGAAATTTCGTCCAGCCTGCGAATAAAGGCGAGCCCCGAATAAACAGACGGATTGACACCTTCAGGCTCCAAGTCCCGCCCTTCATAATACGTATCAAGCAGCAATAGAACCGCCTCCGTCCAATCAGGCATTGAGATGTGAGCCGGTTCAAATGGATAGAGAAGAGAAAAGTGCCGTTTCGTCATTTCAACAGCCTGCTCCAGCAAGACCGGATTCGTATCGGCGAGCTCGGTTTCAAGCTGGCGGATGACTCCTTTAAAATACCCTTTCTCAAATGCATCGGGAAGCTCAGCTGGTATTACTGTCTCCTTAAACTGAAATTTTCTTACCTCCACCGGCTTTTCAACCCCATGCTCCTTTAATACATTTAGCGCAAGAGTTTGCAGGAAAGGGTGTGCCTCCTGGTCTCTTAAGAAGGCTGTTAATTCCCCCATATACGGCTGAATATTCACATGGGTGAGCTCCATCAATTTAAGCATTTGCTCCCGTATATCCTCTTTTCCTGAAAATAGCGGCTGCCACTCTTTTTCTGGAGACATGTTCATCTTATTGCTTAACGACAGCAAGCTCTCAAAGTACTCCTTTTTCTTATCTGGAAACTCCTTCTCTTCCATTAGAGCTGTGAGCATGGAAGACATCTCTTCATACTTCTTCTGGTGCATTAAGATCAGCATGTAAATATCGAGCACATCATAGTAATCCCCTAGCCCTTGATGGAGCATATCCATACAAAGCTCCAGGGCTGGGTCGTGCTGGCCGCTTTCATACAGCGCCAGCAAAAGAGCCATCTTTATATCGCCTTCCTGGTCGGCGGCATATTCCAGCGCTTCGGATAAAAAGATCACCGCCTGGTCATAATTCTTTTCTTCAAGAGCCGCTCTTCCTTTTTGAATGAGCGCTTCACTGGTGCCGGGGAAAATAAATATATTCCCTTTTCTATCCCACTTCTTTCTTTTCATTTATAAGTCACCCGATCATTTCTGTCTTATTCCTGCCGCACCTTCATTCACTGTGAATCACATTACCGTTTCTGTCAGTGTAGCATGTCTGTTTTGAAAAAAAAAGCAGGACAAGCCAACACCCTTCAAGACGAGAAATGAGAAATAATAAAGAAAACCTTCCGGGCCATAATCCGGAAGGTTGGATGTTTATGTATGGCGTCCCAGGAGAGATTCGAACTCCCGACCGACGGCTTAGAAGGCCGTTGCTCTATCCTGCTGAGCTACTGGGACATTATGCTTTACTTTACACGATGTTTGCAAGTTTCAAACAAGCTATGTAAGACATTTATTATATTAACAAGCTCTGCCTATATTGTCAACCCGTTCTTTTATAACTTTTTCTTTTCGAAAGAAGCATTGAAGAAAGAGCCATCTAAAGCTCTTTCTTCAATAGAGGAATGTGCAACTGAGGTGGGGCAGTTCCTTATGGCTGTCATCAAAGAAGCGGATGCTGACTTCTCGCTTATTATCTTCTATCAGGGCATACGTCTTCTTATCACTGCCACGCGGTACAGCAATGCTTCCCGGATTCAGAAAAATGGTTTCACCAATTTTTTCTGCTCCGGGTATATGAGAGTGACCAAAGAACACAAAATCTGCGCCATACTCCTCTGCTTTGTAACTCAAGTTCATCAACGTCATCTTTACATTGTAGCGATGGCCGTGAGTAATAAAGATGCGCCTGCCGCCTACTCCTTCAATGACATCATAAGGAAATTCATCTTCAGCATCACAGTTTCCCCTGACGACCAGATACCCGTTAATAGCCGGGTGATCATCTGATAACTCTGAGTCCCCGCAGTGGATAAGTACATCGGCCTCATCGGCATAGCGCCCTTTCAAATCCTCTAAAATATCTGTCTCACTATGGCTGTCGCTAACGATTAATGCCTTCACTGCGCCTTGCCTCCCAGGAGATCAGGGAGCACGGCCTTTAGCTTTTTGATCGCTTCTCCACGGTGACTAATGCTGTTTTTCTCATCTGACTTTAACTCTGCCAGCGTTTTGTTTAAGTCATCGACAAAAAAGATAGGGTCATAACCAAAACCGTTAGTCCCTCTTTTAGACGCAATTATCCTCCCTTCACATGTGCCGAAAACTGTCACAGTTTCTTTTCCAGGCATTGCCACAGCGAGGGCACAATAGAAACGAGCTGTTCGCTTTTCATCCGGCACTCCTTTCAATTCTGTGAGCACCTTTTGGATATTGGCTTCGTCATCCTTCTGTTCTCCAGCATAGCGCGCAGAGTACACACCCGGACGCCCCGACAGCGCATCAACGACTAAGCCCGAATCATCTGCAATCACAAGTGTGCCCGTCTGCTTAGAGATTGTTTCCGCCTTAAGAACGGCATTCTCCTCGAACGTTTCTCCCGTCTCCTCTACATCCGGCAAAGACGGATAGTCGAGTAACGTTTTCGTTTCAATGCCATATTCCGAAAAAATTGCGGCAAATTCGCTTGCTTTTCCTTTGTTTTTCGTTGCAATAATAACTGTATTCATGTCTACTCTCCTTCTTGTTACTTACCAATTCGTTCCACGATTTCACCAAGCGCAGTTGACTGGATGGCAAACAGGCTGGTCATCCCTAATTGAGCAAGCTCTAACAGCTCATGCAAGTCATTAATAGAGAAAGTAGCCTCCTCGCCTGTTCCTTGCAGTTCTACAAATTCATTTGCACCAGTCATAACAACATTCATATCTACTTCTGCCTGGCTATCCTCTATGTAGTTTAAGTCTAACACCGTTCCATGCTCTGGAACTACTCCTACGCTTGTTGCTGCTAGAAAATCCTTTACTGGAAACGAGGAAAGATCCTTCTCTTCATATAATTTGTTAACCGCTATCGTCAGAGCAACAAACGCACCAGTAATGGAAGCCGTGCGTGTACCTCCATCCGCCTGAATAACATCACAGTCCACCCAGATGGTCCGCTCACCAATCAATTCCAAATCCACGACTGCCCGTAAGGTTCGGCCGATCAAACGCTGAATTTCCATTGTTCTGCCTGATACCTTTCCTCTTGAGGATTCACGAATATTTCGTTGTTCGGTCGCACGCGGCAGCATAGAATACTCTGCAGAAATCCAGCCCTTTCCGCTTCCTCTCATGAAGGGAGGCACTCTATCCTCAATGCTTGCTGTGCAAATAACTTTTGTGTCCCCGACCTGTATAAGCACCGAGCCTTCTGGATGCTTTAAATAATTCGTTTCAATTTGAACATCTCTTAGTTCATTGGCCTCTCTGCCATCAAACCGCATGCTTGATCCCTCCATAGTTAACATGTTTTTCGCATCTTTTTATAGTAGCACTTTTTCTCTTTCATCAAAAGAAAGCAATTCCCTGCAGACGTCTTAAGCAGAAAGAAACATTCCTTTTAAAAGGAATGTTCTAGAGGTCAACCGGGTTAACAACATCCGGACGTGTAACCGAGCTTGTCAACGGCTTGCCCTGTTCGTCGGTCAACTCTTTGCTGCCGCCCACTTCAATACTCAAACTTTCAACCTCGCTATTTTCAGTTAGTGATAAAGCGAGCGATTTGAGCACATGCTCGGAAATCATTTTATCTTCAAAACTTCCAAGAATCGCTTCGTTAAAGTTAAGCTTTACTCGTCCATCTTTTACTACCGGCTTCTCCAACAGATCCGCACTCGGCAGAAATTCCGTTACTAATCCGGAATCTGGTTTCGGTCCTTTAGCAAGCTCCTTCACTACTGCAGTAATTTCATCTTTCTCTTCATTACTTACACGCTTTGTTACCGGGACATAGTAATAGCCAGCTTCCTCCTGTGCCATATAATAAACGGTTACAGGACGTGTACTCGAAAGGTCAGTCAGGTTGGAGGCATCAATGTTAATACCGTCGTCTCTTGAGACACCCTCTTCATTAAGAGCCATTTTTCCAACCGGCATTTCTGTGAGCGGGTGGCCATTCACTTGCATCTTTACCCGGTCAATAGAGTCAAACTGGGTTAACGTCCATGTAATAGATTGGACAATTCTAGCCTCGTCCTCCTTCTCATATTCTTTAAATTCTGGAGAGAAGTCAACGGTGGCTGTGCCATCTTTCACATCTACACTCTTCACTTGGGTGCCAGCGGGCAACACAGCCCGAAAATCATTCGGCAGCATATTAGAGATCGGTCCTCCCGCCACTAGATGTTCGAGTGCCTGCTTGGCCAAACTTTTTGTATTCGAAAGAGGCATCGTTTTGGAGACAACATAGCCATTTTTATCAATTAAATACAGCTCCGTCATTACCGTATTTTCATTTTGTGCTGCACTTGATTCTCCTTCCTCAGCTAGGTTGTCCGTATAAACAACTGACTGCGGAGGATCAATATTCTCTTTCTTCTCTTCACCAGGCAATAAGCCGCAGCCAGCAGTATAAATGGATAAACTTAAAATAACGAGCATCACTGCTTTCTTTTTCCCCATCGCTACCCCTCCTACCATTGTTTGTACTAAATATACGAGAGTTATACAAACTTAGAACTAAGTTGGACAATTCTCTTCGCTCGCTGTTCTTTATCGCTATGTAGGTACAGTGCCCTGTATACTGTTCTATACATAGAAAAACCCGCTTATTTACCTAAGCGGATTGATTCTACATGTATAGACTTGTCCTGCAGCCAGTCAGAAGCAATCTGATAAAATAATCTTTCTGATCCTGTAGTATAAAATAAATGAGAAGGAGGTGGATTCTCAGAAGCCAACAGGTGCTGATAATCAAGAATCGCACTCACTTCCCGGGCCGTCTCCTCGCCGGAGCTGATAATTTGAACAGCCGAGCCCATGGCACGAGCGATGACCGGTTCCAGCAATGGATAATGTGTGCATCCCAGAATCAATGTATCGATCGCTGTCTCCTTTAGAGGATTAAGGGTTTCCATCACTATTTTCTCAGCCATTGCCCCTTTGTATTCGCCGCTTTCCACAAGAGGAACAAACTTCGGGCAAGCTAAAGTTGTTACTTTTACCTGCTTATTAATTGACTTAAGCGCTGTCTCATACGCGCGGCTTTTAATGGTTCCAATCGTGCCCAAGACACCGATTTGATCACTTCTCGTTTGCTTAATGGCTGCCCGTGCTCCCGGATGAATGACTCCAATAACCGGTATAGCAAGTGCCGACCGAATTTCCTCTAAAACAACGGCTGTAGCGGTGTTACAAGCAATAACAAGCATTTTAATGTCGCTTCTTAGTAAGAACCGGGTCATTTCCCATGTAAAGGATTTTACCTCTTCTACCGGCCTTGGGCCGTATGGACAGCGGGCCGTATCTCCCACATAATAAATCGTTTCGTTCGGCAGCTGACGAATAATCTCTTTCGCTACTGTTAAACCGCCTACCCCCGAATCAATGACTCCAATTGGTCTATTCACTTCTCTCGCCTCGTTTTGTTCTCATTTCTCAATATGTCCTTCCCGCATTACCTCTCAGGGATGGAGTTTTCTCTCTCCTGAAGCTTTCTAGCAATCACTGAACCTAAAGCTGTTATTTCCTTATAATCTTATAATATCTGAAGCCTTCTTGCTCAATAATACCATTTATGTACCGAAGTTCTTTTTCAACATCTGTAATATATGCATTGGTTCGTTCATCGCCTTCTATCATTTTTCGTCTTTTTCGTCTCATCAGAGCAAAATAAGAAAAAGGCTGGCAAGCGGGGAAACTGTCTATGAAAAATACAGCTAGAAAGCCAACACTTATTTTCGCCTTTTTCTATAGAAAATGCAAGGAGAAGCAGAGGGACTTTCGCTCCCACTGTCAAAAAACAAAACAGATGGCACTCCGTGAGTACCACCTGTTGGTTTTACAACTTTAATTCCCCCATTCTCAGCAATTCGACAATGGCTTGAGATCGCCCCTTGACTCCCAGCTTTTGAATGGAATTAGAAATATGATTTCGAACTGTTTTTTCACTGATAAACAGCTCTTCCGCGATTTCCCTAGTTGTCTTGTCTTGGACCAGCAGCTCAAATACTTCTTTCTCTCTTTTCGTTAATAATGGTTTACGATCAAAGCGATGCTCCCTCACTGAAACCAGTTACCTCCTCGCATTCGCAGGCCTTGAAAGGGCCAGCAAAGCAGCTGTTACGGTATCATATGTGAGAGAGCACAAAGTTGACAATATATGAATACGTTTCTTGTTACTTTAATTTTGCAGGCTTTTTTTAGCTTGTTCCAATCTGCCTTTCACATCGCCTGCCAGCGGGAGGGCTTTACCCGTCTTAGAAGAAATTTGGACAAGAGAACCCCTTCCAATAAAGCAAACACGCCCGTCCTCTGCTACTCCCTTATAATGCAAATCACAAGAAGAGGTTCCCAGTTTATCAACTTTTACACCAATTGCTAGCTTTTCATCAAAAAATACTTGCTGAAGGAAATCGCACTGTAAATCGGCTACAACTGGAATAGCTTCATTTTTCTTGTCAAGCCATTCTCTATCCAGCCCGATACTTTTAAAAAACTCCATTCGCGCCTCTTCAAAATAGACAAAAGGCACCGTGTTATTTAAATGGCCAAACATATCCGTTTCGGAAAAGCGGACTTTTACAGGATGGAAAAAGGTAAATTCCTGTTCCCATTCTTCAAAATTATGAACGTATGAGTATTTTTTCATTTTCTCTTCCCCTTTGTTCTATATAAATATAAAAAGGCCTTCAGTTGAATAACTGAAGGCCTTTTTTTCGATCTATTAATCTACATGATGGTCGCTTCCGAAGAAGTTACGGAAGGACTGAACAGTAGAAGCACGGTTCATCGCTGCGATAGATGTTGTTAAAGGAATACCTTTTGGACATGCTTGTACGCAGTTTTGTGAGTTACCGCAGTCTTGCAGACCTCCATCGCCCATCAATGCATTAAGACGTTCGTCTTTATTCATTGCACCTGTCGGATGTGAATTGTACAAACGAACAAGTGAAATGAACGCAGGTCCCATGAAATCAGATTTGCTGTTCACGTTTGGACAAGCTTCGAGACAAACACCACAAGTCATACACTTAGAAAGCTCATACGCCCATTGGCGCTTTCTTTCCGGCATACGTGGACCAGGTCCAAGCTCATATGTTCCATCGATCGGAATCCATGCTTTGATACGCTTCAGGGAATCAAACATGCGGTTACGATCAACCTGAAGATCACGAATAACCGGGAACGTGCTCATTGGCGCCAAGCGAATTGGCTGCTCAAGCTTATCAACAAGAGCTGCACAAGATTGGCGAGGCTTACCGTTGATAACCATTGAACAAGCGCCACATACTTCTTCCAAACAGTTCATATCCCAAGTGATAGGTGTTGTTTTTTCACCTTTAGCGTTCACTGGGTTACGCTGAATTTCCATCAATGCAGAAATAACGTTCATGTTTGGACGATATGGAATGACAAACTCCTCTTCGTACGGAGCTGAATCCATATTTTCCTGACGAGTAACGATAATACGAACGGTTTTATTCTCACTCATCTTTATTTTTCCTCCTTCTTCTTAGAGTAATCGCGCTTACGAGGAGGGATTAAGGAGATATCCACATCTTCGTAATGGAAGGCTGGCGCCTCATTCTCTCCTTTGAATGTTGCCATTGTTGTTTTCAAGAACTCTTCGTCATTACGCTCCGGAAAGTCCGGTTTGTAATGGGCGCCACGGCTCTCATTACGGTTAAGCGCACCGATTGTAATGACGCGCGCTAAATGAAGCATGTTGTTCAATTGACGCGTGAATGTTGCCCCTTGGTTGCTCCACTTTGCTGTATCATTGATGTTAATATTCTTGTAGCGTTCCATTAACTCAATGATTTTATTATCTGTTTCTTTTAATTTATCGTTGTAGCGAACAACTGTTACATTATCAGTCATCCACTCACCTAGCTCTTTATGAAGCAGGTAAGCATTCTCTTTGCCATCCATAGACATGATATTATTCCACTTTGTTTCTTCTTGTTTAACATAGCGATCAAACACAGAAGAAGAGATAGCATCAGAGGATTTCTCAAGGCCATTGATGTACTTAACCGCGTTTGGTCCTGCAACCATACCACCATAGATGGCAGAAAGCAGAGAGTTTGCTCCTAAGCGGTTGGCACCGTGCTGAGAATAATCACACTCACCAGCAGCAAATAGACCAGGAATATTTGTTTGCTGTTCATAGTCGACCCAAAGTCCACCCATAGAGTAGTGAACAGCAGGGAAAATCTTCATAGGTACTTTGCGTGGGTCATCACCCATGAACTTCTCATAAATTTCAATGATACCGCCGAGTTTAACGTCTAACTCATGAGGATCTTTATGAGACAAGTCTAAGTATACCATGTTCTCGCCATTGACACCAAGCTTTTGGTTTACACACACATCAAAGATTTCGCGAGTTGCGATGTCACGAGGCACAAGGTTTCCGTACGCTGGGTATTTCTCTTCAAGGAAGTACCAAGGTTTTCCATCCTTGTATGTCCATACACGTCCACCTTCCCCACGTGCTGACTCACTCATAAGGCGCAGCTTGTCATCTCCCGGGATTGCAGTCGGGTGAATTTGGATGAATTCACCGTTTGCATAATGAACCCCTTGCTGATACACAATAGAGGCTGCTGAACCTGTATTGATAACAGAGTTTGTAGATTTTCCGAAGATAATCCCTGGTCCTCCGGAAGCCATAATTACTGCATCGCCGGCAAATGATTGGATTTCCATTGTACGCAGATCCTGAGCCACAACGCCGCGGCAGATGTTTTCATCGTCCAGAACCACTCCGAGGAATTCCCAACCTTCGTACTTTGTAACAAGACCTGCTACTTCATAACGGCGCACTTGTTCATCAAGTGCATATAAAAGCTGCTGGCCAGTTGTCGCACCAGCAAACGCTGTACGGTGATGCTGTGTGCCTCCGAAACGACGGAAGTCAAGCAATCCTTCAGGTGTACGGTTGAACATAACACCCATACGGTCCATTAAATTGATGATCCCAGGAGCCGCTTCTGTCATTGCTTTAACCGGTGGCTGGTTTGCTAAGAAGTCGCCACCATAAATTGTGTCGTCAAAGTGAATGTAAGGCGAGTCGCCTTCACCTTTTGTATTTACGGCGCCGTTGATACCGCCCTGTGCGCACACAGAGTGAGAACGCTTAACCGGAACTAATGAAAACAAGTCAACTGGCGTACCTGCTTCTGCTGCTTTAATTGTAGCCATTAAGCCAGCCAAGCCGCCGCCAACTACGATGATTTTTCCTTTACTCATTTGAGACTCACTCCTTTTCTCCCGAATCCTAACTTACTACTTTTCTCTTATAACTATAAGACCATTATTATACGAACGCGAAGATCGCGCGAAGACCAACGATAGAAAGGGCAACGAAAACAAGCATTGTAACGTATGTCATAATGCGTTGTGAGCGTGGAGAAACTGTAATACCCCAAGTCACAAAGAAAGACCATAAACCATTAGCAAAATGGAATACAGCGGAAAGAACACCTACTATGTAAAAAACAACCATTAATGGATTAGATAAAATCTCTTCCATCATTTGATAATTTACTTCGGTGCCAAGCAATGCTTGAATTCTTGTTTCCCATACATGCCATGCAATAAACACGAGCGTAATGACACCTGTAACACGCTGAAGGAAGAACATTACATTACGGAAGTAACCGAAACGTCCCAGGTTATTTTTTGCTGTGAAAGCAATATATAAACCATAAATACCATGGAACAGTAATGGCAGGAAAATGATGAATGCTTCCAGTAAATAAACAAATGGTAAGCTTCCCATAAATCCAGCTGCCGTGTTAAATGCTTCCTCTCCTTGTGTTGCAAAGTGGTTGACGATCAAGTGTTGCGTTAAAAACAGACCTACAGGTATAACACCAAGCAATGAGTGTAGCCTGCGATAAAAAAACTCTCGGTTGTCAGCCATATTTTTACCCCCCTTAATCTTGAAGTTTCCGACAAATTACGCAAAATTTCGGCAAACTTCACTTTCTAACAGTTATGTGACATGTTCATTTTACTCTTATCCACAAAAAGCGTCAAGAACACTTCTTGATCTTTTTACGTAGAAAAAAACGCCTAGATGTCTGTATTTTCCTGCTTTCTGTTTATTCTTTGTCCTTTAATACGTCATAAATTTTCTTTTTTCTCTTTTAGGTGTTGTATATAATAAATAAAGGAAAGTAGGGATGATAGTGACTAATCAACTTGAACACCAAACGAAAGAAGAAAAAAGCCTCATGGTGCCGATATTCGGATATGAATTAATCAGGGACACATTGTTAACAGATATACTTGGAAAAGAAACGAGCTTCATCTTATATTGGGCAGGAAAATCACTAGCTAGGAAGTTCCCTTGCTCAACTGACGAAGATCTCTGCTCTTTTTTTGAAGAGGCTGGCTGGGGAGCGCTTCGTCTTTTGAAGGAAGACAAACGAGAAAAAGTATTTGAGCTGACCGGGCCGCTCATCAAACGACGCCTGTCTATCAAAGAGAATTCAGCCTTCACTCTAGAAAGCGGCTTTCTTGCTGAACAACTGACAACCCAGAGTCACAAGGAGGCTGAAGCGGTCGTTGAAACAGCCAAACGGGCAGAGGATACTGTAACAATTACTGTTAAGTGGACATAACCTGTAAGAAAAAACGACATGATCTTCCCTCAACGGGTAATCATGTCGTTTCTCTTTTTTCTTCACTTTAATCAGCTTCCTGATTTTGCAGCCTTGTCTGAATCTCAATAGCCGTCTTTTCTGGAATTCCGACGGACCTTAATTCCTCTAATGTCGCTTCCCTGAGCTTCTTTACTGATCCAAAATGCTTAAGCAGCAGTCTTTTACGTTTAGGCCCAACCCCAGCAATTTCATCCAGAACCGACTGAAATGCCCCTTTCCCGCGAAGCTGGCGGTGGAAGGTAATAGCAAATCTGTGCACTTCATCCTGGATACGTTGAAGCAGGTAAAACTCCTGACTATTGTGCTTTAGCGGGATAACCTCGAGCGGATCTCCGTACAGTAACTGAGAAGTCCGATGCTTTTCATCCTTTGCTAGACCAGCTACAGGGATCTCTAAGCTCAATTCATTTACCAGTACATCCTTTGCTGCCTCAATCTGTCCTTTACCTCCATCAATAACAATTAAATCTGGAAGCGGCAGACCATCTTTAAGCACCCGGCTGTAGCGGCGGCGAATGACCTCTCTCATAGATCCATAGTCGTCGGGACCTTTTACGGTTTTAATTTTATACTTACGGTATTCTTTCTTTTCCGGCTTTCCATTAATAAATACGACCATGGCAGACACCGGATCGGTCCCTTGAATGTTGGAGTTATCGAAGGCCTCAATACGGAGAGGAGGGTAAATGTTCATGGCTTCTCCAAGCTTTTCAACTGCCTTAACAGTTCTTTCCTCATCTTTTTCAATAAGCGCGAATTTCTCCGTCAGAGCTACAGCCGCATTTTTCTCCGCAAGCTTTACAAGCTCCTTCTTCTTTCCTTTTTGCGGCTTTACGATCTTTACCTCTAATAGCTTTTCAGCAACAACTTCATCTGCTTCAGATGGCAGCAGCACCTCTTTTGGCTTAAAATGATTCGGCTGATCATAGAAGCGGCCGAGATACGTAAGAAACTCTTGCTCTGGTTCATCATAAATCGGAAATAAAGAAACATCCCGCTCAATCAGCTTGCCTTGACGGACAAAAAAGACCTGTACACACATCCAGCCCTTATCAACAGCATAGCCAAACACATCGCGGTCCGTGAAGTCCGTCATATGGATCTTCTGCTTTTCCATTGTTGCTTCTATGTGGGAAATTTGATCCCGGTACTCTTTCGCCCGCTCAAACTCAAGCTTCTCAGCCGCTTCGTTCATTTTTGCTCTGAGCTGCTCCTTCACCCGCTGATGCCCGCCATTTAAGAATCGGGTGATTTCACTGATCATCTCCCGGTACGTCTCTTCAGCTACCTCATTTACACAAGGAGCCAAACACTGACCCATGTGATAATAAAGACAAACTTTATCAGGCAGATTGATGCACTTGCGCAGTGGATAAAGACGATCTAACAGCTTCTTCGTTTCGTTAGCCGCATGCGCATTCGGATAAGGACCAAAATACTTTGCCTTATCCTTCTTGACCTTCCTTGTAATAATTAGGCGCGGGTGGCGTTCGGCTGTCAACTTAATGAATGGATAGCTCTTGTCGTCCTTCAGCATAATGTTGTATTTAGGATCATGCTTTTTAATTAAGTTAAGTTCCAGGATCAGCGCTTCCAAGTTAGAAGACGTAATAATATACTCAAAGTCTTCTATCTCAGCCACAAGGCGCTGTGTTTTAGCATCGTGCGACCCAGTAAAATAAGAACGCACCCTATTTCTCAGTACTTTCGCTTTTCCAACATAAATAATCGTTCCCTGTCGGTCCTTCATTAAATAACAGCCTGACTGATCCGGCAACAGCGCAAGCTTATTTTTTATCTTTTCATTCATTTCTCCACCTCCCTGCTCCGCAGTCATATTCTTCTATTTAAAAAAACCGTCTTCCGCTCACAGAAGACGGTTCCTATTATCCAATTAAGCGTGCTTGTTTACTAAATCAGCTAGAGCTTCTTTTGGTTGAAAGCCAATCACTTTATCTACAGGCTCGCCATTTTTGAACAGGATGAGCGTTGGGATACTCATTACCCCGTATTTTCCTGCAGTCTCTTGATTTTCATCAACATCAAGCTTCACGATTTTTACTTTATCGCTTAACTCTGAATCAAGCTCTTCTAACACTGGAGCAATCATCTTACAAGGTCCGCACCATGGAGCCCAAAAATCAGCAAGCACAAGGCCTTCAGCCGTTTCGTTAGAGAAGTTTTGATCAGTCGCTTTTACAATTGCCATTTAGATAACCTCCTAATAGTTACATATACTATGGTCAGTATAGCACCAACCATTCCTATGTGCTATTTTTTTGCTTCACACTTTACTTTTCCCACCCAGCATAAATTTACTCTCGAAAACTGAAAATCCTCTTCATTTCTCATTACGGGCCCAGCCCTTCTTATGTAAAGATGATAAAAGGTGTTTCTAAGAAAGCTATCTTAGAAACACCTTTTCAGACAAAGAAGCGGGTTATACTATTTTTACCTTCTAGAATACAACTGCTTTTCGGTAAAGCCCTTCACCTTTCTCTTTATGAAGAGGCCACTTTCAGCTTTTTGAACTCCTCTGTTAAGAGCGGCACGACTTCAAACAAGTCTCCGACAATGCCATAGTCTGCTACTTTAAAAATTTCCGCCTCTGGATCCTTGTTGATGGCCACAATCACTTTGGAGTTGGACATTCCCGCCAAGTGCTGGATCGCGCCCGAAATACCGCAGGCAATGTATAAGTCCGGTGTAACGACTTTTC
>NZ_JWJE02000033.1 GCF_000812025.2 Bacillus thermotolerans
AACTCTCCAAAAAGATGTTTGATTGCTCATAAAATAAATAAATCAAGAATTAACTGGCATGTATTTTGTTCAGTTTTCAAAGATCAATTTCTTTAGTGTCGTTTTAGCGACTTTATTATTATATCAATTATCCCCTACGTTGTCAACAGTGTTTTAATTTTTTTATTCAAGCTGCACTTAGCTATTTAGCCTTGGTTAACAACGGAATATAAATATACCACCTCTCTTTCGACTGCGCAAGCTATTTTTTATTCCCGCCTCCATTAATAGAAATAATGACAGTTATTAAATAGCCTCGCTAGTTCTTCTTTTGCCGATTTTCTATATAATTTCTATATAAATAGATAAAGCATGCCCTTATTTCTTAAAGATATACAAAAAGAGGTTTAGCAGCTTCAAAACAGGGAATAATAAGAAAACCACTTATTTCAAACAACCGGACAAAAAATTTACAAAGGGGGAGATAGAATGGCAATAAAATGGATACAAATGACGGGAGGATCTCTTCTTTCAGCAGCTATTATTGCGACAATGATTTTTGCAGGATAACTTCTTCTAGTGAATTTATTGGCTAATTGCACAAAAAGCCTGCAGACTATCGCCTGCAGGCTTTTTGTTATGGAGCATAGCGGGCTCGAACCGCTGACCTCTACACTGCCAGTGTAGCGCTCTCCCAGCTGAGCTAATGCCCCGTTAGAATTCCTAAACAATATTATATTCTTTTCAAATGAAATTTCAATACTTTCGTTATAAAAAGTTAAAAACTTCTTCTAAGGAGAAAACATACCATGTTCCAATACTTGTATCATAAGTTTGTGGAAGCTCCTATATTAATACGTATTTTCGGCATTGCTGTTTTCTTTATCACTTTTTTCGGCTTTGCTATCCACTTTATTGAGCCCGAAACCTTCCCTACCATCTTTGAAGGCATTTGGTGGGCTGCGGTAACTGCTTCGACAGTCGGATTCGGTGATTACGCGCCGGTTACCACAGCAGGAAGAGTTCTGGGTATAGGACTTATCTTTATTGGTGCTGGTTTTCTATCCGCTTATTTCATTAACTTAGCTGCTGTTGCCGTTACTTCGCAAAATTCTCTTCGGGAGGGAAGAACAATGTATACAAATAAAAACCATTTAATCATCGTTGGCTGGAACGAACGGTCGAAAGAAATTATTGACCACCTAAAATCGCTATCTTTTCCACGCCACATTGTTCTTATCGATGATTCTTTGCAAACTAACCCTTACTCCGAGGACATTGTACATTTTATCCAAGGCAACCCTCATCATGACAGCACTTTAAAGAAAGCAAACCTGTCGTTTGCTTCCACAGCTCTCATTACAGCTGACCAAAACAAAAATGAAGCCTATGCAGATATGCACTCCATCTTAACGCTTGTTGCTATGAAAGGAAGCAACCCTGCTCTTCGATGCATCATTGAAATTCTAACCAATGAACAGGTCGTTAATGCAGAACGAGCAGGGGCTGATGAAGTGATTGAAACAAATAAGCATTCCAGCTCAGTTATGCTTAACAGCATTCATGAAGCGGGCACTTCGTCCTCTCTCCAGGAGTTGTTGGATCCACTGAACGGCGGCTACTTAAAACTGGTTGATCCTCAAGAAGAATGGAAAGGGCTGCCTTTTGGGGAATTGGCCATTTCTCTTTTGCAGGAACGCGTGTTGCTAATCGGCATTCAAAGAGGAAAAGAAACGATAATCAACCCTCCACTCTCTTGCAAGATAGAAGCAGCTGATGAACTGCTGGTCATTAAGCATTAATCACGTTCTCCGCTTCTTCAAGCAGGCGCTTGGCCGTGATCACATATCGGTCCGGCACTTGTCCATCAGGATCCTCTGGTGCAGCAAATTGATTGAGTGATCCGCCAATGTTGCCCGGTGAGGCGAATTCATCAATCCCTCTTTGATAGATATGGGCAAGTACAAACGGAGAACCCAGCTGCACAACAACACCTGGAGAATCAAGCTGTCCTTCAACCGCCCTAAAAGGCAGCCGTAGAAATTGATAGCCCTCTTCACTGCTCATTTTATAATCAAAAAAGCCATGATCGTATTCCCAGCCGCCGCCAATGGCATAACCGAGCGGCTTTAACTTTCGTTCCAGTTCATGCAAAGGAAAAGCTTTTCCTTCAAGTGTGGAAGTCAATTCAATCATCTTTGCATCTCCTCTCTTTTTCCTTTAGTATCCCCACCCCTCCAAAAAAATTTCTCTTAAATGCAGGGTTTTTCAGGCCGTTCTTTAAAGAGCCGCCTGCAATATACTTAATACCCTGTCCCTATTCATCGGGTAAAAGCGTCCAAATTCTCCCCTGCGCATTACTTGATCTGCCACTTCCTCAAAACAGCTATTGTCAATCCCATAATCCGCAAGTCTCGACGGAGCACCAAGCTCACTCCAAAATTCCTTCAGCCTATCGATCCCTTCTTGACCGATTTGCAGGTCCGATTTTCCGCTCTCCTCTACTTTAAACACCTCAACCGCAAATCGCTTAAAACGATCAGGATGTGACGCTAACGCGCGTTCCATCCAATGAGGAAACAGGATAGATAAACCTCCTGCGTGAGGAATATCATAAATACCTGACAGGGCATGCTCAATTACATGAGACGTCCAATCTCCTCGATATCCTAAGTCGAGCGTCCCATTTAAAGCAGAAGTGCTCGCATACATCAACTTGGCCCGATAGTTATAATTCTCTGGTTCCCTTAAAAGCAAAGGCGCAATTTGAATAAGCTCCCTAAGAAGCACCTCACTAAATCCATCCTGCAGCTCTGTGTTTTCAGATGTACGGAAATATTTTTCCATAATGTGACACATCGTGTCTACGACACCGAACACTGTTTGCTCTCGAGGCACAGACACTGTATAAGCTGGATCACATATCGCAAATTTAGGGAAGATATGCGGGCTGTGCCAATCAATTTTCTCTTTCGTTTCTTCATTATTAATGACAAGACCGTTATTCATTTCAGAACCAGTAGCTGCCAGGGTTAGGACTACCCCTATCGGAAGTGCCTCTTTCACTTTTCCAGCCTGTGCAATCAGCTCCCACACGTCCCCTTCATACAGGGCTCCTGCAGCAATAGCTTTTGCCGTATCAATGACACTTCCTCCGCCTGCAGCTAAGATCAAGTCGATCTTTTCTCTTCTGCATAACTCTATTCCCTTCCGCACCGTCAAAAGTCGCGGGTTCGGCTCCACTCCCGGCAGTTCGGTCACTTTCTTCTCTAGGCGCTGCAACACCTCAATTACATCATTATATACCCCATTATTCTTTATACTGCCGCCTCCATACACAAGAAGTACATTCTTGCCTAAAGAAGCCGCTTCCGCCTCCATTCGCTTAATGGAACCTTCTCCGAAAATCCATTTGACCGGATTATAACGAATAAATCGATGCATGTTCTATCTCCTCCTTATTACTCCCTTTCTATTATCCACATTAAAAATTACTTTTTCAAAATTTTTGATAAACAGCAATAAGACCAGTGACTAAATCACTGGTCTCATGATAAGGGAGGCTATTCATTCATTTAGCTGTTATCTAATTATACCCATCCTCTGAATTTAGAAGCTTCGGCAGTTCTGCGGACGCCGACCATGTAAGCAGCCAAACGCATATTAATTCCACGTGTTTGAGCTGTTTCATACACATTGTTAAAGGCTTCTGTTAACGTTCTGTAAAGCTTCTCATGTACTTCTTCCTCTGTCCAGTAGTAACCTTGGTTATTCTGTACCCATTCAAAGTAAGAAACCGTTACACCGCCTGAGCTTGCCAGCACATCAGGAACAAGAAGAATGCCACGGTCAGTTAAAATTTTAGTTGCTTCTAGGGTTGTTGGCCCATTCGCTGCTTCTACTACGATGGAAGCTTTAATATTGTGAGCATTTTCTTCTGTAATTTGGTTAGAGATGGCTGCTGGCACTAGGATGTCGCAATCAAGCTCTAACAATTCCTGGTTTGAAATTGTATCTTCGAATAGAGTCGTGATTGTTCCAAAACTATCCCGACGGTCAAGCAAGTAGTCAATATCTAAACCGTTCGGATCATGTAAAGCACCGTAAGCATCAGAAATTCCAATAACTTTCGCCCCTGCGTCATGCATGAATTTAGCTAAGAAGCTTCCAGCATTCCCGAACCCTTGAATAACGACACGTGCACCTTCAACATCAATGCCGCGTTTCTTGGCAGCCTCTTTGATACAGATCGTTACACCTTCAGCGGTAGCTTTGTCTCGTCCATGGGATCCGCCAAGCACGAGCGGCTTGCCTGTAATAAAGCCTGGAGAGTCGAATTCACGGATTCGGCTGTACTCATCCATCATCCAAGCCATAATTTGTGAGTTTGTGTATACATCCGGAGCCGGGATGTCTTTTGTTGGACCTACCATCTGGCTGATCGCACGAACATAGCCGCGGCTTACACGTTCTAGTTCTCCCATAGACATTTGACGCGGGTCACATACGACTCCACCTTTTCCTCCGCCGTATGGC
This sequence comes from Bacillus thermotolerans, assembly GCF_000812025.2. GTDB lineage: Bacteria > Bacillota > Bacilli > Bacillales > Domibacillaceae > Quasibacillus > Quasibacillus thermotolerans. The sequence continues at coordinate 4,516 of NZ_JWJE02000033.1, forward strand.
AAGTTAACAATTCCAGCTTTAAGCGTCATCCACATGGATAATGCTTTTACTTCTTCTTCATTTACGTCCGGATGAAAACGCACGCCGCCTTTAGAAGGGCCCGCTGCATCATTATGCTGTGCTCTGTAACCAGTGAAAACCTTTACAGAACCATCATCCATACGTACAGGGATGCGCACAGTCAGCATACGAAGCGGCTCTTTTAGAAGATCATACATTTCCTCTGTGTAGCCCAATTTTGTCAAAGCTTCTTTAATAACATCCTGAGTTGATGTGAATAAATTTAGATTTTCCGACATTTTGAATCTCGCCTCTTTTATTATTTAATCATTAGTTCGCGCTAAGCACTTGTTGAATTCGCTCAATTGCCCAATCTAATTCCTCTTTTGAAATAACTAGCGGAGGAGCGAAACGGATCACTGTTTCATGTGTTTCCTTACAAAGAAGTCCTTTATCTTTTAATTCTTCACAGTATTTACGCGCCGGCTCAGTTAATTCTACCCCAATGAATAAACCTCTGCCGCGGATTTCCTTGATAATAGGATTGTTAATTTCTTTCAGTTTGCCCATGAAGTATTCGCCTAATTCAAGAGAACGGTCAGCTAGCTTTTCTTCTTCAAGAACATCTAAAGCTGCAAGGGAAACGGCACAAGCCATTGGGTTTCCTCCAAAAGTGGAACCGTGGGAGCCTGGGTTAAATACACCAAGGATTTCTTCATTTGCTACAACACAAGAGATCGGGAATACTCCACCTCCAAGTGCTTTTCCTAGGATATACATATCCGGCTCGAAACCTTCCCATTCACATGCAAACATTTTACCTGAACGCCCAAGACCCGCTTGAATTTCATCAGCAATGAACATGACATTGTGTTCTTTACAATATTCGTAAGCCGCTTTCATAAAGCCTGCTGGCGGAATATTGATGCCTGCCTCCCCTTGAATAGGCTCAATGATGAAAGCAGCAGTATTAGGGGTGATGGCTTCTTTAAGCGCATCCAAATCACCATAAGGTACTAGTTTAATACCTGGAAGCATTGGACCGAAACCGCGCTTATACTCTTCATCGGATGACATGGATACAGCTCCCATTGTACGCCCATGGAAGTTACCTACGCAAGCAATAATTTCTGCTTTTCCATCTTCAATGCCTTTTACATCATAGCCCCAGCGGCGGGCTGCTTTGATCGCTGTTTCTACAGCTTCTGCTCCCGTGTTCATCGGAAGAGCCATTTCCTTGTTTGTTAATTGACAAACTCTTTCATACCAAGGTCCAAGCTGGTCATTGTGGAAAGCACGCGATGTTAATGTTACACGATCCGCTTGATCTTTCAAAGCTTGAATGATTTTCGGGTGACGATGCCCTTGGTTCACTGCTGAATAAGCGCTAAGCATATCCATATACTTATTTCCCTCTGGGTCTTTTACCCAAACGCCTTCCGCCTCAGAAACAACGATTGGCAATGGTAGATAGTTTTTTGCCCCGAACTTTTCCGTTTGTTCAATAACCTTCTGTGATTGATTGTTATTCGCCATTAGGTTCCCCCCAAAATTAAATAATTTCTCATTGTAAGAGCCTCCAAGATGGAGGCTCCTCCTATTACGAATCTGTCTCGCCTATTAAAAAGCTTCAGAAGTTGTTTTAGCCTGCATGTGAAGCTGCAAGTAGTCTGGTCCCCCGGCTTTTGAATCCGTCCCCGACATGTTGAATCCGCCAAATGGCTGGTAGCCAACGATCGCGCCTGTACAGCCGCGGTTGAAATAAAGGTTACCTACGTGGAATTCTTCACGAGCTTTTTCCATGTTCATACGGTTCTTCGTAATCACAGCTCCTGTTAAACCATATTCTGTGTTGTTTGCAATTTCTATTGCATGATCAAAGTCTTTGGCTTTTGCGAACGCAACGACTGGACCAAAAATTTCTTCCTGCATCAAGCGCGCTTGCGGGTCTACATCTGCTACGATTGTAGGCTGGATGAAGTATCCTTTGCTGCTATCGCCTGTTCCACCCGCTACGATGCGGCCTTCTTCCTTACCGATTTCAACATAGCTCATGATTTTATCAAACGCCGCTTGGTCAATAACCGGTCCCATGTAGTTGTTTAAGTTTGCAGGATCGCCCACTGTTAATTCTTTTGTTAATTCAATGGCACGATTCAGCACTTCATCGTATACATCTTCTACGATAACTGCGCGGGAGCCTGCAGAACATTTTTGTCCAGAGAAACCGAATGCAGATTTCACGATAGATTGAGCTGCTAGTTCAAGGTCCGCTTCCTTATCCACAACGACTGTGTCTTTACCGCCCATTTCAGCGATCACACGCTTTAACCAAACTTGACCCTCATTTACTTTGGCCGCACGTTCGAAAATGCGCAGGCCTACATCGCGAGAGCCAGTGAATGTAATGAAACGCGTTTTCGAATGATCCACAAGGTAGTCGCCCACTTCTGAACCGCTTCCCGGAACGTAGTTTAACACGCCTTTAGGAAGACCTGCCTCCTCAAGAACTTCTGCAAATTTCGCAGCTACAACCGGTGTAGTAGAAGCTGGCTTTAATAGAACCGCGTTACCTGTAACGATAGAAGCGACTGTTGTACCAGCCATGATAGCGAAGGCGAAGTTCCAAGGAGAGATAACAATACCTACACCAAGCGGAATGTAGTTATAACGGTTATCCTCGCCTGGGCGGCTTTCTACTGGCACGCCATCTTTAATGCGAAGCATTTGACGTCCGTAGAATTCCATGAAATCGATTGCTTCTGCTGTATCCGCATCTGCTTCATTCCATGGTTTACCCGCTTCTTTTACTAATAACGCAGAGAATTCGTGTTTACGGCGACGTACGATCGCAGCTGCTTTGAAAAGAACGTCTGCCCGAATAACTGGATCTACTTTTTTCCAGGACTCGAAAGCAGTAAGTGCTTCCTGCATGGCTTTCTCGGCAAGCTCTTGATTTGCTTTTGATACACGCCCAATGACTTCTTCTTTATTTGCTGGATTGTAAGAAACGATTTTATCCTCAGTGGTAACTCTTTCTCCACCAATGATTAAAGGGTAGTCCTGCCCAAGATAACCTTCAACAAGCTGAAGTGCTTCCTCAAAGGCTTTTCTATTTTCTTCTTTCGAAAAGTCTGTAAATGGTTCGTGTTTATAAGGGATCAAAATCGTTCCTCCTTCATCATTGTGAATTCTTAATGATAAACCAATTAGCGCAATGATTTTTTGCACTAATTAAATACCTCACATTTATATAATGCAAAATTTTGTTGCTATTTTCAAGTGTTTTTTTTTAAAATATAATTAATAGTTGCAAAAGGAGGATTCTATGGACGCAAAAGATTTAGAATCACTGCTGACGATGTACAAAGAAGTCGTCGAAAAAGTCGACCTCGGCATCCATGTTATTAATGTCAACGAAAAGACCATTATTTATAATAAAAAAATGCGTGAAATTGAAGGAATGGACATTAAAGACGTTTTAGACAAAAACTTACTGGATGTTTTCCAATTCGGCCCCGCTGAAAGTACATTGCTGCAAGTGTTAAACACAGGTGAACATATACAGAACGTGAAACAAACTTACTTTAATAACAAAGGACAGGAAATCACAACGATTAACCATACCTTTCCGATTTACAGGAATGGCCAGCTGATCGGAGCAATGGAGATTGCGAATGACGTTACCAAGCTCGAGAAAATGATCCAGGAAAATATGTACAAAAAAAGCGATACCCGCTATACGTTTGACCTAATCCTTGGAAAGAATGAGCAATTGCTGGAGGCAATAGAAATCAGCAAGCGGGCCACTCGTACGACCTCTTCTGTTTTAATTACTGGAGAAGGGGGCACGGGCAAAGAACTATTTGCCCACAGCATTCATAACGGCAGCAACCGTTCCACTAAACCCTTTCTTTCTCAAAATTGCGCCGCTTTGCCGGACGCTCTGTTAGAAATGCTCTTTTTTGGCACAGAGGAAGAAGAGACTGACTCTTTACCAGGTATTTTCGAGCAAGCTAATGGCGGCACCGTCCTCCTCGATGAGGTGGACTCTTTAAGTCCTGCCCTGCAGACGAAACTGTTGAAGGTTATTCAGGAAAAGAAGGTACGGCGAATCGGAGGATCGGAGGACATTGATATTGATGTGCGAATCCTTGCGACGATCAATGAAGATCCGATAGATGCCATTTCAGCCGGAAAGCTTAGAAAAGATTTATATTATAGGCTTAGTGTCATTTCTATCTTCATCCCTCCTCTAAGAAAAAGAAAAGAAGATATAGAAGAATTGGTTGCTTCTTTCATTGAAAAATACAACCACTTATTTGGAATGAATGTGGAAGGTATGGATGAGGAAGTAAGGGCAAGCTTCCAAAAGTATGACTGGCCCGGAAATATAAGCGAACTAGATCATGTTATCGAAGGATCTATGAACTTAATGGGACATGATGAGGCCATCCTTATGTATAAACATCTGCCAATCCAATTTCGCCAAAAGTCAGAAAATGGGCGGCATTATGCCCTTGGAGAGAATATAGAAGAATTTCTTTATCAGCCGGGCAAACCGATTTTGCCTTTAGAAGATTTTATGTATGAAGCGGAGACATACTATATCAAGAAAGCCTTGCAGCACCACGGTTTTAACATTACGAAAACGGCTAAAGCACTCGGGATGAGCCGGCAAAATTTGCAATACCGGATGAGAAAATATAACATCGACAAAAACGAATAGCTGATACAGCAAGAAAGGGAGCCCCTCATCAGGAGCTCCCTTTCTTGCTTTTTATAAAATCTCTTTGCTTTGCTGCATTTCACGTTCTTCTAACTCTTTTACTTGTACATCTGTTAAACGTTCCACTTTCCAGCCTAAAAATGCCATGATAATACCGATAATAGGTACCGCATAGTTTAGAACCGCATACGGTGCATAGGCAAATGGATGAACAGCAAGTGTCGACAGGATAAATACACCGCATGTATTCCACGGAATAAATGGAGAGGTAACAGTTCCTCCGTCTTCAAGAGCACGCGACAAGTTTTTCGAATGCAATTTTTTGTCACGGTATGCTTGTACATACATACGTCCTGGCAAAAGAATAGAGATGTATTGCTCAGATGCTGTAGCATTTGTCAGAAAAGCTGAAGCGATAGTAGAAGCAATTAAGCTGCCGGCAGATCGGGCTATTTTTAAAATTTGGTTAACGATAGCTCTAAGCATGCCTGTTTGCTCCATTACGCCCCCGAATGTCATAGCTACAATAGTCAAAGAGACCGTGTACATCATCGAATCGATGCCTCCGCGGTTAAACAGCTCATCTACCATAGCATTGCCAGTTTCAATCGCAAATCCGTCGTGAAGTGTATTCACTGCGTCCGCTACGTTCCCTCCTTGAACAAATACATGACAGGCCCAGCCAAGAAACACACCAACAGCTAGAGCTGGCAAAGCCGGGACTTTTTTAGCCACAAGAACGACTACAATAACTGGAACAAGCAAGAGCCATGGGGAAATGACAAAATTCTCTTGGAGCGTCGCTAAAATATCATTGATTTGTCCACTGTCTACAGTAGAACCGCTGAATTGGCGTCCAAGAAAATAGTACGCGGCGAGCGCAATGACTAGCGCCGGGATCGTAGTGTAAAACATGTGTTTAATATGTTCAAATAAATCAGTACCCGTAATCCCTGCTGCAAGGTTCGTCGTGTCCGAAAGCGGAGACATTTTATCTCCAAAATAAGAACCGGAGATAATAGCTCCAGCCACCATTGGTGCAGGAATACCCATACTCAAACCAATTCCCATTCCAGCCACACCGATTGTTCCCATAGTTGACCAGGAGCTGCCGATTGCTAGCGTGACAATAGCACAAATAATACAGATAGATAATAAAAAGAATGATGGCGTAATAATTTTTAGCCCGTAATAAATCATCGTCGCTATGATACCGCCGCCAATCCAGGCGCCGATAATCAAGCCGACCATAATAATAATCAAAATCGCTGGCAACGCAAGACGAATTCCCTTATATATCCCCTCTTCGATTGTCCCCCATTTATGACCTAAACGCCAGCCAATAATAGCAGCAACCGCTGCACCGACGATAAGAGGCACATGCGGGCTCCCCTCAAACTTGATAATGGTGATCGCCATCAATCCAACCATCACAATTAATGGAATGATGGCCAGAAAGAATGGCACCTGGATCTCCTGTTGTTTTTTCATTTCCGTCTCCTCCCGTCTCTTGATGAAAACCTTTTCATCTAATTATAAAAAAATAATCTAATCCCTTATTAACTGATAAATTAACTAATTTATCAGTTAATTTACTAGTTAAAATTACTATTCAATTATCACACAAATTGACTATTCAGTTAATTATAATCCTATTATACTTAAAAACTTTAAATAGTCATTATTATTTTGAAAAAATATTTATGTATTTTTTTGCAGCCAAACTTGTTTGCATGTACATTGAATTATTTTCTGTTACTTTCTGGTGCATCTGTACTGAAGAAAGAATCCCTTTTGATCTTCCAACAAAGCCTTCATCCTCTAAGTATAGTCGGCAGGAATAAAAAAAAGCATGAGGCTTCATCCGCTCATGCCTCATGCTTCAATTACTTATTCTCACCGGACTGTTTAATCCATTCTTGCAATTTGTCCTTCAGCGTATTAAAGCCCTCATTATTCTCGTCGAGCTTCAAGCGGCGTGCTGCCTGAACCGCAGATGGCTTCGCCTCTTCTGTTGCCCGAATGGACAAGCTGATCTTTCCTTCTTCCTCATTCACTGAAAGAACTTTCACCTTGACTTCTTCCCCTACCTGGAGATATTCGTGAATGTCTTTCACGAACCCGTGTGTTACTTCCGAAATATGAACAAGCCCTTGCTTGCCATCCTCTAAAGCAACAAATGCCCCATAAGGCTGGATGCCCGTTACCTTTCCTGTGATAATTTGACCTTCTTCAATTGGATTTGCCATCAAAACACTCCTACATATTAATTTCGTTATCTATCCATCATAACATTATAGCATATCTAATAAGAAATTTCTAAATATCACCCTTACTTCTCTACTCAGTGAAAAAATTTAGCTGTGACCTGCATAAAACCTGAGCAAACGGGAACAATATGACTAATCACACTCCCTATTCTCCCCCTGAATAGAGAAAAAGGCAGCCAGTTCGGCTGCCTTTTTTATGCTTCTCTTTTGCGCTGCTGAGCTTCTTCTGCAGCTATAATGATATCTTCAAGCGGCGACAGCCGTCCAAGTTCATCCTTGTAAACGATATGCTTACGCTCAAATTGTGTAGGGGACTCTAAGCCAGCAGCTGCTGCTAAATTATAAAGACCTTCCCGAAGAGATACAACATAGTTGCAAACGCGGTAATGCTTTTCTTCTACAACTAGTCCATCCTGTAATTTCTCATCTGTTGTAGCTACCCCCGCCGGACAAGTATTTGTATGGCATACTTGTGCCATAATACAACCCACGCTGATCATAAACCCGCGAGCGATATTGACAAGGTCCGCTCCCATAGCTAAGGCAATGGCAATCTTGTCAGGAGTGATCAGCTTTCCAGAAGCAATTAACTTCACTCGATCACGAACACCATATCTTTTCAGCATTTCATCTACCACCGGCAAAGCAGACATAATTGGCAATCCAACTGTATCAGCCAGCTCCTGATAAGTTGCTCCTGTGCCGCCTTCTCCGCCGTCGACGGTAATGAAATCAGGACCTTTCCCGCTCTCCTTCATGTAAGAGACCAAGTTTTCAAGCGCATCTAGATCACCGACCACAATTTTGATGCCAATCGGCTTACCGCCCACGGTGCGCAGCTGCTCAATAAAATCAAACATCGTAGGTACGTCCTCAAACTCATAAAACCGGTTCGGACTATTGATTGTTTTCCCAGGCTCTACCAGGCGGATAGCAGCGATCTTTTCTGTCACCTTCTCACCTTCTACATGACCACCTCGCGTCTTCGCTCCTTGGGCCAGCTTCAGTTCAAAGGCTTTCACCTGCTCCATCTCACTTTTTCGCTTAAATTCCTCCCAGGAGAATTCCCCGCTCGGCTTGCGTACACCAAATAAATCAGGACCAATTTGCATGATGATATCCGGGTTCCCGGCCAGGTGATACTCTGATAACCCGCCTTCCCCTGTATTCATCCATGTACCTCCGGCCAACCCAAGACCTTTAGATAAAGCAGTAATTGCTTTTTCCCCAAGGGCACCGTAGCTCATTCCGGACTGTCCGACCAACCCCTTTAACTTGTACGGCTTTTGACACGTATGCTCGCCAATAATTACTGCCTCATCATCCGTTAAGTAATAGGGATCAATCAGCTTTTCCTCCCGATGCTCTTTACGGGAAAATAGATTCTCAGCATCAACTTTATACACCTTTGTCTTAATTTTCTCAGCATTATCGACCTTCAACTCGTCACGGTGCTTAGGAAACAGTGTATTGCGGATATAGAACCCCTCTTCGTCAAAGTTACGTTTCGAACCAAAACCAATTAACCGCTCCTTATATTTCCCGGACTTGACGATATCTTGAAATTCCTTTCTTGAGAACGGCTTCGCGTCGTTATCCGCATCGAATAAATATTGGCGAAGCTCAGGACCTATATGCTCAGCTAAATAGCGTACATTCCCAATCACAGGGAAATTGCGCAAGATGGAGTGCTGCTTTTGTCTATCATCCTTGATGTAAATATAAATAAATAATGCAATAGGTACCAGAATAAGCAACACAAGAACAACGATAAGGACTGTCATTAAAACAGAAGTTAAATTCATATGCCTCCCCCTTCATGCTTTCTATTCTTTTCATCGATTATAAGGATTGAAGTGCATCCGGAATCGGGGTGTCCCCGCTGGCTACATCGAACTTTTTATTGTAGGCTGCCTTCCGATCAAGCACGGCAACTAGCATAGCAGCCGTATCTTCCTTCGAAATGGTCGCTTCCTCAGCTGACAATTCTCGTGCTATGGTAACAGCTCCCTTTCCCGGTTTGTCTGTCATGCGCGCGGGCCGAACAACCGTGTACACAAGCCCCGTTTCTTCCAGCAATTCGTCAGGTACTCCCTTCGCACCAACGTTCTTGGTGCTTCCCCCCTGCTCTTCATTAGCTCGCACTGCACTCATCATGACGAACCGGTTTACGCCATGCTGCTTAGCCTCTTGAATGGCATCTGCTACCGCCTCATGGTCGACTAACACCGTCTTGCCGGCCCCGGTATTCGGGCTGCTATCAGAAAGAAATATAATGGCTTCGCAGCGGGCATACCCCTCAATAGCCTGGTCACCAGCATATACCTCTGCAGCACCTGCTTTTCTAATATCCTCCATCTTGTTCTTTGCCTGAAGTACAGCAGCAGCTTCGTGGCCATGCTTAACAAGCGAGCGAATAACAAACTCACCCACTTCACTATCAGCTCCGATGACAAGCACCTTCATACAGCTTCCCTCCCTATAGATTTTTTGCTCTATTCATCCTCCTTTTCCACTCCTTTCTTTTTTCAAACCTGTTTGCCAGCTGACTTACAGAAGGCTCTCCGTACAAAAAAAGAGCGCCTTATTTTAGGCACTCTTTTCCCGCTTTACAATTCAATATTACTTATTAACAAACCGGTCAATTCGTCTTACCGCCTCTTGCAGCTGCTCCATGGAAGAAGCGTAAGAGCAGCGGACAAACCCTTCTCCGCCTTTTCCGAACACGCTTCCTGGAACAACCGCTACCTGCTCCTCTTTCAAAAGCAGCTCTGCAAATTGATCCGATGTATAACCTGTGCTCTGAATGGAAGGGAACACGTAAAACGCTCCGCCTGGCATGAGACAATCCAGCCCAATCTCATTAAAGGACTGGACAATATAATTGCGGCGTCGGCGGTAATCTTTCTTCATCTCTTCTACATCACTCATTCCAGACTTTAATGCTTCAAGAGCTGCATATTGAGCAGGCGTAGAAGCGCACATCATCGCATACTGATGGATTTTTAGCATGGCTGCCGTTAACTCCGGCGGCGCACACACAAAACCAAGACGCCAGCCTGTCATCGCAAAGCCTTTTGAGAAGCCGTTGATCAGAATGGTACGTTCTCTCATCCCATCCAGGCTAGCGAAGGACGTATGCGGAATATCGTAAGCCAGTTCTGCATAAATTTCGTCCGCAACGACAATCAAATCATGCTCCTCTACGATAGCCGCAATAGCTTTTAAATCCTCTTTATCCAGCTGGGCACCTGTTGGATTATTAGGCGAACAAAGCAAAAGCGCCTTTGTTTTTGAAGTGATCGCTTCCTTTAGCGCCTCTGGCTGTAGTTTGAACTGCTCTTCTCCTCTGGTACCTACCGTTACAGCTTTACCGCCAGCCAGCTCCACCATCGGCACGTAAGAAACGAAACATGGTTCTACAACTACTACCTCATCACCTGGGTCAAGAATAGCTCGCATTGCTAAATCAATCGCCTGGCTCGCTCCAACTGTCACAATGACTTCTTCCGTTGCATCGTATGTGACATCAAAGCGATGGTGTATGTAGCTCACAATTTCTTCACGCAGCTCCAGTAGACCTGCATTCGCTGTATAGGAAGTGAATCCTCTTTCAAGAGATAGGATCGCCGCTTCACGAGCTGACCAAGACGTCACGAAATCAGGTTCCCCCACCCCGAGGGAAATGACTCCTTCCATCCCTGCAGCTAAATCAAAAAACTTCCGGATGCCGGATGGACGCATGGCCTCTACCGATTTGGCAACATAACTCTTCGTGACTGGCATTATGGTGACACCACCATTCTGTTATCCGTTTGTTTATCTTCAAAAATCTTTCCGTCATGCTTATATTTTTTTAGTTGGAAATGCGTTGTCGTAGATACTACTTCTTCAAGAACCGATAATTTCTCCGAGACGAACCGGGCTACTTCCTTCATAGTTCTACCCTCTACCGTTACAGATAAATCATAAGCGCCCGACATTAAGTAGACGGAGCTTACTTCTTTAAACCGGTAAATCCTTTCGGCTGTTTCATTAAAGCCGACTCCCCGCTTCGGTGTCACCTTCACGTCAATCATAGCTGTCACGTGCTCAGAATCTTCCACCTTCGACCAATCAACCAGCGCGGTGTAATGAACGAGCACTTTTTCTTTTTCTAACCGTTTAATCATGGACTTGACAGCTTCTTCATCTTCGCCAATCATCTTGCTTAGATCGGCAGGAGTTAAACGAGCGTCTTTTTCTAAAATCTCAAGAATCTCTTGTTCTTTCTTGTTGATTTTCACAATAAGTCCTCCAAATGTTTATTAAATAATACAATTATAGCAAAAAAAGCAGGGGATTAAAGGAGTAAAGGAAATATTTTTATGAACAACAGGGTAGTTTTTATAGTAAGAGGAGGGACAAAAATGAGACGTGAACAGACCATTAATGGGATCCGGCTTTCTTATGAATGGCTGCCTTGCCCTGGCAGCACCCGCACAATCGTGCTTTTGCACGGCTTTTTATCCTCCTCCTTCAGCTTCCGCAAGCTTATCCCGCTGCTTCGTGGGCACTTTTCCGTCTTAACGATTGACTGGCCGCCTTTTGGCTATACCGAAAGACCAAGGTACTATACATATTCTTATGAAAACACAGCAAAAACGTTAGCCTCCTTCATTCAGCAAATGATAAGTGAACCGGTTACCTTAACCGGTCACTCCATGGGAGGCCAGCTCGTACTGCAGATCCTTAAGCATTCTCCCAGCTTGGCTGATCAGGCCATTCTCCTATGTGCCTCAGGCTACATACCAAGGGCCAAAGGCCGCTTAATTGCCGCCAGCTATCTGCCCTTCGCAGACTTTTTCGTTAAAAGGTGGCTCGAAAAAAGCGGAGTAGAGGGCAACTTAAGAAGAGTCGTATTTGACCAGGCCATGATTGACGAGGAAATGATTCAAGGATACAGTCACCCATTTGAGACACGTGCCATTTTTAAAGGGCTTGCCCGTTTCCTTCGTCACCGAGAAGATGATTTAGCCAGCGAAGAATTGCAGAAACTGCAAACTCCTTGTCTGCTCATTTGGGGGGAGCACGACCGCATTGTACCCCTTTCTGTCGGCAGACGGTTAGCCGCTGACCTTCCGAACAGCCGGATAAAGATCATCAAAAAAGCCGGTCATCTTCTCCCGGAAGAAAAGCCAGAAGAGACAGCCAGGCTGATGAAGCAGTTTATTTCTCAATCATAGTTCGCAAGCAGCGTTATTCTTTATATGAAGCAGCCGCAGAGCTACCTCTTTGCAGCTTGAGAGCGGCACCTTCTCTTCGAAAGAAAACTCATAAATTTCCTGGATTTTGCTGGCCAGCTGACCGGGATTATCCGTCTGATGAACCGCCTGAATGGCATCGGCCGCCTCCGTGTCGTAGAAGCCGGCTCCGACCTTAAAAGGATCCCATTCCCGGAGAATACGCTGCAGCTCGATATTTGTTTCAATGTCTTTGTTCACTCGCTCTTCCTCCTTGCTCGCAAGGCAAATCATTGCCCTTTTCACTAGAAATACTTTACCATGAACATGTACTAATTGTCAGGATGGTGAAATAATGATGAATAGATTCGATGAAGTAATTAACCGTACAGGTACCAATGCAGTTAAATGGGACCAGATCAAAGCAGTATTCGGTGTGGAAGATGCCCTGCCGATGTGGGTGGCCGATATGGACTTTGCCGCCCCCGAAGCGGTTCAGCAGGCTCTTGTAGAACAGGCGAAACACGGAGTCTATGGCTATACCGCCATCCCTGATTCTACGAAAGAAGCGATCGCTGGCTGGATGGCAAGCCGGCATAGATGGACCATCCACACAGATTGGCTATTGTTCCAGCACGGCGTCGTGCCTTCTCTTGGCACCGCCATCGAGGCCTTCACGGATTTAGGGGATTCGGTGCTTTTACAGTCGCCTGTGTATACTCCGTTCTTTAACATGATTGAAAAAAATGGCCGCCTTGTCGTAAACAGTGAGCTTATCCTGCGCGGGAACCACTATGAAATCGACTTTGATGACTTTGAGGAAAAAGCAGCCCGCGAGGAAGTGAAGCTCTTTTTACTGTGCAGTCCGCATAATCCAGGCGGCCGTGTATGGACGAAAGAAGAGCTGACAAGGCTGGCAGAAATCTGCCAAAAGCATAACGTCCTCATCGTATCGGACGAAATTCATGGCGACTTAACAGCAGAGCCGCACAAACACACGCCTATCGCTTCTATAAAAGAAGAGTTTCAGGATGTAGTTATTACCTGCATCGCTCCAAGTAAAACATTTAACCTGGCCGGGTTGCAGGCATCTGCGATGATTGTACCAAACAAAGCAATCCGTGCTAAGCTTCAAGGCGTGTTGGCGAAGCATGGCTTCTTCACGCTGAATATGATGGGTGTTGCCGGTATGGAAGCTGCTTATCGTGAAGGCGGCCCATGGCTGGATGAATTAATTTCATACATTCGCGGCAATGTCCAGCTTGTAAAAGAGTTTGTGGAACGCGAACTGCCTGAATTAACGGTGATTGAACCTCAAGCAAGCTATTTAATATGGATTGATTGCCGAAAGCTCGGACTTAGTGATGAAGACTTGATGAAAAAGCTTTTGATGAAAGGAAAGCTTGCTCTTAATCAAGGCTCCAGCTACCGGTCTGGCGGCGAGGGCTTTATGCGTATGAACGTAGGCTGCCCGCGTTCCATTGTAGAGGATGGTCTGCAAAGATTGAAAAAAGCCCTTTCTCCTTCAGCTTCTCAAGATGAAGAGTGAGAAGCAGACCTTCCGCCGATGCATACCCGTATAAGCTAAATAAAGAGGAAAAACGCCCAGCAAGCTAAGGCCGCTGGGCGTTTTTTCGTCTTTATACTCCTTGTTTGTTCCCCCATACAAATGTATGAAGCTGAGGAAGAACACGTACATTTTTCCAATCGGCATCACTCATTACCTGATCAATCAGCCACTCGTACCGGTTCACCAAATAGGGTAACAGAGCTGAGGAGTCCTGTTCACTCAACTGACCATTCCCTGTTTGTAAAAAGAAGGGAACCTCCGGGTAAAGCTCATGCACCTTTTTAGCAAAGGACAAATCTTGCTCATCGAAAATAACAACCTTTAGGCTGACTGCCTTTTCTCTTTTCTTGAGCTTTCCGATGATGGCTGTTAGCTGCTCAAAGTCTGTATCCATGCCTGAACTTGGCGGCTTTGGCGAAATAGTCAGGTCATCAATATCGTAGAACCAATCCTGCCAGCGGCTGCCCTGTGTTTCCAGCGCGGTCTGTACCCCCTCTTTCTTCAGCAATGCTGCTAAATCAGCTATTTGCGGCAAAAGAGCCGGGTTGCCTCCCGAAATTGTCACATGGTCACAAGACCGGCCGGCTAATCTTACCAGTTCCGACCAGGTTTCTTCTGGAGTCAGCAAGCGAATTTGATCTTTTGCCGACCCATCCCAAGTAAAAGCTGAATCACACCAGGCACAGCGGTAATCGCATCCTGCCGTCCGGACAAACATCGTCTTACGGCCGATGACTGCCCCTTCTCCCTGCACAGTTGGACCAAAAATTTCAAGAACCGGAATCTTTCTCATTAGAAGTCCTCTTTCCGCGGGCGGAACACAACATAGCTCGTCGGTGTCTCTCTTAGGAAAACCTGCAGGCAGCGCGGGCGGTTCGGCATTTTATTCAAAGCTTCCTGAACAATTTCCCAAAACTTTCTAGCCACGACTTCCGTTGTTGGGAAATCATCGGCAGTCTCTTCATTAAACGCTGTATCTTCATTTAACACCGTATGATCAAACCGCTTATGAATCAGATCTTTAATATCCTTAAAGTTCACTAAAAATCCCGACTCATTTAAATCGTTGCCCACGACTGTTACATTTACAAAATACGTATGTCCGTGAAGGCGGCGGCACACCCCTGCGTCTTCATGAGGCACATAATGAGCGGCGGCAAATTGAAAGTCTTTATTTAATTCATATCGGTAAGAATGGGCAGGAGCGGGGTAAATTTGCTGCATCATCTCACTTCTCCTCCTTTCTTGCCAAATAGGTTTGCAGACCGTTCTGGCGAAGCTTGCATGCTGGGCATTCGCCGCAGCCATCGCCTTTCACACCGTTATAGCAGGTCAATGTACGTTCCCTTACATATTCAAATGCACGAAGCTCATCGGCTAATTCCCACGTTTCCGCTTTATCAAGCCACATAAGCGGCGTGTGAATGACAAAGTTCGTATCCATGGACAAATTCAACGTGACATTCAGTGATTTAATAAATACATCGCGGCAGTCCGGGTAGCCGCTGAAATCTGTTTCACAGACGCCCGTTACAATGTGACGAGCCTCATACTGC
This sequence comes from Bacillus thermotolerans, assembly GCF_000812025.2. Classification (GTDB taxonomy): domain Bacteria; phylum Bacillota; class Bacilli; order Bacillales; family Domibacillaceae; genus Quasibacillus; species Quasibacillus thermotolerans. The sequence continues at coordinate 19,863 of NZ_JWJE02000033.1, forward strand.
TTCGCCAGCACAGCTGCAAAGGATAAAAACAGCAGATTTCTTCCTTCTACGAAGGTTGACGGCGGCTGTCCTTCCTTTTCAGTGATCTCAATATCCGAGCGAGTCAATGCATTAGGCGCAAGCTGGTTCAATAAAGACATATCCAATATATGATGCGGAACCTGTAAGTCCCGAGCAATATCTGCTGCACATTCCAGCTCCAGGCGGTGTCTCTGGCCGTAATCAAACGTCACGGCAATCACTTCAGCGAAGCGTTCCTTCGCCCAGAACAAGCAGGTTGTGCTGTCCTGCCCGCCACTGAAAACGACAACAGCTTTCTCATTTTTCATACTTTATCTTTCCTTCCTTCTGAAATGAGCTGAAAGAGGAAAGAGATTCTGGAACTGTAGCTCTACTATCTTCTTAGGAAATAGAAAAAACCGTCCATAGGAAAGACAGGTCTTTTCGTAGTTTTTTATAGAGGGAGTTCGCGAACCTCTCCTGCTTCAAGCAGAGTTCTTCCTTTTTACCTTGTACACTATAGCACAAACGAAATAAAAAGAAAAATAGCCAGAAAGGTTCGGCTATTTTCTCAATTCACTATATTTCTCGTTCACCCTTGCCTCTTCGCGCTTAGAAGCTCTTCGAAACAGCATAAAAACAATTACCGCACCTATAACAAACACTGCCATCATCAATACAGCTGGGATATATTCACTCTTATCCTCAGGAAAATACAAAAAGAACATATTTAGAACAAACCAATTCAGCACAGTCTCTTCTCCTTTCAGCCACTCACATAGCTATGTATTTACACGTGTGCCTTCTTCTATTATATCAAGTTCCCAAGGCTAAACCAACAACGACAAGAAATCTTCATAATATAGAAAAAGCCGGAAGCTCATGGCTTCCGGCTCGTCTTATTCTACAACAGTGATTTTCTCAATCACGACATCTTCTTTAGGCTTATCCTGAGGACCTGTTGGTGTCTTCGCAATTTCATCTACGACATCCATGCCTTCCACCACTTGTCCGAATACGGTATGGCGGAAGTCAAGCCAAGGAGTGCCGCCGTTTTCTACATAATGCTCAATAACCTCCTGCGGGTATCCAGCCTGTTCCAGCTGTCCTCTGAACCCTGGATCCATGTTGCTGTTTTGCACGATAAAGAATTGACTGCCATTTGTATTAGGACCAGCATTCGCCATAGAAAGTGCTCCCCGGAAGTTGAACAGCTCACGAGAGAATTCGTCTTCGAACGCTCCGCCGTAAATACTTTCTCCTCCCGTTCCTGTTCCATTCGGGTCACCGCCTTGAATCATAAAATCAGGGATGACACGATGGAAGATCAGGCCGTCATAATAGCCATTCTTGCTGTGTGTAACAAAGTTCTCAACTGTTTTTGGCGCCTGTTCAGGGAACAATTTAATCTTGATTGTTCCTTTGTTTGTTTGCATTTCAACTAGCCGTTCATTTGCAGCTACTTCTGCTGTGAATTGTGGATAACTCATTTCTTTCTCTCCTTCCTGTTGTTCCCAACCTCCCTCTTCCAGCGCGGGAAGACTAGAAGATTGCTGCTGGGATTCCTCCCCTTTGCTGCAGCCAGCCAGCAAAAGCAGAAGAATGCCTATTCCTACAGTGAAAAGACGATACATATTTTTTCACCTCTGCTTTTCACTTTAACCGATTGTAATGAAAAAATCATCTTCCATCCATCAAAACTTTCCTTTTATGTTAAAGTGAAAGAGAACAATAGGAGGTGATGGCTATGCAAGTAGGAGATATTGTAACGGCTTTTTACAAAACAGGAAAATACATAGGGGAAGTCACGGGCGTCTACCCTGACCGGTGCACAGTCAAAATAGCTGCTGTGCTTCGTCATCCTGCTCAAGGGGATCTCCATAATCCCAAGGAAGTAGAGGTTCCATTCTTTCATGAAAGAAAAGCGCTCGCTTACCGGGAGCAGGCGAACATCCCTTTAACAACTATTCAGCCCTATGAAGGAGATATACCAGACTACAATGCTTCTCTGAAAGAATCGGTGTTAAAGCTGAGAAATCGGCTCGAGAAAGAAGAAACTGCCTTTTCACGAAAAAGCTTGGAAGCTCTCAACGCTGTCCAAAGAGAGTACGAGTTAATGTATAATCTTTCCTGGGACTAAACCAGAAGCAGCCGATACAGTGAGTCAGCTGTTGCAAGCTGTTGGTTTTTCTGTTGATTTTTAGCACATTTGCTAATTTTATCGTCACAGCCTCTTTCTAAATCGTCATGTTTCGATTATTATGATGAAAGAGCTGTTTTCATACAGGGGAATAAGGTGACATATCAATCAGCAAAAGACCATACGGCAGAGTCCGGCACATTCTGTCTGGTTTTTCGCTGATTGTTCGTTTAAACGATCGGCCCTTAAGTAAGCAGGCTCCCTTTCTATGAATCTTCTAATAGAAAGGTCCTTCTGCTTTTCTTGGGCAGGTAAAACTTGAATAGAAAAGGCGGTTTACAGAACAATGAGGACAGTTTTTGGTTACCTGTTGATTGTATTGCTCGTTCCTGTGACTGTACTTTTATTTTACATCGCGAATGCAGAAGCCCAAAAGGTACAAGGCTTTGATGAAGTGATGGAGGAAAAAGTCATCTTAGATGAAGTCGAGCTTCCACAGGCGAGCAAGCTAGTCGACAAGAATGGTGAGACATACCTAGAGATTCACCAGCCTTATCGAGTGATTGTAGAGGGTGAGAAGATTCCCCCGTTTTTAAAGGAACTGTTTATACAATCGGAAGATAAGGACTTTTACGAGCACGCAGGTATTAATGCAGCTGCTATTATGCGCGCGATGCTTGTGAATGCCCAGGCCGACGAGATTGAGCAAGGCGCTAGCACAATTACACAGCAGCTGGCGCGGAATCTTTACTTATCACATGATCGCACAGTCGCCCGGAAAATTTCAGAGACGCTATATGCCTATCAGCTGGAAAAGGATCTATCAAAAGACGAGATTTTAAACCTTTACTTAAACGCTATCTACTTTGGTCACCAAGTATATGGTGTAGGAGCAGCTTCCCAGTATTATTTTCAAAAGGATGTCAGCGAACTGACGAAGGCGCAAATGGCCTTTATCGCATCCATTCCGAACAATCCATCGCTGTATGATCCCCTTAACCGCTTCGATAATACGAAAAACCGCCAGGAACGGCTGATTGATATTATGGAACGCGAAGGATTCATCACAGCAGCAGAAGCCGAGGAAATCAAGAAGGAGCCGATCAAGCTTCAGGTAAGAGATCGCATTGATAAGCATGCGAACTACTCTACTTATGTGACGGATGAATTGAAGAAGCTGATCGCTCAGACAGAAGGCTTTAATCAGCAAATGCAAAACGCCACGAAAGAAGAAAGAACACTTATCCAACATAAGCTGCAAGACCGTGTAGAAGAAGTTAGATCATCCGGTATTATTATTCATACATCGCTTGATCCTGCTATGCAGCAAAAGACCGAACAGGCGGTTAGCGGCACGCTCGGAAACAGCTCTGTTCAAGGCTCAGCGGCTGTTATTGATAATGAAACACGCGACATTGTCGCGCTTGTTGGAGGAAAAGATTTTCATAAAGGCGAATTCAACAGAAGCTTTCAAGGCTTTCGTTCTCCAGGCTCTACCATTAAGCCATTGGTGGACTATGGGCCATATATCGAAAAGACTGGAGCAGGAGTGAACAGCTCAGTCAGCGCGAACAACTACTGCGCCCCTGGTTACTGTCCAGATAACTACAGTCACAGAGAATACGGAATGGTCACCTTGAAAGAGGCTTTTGCTAAATCGCATAATACCTCTGCTTTACGATTGTTTATGCAGACGGGTCCGAAAGAAGCCCTTTCTTATTTAGAAAAATTTGATTTTGAGAGATTAACAGAATCAGATATGGCAGCAGACCATTATTCAGCTTCTTTAGGAGCCTTTGAGCATGGTATGACTACACTGGAAATGGCCGGTGCGTATACATCCTTTATTGATGGAACGTTCACAAGTCCACGTGCTATTCAAAAAGTCACAAACCTTAAGGGAGAAGTGCTTTATGAATGGAAGGATGAGCCGGAGCGCGTATGGTCAGATGCAACCACTCAGAAACTGCGCAGCCTGCTTACAGCTGTTATTCAAACGGGTACTGGAAAAGAAGCCAATCCGGGCACGCCATATGCTGGCGGAAAAACCGGAACCTCGGCAAATGTTCATGATCTCTGGTTTGTTGGGTTAACTAACCAGTATACAGCCGGTGTCTGGGTCGGAAAAGATAACCCTGATAGTATTAGTTACCTGGAAAGCTATGGACCACAAAAAATCATTTGGCGACGCATCGTCCGATAATCATAAAAAAAGCTGCAAGGCGCACGCCTTGCAGCTTTTTTTGCTGTCATTCTTGCTCACTTGTAGATTCGAAGAAACCTTTCGGCCGCCGGACATAAAGAAACCTGCCCAAATCAGGCAGGTTTACAGCGGCAAGCCTCCGAGCACACCATTGTATAATTTCATGCCGACAAGCGCTAGCAATACGACAAGCGTTGACCACGAAACAATTTGAAAAGCAATCAGACCGATCAAATTAGCTGGAGATAAGTTTTTACTTGTCTTATATACAAAGTAGACGAAATAGCCAATAGCTGTCAGCGCAAAAATAATAAGAATTCCCTTTATTGAGGAGAAGCTTATAAGTGAGAGCAGACCGCCAAGGAAGAAAATAATTGATCCGCTGCGAACAACTCTTAACAACTCACCTTCTGTATCCTTAGAGAAAAATAATAGAGACAGCTCATTCAGTGTATTGGCAATAACCTTCAATCCAGAAATGATAAAGAAAAACAACATCATCAACGCAATTGTCATAGCTAGTTTCAACTCTGTTTCCGTAAACATCTCAAGCAGCCCTGTATATAAGCCAACCTGTTTAAAAAGAGAAACGGCAAGGCCTTGAGTGAATAAAGCAAAAGACAAACTAAACAATAAAATTGCTGCTAGAGGCAAATAGCCAGTTACGTAAGTATTTTTCATGAAGAATATACCCTCTCTTCCTTTCTTCCACTTTATTATGCAAGAGACGGCAAATAATGACAAGGGCTTTTTTCTCATTTTCAATAACAAGCAACATAATTTTCCATCAGGCTATCAAAATATCAAAAATAAAATTTTTTTATTAGCTGGTTTGTCACGTTTCTACATATTTATTATCATTACCCGACTTTTCTGTTAGTTCGATTTTCAGACCATGCATAATGCTTCTTTTTACGTTATAATGCTTTAGGAGGTATGAGATAGCGTGGTAAAGCGATAATACACATACAAATAATAAGCCGTGCACGCTGGCGGACGCCTCGTTATATACAGGTGTTCTTTTACTTTTTTTCGCACATATTCTTCAGGCTACGAGGAGGGATTTTTTTGTCTTTACTGCATTTAGCCATTTTTTCTCCTTTTTTAATGGCTATATTGGTTCCTTTATTCTATAAAGGGCTGAGAAAGATACATACTGGCTGGTTTGTCCTGATCCTGCCTATTGTATTGTTCGTGTATTTTCTGCAATTTCTGCCGGTCACTCGTGATAATGGAGTCTTCCAAAGGTCCTTTGACTGGATTCCATCGCTGGGCATTAGCTTCACCGCTTATGTCGATGGGCTTAGCTTATTGTTTGCTTTGCTTATTACCGGAATCGGGGCTCTCGTTGTTTTGTATTCCATTTTCTATTTATCGAAGGAAAGAGAAAGCCTTCACAATTTTTACGTCTATTTACTCATGTTCATGGGCGCGATGCTAGGTGTTGTTCTCTCAGATAACTTAATTACTCTGTATATGTTCTGGGAACTGACATCCATTTCCTCTTTCCTGCTTATCGCCTATTGGTATGACCGGGACCGTTCACGTTATGGTGCTTTAAAGTCCATGCTCATTACCGTATTTGGCGGTTTAGCGATGCTAGGCGGCTTTCTGCTGCTTTCCATCATGGGTGATACCTTCAGCGTACGTGAGCTAATCGCTCAAGCCGACGTACTCAATAACCATCCACTTTTCTTATTTGCGATGATTCTCATTCTTTTAGGCGCCTTTACAAAATCAGCCCAATTTCCATTCTATATCTGGCTTCCAGATGCGATGGAAGCGCCTACTCCTGTCAGCGCTTACCTGCATTCAGCTACGATGGTAAAGGCCGGTATTTATTTAGTCGCCCGTCTGAGTGCAATCTTTGCTTTTTCAGAGTATTGGTTTTGGCTCGTTGGCGGTATTGGTATTTTCACCTTATTCTGGGGATCATTCAATGCGGTGAAACAAACCGACTTGAAAGGGATTCTGGCTTTCTCCACTGTGAGCCAGCTCGGCTTGATTATGTCACTTCTTGGTGCAGGAGCGATCGCCCTTCACTTTGAGGCACTGGATGATAACATCTACACAGCAGCAACGATTGCCGCTGTCTTTCACTTAATTAACCACGCTACGTTCAAAGGAAGCTTATTCATGGTCGTTGGCATTGTGGATCATGAAACCGGTACAAGGGACATCCGCAGGCTCGGCGGCTTAATGAGCTTCATGCCGATCACCTTTACCATTGCTATTATCGGCGCCTTTTCTATGGCAGGGCTTCCGCCTTTCAATGGGTTCTTAAGTAAGGAAATGTTCTTTACTGGTATGCTTCAGCTGCTCTCAGCAGATATTTTCAACCTGGAGACTTGGGGCCTCTTGTTCCCAGTACTCGCCTGGGTAGGAAGCGTATTCACATTCATTTACAGCATGATTCTGGTATTTAAAACATTTACCGGGAAGTATCAGCCTGAAAAACTTGAGAGAAAGCCACACGAAGCACCATTCGGCATGCTTATTTCGCCAATCGTACTGGCGGCGCTCGTTGTGCTGTTCGGTCTTTTCCCGAATTTGCTGTCGTACAGCTTAATTCAGCCGGCAGCCGCAGCAATTATGCCTTCTATTGTACCTGCAGGCGAAGTGCTTGATGTCCACGTCTCTCATTGGCATGGCTTCTCTACTGAGCTATTCATGACCATTGGAGTAGTGGTTCTCGGTATACTCATGTATCTGACGTTGAATAAATGGATCCGGCTCTATAGCATATTCCCAGGAAAAGTTACATTAAATACGTTGTATGATACGGGCTTATATGCGTCCGAGCGCGGCTCTTATAATGTTACGAAAGCTTATATGAACGGGTCGATTCGTACGTATCTTATTTACATCTTTGTCTTCTTTATTGGAATTCTCGGGTTTACACTTTGGAACAAAGATGCCTTTACAGTCAGCACAGATAATCTCGCCCCAATTGGTGTGTATGAAATGGTTCTTTCAGCTGTTATCATAGCCGGTACCATGGCTATTTTGGCAGCCAAATCAAGGTTGACTTCTATCATTGCTTTAGGAGCCGTCGGCTACACGGTGTCCTTGTTCTTTGTTATTTTCCGAGCACCGGATTTAGCTTTGACGCAGTTAGTCATTGAAACAGTCTCAGTCGCCTTGTTCCTGCTTTGCTTCTACCACTTGCCTCAGCTGAACCGCGACCAGGAGGGAAGACGATTTAAGCTCGGCAACTTAGCTGTAGCTCTTGGTGTGGGAACAATAGTAACCTTGATGGCTCTGTCTGCTCACAGCACAAAGCGCTTTGAATCTATTTCTGAATACTACATTGCTAATACGTACGAAGAAGCTGCAGGCAAGAACATGGTTAACGTCATCCTCGTAGATTTCCGCGGATTCGATACATTATTCGAGATTTCTGTATTGGCTATTGCTGCACTTGGTATCTTCGGCATGATCAAACTGCGATTATCAAAGAAAGGAGAAGGAGCAGATGAATAATCCAAACAATGTGATTTTCCAGACGGCCAGCAAGGTTATCTTTTTCATCATTATCCTGTTCTCTATTCACCTGTTCTTCGCCGGTCATTATTACCCCGGCGGAGGCTTCATCGGTGGATTGATGACATCTGGAGCAATCGTGCTGCTGCTTCTTGCCTTTGATATTCAAACAGTAGCCAAGGGGTTCCCGGTAGATTATAAAATCGTTGTCGGTCTTGGTCTTCTGATTGCCATAGCTACGGCAGCCGGTGCAATGTTATTCAACGTTCCCTTCTTCACCCATGCATTTGGGGATGTATACCTCCCTATTCTCGGGGAAACGGGACTTCATACTGCCATGTTGTTTGACCTAGGGGTCTACCTAGTTGTTGTTGGCGTGACCATGACCATTATTCAAACGATAGGGGAGAGTGAGTAATGGAGATATTAATGTCAATTCTCATTGGATTTTTATTCGCGAGCGCTGTATATTTAATGCTTTCTAAGAGCTTGCTTCGGATTATCGTTGGCACCGGGCTGTTGAGCCACGGCGCCCATTTGCTGCTCATCACAATGGCAGGGTTAAAGAGAGGTGCCGCTCCCCTTCTTGGTGAAGAAGCAGCTTCCTATGTTGATCCCCTGCCGCAGGCTCTGATCCTGACAGCGATTGTCATTAGTTTCGGTATTACAGCCTTCTTCCTTGTTCTAGCTTATCGGGCTTATCAGGAATTAGGCACAGACAACACAGAAGAAATGAGAGGTAATGAAGCAAATGATTAACCTGTTAATTTTGCCCATTCTGATTCCTCTCGTTACTGCCACCTTGTTAATCATTTTTTCTAAGTCAATTGCAGTGCAGCGGGTAATTTCTCTTATTTCTACCATAGGTACCTTTGCTGCCTCGATTGTGTTGATTTTAACGGTAAAGAATGAGGGTATTCAGACAGTGAACTTAGGCAGCTGGCAGGCACCATTTGGCATTACGCTGGTGTCTGATATGCTATCTGCCGTACTCGTAGCGACTTCGTCGCTTATCGTATTATGTATTACCTTGTACTCCTTCCGTTCGATCGGCACAGCACGTGAACGATTCTACTATTATCCAATCGTTCAATTCCTGCTTGTCGGTGTAAACGGCGCCTTTACAACAGGTGATATCTTTAACCTGTTCGTATTCTTTGAAGTGATGCTGATGTCTTCTTACGTATTAATCGTTATCGGCGGAACGAAGATTCAGCTGCGGGAGTCAGTTAAATATATTCTCGTCAATATTATTTCCTCTGCCCTTTTCGTTATTGCAGTGGGGATGCTGTACTCAGTTGTCGGCTCCCTGAACATGGCGCACATTTCACAGCGGATCAGTGAAATCGGTCAATTGCCTATCTTGACTGTTCTAGCTGTCCTGTTCCTGATCGTATTCGGATTGAAGGGAGCGATTTTTCCGCTTTATTTCTGGCTTCCGGGCTCTTATTACGCCCCTCCTGTTCCGGTCCTTGCTTTGTTCGGCTCTCTGCTGACAAAGGTCGGTATTTATTCGATTATGCGGAGCTACTCGCTATTCTTTTATGGCGACCAGGCGTTTACTCATGAGCTTCTCAGCATTCTGGCGATTATAACTGTGATTGTTGGCTGCATCGGAGCCATTGCTTACTGGGATGTTAAGAAGATCATCATTTATAACATTATCGTAGCGGTCGGTGTGCTGCTCTTCGGCTTTTCGGTTGCAACGGAAGAATCCTACACAGGGACCATCTTCTATATCATTCATGATATGATCATTAAAGCGGCTCTCTTCCTGCTCATCGGTATCATGATTAAAATTACCGCTACGAGTGATTTGCGCCAGATGGGCGGATTGATTAAAAAGTATCCACTCGTCGGCTGGACCTTCCTGGTTGCCTGCTTTGCGCTTGCTGGGATTCCTCCGCTGAGCGGTTTTGTCGGCAAACTATTGATTGTACGGAGCGGCTTTGCCGAAGGACAATATATCGGTTCGATCATTGTTCTGTTATCGAGCCTTGTCGTTCTTTTCTCAGTAATCAAAATCTTTATGAATGGCTTCTGGAGAGCTCCAAAAGATTATCCTGGGGAAGAGAAGCAGCCTGTCCAGTTCCTGTGGGTGCCGGCAGCTATCCTTGTGCTCGCCTCTGTTCTCTATGGGACAGGTGCAGAAGTGATGTACCCGATTATTTCACAAGCCAGTGATGCACTCGTCAACCCGACAATCTATATCGATGCAGTGTTAAAGGAGTAATGTCTTATGGCTTTTCAAATTTTACTTAATTTCTTTTTAGCGTTTCTATGGATGTTTATCCAAGTATCCTTTGATGCATCAACCTTTATTATCGGATATCTTCTTGGAGCGATTCTCTTGTACGGCATGCGCCGGTTCTTTAAAACAGAGTTTTACCTGCGCCGCGTTTTTGCAGTGATCCGCTTAATTCTTCTGTTCTTTAAAGAATTGATTATGGCTAATATTGATGTACTCCGACTCATTTTGAGGCCAAAGCTCAATATCCAGCCAGGCATCTTCGCCTTGCCGACCGATTTGAAGAAAGACTGGGAAATCACTCTGTTATCCAGCTTAATTACATTAACGCCTGGTACGCTCGTCATAGACGTATCTGACGATCAAAAAATCTTATATGTGCATGCGATTGACTTGCCTGATGTTGAAGATGCCATTCACAGCATTAAAAACTCGTTTGAAAAAGCCATTAAGGAGGTGGGGCGCTGATGCTTGAAACAGTTATGCAGGTGGCGCTCTTGGCTGTAGCGGTTTCCACGCTGGGGTTTACGTACCGGGTCATTGTTGGACCGACTGTACCCGACCGTGTTGTTGCCCTTGATGCAATTGGTGTAAACCTGGTAGCCATGTGCGGTATCTTGTCCATGCTGCTAAAAACCAATGCTTTCTTGGATGTTATTTTGCTTATTGGTATTTTAGCGTTCATCGGTACAGTGGCCTTCTCGAAGTTCTTAGAGAAAGGAGAGATTATTGAAAATGAACCTCGCCGTTGATCTCTTAATCTCCTTCTTTCTAATCATAGGCGCCTTTCTGAGCCTGGTTGCTGCCTTCGGAGTTATCCGCCTTCCCGATGTCTATACCCGCAACCATGCCGCCTCTAAAAGCTCGACGCTTGGCGTGATGTCCATCCTTCTGGGCTGTTTCTTATATTTCTATCTTGTAGAAGGGCATTTCAGCTCACGAGTCCTTCTAGGGTTCATCTTTCTCTTTATGACAGCGCCGGTAGCCGCTCACTTAATCAGCCGTGCAGCTTACAACTCTGGTGTTGGGCTTTCTAAAGAGAGCATACGGGACGATTTAAAGAATAAGCCGCAAAAAAGCAAGTAAACCAAACCCCCAGCGAATCGCCGCTGGGGGTTTGATTATGGGTTCAATTCTCATATAGCCTATCCTGTATACTGCCGTCTTCGCGGTGGATCACAAGAATTCCTTCCTGTTCCTGAACATGCTCTTTCGCCCGGTCAGACACTTCACTTTTTGTTTCACCCGCTGCAATGCTTGACTCGCTGCCCTCTTTCACAAGCTGCCATCCGTCACCATTTTCTTTTGGTTTCAGATGATAGACAGGACGTCCTTTGTCACTTCCCTGCCCTTCTCCGACAGCATCGCGGGCCCGGTCGATTCCAATGGCGATAGACCTCCCTTCTGCATACCCCTCTTCTAGAAGGGCATTTGCTATTTCAATGGCTTTATTACGTACCTCCTCCGGCAAATTTTTCATTGATGCCGGGTAATCATTTTCGCTCCAAGGCATGCTTATTCCTCCTGCTTATTGATTACTCTTGCTTTTCCCTTTTACCCGGCAGAGGAAACTATTTTTTCTTTGGCATGACAGCAACCGTGCAACGGGAAAGGCAAATGAGTGCGCCCTCTTCATCGCGAATATGAATTTCCCATACCATTGTTGTTCGCCCTTGGTGAGCGATCGTAGCGACAGCTGTTACCGTTCCTTCTCTTTTGGCTTTAATGTGATTCGCATTGATTTCCAGTCCAAAGCAAATTTCCTTCTCTTCATCAATTAAATAGGCCGTTCCTACGCTGGCAGCCGTTTCTGCTAAAGCAACCGAAGCACCGCCATGCAGGAATCCGTGCGGCTGACGGGTACGTTCGTCGACAGGCATAGTCATAACAACCTTTCCTTTGCTTATCTCTACGAACTCCATTCCTAGCGAATGAGCTAATGTATTGGTCCTGTCCTTTAACATTTGTTCTCGATCCATCTCCTGTCCTCTCCTTCCGTAGCATCCATACCTCATTCATTATATCCATTCCACCGAATGCGCTCAATTGTCTCATTCCTTTTCAATGACCTTTACAAGCAATAAGAAAAGGCTTCCTAGTCAGGAAGCCTTCTCTGCTAATAGTGATAGTATGGTGGACGATGCGGCCGGTAGTAAGGCGGGTATGGCCGATGGTAATAATAAGGCGGATAATAAGGCCGGTGACAGTAACCCGGCCGTGAAATGGCTCCGCCAATCAGCCCGCCGAGCAGCCCGCCGACGAAAGGTCCTCCAATTGGGAAGATACGCTCATCTCGGTACATTCTCATATAACCTCCTTTTTTTCTCTCTACTATGTACTATGCTCGGAAAGACAAAAAGGCATGGGCTGCCGAAGAGCAGTCCATGCCTTGTTTCGTATCTTTTTAAACTAATAAAGCGGCGATCCATCCGAATATAATAACGGGAAGATTGTAATGCAAGAAGGTTGGTACACATGTATCCCAAATGTGATTGTGCTGGCCATCTACGTTTAATCCTGCTGTAGGACCAAGCGTACTATCTGAAGCTGGCGAACCGGCATCACCGAGCGCACCAGCCGTTCCTACAAGAATCACTGTCGCCATCGGGCTAAATCCGAGCTCGAGTGCAAGCGGAACAAAGATCGTAGCGATAATAGGGACCGTTGAAAATGACGACCCGATCCCCATCGTAACAAGCAAGCCGACTACTAGCATAAGGAAGGCGCCAAGGACCTGGTTGCCGCCAATCAGCGAAGCTGCTTGTTCCACTAGGTGTTCGACATGTCCTGTCTCCCTCATCACACTCGCAAAGCCAGCCGCCGCAATCATAACAAATCCAATGAACGCCATCATGCGCATGCCGGCAGTTAATAGCTCATCAGCTTCATTCCATTTCATCGCTCGTCCAATATACAAGATAATGATACCGATCAATGCACCGAAGACCATGGAATCTGTCCATAATTGAGCGGCAAGTGCACCAATCAGGGCAATAATAGAAACGATAACACCCGATGCAGAATATCCTTGAACCTCTTCTGTTTCACCCGCTATGACTGCATCATCGTATGTACGAGGTTTTCGATAAGAGAAGAAAACGGCAATCAGTAAACCACACAGCATACCAAGTGATGGAAACAGCATAGCTTTCGGTATATCGTCTATGCTAACCGTTAGCCCGCTTTGAGTAATATTATCTGCAATGATCCCCTGGAAGATTTGTCCGAAGCCCACCGGAAGCAGCATATACGGTGTCACTAACCCGAAGGTTAAAACCGAGGCAATCAGTCGCCGGTCAATCTTCAATTCATTCATGACTTTCAATAGAGGCGGAATCAATAAAGGAATGAAAGCAATATGAATAGGAATGAGGTTCTGCGAGAAGCAGGCCATTAATAAGACAAAGAGGATAATCAATGCGCGCGGCAACTTCTTCGAGCGCGCCTCTCCTTTTGTTCCAACCCGTTTTAAAATAAATTCTACTAATACATTAGGGAGTCCTGTGCTTGAGATCGCTACAGCAAATCCTCCAAGCATGGCGTAGCTAAGCGCAACATTCGCTCCACCGCCAACTCCGTCGGTAAACGCTCCAATTGTACCCTCTATGCCTAAGCCGCCAATGATGCCTCCTGCCAATGCTCCTGCGATTAATGAAAAGACAACATTTACACGCAACAAGCTTAGAAGAAGCATAACCACGACAGCAATTACTACAGCATTCATCTAAGATGCCCCTTTCACTTTAGTTTGCTAAATTAGTAGAGCACTAAACAGAAAGATAGCAGACTTCCTTATCCCTTGTCAATGCCTTCTTCTAAATACCAAACATTTTCCTAAATAGGTTCGCTTTTACGCTTTAAAGGGGTGGGGGACAGTCCCCCACCCCTTTAAAGCGTAAAAGTCCTTGTTCGAAAAAAGCTGTCTCTTTTGACATGGTCATGAGACAGCTTTTTTCACTTTCATTTATTTATCTGTTCAAGCGCTTCTCTAACTGTAGAATATGCTTTAATAGCAGAAAGATCGGCTCCAATGTTAGTAATCTTCTGCGCGAGATCAGGGCGAATGCCGGTAGCAATTGGTTCAATCCCAATCATTTTAAGTATCTGATACATATCAAATAAAGACTTCTCTACCATCGTATCTATATGAGAAAGACCTGAAAAGTCGATAATTAAGCTTTCAAGCTGAAGCTCCGCTACACGGGGCACCGTTTTCTCTAGCAAAAAGGCCGCTCGTTCTTCATTAATTGATCCCACAATAGGAAGAACAGCTAAGCCTTGCTGAAGAGGGACAATTGGCGCAGATAAGTGCATAATTTCCGCTTGTGCCTCCTGTATTAACTCTTCTACTTTTTGCTCAAAGGCACGGATCACTTCATTTAAGCTAACATCCAGCATCAAATGAACTTGCCTCTTCAAAAAGCCTGCTTCCTCCGAAGTTAAGTCGAATTGATCAGCAAGAGCCGCCAGCTTTTCTGCAAAAGCCCAGCGTGCCGCTGGATAACGATCTGCCACAGCAGAGATCCTTTCCCCTTTTTCAGCTGTGTAGCTTCCTTTCTTTCTGCTCCAATCCAATAATTGCTCTGATGGTATACCTCTTCCGGAAGAAAGAACTTCACTAGAAATATGGATGAAGTCCGTATACATCTCCACGTACTCCCTTATTTCCTGGTCAGACATTTCATCATCAAGCTGAGAAACAATCGTATGTACAAGTTCGTCCGCCAACTCCAGGGAGTGCTCATCAAGATAAGCAGCGAGCCTTAAAACCTTCTCCATGCTTTCCCCTCCCTTCTTATTCTCATTATAATCTAAAAGAATAGAGGAATCAGTAAAAGCTGGCTTTTTCTATAATGAAAAGAACCCGCTGACATGACAGCGGGTGTGATCCTCTATTTCTCTTGATTATCAGGCCTTCTCAGCGCTAACAGAGCCAGCGTACGGGCCATTACACCTGTTGCTCCTGCTGGTCCAAGTGCGGACGCCTTACTTGAATCAGCTGTGCCCGCAATATCTAAATGCACCCAAGGCGTATCTTCCGCAAACTCACCGACGAAGCCGCCACCCATAATCGCATGGCCTTCACGTCCTGGCGAATTGTTTAAATCGGCAATTTTACTGCTCCGGATACGTTGCTTATCCTTCTCTGTCAGCGGTAAACGCCAAATGAATTCTCCTGCTTCATTGGAAGCTTCAAGCACTTCCTCGAAGAACTCTTCATTGTTTGTGAGGGCACCCGTTTTATCGTCCCCAAGCGCGACAACGACTCCCCCAGTCAATGTAGCCACGTCGACTAAATAATCAGCTTTATGATGCTTGGCGTACGTCATGGCGTCAGCTAACACTAAACGGCCTTCTGCGTCCGTATTCAGCACCTCAATGGTTTTTCCGCTCATCGAAGTAATGACATCATCAGGCTTAAAAGCTTCTCCGCTGATCATATTATCTGTTGCCGGGATGACGGCCACTACATTTTGCTGGGGCTTAAGCTCGCCAATAATTTCCATGGCCCCAAATACAGCTGCAGCCCCGCCCATATCCGTTTTCATGCCAACAATGCCTGTTTTCGGCTTAATCGAATAGCCGCCTGTATCAAAAGTAATCCCTTTGCCGACAAGGCCCAGGACATCTTTCCACTCTTCCTGTCCATGATATTTTAGTGTAATCATTTTTGGCGGTTCAACGGATCCTTGGTTGACTGCTAAAAATGCTCCCATACCGAGCTTCTCGATGTCCTCTTTCTCCAGAATTTCCACCTCGAAATTGTATGTTTCAGCCAGCTTTCGTGCATAGTCAGCCATGTCGCTCGCTGTCAGCAGATTTCCCGGTGTATTCACAAGTGTACGGGCTGAATTTGTTCCTTGGCTAAAGACATAGCCGACATGGAGGGCCGCACTAACGACACCTGCTTCAGCTTTCGTATAAACCGTTACTTGCTCTACAGCCTGCTCCGGGTCGTTCGACTGCTGCTTATAGCCTTTAAATTCATAAGAAGCGAGTCCAAATGCCTCGCTAAAGGCATGGGCCGCATCATCTGCCTCTATTCTCTCGCACACAAAGCTATCAAGAGCCACCGCTATGGAAGAAAGCCGCACCTTCTTTATCGTTTTGGCCGCCGCGCCAATAGCTTCCTTCATCTCTTGGAAATCAGCCTTCTTATCTTTTCCTAGACCAATAAACAAGAGGCGCTTTACCGGCACTCTTCCTAATGTTGGAATAAGGGCCGTCTCCTTTTTCTTAGCGGATATGTCTCCTTCTTTGACAAGTTCCGTCAGTTGTCCATTTAGCGCTTCATCTAGCTCAGCTAATTCGCCTTCAAACTTAATCGGACGGTCGTACAGTCCAATTATGAGTAATTCTTCTTTCTCTTTTAAAAAGGTTTCATTCTTCACACTAAACATTACATGCACCTCCATGCTCATTATACAGGAAAGATTTTCTTAGCACGAAACATAACTGTAGTATAATAGAAGAAACTATCCAGTAAAAGGAGGTTTATCATGCGTATTATTTCTATTTGCCCGAGCAATACGGAAATGGTAGAGTTTCTCGGCCTAACAGAACATTTAATCGGCGTAGATGACTATTCAGACTGGCCACCTGAAGTGGATCATCTGCCGAACCTCGGTCCAGATTTGTCCATTGATATGGATAAAGTGGAAGCACTGAAGCCTGACTTAGTTCTTGCTTCCTTAAGTGTTCCAGGCATGGAGAAGAATGTGGAGAAGCTTAAAGAGCGTAATATTCCGTACATTGTGACAAATCCTCAATCCTTATCAGAAATCGGTGAATCGGTGAAAGAAATGGGGAGAATATGTGGGGTGCCTGAACGCGGAGTACAGGCTGCTGAGGTTTATAAGGAACAGCTCGAACAGTTTCGGTCGGCTGCTTCCCGTATAGAGGAGCGCCCTTCGCTCTATTGGGAGTGGTGGCCAAAGCCCGTGTTTGCGCCTGGCCAAGTGAATTGGTTAACCGAAATCAGTGAACTGGCCGGTGCCCACAACCTATTTGCTGATCGAAAGACGGCAAATGTTCAGAGTGATTGGGAGGAAGTTAAGGGGAAAAACCCCGACTATATTCTGCTTTCATGGGTGGGTGTACCGATTGAGAAAATCCAGCCTTCGAGCGTTTTAAAGCGGCCGGGCTGGAGTGAGCTTCCCGCTGTCAAGCAGGGACGCGTCCATGTGATGGAAGAGCATCTTTTCTGCCGCCCGTCCTTAAGACTCGTGGCCGGTCTTCATAAACTGGCTAACTTAATTCATCCGCACGCTTTTCAATCGATTCAGCTAGACCCTTTCTTTGAAAAAAGCCGCAGCTCCTGATGAGGAGAACCGCGGCTTTTTTAGAATATAAAAAACGGCCGCTTCATCGATCGGCCGTGTGTTAAAACATTCGATATCCTTTTTGGCGCAAAATTCGCATCGTAATTCCTGATACAATCGCACCGAGGAAGCCGCTGGTTAGGATAATAATATCCGCGAGCTTCAAAGAAGTCATTTTTGTTCCTAATGCATGGAATGATTCACCGGCGTTAAAAATATAATCAAACGTACTGATTCCATCCACGATAGCAATCGTTACAAGCGGATAAATAAATGCCATAATCCATGTCATGCGAAGCAGCATATTTAATAAAAAACCAATACCGAAAAATAAAATAAAAAATAACAGAATCGAAACAAGCAAAATGGCTACATGCATTCCTGTCCCCCCCCTAAATCACTAATGAATAGTGTACTCAATTCCCTGTCAAACGTCAACCGCTCCCCGCCCGCGCTTCACCCCTTTAAAGGAATGGGGGACAGACCCCCGTTCCTTTAAAGCGATAAAGTGTTCTGTCGTTTAGATGGCTTTGTGCGCAAAAAGAGATTGTTCAGGTTGAAAATGCATGGTATATTATCAGAAATTTCTAAAAGAAGGGGTGCTCTTTTGAGTGTTCACACATTGACGAAGCCGTGCAGCTATTGTGAAGGCCATGGGTATGTTCAACTACTGCTTGGAGGCTCAGAAACTTGTCCGTACTGTAAAGGAACCGCTTCAGAAAAAGAGCAAAAATAACAGAAAGAGACCGGCTGCTTAGAGAGCCGGTCTCTTTCTGTTCTATCTGAGGGACACTCTGCTCTAAAGGCTTAGCGTCTGCTGTTCATTCAAATAAGGTTGATTAGATAAAGTTAAATTTACCTTTTTTCAGTACAAGACCAGGACCACCGATCATTAACAGCGCACGGTTATCGATCATTTTCTTCATAAAGGAGGCTTTCGTGCCAGTTAATTTTTTGCCATAGACCACACCAATGGCATCGTTATCACCTAGTGAACATACTGTTCCTTTAATATCCGGCTTGAAGGTTTCAAGTGTTCCTTGATCACCTCGAATAAGCTTAACAATGTTACGCGCACACACTTCCCCTTGCTGCATAGAGATTTGTGCAGTTGGAGGATATGGACGATTGATTTCTTCATTGATGACAAGAGAACAGTCACCGATCACGAATACATTATCATGACCTGGTGCACGTAAATCAGCATCTACTTTCACGCGAGCACGCATGTTCTCAATGCCTGACTTTTCGATAAGGCTGCTTCCTCGTACACCTGCTGCCCAGATAACTGTACCGGCTTTAATTTCTTCTAATTCACCGTCACCTTTATCCACTTTAATACCTTCTGTTGTTGCTTCTTTAATTGGTGTGCCGATTTTGAACTCGACGCCTTTCTTCTCCAATTGAGCGACAGCATATTGAACAAGCTCCGGATCGAAACCAGGAAGAACAGTTGGAGCAGCTTCTACACAGTAAATGCGTACTTTTGAATAATCGATATCGTATTCACGGCATAGAATCGGCACACGGTTTACAAGCTCGCCAAGGAACTCAATACCTGTAAATCCAGCACCGCCGACTACGATTCGCAAACGATTTTCATCTTTTTCTGTTTCTGTTGCGTATGTAGCAAATTGATAATCTATATGCTCACGGATTTGACGAGCAGCATTCACGTTAGAAATAGTAAATGCATGTTCCTTCAAGCCTGGGATGCCGAACGTTTCGGATTCTCCGCCAAGTGCGATAACTAAATAGTCATACTCCACTTCACCCGTGCTTAATACTACCTTCTTCTCAGCTGGTTTAATATCTTCTACTTCTGCGCGGACAAACTCTACTTTACTGCGGTTAATAACACTGTCTACATCATAACGCACGCGGTCATGATGAAGCGTACCTGCAGAAGCTTCATGCAGCCAAGTTGTTTCGTAGTGGTAATCATGTCTGTTCACAAGTACAATATTTGCCTCGTCTTGCCCTAAAGCCTTTTGCAGACGAGTTACTGTCATTAGGCCGCCGTAGCCTGCACCTAACACGACGATTTTAGGTTTGTTCATAAGAGATCCCTGCCACCTTCTACACATATTTTTGCGCTCGCATTCGCACAATATACAAATCACTCGGTCATTCAATGAAAATGTGATTATTTTCACGAATGGTGGT
Source organism: Bacillus thermotolerans (assembly GCF_000812025.2). Classification (GTDB taxonomy): domain Bacteria; phylum Bacillota; class Bacilli; order Bacillales; family Domibacillaceae; genus Quasibacillus; species Quasibacillus thermotolerans. Next base: position 39,425 of record NZ_JWJE02000033.1, read on the forward strand.
AAAAAAATACTTTACAAAAAGTAAAAGAAAATTGTATGAAAATGTAACAAAGCATTCTAGTTCAATAATATGCTTTTTCGAGTGCTTTTTCAAGACATTTCATAGATTTCACCTATTTGCTTTTCTCTTTACCTCCATTCGTTTTTTTGTTTCAAAACAGGGTACATTAACTAGTAAGATTTTTACAAGAACAGGGGGATTCGCATGAATATACTTGTTATTGGAGCCAGCGGATTAACCGGAAGAATCATTGTTAAAAAAGTAATGGAACACAATCAGCATATTGCCCGGCCCATGATTCGCAAAGCGGAACACACCGAAGCAATGGAAAAGCTCGGAACCAAGCCGATCCTAGCAGATTTAGAGCAGGACTTCAGCTTTGCCATGAACGACGTCAATGCCGTGATCTTCGCAGCTGGTTCAGGGTCAAGTACCGGCCATGATAAAACGATTGCCGTTGATCAGGAAGGCGCCAAGAAAGCAGTCGATTTTGCGAAGGAGAAGAACATTGAGCGCTTTATTATGCTCAGCTCCATGGGAACAAACAGCCTTGAGGAAGCACCCGATTCTATACGCCCTTATCTAGAGGCAAAGAGAAACGCTGACGATTACCTTATTGAGAGCGGATTAAACTTCACTATTGTCCGGCCAGGCGCATTAACAAACGACCCTGGAACCGGCAGAATTGAACTGGCTACACAGATCACCCCAATGGGGGGCGCCATTTCCCGTGAGGACGTAGCAGAAGTGCTTGTTGCCTCTCTGCTCACTAAAGAAACGGAAGGAAAAGTATTCGAAATCATTAATGGAGATACACCCATTGGTGATGCATTAACGCGAATTTAAACAAAAAAGCACCCTGTATACAGGGTGCTTTTGAAGTATAGGCAGCTTTAGCCGCTAACCTCATTTCCGAGGTAAACTTTATAATTATTTTTCCCTTGCTTCTTCGCTTGATACATAGCTGTATCTGCTTGCTTGATCAGTGCCTCAGCCTTTTCACCAAATTTATCCGTGAAGGAGACGCCGACACTCGGGGTAATGCAAATCTTCTGCTCTTCTATAATGAAGGGGAAATTCAGATCCTCTATAATCTTCTCGGCGACCGCTTGTGCTTCCTCTTGTTGAATAGAAGGCATCAAAACAGCAAACTCGTCGCCCGCTAACCGTGATACCAGGTTCCTCCGGCCAGTACTATTTGTTAACCGCTTAGCCACTTCTACTAAAAGCAAATCACCAACGTCATGCCCAAATGTGTCATTTACCCGCTTAAACCCATCTAAATCAATAAACATGACAGCCACAGCAGAAACATCGAATGGGACAGACTGTAATGCTTTATTTAACGAATCTAATAGCAAGCGCCTGTTAGGCAATCCTGTCAGCGGATCATGATAAGCCATTCGGCAAACTAGATTCTCCGCTCTTTTACGGTCGGTGATGTCTTTAAAGAAGATTTGCACGAACCGCTCGCCATCATGAATGATCGGTATGCCTTTAATCTCTACATCAATGACCTGCTTGTCCAGCCGTATCATCTGCTCCTCCAGCATATCTACAGGTCGGTTCTCTTCCCGGATGGTTCGCCACCGTTCCTGCACGATTGCATGATAATCTGGATGAATAAATGTCAGCATATTTTGACCGACTAGGCTTTCCGGCTTTTGAACGCCGAGTATTTTCATACCGGCAGGGTTCATATAAGTAATAACACCGAACCGGTGAATAGCTATCCCGATAGGAGATAATTCCACTAACCGCCGATACTTCTCTTCACTCTCTTTAATCTTAGCGGTGTACCGCTCATTTCTCGCAGAGATGGCTAGTAACACCAATAAAATAAAAACAATAAACAAACTGCTAATAAACTCTATAACAGAACTTGAACTGGAGTATCCGGCGCTTGACACACCATGATCATGAGCAGTGAAGTCTACTGCACTCATTCCGGCGTAATGCATGCTGGATATCGCCAAACCTAAAAAAGCAGAACCTAACAATTTTTTAACTAGTGTACTGCTTCTATATTTAAAGAGAAACCAGAAGGCCAGCCTGGAGACCAATATAGCAATGACGAGAGAAGCCATGAATAATACCCGGTCGTATGCCGCTTCTTCCAACATTGTTATTGATTTCATTCCCATATAGTTAGTGCATTCCTACAATTCCTGCCCCTAAAACCATACTGCTGATCATCATAGAATGTTTTCTATGCTGGGCTCCTTCGACAATCCAAAAGGAAAAAGCAGAGGAAGTCACGGACAAAATAAATGACAGGATAACTAAGCTCATGTCATAGGTCACTTGAGTATTTAAATAAAGTGAAAGCATGTCAACAAAATGCATCGTCCATATGCCGCCGCCCATCACGATAGAAGAAAGAAACAATAACCACTTATCTCTCTTTGTATTATGCACTGTAATTCGGCTTAGAAGGTTAACAGCCACATAAGAAGCAAACACCGCCACCACAATCGAAATAACCATTAGATTCATATGGTGAAACTCGATTAGTTCTTTTTCAGCCAGCATATTCATAACAACCTTTATTTAGTATAACTTCCATACTTTAACTATCAAAGAAAGAGACTCCTCATTCAACTACTTTTTTCTTTCTTCTGCCTTACAGCCAGGAAGAAGCGCATGACTTTTTAGCAGATCATAAAAAAAGATCCAGCTAAAGCCAGATCCTTTTAAATCGTATTCAATTAAATATGCGGTAATCTCCTCACTGACCAAAGCGCTCTGCCAATCACACTACTCTGACACAGCTTGATCAACCTGCTGAGCCCACTGTACGACTTCCGATAAATTGACAGAGTTGTCCCAAAGGTATAAAGTGTCTTTCTCGAATCTTCGAAGATTCTCATGAATATCCGTTTGGCCGAGTATGGGGTCGGTATTTATATCCGCCATAGCAGCCCACTGATCTAACCGAGCATCGAACTGCTCGTAATCATTCCTTACCTCCCTAAGACCGCTAGGAGGATCCTGTGGTATGCCGGGCCACCTTTTTCTTATTAATTCGACTCTTTCCTTTGTTCTTTCTTGTTCATCTTTATGAGCACCAGCGTCAATAGGATCAACGATACGCAAAATAACGATCGCATTTCCTAAGAGATTCATCGCCTGCCGAATAATACTGTTGGGAGATTGCCTATGCCTCAAGCTTTCATTGATTTGATTAGCCTCCGAAACAATCCAGCCTGCACGTAATTTCATTTCATCAGCGTACTTTTCTAAAATAACCTTCCGGGTATCTTTATCCTCCGGAAAATGCTTCAATTTACTCAATTCTTTGCACACCTCTTTTTCTATAGGTTCATTATTCGCCAACAAAGAGGTGTTTGTACAGTTATTTGTCCGACTCTTTATGAAACTTCTCCTTATAATGATCCATTTGCTTCTGACGGCACCTTACATTTCCTCTTTCACGCCTTAAAAAATGGTTCTAAATCAAATGTTGGGGTTTTAGGCTACCGCGCTACGCTTGGTGGCCTCTATAAAAAATGATGGATGGTACCATTCATCATTTTTT
>NZ_JWJE02000034.1 GCF_000812025.2 Bacillus thermotolerans
ACTGTATTCATTTTTTCCTGGGCTGTAAATTTGACCAAAAGAAAAGCACCTCCAAATATTAGACCGTGTCTAACATTTGGGGTGCACCTCATTTAGAAAGGCTCTTTTGTGTTATAGAGGTATAATAAGGGAAAACAATATAAATTCCGTAAATTAAACGAGTCATATTTGTGGAAACACTAAAGAACAACGTGCAGGATAATTTATACGGGAACCATTTATTTTAAAAAAGGATCTGATCACTTTGGTAAACAAAATTGTTTTAGACGATTATCCGATTTTTGTGAAAAACTATGAGGAAGGGAAGGCGGAGGGTGATAGACAGCTTGTATCCGTGACGTTTGATGTGACAAGCGATGATTATCATGATGTTACAACGTTATTATACAAAGGGTCATTTGATGTGAAAGTTCCTGAGAGAAGCCTGGCATTCAAAGGAACCATCCGGCAGTATTCAACATCATTTACGAACCTTTATGAAAAAGGCAACGTAGGGGAATTTAAGCTGAGCCTCATTGAAAAAAGCTAGAGAGGCCTGTTGTCTCTTGCCCGCTAAAGTATAATACGTTAGCAGAAGCAGACACTAAAAAAGTTCTACATAAAAGCAAAAGCAATAAGAAGACAAACAAGAAAAAGGGGATTATATGACAAATAAAGCGACAGAAACAGGGTGGAAGCTAGATAACAGTTATGCACGTCTGCCGGAAAAGTTTTTTTCTAAGGTAGAATTAAAGCCTGTTAGTGCACCGAAGCTTGTGAAGCTTAATCATTCGCTAGCCAAGTCACTGGGCTTGAACGCTGAGGCGCTGCAAAGTGAGGAGGGCGTAGCGGTGTTTGCTGGCAATGAGGCGCCCGAAGGTTCTTTGCCGATCGCACAAGCCTATGCAGGGCATCAGTTCGGGAACTTTACTATGTTAGGGGACGGCCGGGCGCTGCTTTTTGGCGAGCAGATTACGTCTCAGGACGAGCGGTACGATATTCAGCTGAAAGGATCCGGCAGAACGCCTTATTCCCGCGGGGGGGACGGCCGGGCAGCGCTTGGTCCGATGCTGAGAGAGTACATCATCAGTGAAGCGATGCATGCACTCGGTATTCCAACGACTCGCAGTTTGGCGGTTGTAACAACCGGTGAGTCTATCGTTCGTGAGACGGAACTCCCCGGTGCTATTCTTACCCGTGTAGCCGCCAGCCACCTGCGTGTCGGTACCTTCCAGTATGGAGCGAACTGGGGAACAGCCGAGGAACTAAGGAGCCTGGCCGACTATGCCATAAAGCGTCATTACCCGCATATTGAAGCTAGCGAAGACCGGTACCTTTCACTGCTTCAAGAAGTCATCGAACGTCAAGCAGCATTGATTGCCAAGTGGCAGCTCGTTGGGTTTATTCATGGGGTAATGAATACAGATAATATGACCATTAGCGGGGAAACGATTGACTATGGCCCGTGTGCGTTTATGGATACGTATGATCCGGCAACGGTATTTAGTTCCATCGATTTGCAGGGACGCTATGCCTATGGCAACCAGCCAATTATTGGAGGATGGAATCTTGCTCGTTTTGCGGAAAGCCTGCTGCCGCTTCTGCATGAGGATGAAGAGCAGTCTGTTGAAATAGCCCAGAAGGCGATTGAAGGATATATGGGTTTATATCAAAGCAACTGGCTCGCAGGAATGAGAGCCAAGCTTGGCCTTTTCAATGAGGAGGCAGAGGATGAAGCATTGATTGAGGAGCTTTTCCGTTTGATGCATAAGCACCGTGCCGACTATACGAATACCTTCCGTGTGTTAACGACAGGCCAGCTACAGGGCATGGATATGTGCAATACGAAGGAGTTTGATACGTGGCATAAGCGGTGGCAAGAGAGACTGGACAGGCAAGAGGGATCAAAAGCATCGTCTGAGCAGCTGATGCGGGATAACAACCCCGCGGTCATCCCCCGAAACCACCGGGTGGAAGAGGCATTGGAAGCTGCAGTGGAGAGAGACGATTTCAGCGTGATGGAACGTCTGCTTGCTGTTCTGTCTGATCCTTATGCATATTCTCCCGAACAAGAAGAATACGCGGCTTTGCCTGAGCCACCAGATCGCCCATATCGAACTTATTGTGGAACATAACGGGGCCGTCAGCAACGGGAAAAAAAGCTGATTCACAGTCTTCTGTGATCGGCTTTTTTATTGTAGGAAAATGCCCATGGCTAGATTTTCGTTTTTCGATCAAGTATGCTTGAACACAAGAAAGCAGAAGAAGAGGGATCATGTTGAAGACGGTATACAGCGACATTATACAGTTTAGAGGCAGTCATTTTGACTTTGGTTATATGCAAGGGCAGCGGTTGAAGGGTTCCCTTTCGGTTAAAAACCGCGAGGATCAGTGGAAGGTAAGAAAACAGCGCTTCCGGATCAATGAGGAAGAGGCAAAAGGCGTCATTACCAGGTTTGCGCCTGGTATATGGGATGAACTTCTAGGCCTTCAAGAGGCACTGGAGTGGCCGATAGAGCGTGTATTAAAGGAGTTCGGCGGCTACCGGCTGAACTATAAGCAATCAGGCTGTTCAATCATGACGGGCGAAGACTACCTGGTCCGCAACTATGATTATCACCCAAAAACCTATGAGGGCCGTTACACCTTTTATCAGCCGACCGATCAAGGTTATGCGATCATCGGCCCAAGCCAGCGGGTCACCGGCCGGATGGATGGCATGAATGAAAAGGGGCTGGCGATGGGCTACAATTTCATGAACCGAAAGAATCCGGGAGACGGGTTCATTTGCTGCATGATTGGCCGGCTTATACTAGAAGCCTGCGCGGATGCGGAGGAAGCAGTGGATCTGCTGAAGGAAATTCCTCACCGTCACTCCTTCACCTACGTGGTTTACGATCACAGCGGCAAGAGCTATGCAGTGGAGGCATCTCCACGGGGCGTAAAGGTTCGAGAAACAGCTGCTTGTACCAATCACTTTGAATTAATGAAAGACGAAAACCGGAATCATCTAGTCGATTCTATGCGCCGGCTGGAAGTCATCAAAACAAGACAGGAGCAACGTGTGAATGCCCGAGAGGCGTTCCGGCTATTAAATGACACAGACAAGGGGGTCTTCTCTGACCTTTATGGCAGCTGGGCAGGGACGATTCATACATCTGCCTATTTGCCAAAGGAGAAGAAGGCTTGGTTTGCTATAGGCGGAGATCGGGAGCCGGTTGAATTCGATTTTTCTGAATGGCTTCATGGCCGCCAAGTAGAGATTGATCGAATCATAGGAGAAGTGGATACGGATATTCCTTTTTTACACATGGACGAGAATGCGAATTGGTTCAAAAGGTAGAGCTGGCGAGGGGGAGAGCGGGCTTAGAGGTTGTATGAGCCAATATGGGTATGAAGCAGTCAGGCAGATTAGAGAAGAAAGCAGCTTTTCTGCTGCTTCCATCTTTAAGTATGGAAAAAGATTGCGTGAGACCTTATCGTTTAACCTATCTGCTTTTTTATTTATCTTGTCATTCACTTTCGGAGCAGTATAAAACAAAGAGTTTTTAGTTTGCTGCGATTCTTTTTCTGGCACATCTGCACCTTTGACTGCACTTATCATCGTCAGCAATGACAGAAAGTAAATGATAATTGGAGGGTTTTTATATGCATGAAAAAGGTGGGGGATCGAGTCGAAGAGGCTTGCTGGACTACAAAATCTTTATTCCATCTTTACTCATTCTTCTTGTGATCAGCCTTATGTTTGCCATGTATGAGGCTGAGTCTTTAGATTTGCTGAACAATATTTTCAATGGCATTGTAGAAACATTTACATGGGGATACATCTGGTATGGCATTATTCTCGTTGGGGCTGCGCTATTTTTTTCATTCTCTAAATACGGCAATGTAGTATTAGGCGATCCAGCCGAGAAGCCCCGATTTACTTTATTTGAATATGCCTCTATTTTAATTGCGATGGGACTTGGCTCTACGATTATGAGAACAGGCATGATTCAATGGACGAAGGTTGCACAGGATCCTCCATACGGTGTAGAGACAGGGTCTGCAGAAGCACTCCTGTGGGGCAATTCGTACAGCATGTTCTTATGGAGCTTCCAAGTATTTGCCATCTTTGTGATGGCTGCTCCTGCCATAGGCTATGTGCTCCACGTTCGAAAGAAGCCGCTGATGCGTATATCTGAAGCGTGCCGCAGTATATTTGGAGACAAATTTACAGATGGTGCGGGCGGCATTGTGCTGGATATCATCTTTCTCATCAGTATCCTTTCGGGCGCAGCGGTCACGCTTGGATTAGGAGCTCCGATCGTTACGTACAACTTAGCTGAATTACTCAATATCGAGATTACATTTGGCTTAACATTGGCTGTGACGATTGTTTGGGTCATCTTGTTCTCTCTGAGCGCCTATTTAGGAATAGAGAAAGGAATTAAACGGTTAAGTACCCTTAATATCTACATTGCGAGCGCCTTTGCTTTGTTTGTGATGTTTGCGGGGCCCGGTGTATTCATTCTTAACTACTTTACAGAAAGTGTCGGATTTTTGCTGACGAATTATTTGAATATATCTCTTTATACGAATTCTTTAAACGTGGAGGGATCCACGTACATGGAGGGCAATACCGTTTTCTGGTTTGCCTACAGTGCGACATGGGCCATGCTTCATAGTGTATTTGCGGCTAAAATCTCGCAAGGCAGAACCATTAAAGAAATGATATTGACGTATTTGCTGGCACCTACGCTCATTTCGTGGGTGGCAACCGGAGTTCTCGGCGGACTTGGTGTACACCGCTATCTTACTGGCTCTGTTCCGGTATTAGATATAGTGCAGGAAGACCCGTTAGCTGCCATTCCAGAGATACTATCCACTCTGCCTTTAGCCCCGATCGTTATTTCTGTTTTTATTATCGTGGCGGTTATCTTCCTGACAACAACGTTAGACTCGACCACATATACGATTGCTTCGTATTTGGGAACAAGAGACATGAGCAGGCAAGAGCCTTCAAAGAGCTTAAGGATTTTCGTTGCTGCGATCATTACAATTATTGCTCTTCTGCTAATGAGAATAGGCGGCTTGGCTCCTTTAGAGGTGCTTTCAGGTCTCATGGGCATACCAATCATATTGATTCAATTTTTAACGATTTACGCGGCTAAGAAGATGATAGATGAAGATGAAGCCTGGAAGCATAATGTAAGGAAGAAAGAGGCGTGATTGATTAAAGGTAAGGGTGGGCTGGAGAAGAGCTGGAAGCTTCTCCAGCCTATTTGTTTTACGGAGAGATTCTAAGATTTGACCTATGTTCTTCTGTTTATGCCGTAAGCATGAGAAGAGTATAGGGAAAGACAGGTCCATATTGAATATTATTTTATAGAAGGAATAGATTGATCTAGATAATTGAGGGAAAGTACAGACTAAGGCAGGGTTTGATGCAGGGGGTGCCTTTGTGGTCGAGCGCTCCCATTCAGGTGCTGTTGCTTATAGCGAAAGCTCGCAATAGATTGTGTTTCGAAAGTTAGATATAATTAGTTTTATTGCTCTGTACAGCATAGAATGGCAATGGATATAGAGAAGAGATTTCAGAAGGAGGCGAGTACGTTGGATACTAAAAATCTTGAACTAGCAAAACAGCTGCGTCATGAATTGCACCGGCATCCTGAGCTTTCCAACCAGGAGACATGGACGAAGCAGCGTTTAATTGATTTTCTTGAGGAGCATACTCGTTTAGAAATTGTTGACAAAGGTCCATGGTTCTATGCGGTTTACCGTGCCGGTGAGAATAAACAGAATATCGCTTTCCGTGCAGATTTTGATGCTCTTCCTATGGAAGAAACATTGGATATTCCGCATGCTTCTCAATTTCCGGGGATTTCGCATAAATGCGGCCATGATGGCCATTCAGCGTCCCTTGCTGGATTTGCGCTGGAGATCGACCAGAAAGGTGCCGATAAGAATATCTTCTTCCTTTTTCAGCATGCAGAAGAAACAGGAGATGGGGCGGCTCAATGTGTATCGTTCATTAAAGAAAATGACATTGAAGAAATCTTTGCTTACCATAATATGAGCGGCATGATGTTCAAATCTATCAATGTGATTGATGGTACAGCTCACTATGCTTCTAAGGGCATGACCATACATATGGAGGGGGCGCCGGCTCATGCCAGTCAACCGGAGGATGGAGCGAATCCGGCTTTTGCCATGGCAAAAATAATTGATGCTATTCCCGAATTTACTTCTCCGGAGAACAACAAAGGCGTTGTGCTTTGTACGGTTGTTCAAGTGGACATTGGCGAAAGAGCTTTCGGTGTCTCGGCGAGTAAGGGTGACTTGCTTTTAACAATCCGAGCCTTCTACGCAGAAGAGCTGGATAAGCTTCAAAAAAATCTGGAAAACCTTGCGAACGAGCAAGCAGGGAAGTATGGGTTACGGGTTAGCTTCTCTTATGATGATTCTTTTCCAGAAACAGTGAATCATAAGGAAAGCTCAGATAGGATCCGCCAAGCGGCTAAGAAGAAGGGACTTCAGCTTGTAGAAATGAAGGAAGCCTTCCGCGGCTCTGAAGATTTCGGTCATTACTTGAAAGAAACGAAGGGTGCGATGTGTTATATCGGAAATGGGGAGAATTACCCTCATATTCACACGTATGAATACGATTTCCAGGATGAGTTGATTGAGACGGCAGTTGAGCTTTTTAAAGAATTGGCTGAGCAGTAAGCTTTCTTATGTATAAAGAGAATAAATCAGCAGGCAGGCTGAAGAACTAGAATAGTTCCTTCTACCTGCCTGTTTTTTCGTGAAATGGTCAATTTATCAATTAAGTGAAATGCTTATCAATTTATTTGCACTTATTAACGTGACAAACAAATAAAGGAAGAGACTAAAGGCCTATAAGTTGTTTCTTTGCATAAAAAAATTTGTTACCCTTAAACAAGGTATGAAAAGTTTATTGGAGGAACACCGGTGAGAAAGGTTTATTATATATCCTTTGCCATCTTTCTGCCGTCACTTGTCTTGTAAAAGAAGGTTTATGAGAATAGCTTCGGCAGTTTTGCGATATTGGAGCTTGGCATGTCGGGAATGCAGGATCAGTTGTTTAACGGGGAGGGGATAGACAATTATAAAATAACAGTTCTAGTGAAGAAAAGCGGCGCAGGAATTGTTTGAAGAGCTGTCTATCATGAGGCTTTTAAAGTATTACGTAATGAAGAAGTACAGGAACCAGATTGATAGAAAGAGAGACGCTCAATCATGGAGTAGTAACAAAATATCTGTGACATAACATCTTAGAGGAGAATCGAAAATGAAAGCATTTGTACTATTTATCTCTATAGTGATTTCAACCGGTGTTTTGGCTGCTTGCGGGGGAGAAAAGAAGGTAGAAGTCGAATCAACGGTAAGTAATGAAGAGGCTGTCTTAGCTGAAAAGGAAGAAGCACCTAAAAGCATGTTGAAAGAATACAATCAGCCGATTACGGATAATAAGAATGTTAAGGCTACATTAGTGAGTATAGAGAAAATTGTCGACCCCGAGTGGAACGAGGAAAGAGTAGAAGTAAAGTTCGCCGTGGAGAACAAACGAAAAGAGACGATTGAGGTACAAGCACGGGAAGTTTCTACTGACGGGAAGATGGTCGACGCCGGCATGCTCACGATGAGTCAGGAGGTTTCACCGGGCAAAAGAGCGGATGCTATTCTAACGATCCAAAATTATGACGGAGATCTGCCGTCGATGAAGGATAACTTAGAGATGAAGCTGCATATCTTCTCATGGGACAATATGGATTATACTGAAGAGCACCATGTGAAAATTAACCTCAAGTAATAGACGAGCTATGTGTCAATACAAGTGGAGCCCAGCCTCTTTAAAAGAGGCTGGGCTCCACTCTTTTTTCGATGAAAAGATATGGGGTTGTTATAATGAATGTATTCGAGTTCAAGTACAGAATAGGAGCAGTAGAGGGAATATGAACAAAACAATTGGAATTTTAGCGCATGTAGATGCAGGGAAAACTACTTTCTCGGAACAGCTGCTTTACCATACGAACAGCATTAAGAAGCGAGGCCGGGTCGATCATCAAAGTGCCTTTTTGGATAGTCATGAGATCGAAAAGCGTCGCGGCATTACGGTTTTTGCAGACCAAGGTATGTTTGAGTACGAGGGATCTGTTTATTATTTAATTGATACTCCTGGGCACGTAGACTTTTCGCCGGAAATGGAGCGGGCGATACAAGTGATGGACTTTGCCGTCATTATTATCAGTGCGGTAGAAGGAGTGGAGGGGCATACAGAAACGGTTTGGAATCTGCTGAAAAAGCACCAGGTACCTGTCTTCTTTTTTATTAATAAAACAGATAGAGCTGGTGCGGATGCCAGCCGGGTGTTGGAGGAAATCCGAAGCCATTTAACAGAAGATGTATGTGATATTTCTTCCTCATTGATAGATGGGGGAATGACAGACGAGTTAATAGAGTTTATTGCAGAACGGGATGAAGAGGTGCTGGAGCATTATATGGATAAGGGCTATGAGTCCTCTTTATGGCTTGAGAGCTTGCGAAGATTAATTGGGTCAGCTCATATTTTTCCTTGTGCAAGCGGATCTGCCTTACAGGATGTTGGAGTAAAGAGTTTTCTAGAGAAGCTGGATCTACTGACAGCAACTCATTTTGATAAGGACCAAGCTTTCGCGGGCCGGGTGTATAAGGTTCGTTATGATGAAGAGGGTACGCGAGTGACCTTTATAAAAGCGTTAAGCGGTACTTTGCGTGTACGGGACGAAGTGACATACGGTGAAGGAAATTCTGAAAAAATCACACAAATCCGCCGCTACAATGGAAAGCAATATGGGCAGACGGATCAGGCCTGCGCGGGAGAACTCTTTGCAGTAACCGGACTGACCAATACCCGTATTGGTGACGGGGTGGGAGCTTTAAAGGAGAGAACGGTATATGACATGGTGCCAGCTTTGCGGTCGAAGGTCGTATTTGAAGCTGGCGTCAACACAAAAGATGCACTTCGTCATTTTCGCTTATTGGAAGAAGAGGATCCATCTCTTCACGTGATATGGGAAGAACGATTCCAGGAAATCCATTTGCATGTAATGGGAAAGATTCAGTTAGAGGTGCTAGAGCAAATGGTGCTGGAGAGATTTGGGTTAAACGTCCATTTTGAACAGCCCGAGATTCTTTATAAGGAAACGATTGAAACCGAGGTCGTTGGGTATGGACACTTTGAACCGCTCCGTCATTATGCGGAGGTGCACTTAAAAGTAGAGCCTGCGGAGAGAAATAGCGGAGTCAACTTTGAAAGCGAGTGCCATACGGATGATTTGCCTGTTGGGCTGCAAAACTTAGTGGGCCAGCACATTTATGAGCGGGACCATCACGGGTTATTAACAGGTTCACCGCTCACTGATGTGAAGATAACATTGTTAACTGGAAGAGCGCATAACCAGCATACGCACGGCGGTGACTTTCGAGAAGCGACGTATCGGGCTTTAAGACAAGGACTGGAAAAGGCTAAGAATATTTTGCTTGAACCTTATTATCATTTTAAGATTAAAGTAGATATAGACCATATGGGGCGCGTATTGTCTGATATTCAGGCGGCTTACGGACGTTTTGACCCGCCGGTGACCGAAGGGGAGAAGGCAGTCTTGACTGGCCTGGTGCCGGTAGCGACCTTTATGGACTACAGCGCTGTTCTGGCTTCCTTCACCCAGGGAAAAGGCCGTATGAATCTGACGTTTGCGGGCTATGATCGATGTCATAACGAAGAAGAAGTCATAGAACACATAGGGTACGACAAAACTGCCGATCCTGATTATACTTCCTCTTCTGTATTTTGTGCCAAAGGACAAAGCTTTACAGTAAAGTGGGAGGGTGCAGAAGAGAGGATGCATTGTTTATAGAAAGGGATCGAGAAAGATAACGGCATACATGAAAAGAGCAGCTGATCTGAAGAAAGGCACTGCTCTTTTGCTATTTAAAAGGAGCAGAGCCGGGAATAACTCGACTTTGAAATAGCTGAAACTGTCGCTCTGTCACTATTTGGACTATAATTATTGTAGACCGAAGTTTATATGACGAAAGGATGTATTCATGGAACTTGTAGGCGCACTGTTATTACTTCTCGCTATCATGCTGATTGTCGGCGTTGTAGCAGCGAAATTTTCTTCTCGTTTAGGACTGCCCTCTCTTATTCTTTTCCTAGCTGGCGGTATGCTGCTTAATCGATTTATTTATTTTGAAGATGTCCAGCTCACACAATTCATTGGCACATTGGCCTTGATTATTATTTTATTCGATGGGGGCACGCAAACCAAATGGAACAGGGGCCGTCCTATCATTGGACCGGCTGCTTCTTTAGCAACGATTGGTGTTCTGATTACCACGGTGGTAACAGGGCTGGCAGCTATGTATATACTTGATTTTTCTCTATTGGAAGGTCTTCTCTTAGGCGCTATCGTTGGGTCGACAGATGCAGCGGCTGTTTTTGCGGTATTGGGCGCGAAGAGCTTCAATAAAAGACTGACGGCCACATTAGAGGCGGAGTCTGGTTCGAACGATCCGATGGCCGTGTTTCTGACGGTTACCTTAATTGAAATGATTCAGCTTCCTGACATGTCGGTTTGGGCGGCAATCGGAAACTTCTTCCTTCAAATGGGGCTTGGCCTTCTGCTTGGTTTGGTTCTAGGGAAACTGACAGTAGGAGCGATTAATAATATTAAGCTCGATACATCCGGCCTTTATCCGGTTCTTGCGATGGGGATTGCTATCTTTACTTATGCGATCACAGATTATTTCGGCGGAAGCGGCTTGCTGGCAGTATATGTGATGGCTGTACTTGTTGGAAACAGTGATTTAACCTATCGTTTTACAATCTCGCGTTTTAATGAAGGCTTCGCTTGGATGATGCAGATTGTTATGTTCACCTTGCTTGGTCTGCTTGTCTTCCCTGAGCAGTTAACGGCTGTATTTTGGGAGGGAATTCTGATTGCTGTTGTGCTTATGTTTATCGCACGCCCCATTGCTGTATTCATCAGCATGGTGTTTACAAAAAGTAATATGAGGCAAAAGCTGTTTATCTCCTGGGCTGGTTTAAAAGGAGCGGTGCCGATCGTCTTGGCTACTTATCCAGTTGCAGCAGGTCTAGAAAGCAGTAATCTCATTTTCAACACCGTGTTCTTCGTCGTGTTAATATCAGCTCTCATACAAGGAAGCACTTTATCGTGGCTTGCTGATAAGCTGGGCTTGGCGAAAGATGAAGAAGACGATAATGTCAGCATTGAATTAATTAACCTCGGAAAAACGGACTCAGACATTATGAGAGTAAAGATGCCGAAGCAGGCACCAGCTATTGGAATTTCGTTGATAGATCTGGATTTGCCGGAGGATACATTAATTATTGGGATTACAAGAGACAAGAAGCTGCTGACACCAACAGGTTCGTCTGTTATCGAAAAAGGGGATACGGTATTTGTGTTATGTGATAAAGAAAGGCGGCAAGAAGTAAAGAAGGTGTTGCTTGGAGAAGAGAAAAAGCCAAAAAGCAAAAAGGCAACGTAAGTAGAGAGGGAGCGCAAATGTTAATTATAAAGTGTTTATGAAGTGCACATTCGTGGTAAATGAGTATTGTCCCAACTCCCTTATCCGTAAGAAGCCAGCCCACTAGACGGGGCTGGCTTCTTATTTGGCTATAAATTCAGTCTATTTATAATATAATGGAATGGAGATGAAGAGCAGCCAAATGTGTAAAGGAAGGGACGAGGACAGCTATGGAAATGAACAAAGTAACAATTATCGGGCTAGGCGCGCTTGGTATTTTATTCGGGCATCACTTATCCAAGAAAATGCCTGAGACTCATTTAAGAATTGTAGCGGACAAAGAGAGGATAGAAAAATACCAGGCAGAGGGTGTGTATTGTAATGAAGAGCAATGCCATTTTCACTATATGACACCTGAGGATCCTTGTGAGCCCGCCGATCTGCTGATTTTTGCGGTGAAATATGATGGACTGGAAGAGGCTATACAATCGGTACAGAACCATGTTGGAGAAGACACGGTGATTTTATCCTTATTAAATGGCATCACAAGTGAAGCCGTGATTGGTGAAGCGTATGGAATAGACAAGGTGCTTTACTGTGTAGCACAGGGAATGGATGCAGTAAAGAAAGGCAATCAGCTTACATATAAACATATGGGCATGCTGGTTTTCGGGGACCGGGAGCCTGGCATGGTATCAGAAAAAGTGAAGCGTACGTCCGCATTTTTCGAACGAACAGAATTGCCGCACGAAATTGATACCGACATGCACAAAAGGCAATGGGGGAAATTCATGCTAAATGTCGGGGTCAATCAAACGGTGGCTGTGTACCAAAGCAATTATGGCGAGATCCAAAGAGAGGGCGAAGCAAGAGAGACGATGATTGCAGCCATGAGAGAAGTCATTGTCTTGTCTGAAAAGGAAGGAGCACATTTAACTGAAAAGGACTTATCCTACTGGCTTGGTGTATTAGATACGCTAAGTCCCGAAGGAAAACCATCTATGGCTCAGGATGTGGAAGCAAAGCGTTACAGCGAAGTAGAACTCTTTTCAGGAACACTGTTAAAGCTGGGAGAAAAATATGGTGTGCCAACCCCTGTAAATAAAATGCTGTATGAACAGATTAAACGTATAGAAAGCCAGTATTAAGGCACTGCAGGAAGGACAAAAGCAGGTTCACTCTTAGGTGAGCCTGCTTTTTTATCTTATTTTTTGGAACGAAAAAGAAGCAGAGAGTTTTTTGTGTAAGGGGATATAACATAATTCCTTTTTTGCCAAATGCTTTATGCCACAATGAAATTAACAACGATTGTTGCCATCAACTTTATTTACATGTTGGGGGTTATAAAATGGATAAGCAAAAGTTAGTTCTTATAGGGAACGGCATGGCTGGCATACGCTGCCTGGAAGAGATTCTGGATATGAATCCGGAGCTGTTTGATATAACTGTTTTTGGGAAAGAGCCACATGTGAATTACAATAGAATCCTCCTTTCGGGTGTTCTCCAAGGTGATCATTCCTTCGAAGACATTATCCTGAATGACCGTGAATGGTATGCTGCAAACAGCATCCGGCTATTCACGGGAGAAACGGTCGTGAAAATTGATACGGAAACAAAAAGCGTAAAATCAGATAAAAACAGGGAAGTTTCTTACGACAAGCTGATTATAGCAACAGGGTCTGTGCCCTTTATCCTTCCTGTTCCAGGGGCGGATAAAGAAGGGATAATGGCCTTTCGAACGATTGAAGATTGCCAGGAAATGTTAGAAGTATCCAAGCGTTATAAGAAAGCTGCCATTATTGGCGGTGGTTTGCTTGGACTCGAAGCAGCAAGAGGTCTTCTGAATCTTGGTATGGAAGTGAAAGTCGTGCATCTGTCCGATTGCCTAATGGAGAGACAGTTGGACCGTACAGCGTCAAAAATGCTGGAGAAAGAGCTTGAACGTCAAGGGATGCAGTTTCTGTTGGAGAAAGAGACGGACAGCATCCTTGGTGACAGGCGGGTAGAAGGTGTGCGTTTTAAAGATGGAACAGAGATAGAGGCAGATATAGTCGTTATGGCTGCGGGAGTAAGGCCAAATGTACAAATTGCTAAGGGAAGTCGAATTGAGACGAATCGGGCCATTCTCGTGGATGATTATTTAGAAACGAATGTGCCCGGAGTGTATGCAGTTGGGGAATGTGCAGAACATCAAGGGATGGTTTATGGCCTGGTTAAACCGCTTTATGAACAAGCTCAGGTATTGGCTAAACACATATGCGGAATAGAGGGAGAGGCCTACAAGGGGTCTGTTCTTTCAACTCAGTTGAAAATCTCAGGTGTTGATGTATTCTCAGCTGGCCGGTTCGTCGAGGATGAACGGACACAGGCGGTGATTCTTCAGGACGACATTCATTCCGTATATAAAAAGCTGCTTTTCGAAGGGAACCGGCTGGCCGGAGCCTTGCTATTCGGGGACACAAGCAGCGGCCAGAAACTTTTGCAATGGATGCTTGAGAAGAAGAGCATTGCCGACCATGAAAAAACCCTGCTTCTTCAATCTTCGGGAATAGGCGAAGGAGAAGCTGCTTCGATGCTGTCCAGTGACATCGTGTGCAGTTGTAATGCTGTAACAAAAGGAGCGGTTATTGAAGCTGTTCAGCAAGATGGATTAACGACGATAGAAGAGGTGAGAGCTTGCACAAGAGCCTCTAGCTCATGCGGCGGCTGCAAGCCGCTTGTTTCAGACGTGCTAGCCTATATTCAAAGTGATGCATTCAATGAGGTGGTTGAACGTCCAGCTTTCTGTTCTTGTACAAGCTTAACTGAGGATGAGGTAGTTAAGGAAATCCAGGTGAGGGGATTATCGACCTTCCAGGAAATCACGAATGCACTGGGCTGGAAACAAGAGGAGGGGTGTGATGGCTGCCGCGGAGCGCTAGATTACTATTTAGGCATTATCCACCCAGATAAAGAAGGTTTGAAGGAATCGGTTGTAGGTGGAGAGCATGCGAATGCAAGCAGGCAAAGCGATGGTACCTATATTGTTACCTTGCCCCTCCGCGGGGGAATGACGGATGCTCAACAGCTGAAGAGGATGGCTGGCGCGGCAGAGAAATACCACATTAAAGAAATAAGTCTATCGAGCGGGCAGCGCATTCACTTAATAGGTGTTGACCAGACCGTGCTTCCAGATCTTTGGAAGGAACTTGAGCTGCCGTTAAAGCCGGCAGGCGACCACGCAGTTCACTCCGTTGAAACCCATATTAGCGAAGGCCATTGTTCGTGCAGCAAATCCACTGCCCTGCATTTGGCCGCTCATTTAGAGGAACAGCTAGAATGCTTAAAGCTGCCGCACCGCATGAAGATCAGTGTTGCTGCTTGTATACATAACGGTGAAGAAGCAGTAACGAAGGACATAGGGTTTGTTCATATGAACAGAGGATGGGAAATTTACACGGGCGGCAGAAATGGGTACAAGGCAAAAGCCGGTGACTTGTTCTATGTAGCTGAAACAATAGAAGAAGCAAAGGTTATGGCATTATCCTTTATCCAATACTACCGGGAAACGGCTAATTATTTAGAGAAGGTCAGCCAGTGGATTCAGCGTATGGGCATGATCCATATACGAGAGGTCGTTTTTGAAGAGGAGCTGCATAATCAGCTGCTTCGACGATTAAAGGAAGAGGTTCTCTATTACAACAACACAAGCATGGCAGAAAGCCGCAATTAACGAGGTTCATAGAGACAGAAGGAGGGAAGGACGATGACTGAGATGCTGTTGAAATATTTTCGAGATAAGCAACAGCAAGTGCAATCTAAGAAGGTCTATGACACGCAATGTCCGTATTGCAGCATGCAGTGTAAAATGCAGCTAATCGAGCAAACGGTCATCACACGAAAGAAATATACAACTATAGGAAAGGACAATCCTACTTCTCACGGTCGTTTATGTATGAAGGGGATGAATGCACACCAGCATGCTTTACACAAAGATCGGATCACCCAGCCATTATTGAAGGTAAATGGAGAATTTACACCCATTACGTGGGATAAGGCATTAGAGATAATAAAGAAAAACTTCTCAGCCATTCAATTGGAGAACGGCCATGATGCGCTGGCTGTATACGGAAGCGCGTCCATCACCAATGAAGAGGCTTATTTGTTGGGAAAGTTTGCACGAGTCGCATTGCAAACGAAGCATATTGACTATAACGGTCGCTTATGCATGTCGGCTGCTGCCTCAGCTGCAAGCCAAACATTCGGCATGGACAGAGGATTGACAAACAGTTTGTCAGAGATTCCAAATGCCGAATGCATCATTCTAGCCGGTACAAATATCGCTGCCTGTCAGCCTACAATGCTGCCGTATTTTGAAGAAGCAAAAGAAAATGGGGCGTTTATTATTGTTATAGATCCTCGGGAAACGGATACTGCTAAAATGGCGGATTTACATTTGAAGATTAAGCCTGGAACTGATGCCGCCCTAGCAAATGGATTGCTGAAGGTCATTATGGAAAAGGGCTATACAGATGAAAGGTTTATTAAAGAAAGAGCTACGGGCTTTGAGGAAGTAGAAGAGCACATTTCTTCTTTAAGTTTAAAAGAAATTTCGGAGTTAACGGGTGTTTCCATTCGACAAATTCAACGAGCGGCTACTATATTTGCTGAGAAGAAAACGGGGATGATTTTTACTGCTCGAGGAGTAGAGCAGCAGACAGATGGATCTCTGGCTGTGAGGAATTTATTGAATATTCTAATATCAACAGGGAAGGTTGGTAAGCCCTCTTGTGGGTACGGAGCCATTACAGGCCAGGGCAATGGTCAAGGAGCAAGGGAGCATGGACAAAAAGCGGATCAGCTTCCAGGCTATCGCTCCATTGAAAATGAAGAGCACCGAGAGCAGATAGCGCGTGTGTGGGGGATTGATAAGGAACAACTGCCGCAGAAAGGAGTCTCAGCTTATGAAATGATTGAGAGGATGGAGAAGGGTGAGATTACAGGTTTATTCCTGATGTGCTCTAATCCGATTGTTTCTAATCCGAATGCTAATTTTGTTAAAGAAGCGCTCAGAAAGCTTAAATTCTTTGTAGCAGTCGATCTATTTATTTCGGAAACAGCCAAGCTGGCTGATTTAGTGTTGCCGGCGGCCTCTTATTTAGAGGATGAAGGAACGATGACAAATCTAGAGGGACGCGTAACTTTACGAGAGGCGAGCTATCCGGTACCAGGAGAAGCGAAGCGAGACTGGCAAATTATTTGTGAGGTGGCACATGCCCTTGGCAAAGGCGAGTACTTTAACTTTTCCTCTGCTGAAGAAATCTTTAATGAACTTAGAGCAGCAAGCCGCGGGGGAGCAGCTGATTATTACGGCATTACATACGAGCGCATAAGGGAGGAAGATGGCGTTTTATGGCCTTGTCCGACCTCCAATCACAAAGGAACAGAGCGTTTATTTGAACGGACCTTTGCGCATCCAGACGGTAAGGCCAAAATGGTGGCTGTTCCTAATAGTCCTCTTATTCCAAAGGAACAGCCCTGTGAGCGGTTCCCGCTGTATTTAACAACAGGAAGGGTCACCTCCCACTACTTAACAGGAGTACAAACGAGAAAAAGCGCTGCATTAGCTGCAAGAAACTTTGAATCCTTCATGGAGATTCATCCGGCTGCCGCTCAGAAGTTCGGCATCCAGGACCAGGAATTAGTAGAGGTCACCTCAAAACGGGGCAGTATCATTGTTCGCTGCAGGTGGTCTGCTGCTATCCGCCAAGACACAATATTCATACCTTTTCATTGGGCCGACTCGCAGAATGTTAATCGGCTGGTTTCGGAGGAGCTGGACCCGCACTGCAAAATGCCTGGCTTTAAAGTGAGTACTGTAAACATTCGGCCGCTAATGGCATTGAGATAGCTCATCCATTTGATTATTCGAGAGCACTCTTTCAACAATCGAAAGATAAGGTGGAGTGGTAAGTGTGAAAACAAAAAACTCAACTTTTATTTTAATATTATCGACCGCGGCGATGATGATGTCTTTTACTGTCTGGTCCGTCTTTGCACCAATTGCTACAGAAATCCAAAGACTCTATCAGCTGAGCGCTTTAGAAAAAAGTATTTTAATTGCTGCGCCTATATTATTAGGATCGATAATGAGAATACCGATGGGGATATTAACTGATCGATATGGCGGCAGAAGGCTCTATACATTAACGATGCTTTTTCTTGCTTTGCCGCTCATTGGAGCAGGGTTTGCAGCCTCTTATTCTATGCTTCTGCTGGCCGCTTTCTTTATTGGAATGGCCGGTACAACATTTGCTATTTCCATTGCCTACGTATCAAGGTGGTTTCCGGCAGAAAAGCAAGGTTTGGTGCTTGGAATCGCAGGGATGGGAAATTTAGGGTCTGCAGCAGCAAACTTTCTCATCCCTATTATTTTCACTTTCTATGGACTGGGCTGGGTGTTTTGGAGTCTTGCTCTGTCGATTGGAATAATGGCTGTTCTCTTTTGGTTCGGCACACAGGATGAGAAGCAGCCGAATGAGGTGAAGAGGCTGAAGGATTCACTATCGGTTCTAAAGTTTCAAGAGACTTGGATCCTATCCTTATTCTATTTTCTTACCTTTGGCGGCTTTGTTACTTTTAGTATGTATCTGCCCACTCTGTTGGTGGACCTATTTACTATGACGGCCGTAAAAGCTGGTATGGTGACAGCTGGGTTTGTCGTTGCAGCCACGTTTGTCCGCCCGGTTGGTGGATACTTGTCTGATCGATTTGGTGCTAGAAAGGTTCTGACAGTTGTTTTTTGCGGTGTGTTTCTGTTCGGGCTGTGCATTTCCTTTACGCTGGACAGCTTCGCCTCGTTCAGTGTCATCTGCATGATGGCTGCTCTTGTATTAGGAGTGGGCAACGGGGCGGTTTTCAAGATGGTCCCTGAAGTATCACCTGAAAATATAGGATCGGTCACAGGCATTGTTGGTGCATTTGGAGGGGTAGGAGGGTTCTTCCCACCCATTCTTATAGGCTTCACTAAAGATATAACAGGTGATTATTTCCTTAGTTTTGCTTTACTGGCGCTTCTTTCTTTAGTTTGTCTTCTTCTCCATCAGATAATGAACAGTCGGACAAATGCACATGTACGCACAATTAATCATTCATAATTCGTATAAAAGCAGCGGGGTTATCAAAGGATAAGCCCGTTTTTATTATTTTCTGTTTGTGATGATTTGTATATACTAATATTTCATTAAATGGTAAAATATACATAAAAAGCACTAGATCAATAGAAAGTATTATAAGGGATTTAATTTATAGAAGAAGATTTGTATAAATTTCAAGAAATTAGTTGGTAGGTCGCCTAGGCATTTAGTAAGATACAAGTAACAGAGGCCGAAGGAGTGGAGGTGGTATAGTTGGACAGACTTAAACAGGGAGAGGCAGCCATTCACTATGACTGGATAATGTCAGAAGACTCTCTTGCAAAGGAAACCATTATTCTTATACATGGAATTGGTTTAGATATGCATTCATGGGATTTCATTATTCCTTACTTCTATCCTCATTTTAATATCCTTCGTTATGACCTTCAGGGCCATGGTGAGAGTGGAACAGGCGACGACCTGAAGACCGTTGATGCATTATGCGAGGATTTAATTTATTTAACGAATGAGCTTAATATTTCATCCTATCATTTAATCGCACAAGGACTTGGCGGGTTGATCGGTATTCAGTTAGCCGCACAGAAGGAAACAAGGCTGAAGACACTTGTTTTAATAGGCGTGCCGATTCATTATCCAAAGAAGCTGGGGGAACAGGTTGTTGATCAGAGAAAAACAATGGCAGAGGGGAAGGAGTCTATGCTGTCTATAGGCAAGGCTATGGCCGGGAAGCTTTGCTGCCCTCCTGAAAAGAAGAAAATAGATATTCTATTGAATGCGTACGAAAGGGTATCGCCATCTGTCTATTTTCAGCTTTTTAGTACCGACTTAGGTCAAGACGCTGTTATGCAGCTGCGGAGTATCGCTGTACCTATTCTAGTGATGTCAGGGGCAGAAGATGCTATTTATCCGCCCGAGCTGTTCAGTGCGAGCCTGAACTTTAACCCGAATGCCCGGTACTTGAGTGTGCCGGATGCAGCTTTCATGATTCAAATGGACCAGCCAAAGCTGACAGCTGAATGGGTCACATCGTTTATTAAGAAACATCTCCATTCAGAAGGATCCATCAGTCTGCTGGAGTCTAATTATCAAAAGAACTTAACTTCGGAGATGTATGCCGAAATTAGAAGGCTGCTTTCGCAAGATCGAATTACCTCACAAATAAGTAAACACTTGCAGGTGGATATCATGAACGGATTCTCCGTTCGACTAAACGGGCGTTCAATTGTGGAAGGCTGGGGAAAGAGAAAAGCCAAGCAAATCCTAATGTATCTCGTTATTCAAAAGTCAGCTACCCGAGACGAATTATGTGATGTCCTCTGGCCGGAGGTTGAGCTGAAAAGCGCCCGCAACAGGCTGAGGGTAGGCTTGCATCATTTAAAGCATTTATTAGAGGAACACACGGCGGGTGAGACGATTCTTGTGACGGATCGAGAGAATATCTTCCTGCAGGCAGAGGTTGAATCAGATCTGTCTGATTATATGGAAGCCATTAAAGCTGGTGGCAGCATACGGGATAGTGAGGAAAGGGCCGAGCACTACAAGCGGCTGTTGGTGCAGAAAGTAGATAATCCCCTTCCTGGTTTATTTGAAAATTGGTTTCTCGAGCTCCGTGATTGGATGGAAAACGAATGGGCGGAGATGGCTATTTTTCTGGCTGATTTGTACGAAGCTCGCGGAGACGAGAAAAATGCGGCTTATTATATAGAGCAAGCCCTTAAATACTATACAGAATGCAAACAGCTGAAAGAAAGGCTTCGCCTTCTGAGCAGCTGATATCGTTTTTTCATAAACAGCTGCCGCCCTGCGGTGGTTTTTTTGTTAGCTAGGAATCCGAGAAACGCATCAAGCTGTAACGGTGGTGTAATGTTACAGGTGGTATAGTAGATTTGAAATATTTGAATATTTATAGATTCTAAAGAGCTAATCATTTAGTCGGATACGTTTTAGGAGGGGGAAGATGGAGAGCCAGCTTCAAGAAGTGACTGATCAGGAGTGGATGGAATTGATGACAGAAGCCCTCAAAATCGGTCTAAGCAAGGAAGAGGTTAGAGCCTTTTTACTAGAGAAAGGCAAATCGGCTACTTGAACGTTTACTTATTTCCTATAGCTTTAGACAACGAGCAGGGGATGCGCCGGGAAAACAGATCGTTGCATTGATCAGTAGAGAAAGGTTAAAAACCTAAAAAATAATATATGTGCTTATCAAGAAGCAGGCTCTTAAGCGGAAGCATCTTTGGTGATCCGGGGAGGGTCTGCTCTTTATAAGTTATTCACTTTTGCCTTTAAGCTTTTCGTCAAACCACTTTTTACGTGCCTCTTTCTTTAGTTCTTTTTCCATTTCGCGGGCCGCCGCTACTTCTTGGCGTACATCGTCTTCAGCAAGGCGTGTTACCTTTCCGTTTAATTCGTCTTTTACCAGGTTATCAACAACCTCTTCAGCATATTCAGAAGCAATCGCAATTAATCCTGTGCTTCCTGGAGAAATCATATCTGCTGTTTCTTCAAACGAAGACATCGCCTCTTTAATTTCACGAGTATCTCCGATGCCTCCGATGAGGGAGCCGGTTGCCCAGCCTAAGAGCATGCCAAGTGGACCACCGATGACACCAATCAGCGCTCCGATCAGGCTGCCGGATGCCAATTTATCCCCGCCCGTCATATCAATAAAGTCCTTTACCTGAAAGGACTGCAGTTCACTATTTTCAACAACAGCCATCTGTTCAACAGTAACCTTTCGCTCCGTATGAAGTGATTTTAGTTTAGAAAAAGCTTCATAAGCGTGACTGTCAGTATCAAATGTCATGATCAATACTTTCTTGTCCATTCTTTTCCTCCTAACTATATAGCTTCCTCTGTCTTTACCTTCCCGCTCTCTGAAGCCATAAACGCGGGTAAGCGTATACGCGGAATTTGAAGCTGGTTTATGGCAGAAGGTACAATATCAATCAGGGAGGGATGAATAATGTTTGCAGCAGGACAAAGGGAAATGCAGCAAATAGATCAATACACGATAGAAACAATCGGGCTCCCCGGTGTTGTATTAATGGAAAATGCCGGAGCGAAAGTAGTAGAAGAGATTTTAGAAAGCATGCCCTGTCCAAATCCGAAAATAGTCATTCTGGCAGGCGGGGGGGATAATGGCGGAGACGGCTTCGTTATTGCACGAAGGTTAGTTGATTTAGGCATGGCGCCTTTCTTGTGTGTGATGGCTGATCGAACCCGTATAAAGGGCGATGCGAAAGTTCACTTTGATGCTTATGTCAAACGAGGTTTGCCCGTCTCTTATTTTAACGAGCGGGACTTGCAAGCACTGGAGAGAAGACTGGGTGAAGCGGATATCATTGTTGATGCCATGCTGGGCACAGGAGTAAAAGGCGTACTGAGGGAGCCTTTTCATACAGTAATCCCCCTGGTGAATAAGTATGCAGACAAGAGCTGCATTATATCGGTTGATATTCCTTCCGGCGTGAATAGCGATACCGGAAAAGCAGAGGGCGGAGCAATAAAGGCAGCGAAAACGGTGACTTTTGTCTTTCCGAAGAAAGGCTTTTTTCTGCAGGATGGGCCAAAATATGTCGGAGAGTGGAAAGCAGTAGATATTTCTGTTCCGTCTTCTGTAGCGGAGGACTTGAATCTTAAAATGGCGACTGTGATTACCCCTGACTTAGCTGCTCAAGCTCTGCCTAAGCGGACACCATACGGGCATAAAGGAACATTCGGTCACGCTCTCGTTATTGGAGGTTCTCGCCAGTATGCGGGTGCCCCGGTGTTTTCCGCTCAAGCTGCCTTAAACAGCGGAGCGGGATTAACGACTCTTGCTATTCCTGAAAATCTCTATCCAATACTTGCGGCTCAGCATCCTGAAATTTTGTTTGCGCCTTTGCAGGAGAAAGAAGGACATTTTGCACAGGAAGCGATAGAGGAGCTCTCTTCCCGGCTTAAAGCGTTCAATAGCATAGTGGTTGGACCAGGCATGAGCCGGTTTAGACGAGGGGAGGAATGGATGAAGTGGTTGCTGTCCGCTCTTCATGCGCAGCCGATAGTGTTAGATGCCGATGCTTTATATCTAATGAGAGATCATTTAGGTGAAGCTCAGGCCTATCCGGGCGAGGTCATTATGACGCCACATCCGGGGGAAATGGCTGTTTTGCTGCAAACTAGCGTCCAGGAAGTAGAAAAGCACCGTTTAGAGATAGCCGAGGCCTTTGCGAAGGAGCATGGTGTGTATTTATTGCTGAAGGGTCATCGCTCGCTGATCGCTTCGCCGGATGGAGAGGTGTATATTAACCCGTATGGGCATGACGCGCTTGGAAAAGGGGGCAGCGGTGACGTGTTGACAGGACTGATCGCTTCATTTCTTGCTCAAGGGGCCGCTCCTTTGGAGTCTGTGATTGCGGCCAGCTATTTACATGCAAAAGCCGGTGAAGAGCAGGCGAAGCGGCTGTCCCGCTACGGCGTGCTGCCGCAGGACATTATTCATGGAGTGAGGGAGGAGCTTAGGAAAATGGAAAAGCAGCTGTGAGGAGATGAGCGGAATTCTCGCTCATCTCTCGGCTGTTTGGGTGGGCGCTTGAAGCTTGTGTACAACTGCCATGCAAAGAGCGCCCAGAAAGAGGCCTGTCAGCACATCTAAAGGATAATGATGCCCAACATATACCCGGGAAAAGGAGATGACAAGAGCAAGAATCATGCCCAGCCATCGCCACTTTGGGAAAGCGAGGAAGAGGAAAGCAGCAAATACACCGGAAACCACGGCCTGATCACTTGGAAAAGAGGGAGAGGGCGTCTTTTCGAACAACAGGTTCACTTCATCTGTAATGAATGGCCGGTCGCGGTTGACTGCGTATTTTAGCAGACGGCTGACGATAAGAGCTAGTATAAGAGCACCGATGCCGCGAAACCCGCGCCATCTCCATTTTTTACTGAAAGCAAGTACAAGAATAATAGCAATAAATACGTAGATTCCCCATTTGGAAAGAAGAATCATGAAATGATCTAGGAAACCATTGTTTCCTGCTAGGTCATTGACGTATTGGAAGATAGCCTGATCCATTTTTATTTTCTCCCTATTTTATTTATTTGGTCAAAGGAAAATAATTTCATTATAGTAAAAATATACATAGTTATAAAAGCCAAAGGAAGAAAAATTTTATCGTGCTTTAAGGACAGGGAATTGATTGCAGCAGGTAGAATAAACATGACTGAAGGGAGGCTATACATATGAGTATATCGATCAAAGAAATATTTGTCGGCAGGCCAAAAACGGTAGGGTAGAAGGAAGCAGCAAGCCCAATGGACAGGGAATGGACGAGCGGGATTTTTAAAGAGCCTGCCCAAGGTGCCGTTTGGCTGAGCCGTACGAACTTGGCAGGGGATGGGCAAGCAGACTTAAAAAATCACGGCGGTCCTGATAAAGCAGTACTCGCCTATCCAGCTGTGCATTATTCAGCATGGAAAGAGGAGCTTGAAAATACCTTGATACCAGTAGGCGGGATGGGAGAAAACTTCTCACTGGAGGGTATAACGGAAGATCAAGTCTCCATTGGTGATATCTTTCAATTAGACGAGGCAGTTGTTCAAGTTTCCCAGCCAAGAAAGCCATGCTGGAAGCCTGCCCGCCGGTTTAAGGTGAAGGACTTGGCGTTGCGGATTCAACGGACAGGGAGAACCGGCTGGTATCTCCGTGTTCTGCAGGAAGGAAGGGTTCAGGCTGGACAAGCACTGACATTAATAGAACGGCCGCTTCCTGAATGGACAGTTGCAAGGTGCAATGAGGTCATGTATGCGAAAGAAGCAGATATAGCGGACTTGGAGGCGCTCGCAGAATGTGAACTGCTTGCTTCAAGCTGGAGAGACAGCTTTAAAGAGCGGATTGAGAAACAAGAACGTTAGAAAACAGAAAAGCGGTCAACTATAATAAGCCACCAGGAAAGCCCTGGTGGCTTACATATGATTATTCAGCTGCAGGCACTGCTTCCTGCATAGGGACGGTTGCCTCGTGAAGACGTTTTTCAAGATCAGCAGTGAATTGTTCCTTTTGTTCACTGGTCCAGCTCAACATGTCATTCATGACTTCAATGACAGGCCACTTCCATTCTCTAACCCAATCGATATCGAAGAGAAGCGCACCGGTACGTCGTGCGAAGAAGTCGATAGGTGTGCAGGCTGCCTCATCAGTAACAGCATAAAGAACCTGTGCATAAATATCTGCCGGCAGTCCGTATTTCTTGGCTTTTTCTTCATTCGCCTGCAAGTAGTTGTATACTTGATCGATATTAGAGCCATATTTCCTGACCAGCATCTGTGCGCGCTCAGCAGACAAGCCAAGCTTTACGCCTTCGGCTGTTTTGATCTTTAAAAATACATTGAAATTCTTCGATCCGCCTACGTGGCCGCCAGAAATCGGCAGCTGCTTCGTTTCGCACGGCGAGAATCTTTTGTGCTCTTCCTGTTCAAACTTCTCCGCAACCAGATCGACGATGGTCTCCGCCATTTTTCGGTAGCCAGTCAGCTTGCCTCCAGCGATAGTTAAAAGGCCTGAGGGAGATTCCCAAACCTCATCCTTTCGGGAGATTTCAGATGTTCCCTTGTCCGTTTGATGAATGAGCGGACGGAGGCCTGCCCAGCTTGATTCAATATCACTTGCACTGAGAGGCCATTCAGGAAAGATGAACTGAATCGCTTGTAAAATATAATCGATATCCTCATCTGTTATTCGAGGGTGGGCATAATCTCCGTTATAGGCGGTATCGGTCGTTCCCACATACATTTTGCCATTTCTCGGGATCATCAAAATCATCCGGCCGTCGGGTGTATCGAAGTAGACAGATTGCTTCAACGGTAGAACACTTTGGTCGAATACAAGGTGGATTCCTTTCGTCAGAAGTAAATGCTTTCCCCCTAATGAATGATCCTTTTCCCGTAACGTATCCACCCAAGGGCCTGCTGCATTAATGATTTTCTTGGCATATATACGGCTCGTTTGTCCGTTCAGCTGATCAACCGTCTCCACGCCTGCTGCCTTGTCATCCTTATAAATAAAGTTCGTTACTTTTGTGTAGTTTATTACAGTAGCTCCTTGAGCTGCGGCTTCCTTCATGACTTCAATTGTTAAGCGGGCATCATCGGATCGGTATTCAACGAACATACCCCCGCCCAGCAGCCCCTCTTGCTTGAACTTTGGCTCCAGCCTTAGCGTTTCGTCTCTGCTTAGCATCTTGCGTCTTTCTGTTTTCTTTACGCCCGCAAGTGAATCATATACACGTAGGCCAACAGATGTCAGAAACTTGCCGAATTCGGCTCCTTCATAAATTGGCAATATCATCCACTCGGGCGTGGTGACATGGGGGCCGTTCTCGTACACAATCGCCCGTTCTCTGCCGACTTGCGAGACTAATTTCACCTCGAACTTCTTTAAATAACGCAAACCCCCATGGATCATTTTAGAGGAGCGGCTTGATGTGCCGGCAGCAAAATCCTGCATTTCCACGAGAGCTGTTCTCATGCCTCGATTAGCAGCATCGAGAGCAATACCCGCTCCTGTAATGCCTCCTCCAATAATTAATAAATCAAATTCTTCCGCCTGCAGTCTTGCAAGCGTATCTTTTCTTTTTAAGCTAGAAAGCGATGTAGTCAATTTTTGTCCCTCCATTGGTGGAAAATCCTCTATATGCGCTCATTTCTTAAGGTGAATAATAGAATTAAGATCTATGTTGTCCAAACAGCTTCGGAGAATAACAAAGCGAGAAAACTGTCATTACACAGTTTTCTCGCCGCGGACTGCTTCGACATTTACCCGGCCAGAGAAGAAGGTGGCACCTCCACCCATATCCGCTATGCGGTCAGGTGTTAAAGCATTGACGAGGTACTTTTTGCCAGGGGTGTCTGACCATAAGCCTTGGCTGACAACAACGCCCGGCAGCACTTGATCGCCCACAGAAACCGTCAGCTCGCATTCCCCTCGATGGTTCCATATCCGGACTAGCATATCATTTTCAATGCCAAGACGAGCGGCATCCTCTTGATTCATAAACAGCTTCGGCTCTTTTTCAAGCTTCACATGCTTATCGTTATTAGCAAAGGTCGTATTCATAAAGTTATGGTTTGGGCCAGGAACGAACAAGAAAGAGAAATCCGGCTCTTCAATGAGCGGCATATGCGTAGGAAGAGGCGGAAGGCCCTTTCGTTCAAGCTGTTCAGAATACAATTCAATTTTGCCGCTAGGCGTTTGCAAGTGACGTAAATGCTCGTCTGTATTTTTCGCCTTCACGAAACGCTTGTTTTTTAGTTCATCGTATGTGATGTCAGGAAAGTAAGGTGTCGTAACATCACTTATGGCCTGCTGAACCAAGGCCTCATCATTGTCCTTTAATGCTTGTTCCTCGAAACCTAAAGCCTCTGCCAGCAAGCGAAATACCTCCGTGTTTGGCTTGCTTTCCCCGTATGGGGGGATTACAGGTTCATGCAAGTGAAGATACTGATGCCACGTACCGGTGTATATGTCCGTATTTTCGAAGGCGGACGTCGCCGGCAATACAATATCGGCATACATCGCTGTTTCTGTTAAAAACAAGTCATGCACGACTGTAAACAGGTCTCCGCGGGACAACCCTTCGCGAACTTTATTAGCTTCAGGTGCGACAACAGCAGGGTTGCTGTTGTACACAAATAGAGAACGAACGGGCTTCTCTGTTTCCAGCAGGGCTTGGCCCAGCTGATTCATATTGATCACCCGTGTTGGTTTTTTTAGAAGATCCGGGCGCTGCAGGGCTTCTTTATTATAAGATAAATAACCGGAATTTGACTTGACGGCTCCACCGCCTTTTACAAGCCACTGCCCGGTTAAAGCTGGCAGGCAGGCAATCGTCCGGACAATCATGCCGCCATTATCATGGTGCTGGAGACCATTTCCAATCCGAATCATGGAAGGGGAAGTCGTACCATACATATGAGCGAGCTTGTAAATGTCTTCGACCGGTACTCCGGTAATAGAAGCCACCGTCTGCGGGTCATATTGATCAACATGACCTTCTAGCTCTTCATATCCGACCGTATATTCCTTCAAGAAGGAACGGTCGACCAGGTTATCTTTATAGAGAATATGCATGATGCCTAAAGCGAGTGCGCCGTCCGTACCCGGAAGAATAGGGATAAACCAGTCAGCCATACGTCCGGTTTGATTTTTATGAACGTCAATGACAACAATCTTCGCACCGTGTTTTCTTGCTTTTTGAGCGATCATCATCTGGTGCATGTTTGTGCTGACGGCGTTAACGCCCCAAATAATAAACAGCTTCGTTTCGGTCATTTCCTCTGGATCTGAACCAAAGCTTCCTCCCATCGTGTAACGAAATCCTGTTGAGCCTGCTACAGAGCAAATGGTCCGGTCCAGCTGGCTGGAGCCGAGCCGGTGAAAGAAGCGGCGGTCCATGCCCTCTGCACTCAGCTTCCCCATATTTCCGTAAAAGCTGTACGGCAGGATGGACTCCGCCCCTTCTTCAGCGATTAACTGTTTCCAGCGGGAAGCGATCGTTTCAATAGCTTCGTCCCAGCTGATAGGTACAAATTGACCCTCTCCTTTTCCTCCAACACGCTTTAAAGGAGTTTCTAACCGTTTATCATCATAAATACGCTGTCCCATATTTCGAACTTTATTACAAATACTTCCTTTTGTAACGGGATGCTCGGGGTCGCCTTCAATTTTAATGATTTTTCCGTCTTTTTTGTGAATGAGCAGTCCGCATTGGTCTGGACAGTCAAGCGAACAAACCGAAGGGACCACGCCATTCTCTATATCTGCATATGATTTCATAGATAACACCCCTCCCTAAAAAATAACTTTATAGATTATAGCACAGTAAATTAATCTTTAGAAGTTTCTAAAAATGGATTGACTTCTATTCACCTGTCCGATAGAATGTGTACATTCTTACATGTCAAACAATTAAACTTCATATCACTTACTTTTCTATCCAGAGAGGTGGAGGGACTGGCCCTGCGAAACCTCGGCAACATGTAAATGTGCCAATTCCAGCAAGCAAGGCTTGAAAGATAGAAAGAGATAATCTTTTATGATTCTGTGAAGGAATACTATAAAGATACAAGCCAAGATCTCTTTCCGTCTTCCCGGAAAGAGATCTTTTTTTATTACTTTTCCAAGTTAATTTATGAGTTTAGTAGATTTATTAAAAGAAAGAGAGGGAAGGACAAAGTGAATGTCTTAGTTACCGCACCTTACAATGAATCAGGTCTTTTAGAACTGAAACAGCATTTCGGCGAGATTACTTATCGCTGCTGGAAAGAGAATGGCCGGGCGTATGAAGAGGAGGAGTTGATTTCTCTCTTAAAAGAAACGAAAGCAGAAGGCATAATTGTCGAGTTAGATAAAGTAACGGAACGTGTACTTGCAGAGACACCGAAGCTGGCATTCATCGGTGTATGCCGTGGAATGCCTTCGAATGTAGATGTCGAGGCTGCGACGAAGAGGGAAATTCCCGTTTTCTTCACACCTGGACGCAATGCACAGGCAGTTGCCGAGATGTTTGTCGGTAACCTGATTGCCTTATACCGACATACCATCCAGTCTTCGGAATGGCTGAAGCAGGAGAATTGGAAGGATGACTACTTGCAGGCGTACGTCAAGTTTAAGGGGAATGAAGTAGCCGGAAAAACGATTGGCATGGTAGGGTTTGGAGCGGTTGGCCAACGGATTGCGGCGGTGCTTGAAGGGTTCGGCTGTGCAATTCAATATTACGACCCTTATGTAGAAAGTGAGGACCCGCGCTATAAGCGGCTTTCTCTGGAGGAGGTATTCTCGACGAGTGACGTTGTCTCCATCCACTTGCCTCGTACAGACGAAACGGTTGGCATGATCAATGAAACCTATTTAAGTCTCATGAAAGAAGATGCAGTGCTGGTGAATACGTCAAGAGCAGTAGTGGTAGACAGAGAAGCACTTTTTCATACATTGAAAGCTGGAAGAATTAGAGGAGCTATTTTGGACGTGTTTTACCATGAGCCGCCTGATGAAAGCGACTACGAGCTGATCAAGCTGCCTAATGTGTTAGCTACCCCACACCTTGCCGGAGCAAGCTATGAGGTAGAGGATCACCATGTCGCAATTATGAACCAGGCCTTAATAAAATGGAACAACGAGCAAACAATTGAAATTCCTACTATATACAATAGGAGACAAATAGAATCCTCTGTCAAGGAAGAGGTGGAAAATTAATGAAGAGGAAAGGCTATTTAGTATTTGATATTGGTACCGGTAATGCACGGGTAGCGATTGTGACAACGGAGGGAGAAGTCGTTCGTGTAGAAAGAGAGGATATCCGTTATGAAAGAGAACCGCTCTATCCGGACAGCTGCTACTTCTCACCTGATGAGCTTTGGAGCCAGGCTGTTCGGCTGGCCAAGAAGGCTGTTGCCAGTGTACCGGATGTCGCTATTCAAGCAATTACCTCTACGAGTCAGCGGCAAGGAATTGTCCTGTTCAACGAAGCGGGCCAATCTATGATCGGCTTGCCGAACATTGATAACCGGGGGCGGGAATGGGAGAAGCAGCTGCCGAATCCTGAACTTATTTATCAAACAACCGGCCGCCTGCCTTCAGCTTTATTCTCAGCATTAAAGCTTTATGCTCTCCAAAAGAGGCAGCCTGATATATGGAACGGTATAAAGGCATTTACAAGCATAAGCGACTGGATAGCTTATCAGCTGAGCGGAGTGCTTGTCTATGAGCCGTCCCAGGCGACGGAGACGCTGCTGTATGATGTGGAGAGACAGGAATGGTCGGATGTCATGTGCCAGCAGTTTCATATTTCTCCGGATCTGCTGCCCGAGCTAAGACAGTCAGGGAGCATTCTTGGAAAGGTGCAGAAGGAGACGGCAAAAGAGCTCGGGGTGCCAGAAGAAACCGTTGTTGTAACTGGTGGAGGAGATACCCAGCTGGCGATAGAAAGCACCTTTGCCAAGGACGGAGATATTGTGATCGTTTCCGGCACAACCACCCCTATCTGCAAAATCATAGACAGCTATGGTGTGGATCGCGAGAAGAGAACATGGACAAATGCTCATATACATAAGAGCCGGTGGCTTCTAGAGACAAACCCGGGAATTACGGGATTGAATTACCAGAAGCTTAAAAGTATTTTTTACCCGCATGAATCATATGAACAGATGGAGAAAGAGATGGAGCAGGTCAATCTGCATGAATGTGTAGCGGCCTTAGGCATGTATTTGAGCGATGAGAAAAATGCGTCAAAAAAAGGCGGCTTTATCTTTACCGCTCCGCTGACAGAGGAATTGAGCCGTGCTCACTTTGTTGCTGCTGCTTTATGGGAGATTGCCTGTGCCATTAAGTGGAACTTTGACCAGCTGGGTGAAGTCGCTCCCTATGAACGGCCTTACGTATGGGCGTGCGGCGGCGGGTTTCAAAGTAAAACGCTGGCAGGGTTCATTGCCACTCTTCTTCAAAAAGACATACATGTTCGGGAAGGCTCTAATCAGGCATCTGTCGCTGGAGCAGCTGCCGTATGCAATCAAGCGCTAGGCACCCCCCCATCATTCTCAGATGGAGTGAAGATCGTTACACCTAATCAGCAGGATGGCAGAGAAATGTATGAGGAATGGAAGCAGGTGCAGCAGCTTTTTACAGAAGCAAATGTAGCTTATAGCAAATAAAAATAGGAAATTAGGAAATGAGGAATCACTATGTTAGATCGTATTGGCATACCCAAAAAGCTAAGCTGGGGATTTTTAGGTGTAATGATTTTTATGATGGGGGATGGGCTTGAAGCTGGCTGGCTGAGTCCTTTCTTGATTGAAAGCGGGCTGTCTGTCCAGCAATCAGCTGCTATCTTTACCGTTTACGGTATTTCCATTGCGCTGGCTTCATGGTTTTCAAGTGTTTGTTTGGAAGCATTCGGAGCGAAGCGGACAATGGCTATGGGGCTGCTATTTTATGTGATTGGTACAGCCGGGTTTATTATTTTTGGATTTGAGACGATGAACTATCCAGTTATGCTCCTCACGTATTTTATTAAAGGGTTCGGCTATCCGTTGTTTGCCTATTCCTTCTTAACATGGCTCATTTACCGTGCGCCTAAGGAGAAGCTCAGCACAGCTGTTGGCTGGTTCTGGTTTGCTTATTGTGCGGGCATGATGGTTCTTGGCGCTTGGTATTCAAGCTTTGCTCTAGAGCAATTTGGCTACTTGACAACGCTTTGGACATCAATTTTCTGGGTGTGCCTCGGAGCATTCTTTGCTTTAGTGATGACTCGTGATAAGTATGAGCGCAAGTCAACAACACGAAAAGAAAAGCTTAACGAACTATTAAAAGGCATTACAATCATGAAATCAAACCCGAGAGTAGCTGCGGGCGGGGTAGTTAGAATCATTAACAGCCTAGGAACGTACGGCTTTCCAGTTTTCCTGCCTCTTCATATGGCAGAGCACGGAATTGAAACAACAGTCTGGCTCCAGTTATGGGGAACAATCTTTATTGGTAATATCGTATTTAATTTAATCTATGGGGTCGTAGGAGATAAATTCGGCTGGAAGAACACAATTATTTGGTTCGGTGCAGTGGGGTGTGCAGTCTTCACGGTTCTTCTGTATTACACACCGATCTTAACGAACGGCAATGTCCTTCTTACGAGCATTGTTGGCTTTCTGTGGGGCTGTTCTTTAGCTGGATATGTACCGATCGGCGCACTCGTTCCTTCAGTTGCAGGAGAAGACAAGGGAGCAGCTATGGCTGTATTAAACCTTGGTGCAGGTCTATCTACGTTCGTTGCACCAGCCTTAGCACTTGCTTTTATCGGTCCGCTCGGAGCAGAAGGAGTAATCTGGATCTTCAGTTTGCTTCACATTGTCAGTGCTGTAATTGTTAAGTTTATTCATGTACCAGAAGATAAGGGTACACAAAGGAAAGCGGCTTCTCTTGCCTCCTAAATATAAAGACAAGACAGATTTATTAAAATATTGTTGACAGTTTACAAAGAAAATGTGATAATCCTAATGTTGCTAGTCGGATATACAATTTAACGAACATAATCTTATCAAGAGCAGGCGGAGGGATGAGCCCGATGAAGCCCGGCAACCGGCTTACTGTAAGTACGGTGCTAATTCTCACAACGGATACGTTGAAAGATAAGAAGATGTTTTCCCGAAAACCTCTTCTTATTTTTTAGAAGAGGTTTTTTAGTAAAAGACATTTATCTAATAATTCAATTAATTACATAGTTGAGCAGAAAGAAGTGAAACAGCATGAAAAAACCGGTCATTTTTTGTGATTTCGACGGGACGGTTACGAAGAAAGACAATATCGTCAGTATAATGAAGCACTTCAATCCTCCCGGCTGGGAAGAGCTAAAGGATGGTGTGCTCTCACAATCTATCAGCATTCAAGAGGGAGTAGGAAAGATGTTTCAGCTTCTGCCTTCTTCTTTACGGCAGGAGATTGTGAATTATGTATTGGAGACAGCTGAAATTAGAGAAGGCTTCAGCGACTTTGTTGAATATACGAAGAGGGAGAATATTCCCCTTTATATTGTCAGCGGAGGCATTGATTTCTTCGTCAAGCCAATGCTGAAACCGTATGATTCGATTGCTGATGTGTATTGTAATGAGGCTGATTTCAGTGGAGAAAACATTCAAATTCTCTGGCCGCATTCATGTGACAGCGAATGCCCGGGTCAGAATTGCGGCTGCTGCAAGCCGACCATTATACGTCGTCTCTCGGAGGCGGATACTCATGCGATTGTGATTGGGGACTCGGTGACTGACCTGCAGGCTGCCAAGGT
This sequence comes from Bacillus thermotolerans, assembly GCF_000812025.2. Classification (GTDB taxonomy): domain Bacteria; phylum Bacillota; class Bacilli; order Bacillales; family Domibacillaceae; genus Quasibacillus; species Quasibacillus thermotolerans. The sequence continues at coordinate 33,464 of NZ_JWJE02000034.1, forward strand.
AGCTGATACAGTTATTGCAAGAGACTATCTCTCCGATAAGTGTAAAGAACTGTCGATCCCTTTCCAGCCTTTTGAAACGTTCCATGACTGTATTGATATTTTGGAAGGTTTGAATTTACGCGTAAAGTAAAGCTTCGATCAAGCAAACAATAGAACGGAAGAAAACAACATTCAGAGTGTGATTAATAATGAGGAGGAACTATCATGACTACTATTAAAATTCAAGGAACAAACGAAGTAATCGACAACCAGGAGGAAGTTATTTCTTTCCTTCAGCAAAACGACGTTATTTATGAAAACTGGGATATTGCTAAATTGCCTGCACACCTGAGCGAGAAATACGTATTAAGTGATGAAGAGAAGCAGGAAATTCTAGACGTGTTCGAAGAGGAAATCAAGGATATTTCCGCTAGACGCGGCTACAAAGCATGGGACATTATTTCACTGGCTGAGCATACACCAAACCTGGAGCAAATGCTTGTGAACTTCCAGCGTGAGCATCACCATACAGATGATGAAGTGCGCTTTATCGTGAGCGGGCATGGCGTATTTGTTATCCAAGGTAAGGATCAAAGATTCTTTGAAGTACATTTGAACCCGGGTGACCTTATCTCTGTTCCCGAGAATGTTCGCCATTACTTCACACTAGCTGATGACCGCAAGGTAGTAGCTGTTCGTATCTTTGTTACCGAAGAAGGCTGGGTGCCTGTTTATTAAGCAATAAGACTTGTCAGCACGACAATACAGAAGAGGTGGAGAAAGTGAGTGTGCAAGTGAATCAAGCTGAAGACCGGAAGCAGTATAGATTTTTGGATGAAGAAGCCATTAGACAATATGTGAAAACAGCGGGTCTCTTTCAGGGCCAGGTGGCAATTGAAGAAGTAAGCGACGGCAAGATCAATCACGTCTACCGTCTGGCCGGTGATGGAAAAACAATGATTTTTAAGCAGGCGGTTCCTTATGCGAGAGTGGTAGGAGAATCTATGCCTCTCCCTTTGGACCGTGTCAGAGTGGAAGCAGAAGTGCTGAAAGAATATTACCGGATTCTTCCTGGGTCTGTGCCGGAAGTTTATCATTTAGATGAAGAGCTTGCCGTCATTGTGATGGAGGACATGTTTCCTATGCAAATGGGACGGACGGCTTTGATTAATGGAACGGAAACAGCTCGATTTGCCTCTGATGCAGGAGCATTTAGTGCAAAGACGGTCTTTTACACATCTGATTTCTATATGGATACAGCAGCGAAGAAAGAGCTGAATGCGTCTTTAACCAATACAGGCATGCGCAAGCTGACGGAGGAGCTTCATTTTGATTGGCCGTTTAACTTCCATGAAACGAGCCATTTTGAAGAGGGAATGAGAAATGACGTGCTGTTTCTCAGCCAGGATCAGCGCCTTCGCCTGGAAGTGGCTAAGCTGAAGCATAAGTACATGACGAAAGCAGATGCGCTATTGCATAGCGACTTGCACAGCGGCGCGGTATTCATGTCTGAAGAAAAGACCGTTATCTTTGATGCAGAATTTGCTTGCTTCGGGCCATTCGGCTTCGATATCGGACAATTTATAGCCAACCTGTTCCTAAATGGTATTGGCCTGCCGCAGTTTTCAGCGAAGCGTTATGAGCAGGCGCGGGAAGCTTGGTATTCATTTGCAGACACCTTCTCTACTCTCTGGAAGACAGAATCGAACGAGCATTATACACAGCTTGACGGCTATCTTACACATGTGCTGGATGAAATATTCACTGATGCCATGGGCTATGCCGGCTGTGAACTCGTTCGGCGGGCGATCAGTATTGCACAAATTCCAGACTTGAATATAGAAGAAGATGAACGAGAACGCATGGAGCGAAGAAAGAAAGTGATGGAGCTTGGCAGGCATTTAATTCTTGAACGTCATCACATTCATTCGTTAGAGGAATTAAAGGGCTGGTTTATTTAACAGAGACAGCAGCGGGACCAACTAATTACTTTAAAAAACTGTATAGGAGGACAAAACTATGAGTATAGGCGTAACGGCTACATATCGATTCCCAACTCATCCTGAGCAGCAGAAGCAGGCTGAACAATATGCGCTTGGATTGACAGTCGGATCTTGGACAGACATTGGGCATCTTGAACAAGAACAGTTAAAGAAGCATAAAGGAGAGGTCATTTCTGTAGAAAAAGGCGAAGAAAAGGATACGGTTAAGATTTTTTATCCAGCTGCTAACTTTTCTGCCGACCTTCCAGCGATCTTAACGACTGTTTACGGGAAGCTTTCTTTTTTCGAAGGCTACGAGCTTATTGACTTAACATTTGATAACGAGGTGCTTTCACAGTTTCCTGGCCCGCGTTTCGGCGTAAAAGGCATTCGTGAGACATTAGAAGTACATGACCGCCCGCTGTTAATGGCTATTTTCAAAGGAGTGATGGGAAGAGATCTTTCCTTCTTCTCAGAACAGCTGGAAGATCTATTAGAAGGTGGGATCGATTTAATTAAAGATGACGAAATTCTTTTTGAGAATGACTTAACTCCATTCTATAAAAGAGTAACAACGGCAAAAGGAATTCTGGATCGTCATTATGAGCAGACGGGTCACCGGGCTCTGTATGCGGTCAATCTATCAGGAAAAACAAATGAGCTCCATGAAAAAGCCGAGCGGGCAGCAGAGCTGGGAGCTAATGCTTTATTGTTCAACGTACATGCTTACGGACTGGATGCTCTTCAAAGTCTGCGTGAGAACAACAACATCAACCTTCCAATCGTTGCGCATTCCGCATTATCGGGTGTATTAGCGGGGCAGCCGGTCGGCGGTTACTCTTATTCTCTATTAGTTGGAAAGATGACCCGTATGGCGGGAGGAGATTTCTCTCTGTACCCAAGCCCATATGGAAATGTAGCTATTTCCCGTAATGATGCACTAGCTATTGGCCAAGCACTTACGGAAGAGAACCCTTTTGAAAAAGTGTTTTCTGTTCCGTCTGCCGGCATTCATCCTGGAATGGTGCCTCAGCTTCTTGAAGACTTCGGCAGTGAAAGTCTCGTGATTAACGCAGGTGGAGGTATCTTTGGTCATCCGGATGGACCCGTACAAGGAACGAAGGCTTTCCGTGCGGCGATTGATGCAAGTGTGAAAGGCATTTCTTTAGAAGAAGCAGCTGCAACTTCAGAGCCGCTTAAGCGGGCTATTGATCAATGGGGCACAGCCGTCTCTGCAAAGGGATAAATATAGACAAACAATAAGATAGTTCTTATCAAGAGCAGGTGGAGGGATGAGCCCGATGAAGCCCGGCAACCGGCTTATTTTAAGCACGGTGCTAATTCTCACAACAGTTATGTTGAAAGATAAGAAGATGTTTGACTGAAAACCTCTTCTTATAGGAAGAGGTTTTTTTAGCAGCAGAAAGGGTGAAGAAGATGAGCATAGTAGTAGAGCGTATACACGAGCTTTCCGAAATTAAAGACGAACTGGCAGCCCGTGACTGGTTTAGAGGGACGAGCGGTAATTTAGCGATCAAAGTACAAAATGATCCCCTTCAATTCCTTGTGACTGCCAGCGGCAAAGATAAACGGAAGAGAACAAAAGAAGACTTCCTGCTTGTGGACGGCGAAGGGAAACCCGTAGGAGAAACGAATGTCCGTCCATCAGCTGAGACCATTATTCACGGAGAAATTTATAAAAGAACGAATGCAGGCTGCAGCCTCCATGTTCACACGGTGGCGAACAACGCCATTTCCGAATTGTACGGAGATGAAGGGAAAATTACATTCAAAGGCCAGGAGCTGATTAAAGCCTTCGACCGCTGGGAAGAAGATGCAGAATGGACAGTTCCTATCATTTATAATCATGCGCATATTCCTGACCTGGCAGAGGCAATGATCCCGTTTATTCAAGGGGATAAAGGGGCGGTATTATTCCGGAATCATGGCATTACGGCCTGGGGAAAGGATGCCTTTGAAGCAAAGAAGGTGCTTGAAGCTTGCGAGTTCCTGTTTGAATATGAGCTGACAATGCTCCAAGCAAAAGCCAACCTTCAAATCCTCAAAAACAGTTAAACAGAATTAGGTGCATCATTTATGGAAGAGGAAATCAACAGTCTCTCAACTGGTTACTAGTATATCTTTTTTAGGGATCGGCTGGAGCGGTTTAAAACGGTTTAATTGCAAACACAGAAACGGTACAACGAGGGAGAAGAGGAGGAACACCGTTGAAAGATTTTACGTCTGCTTATTTCACTATGAGCGAAGAAGATGTTGTAGAGTATGTAAAAAGACAGCTGAGAATTTTTGATGAGCAAGCTGATTTAGAATGCCAAGAGATCGGCGATGGCAACTTGAATTATGTATTTAAAGTCACCGACCAGCATAGCGGGAAATCCATCATCGTGAAACAGGCCGGCCCTGTGGCCCGTATTTCGGATGCCTTTAAACTTTCTCCTGACCGGAACCGTATTGAAAGTGAAGTCCTGAAGCTTCAAGGTGAACTGGCGCCTGGCTTTGTGCCGGCTGTGTACTCATATGATCCGGTAATGAACTGCTGTGTGATGGACGATTTATCTGACCATGAAATTATGCGCTCAGCGCTGCTTAAGCATAAGAAATTCCCGTTATTCGCTGATCATATTACTACATTCCTTGCCCGGACACTGCTCCTTACATCAGATGTCGTGCTTGGTCATAAGGAAAAGAAGGGGCTCGTGCAAACATTTATCAACCCAGAATTATGTGAGATTTCAGAGGATCTTGTTTATACAGAGCCGTTTTATGACTGCGAACAGAATGATGTATTTGAAGGAACGAAGGCGTTCGTACAGGCAAACATTTGGAGTGATGAAGCTCTTAAATTAGAAACAGCTAAGCTGAAGTTTGATTTTATGACGAAAGCTCAGGCTCTGATTCATGGCGACCTGCACACCGGCTCTATCTTTGTGAAGGAAGAATCAACGAAAGTCATAGATCCGGAGTTTGCCTTTTACGGTCCTGCTGGCTACGATGTCGGCAACGTTATCGCCAATTTAATCTTTGCCTATGTTCATGCGTCTTATACGATTGAAAAGGAAGAGGAGCGCACAGATTATCTGCAATACCTTAAAGAAACCATTGGCCAGGTAGTTCAGCTGTTTACGGAGAAGTTTAATGAGCTGTGGGATAAAGAAGCGACTGAACAAACGGCCGGGTTTGCAGGGGTAAAGCAATGGTATATAGACTCCATTCTTGAAGACACAGCTGCTGTAACAGGACTTGAGCTTTGCAGAAGAGTGATCGGCCTCGCTCATGTAAAGGATCTGACTTCTATTGAAAAAGAAGAAGACCGCACTGAGGCAGAGAAGATTTGTTTGACAGCTGGGAAGGCATTTATTTTAGATCGCCAAAATATCCGGACAAACGCTGATTTTGTGAACGTACTTACACGCAGCGTTAGCCTAATCAAAGAAGGAGTTACACAGCCATGACCACACCGCTAGCCGCCATTCAGTCTGTTCGGCTGGATGATGAAAACAGTACGCTCATCATTTTGGATCAAACCTTGCTGCCAAATGAAAAGGTATTTCTTCACCTTTCCACGATGGAAGATGTATGGGAGGCTATTTATCACTTGAAGGTGAGAGGAGCGCCTGCTATCGGTATTGCCGCTGCTTACGGTGCTTACCTGGGTGTAAAAGCCTCTAAAGAGGAAGACTTTGATGCATTTGCGGCGGAGTTCGAGAAAGTGAAAGCCTATTTGGCATCTGCCCGGCCAACGGCTGTCAATTTGTTTTGGGCATTGAACCGGATGGAGGAGCGTCTGAGGAAAGAAGCACAAAAAAGTGTAAAGGACATTAAGCAGGCCTTAAAGGATGAAGCAGAGCGCATTCGCGAGGAGGATGAACAAGTTTGCCTCTCCATTGGTGAACATGCACTCTCTCTGCTTGAGCCAGGGTGGGGACTGCTTACTCACTGTAATGCAGGAACGATTGCAACAGCCAAGTACGGCACGGCTCTTGCTCCTATTTATTTAGGAGAAGAAAAGGGATATGACTTTAAGGTTTATGCTGATGAAACGCGGCCTCTCCTTCAGGGGGCTCGTCTTACAGCATGGGAGCTTCAGGAAGCGGGCGTGGACGTGACGCTTATTTGTGACAATATGGCTTCCATTGTAATGAAGGAAGGAAAGGTGCAGGCCGTTCTTGTCGGATGTGACCGCGTAGCAGCCAATGGAGATACCGCGAATAAAATTGGTACGTCAGGTGTAGCTATTTTAGCAAAACATTACGGCGTTCCGTTTTATGTATGCGCTCCATTATCCACGGTTGATTTAACCTGTCCTTCAGGGGATGACATTCCAATTGAGCTGCGCAAGGAAGAAGAAATTACTGCTGCTTGGTACGAAAAACCGATGGCACCTGAAAATGTAAAGGCCTATAATCCGGCTTTTGATGTGACGGATCATGAGCTTATTACAGCCATCATAACAGAGAAAGGCATTGCTTACGCTCCTTTTGAGAAGAGCTTGGCAGAATTAATGAATAAATAGGGAACAAGGGAACGGGACGGAATTTCTCAATAATATAGAAGCAAGGGCGGGCTTTTTCATAAGGAAGCCCGCTCTTTCGTGCAGCCGAGAGCAGGACGCAATGAATAAATCCGGGCTTTTTTCACATAGTAAACATGTACAGATTCGATAGCAAAAGGAGACGTCTATATGGACCATACTAGCGCTAGCTGGAAAAATGAAAATGTTATTTCACAATTGCATAATTCGGTAGATAACGTAACGGAAGCGCTCGGACGGGCGCAAACGAATCCAACAGAGTCGACGATTCAGCATGTACATGAAGCAATGGAGCGGGCGGAGAATGCATTGAGCAACGCTCTCCAAAACAGTGAGCATACCGAGCCTGTTGAGCGTCTTCGAGAACAGCTGCAAAGAACGAAAGAACAGCTGAGAGGCTTACAGCGGTAATTTTATTAACCACCCAAGGCAGGAAAGAGTGATCTCACTTTTTCCTGTTTTTTTGAGAAGAATAGGTGCAAGGATACAAGGATAGGCCAGGCTGAGGCGATTGTGATACACTTGAATGAAAGAAACAAAAAGGAATTCAAACAGAGGTGTGCATACGTGAAAACCATTCTAGTCATTGGCGGCGGGATTACCGGGCTGTCTGCTATGTATGAACTGCATAAATGGAAACAAGAGAATCAATCGAATGTCCAGCTGATCCTTGCTGAGTCATCAAGTGAGCTGGGCGGCAAAATCCGTACTGTGGAGAAGAACGGGTTTATTATGGAGGCTGGAGCCGACTCTATCGTTACACGCAAGGCGAAGAATATGTCGTTTATAGAAGAGCTCGGCTTGGAAGACAAGGTGGTATACAACGCAACAGGCCGGTCCTTTATTTACACAGAGGGAGAACTGAAGTCCATTCCAGCTGATTCAATTTTCGGCATTCCTATGAGCCTGGAGTCGCTTGCTAAAAGTACGCTTATATCAGCAGAAGGCAAGGTAGAGGCATTGAAGGACTTCTACACGACTGGCGAGGGCTTTACGAAAATGGACTCTATCGGGAGCTTTCTAGAGCATTGCTTTGGGAAAGAACTCGTGTATAAACAAATTGCACCTGTGCTTTCCGGCGTCTATTCAGGCAGCTTGAGTGACTTAACTATTGCCTCTACCCTCCCGTATTTACTTGATTACAAAAAGGAATACGGAAGTGTGATCAGAGGGCTGGAGGCCAATAAAGAAGCCTTTCAGAGTAAGGGAGACCGGAAGTTTTTGTCCTTTGAGAAGGGGTTAAGCACGTTAATTGAAGCGCTTGCTGAAAAGCTGGAGGAGGCAACAGTGCTAAGAGAGCATAAGGCAGCGTCCATTGAGAAGAAGCGAGAGCGTTATCTTGTATCCTTTGACAATGGGGAGAGCATTGAAGCAGATGAAATCATAGTAAGCATTCCGCACACAGCAGCCAGCAAGCTGTTTATGAATCAAGATTTGCAGGCGGTGTTTGCTCGTCTGCAGAACAGCTCGCTGATTAGCGTGTATGTGGGATTTGACGTGCCGGACAGCGTGCTTCCATCTGAAGGAACAGGGTTTATTACTGCTAATCAGAATGAACTTTCGTTTAATGCCTGCACGTGGACAAGCCGAAAGTGGAAGCATACCTCGAAGGAAGGCAATCTTCTCGTGAGGCTGTTTTATAAAAGCAGCCATCCGGCGTTTTCTGCTTTACGAGATTTAACGGAGGAGGAGCTGCTTCGTACTGCGATGAAAGATATTCATCAAAGTCTCGGCTTAACAGCTGAACCGCTAGTGAGTGAAGTTACGGACTGGTCGAACAGTATGCCTAATTATGTCATTACCCATCCGCAAACAGTAGAGGAATTAGAGAAAAAGCTGGCAGCTCTGTATCCAGGTGTTTTGCTGGCTGGCTGTTCTTATTATGGAGTAGGCATTCCTGACTGCATTGAAAATGGCCAGGAGGCTGCCCGCAGGTTGATGCAGCGTTTATAAAAGAAAAGGCAGGCTTTCTCATCGAAGCCTGCTTTTTTCAAAAGATAAGAAAGTATAAAAATTTGGGTCTACCACAGTCATTTAAGCTGTGGTATTTTCATTTTATGGAGACCAATATATTGAGAAGAAT
>NZ_JWJE02000035.1 GCF_000812025.2 Bacillus thermotolerans
ATGACTGCCATCATACAAAACTTGAAAAAGTGGGCCAAACTCCGCTCTTTACAGAAAATTGGTCTCCACCTCACTTCTCATATTATAGAAGGTTCCGTTTAACAATTCAAAAAAAGTGAAAACCCCGGTGAGAATTCACCAGGGTTTTCTTGACTAAGTTGTTTTTCAACAACGTGAAAGCTCCCCGCAGCTGCGGGGAGCTTTTGTTGGCTTTTATCCTTCAACCTCTACTCTGCTTCCATCAGTAAGTTCAGCTTCAAGTTCAAATTCCTCGTAATTATTCTGAAGGTTAAAAGCTTGAAGAACCTCCTGTATTACTTCTTCCTCTGGTGTATTCGCCGTAAATTGCATATCTTTTAATATGGGCTGTAACTGATCAAAGGCTTCTTGCCCTGACAGGTGTTGGCCGTTTGCCTCATCGTCAATCTCTGTCGTCAGATTGTTCGCAGCTTTGCTGTAATCAGCTTCATAGCTGTTAGCCATACCTTCGTAATCTACCTCCAGTTCAAAGGAACGGAAAGGAATCTCTTCAGAACGTTGAGTGTTGCTGTCATCCATCGTTATAGAAGTGCCGGTATTTGGGCTGCCGTTGCTCGCTTCTTCAGAGGGCTGTTCGACCGGCGGCTCGATCGCCTGTTCCTGTTCAGCTCCTCCTTCTGCTGGAGCTTCAGCCGCTTCTTCCCCCGAGGAGCAGGCTGAAAGACCGGCCGCAAGTATAATAGGCAAAGCAAAATGAATTGGTTTTTTCAAGGTTCTCCCTCCTTTTTGGTTACAAATCGCTTATAATTTATTTAGACTTTATTATAATGAAGTAAACATTCTTAGAAAAACCCTTGATTAATTGATCTACATTTGTTAAGATAATTCATGTTGAATTGCTACGGTGAGTTGACTAACCATATCTATTATGATATAATCATTAAGGTTAATAAATACACACAAGCAGAAGCACCCGCTTCTCACCTGATTGACGCATGAGCAGTTGGCAGGTTTGAATGAAATAACAAAATGGCTTTTTGCGGTCAATTTGTGCGGGTATATGCTTATACCCGCACTTTTTAGTGCCTAAAAATAGAATGCCGGGTAGTTGTTGTGTGTACGAAATGCAAGAATATTTATTTCTAAAAACCTTGGAGGTGGCTCATCATTAGCAAAGATATGATTGTAAACGAAGGGATCCGTGCCCGCGAAGTTCGTCTGATTGATCAAAACGGAAATCAGCTTGGTGTCAAGTCAAAGAATGAAGCGCTTGATATCGCTACTCGTGTCAACCTTGACCTTGTGCTTGTCGCACCGAATGCGAAACCACCGGTAGCTCGTATTATGGACTACGGAAAGTACAAGTTTGAACAGCAGAAGAAAGAGAAGGAAGCACGTAAGAACCAAAAAGTCATCAATCTAAAGGAAGTTCGCCTCAGCCCGACAATTGAGGAGCATGACTTCAATACGAAGCTGCGTAATGCGGTGAAGTTCTTGGAGAAAGGTGACAAAGTAAAAGCTTCCATCCGATTCAGAGGGCGTGCAATCACTCATAAAGAAATCGGCCAACGCGTACTCGACCGTTTTGCCGAAGCTTGTCAAGAAGTTGCAACTGTGGAAACGAAGCCGAAAATGGAAGGCCGCAGTATGTTCTTAGTATTAGCACCCAAAAACGAAAAGTAATCAGCTTGAGGAGGAATAAGAAATGCCAAAAATGAAAACTCATCGCGGCTCTGCGAAACGTTTCAAGAAAACAGGTTCTGGTAAATTAAAACGTTCTCATGGCTACACTAGCCACTTGTTCGCTAATAAATCAACAAAACAAAAACGCAAGCTACGTAAATCAGCGCTTGTATCTAAAGGCGATTTCAAACGTATTCGCCATATGCTTGATAATCTTAAGTAAGACTCGGAACAATATTAGGAGGGAAACAATATGCCACGCGTAAAAGGCGGAACAGTAACTCGCAAACGTCGTAAAAAAGTCCTTAAATTAGCCAAAGGTTATTTCGGTTCAAAGCACCGTTTATATAAAGTAGCTAACCAGCAAGTAATGAAATCTCTTCAATACGCTTACCGCGATCGTCGTCAGAAGAAACGTGATTTCCGTAAGCTTTGGATTACTCGTATCAACGCAGCTGCGCGCATGAACGGCCTTTCTTACAGCCGCTTAATGCATGGTCTGAAGCTTGCAGGCATCGAAGTAAACCGCAAAATGCTTGCGGACTTGGCTATCAGCGACCAACAAGCATTCAACCAATTAGCTGAAACAGCTAAATCTGCACTTAATAAATAAGTAATATGAAGGAACAGACCTGCTCTTGGGCAGGTCTGTTTTTATGTGGTCTTGTTTATTTCCAGTGAGCGGCTGCTGCAAGGTGTTCTCTTTTTGAAGGTATCAATTAAGGCTTATCTTGTAGTGATTCAGTGTTCCCCTCAAAAAATTCTTTAAATCTTTCCATTTCCTTATCGACATGTAAGGATTTCACGTGAAATGGGTTCGTGGATTGCTGGGGATCCACACGAACACCCATCTGAGCTGAACCTAGTGGATCAGCAATGATGCTCTCCCTTTTTCCATCAAAATGAGGATCAACCTCATTCGCTGGTACATTCCTTGATTCTGGTGTCATTCCTATTTCACCCGCTTTCATTCAACTTTCTTTTCTTACTCTTCACTTTTCTTTATTTTTTATGTAATGTCTTTTTTGTTAAACTAAGGGAAGGGAGTGGTAGAATGCTGGCGTACTTCGTGCTGATTAATATGGTGGGTTACATCGTGATGAGCAATGATAAACGAAAGGCAAAGAAGAGGAAATGGCGGACTCGTGAAAGCACGTTGTGGCTGCTAGCCATTATAGGCGGTGCAATAGGGTGCTGGGTGGCTATGCAAACACATAGGCATAAGACGAAGCATGCTGCTTTTGTGTATGGCATGCCTATTTTAGCGATTATAGATCTTGGCCTGCTTGCGTACTTGTCATAAATATAAGGTGGAGGAGAACAAATGGAATTATCGAAATTATTCCGCATGCAACAGTCGCTGGACGGATATATTGAAAAGGAGCACGGGTTAGAGGAAGAAGATTTATTGGATAAAAAGCTGCTTGCTTTTCTAGTAGAAGCAGGAGAGCTAGCAAATGAAACGCGCTGCTTTAAATTCTGGAGTGTGAAGGGCCCGAGTGAGCGGGAAGTGATTTTAGAGGAATTTGTGGATGGTGTCCATTTTATTTTGTCAATAGGACTGGAATGTGCACTAGAAGAGAAGGCCTACTTAATGGAAGATTATGAAGGAGCAGAATCTGCGGTTGAACAGTTTTTAACTGTATATGAGTCGGCTGTTCAGTTTAAGCAGACGAAGAACCTTACTGCTTATAATGAGCTGTTAAATGGTTACTTTGCTCTCGGTCGTTTGCTTGGTTTTTCCCTAGAAGAGGTGGAACAAGCGTATAAAGTGAAAAATGATATTAATTATGAACGGCAGCAAAAGGGATACTAAGCCGCAGCTTTGAATGTTATGAGGAAAGCACGTATAATGGAACAAGATACATATTTTTCTAAAAGGAGTTAATGAGATGCCGAAAATGGATGATACATTAACGATGTTAAAGGAACTTACAGATGCAAAAGGGATTCCCGGAAACGAGCGTGAAGTGCGCGGGGTTATGAAGAAGTATATCGAACCTTTTGCTGATGAGGTCACTACTGATAATTTAGGGAGCTTAATTGCTAAAAAGGCTGGTAATGAAAATGGGCCGAAAATTATGGTCGCCGGTCACCTTGATGAAGTAGGCTTTATGGTTACCCGAATCGACGATAAGGGGTTTCTCCGCTTCCAAACCGTTGGCGGCTGGTGGAGTCAGGTGATGCTCGCTCAGCGTGTGACCATTGTAACGAACAAAGGTGATGTGACAGGTGTGATCGGCTCTAAGCCTCCTCACATTTTATCGGCCGAAGCGAGGAAGAAGCCGGTAGATATTAAGGATATGTTTATTGATATTGGAGCGTCAAGCAAGGAAGAAGCAGAAGAATGGGGCATACGTCCAGGAGACATGGTTGTTCCATATTTTGAATTTACCGTCTTGAACAATGAGAAGATGCTTTTAGCAAAGGCATGGGATAACCGAATTGGCTGTGCTATTGCTATTGATGTTATGAAATACGTGAAAGACAAACAGCATGATAATGTCGTGTATGGTGTCGGCACGGTACAGGAAGAGGTCGGCCTGCGTGGAGCTAAAACAGCAGCACAAACGATTCAGCCTGACATCGCTTTCGGGGTGGATGTAGGAATTGCAGGTGATACGCCAGGAATTTCAGATAAAGAGGCGATGGGGAAAATGGGAGAAGGCCCGCAAATTATCTTATATGATGCTTCCATGGTTTCCCACAAAGGTCTGCGTGATTTTGTAACAGATACAGCTGATGAACTAAACATTCCTTACCAGTTTGATGCAATGGCCGGGGGGGGAACAGATTCTGGTTCGATTCACTTGACAGCCGGAGGTGTGCCGACTCTATCGGTTACAATCGCTACCCGCTATATTCATTCTCATGCAGCAATGCTTCATCGGGATGATTATGAGAATGCAGTTAAGCTAATCGGAGAAGTTATTTTGCGATTAGATCAAGAAGCGGTAAACAAAATCAAATTTGATTAACAGGCAAGAAAACCGCCCCAGTTTGACAACTGGGGCTTTTTTTGTTTTGCAAGAAAATTCTATAAAACCTACTTGACTTATAGGATTTATAGATATAATATAAACATAATTATTGCAACCAGTTTAATCGGGTTATTAAAGGCCTTATACGTTGTTACATAGTCTCGTGAATAGAGAGAGGACGCAGTATATGATAGTTCAGCTCTTTCACAGATTATTAATTGTGATAATTCATTCATTTCGAAAAAAATTTGTGGGGTGGTAGTGTTGCAACTTCAAGTAATGAATAGTCCTTTTACTGAGGAGCAAGTGGAACTCCTTAATCGTCTTCTCTCCACTTTAACGGAATCCCAGAAAGCATGGCTGAGCGGTTATCTTGCCGCACCGCATGTCGTTTCTTCAACGGATGCTCCCTTTCAAGGAGTGCCGGGTGCTGAGCTGCTTTCTCAAGCAGTTGGTCAAAGTAAGCCAAAGGAAGCGACTGTTCTATTTGGTTCACAAACTGGTAATGCACAGGCGCTGGCAGAGAAGCTGTCAGAAAAGCTGAAGGGTCGCGGCTTTGAAGTGACGACATCAGCTATGAGTGATTTCAAGCCGAATAACCTGAAGAAAGTGCATAACCTTTTCATCGTTGTAAGCACACATGGGGAAGGAGATCCACCGGATAACGCTCTGTCCTTCCATGAGTTTCTTCATGGCCGGCGTGCTCCCCAATTAAAAGACTTGCAGTTCTCTGTTCTTGCGCTTGGAGATAGCTCTTATGAGTTCTTCTGCCAGACAGGAAAAGAGTTTGATAAACGCCTGGAGGAGCTTGGCGGTAAACGCTTGTATCCTCGTTTTGATTGTGATGTGGATTTTGAAGAGGCAGCCGCAGAATGGACAGAAGGTGTTCTAAGCAGCCTGGCTGAGACGGAGTCAGCGAGCTTATCTAACGGTTCTGATCAGCTTGTTCCGCAGGCGGCTGGAGCAGCAGCTGTACAAACGGAAGTCGTGTACTCCAGAGCAAATCCGTTTAAAGCCGAAGTCCTTGAGAATATTAATTTGAATGGCCGTGGCTCTAATAAGGAAACACGACACCTGGAGCTGCTTTTAGAAGGTTCTAATCTTGAATATGAGCCGGGTGATAGCCTAGGGGTTTATCCTCAGAACGACCCCGAGCTCGTTGACCAGGTGATTGAAGCAATGAAATGGAACCCGGACGAATTAGTTCCGGTAAATAAACAGCAGGAGACACAGCCGCTAAGAGAAGCACTTCTTACTCATTATGAAATTACACCGCTGACTAAACCGGTGCTTGAGAAGGTAGCTGAAATCTCAGAAAGTGAAGAGCTTAAAAAGCTCGTAGCAGCAGGACGTGAAGAGATCCGGGCTTACATTGACGGCCGTGATCTGCTGGATGTTATTACGGATTTCAATTTGCAAGGGGTATCGGCTGAAACACTTGTTCCAGCTCTCCGTAAAATGGCCCCTCGCCTCTATTCCATTGCAAGCAGCTTAAAGGCAAATCCGGAAGAGGTGCACTTGACCATTGGAGCAGTGCGGTACAATGCAAACGGCCGTGACCGGAAAGGGGTATGTTCCATCCAATGTGCTGAGCGTCTGCAGCCGGGGGATCACTTGCCGGTCTTCATTCAGCGCAACAAAAATTTCCGTCTGCCGGATAATCCGGATACACCAGTTATCATGGTTGGACCTGGAACGGGTGTGGCTCCATTCCGTTCGTTCCTCCAAGAGCGTGAAGAGATGGCGGCGCAAGGAAAGACTTGGATGTTTTTCGGAGATCAGCACTTTAGGACAGATTTCCTTTATCAGACAGAGTGGCAGCAATGGCTGAAAAAAGGCGTACTGACGAAGATGGATGTAGCTTTCTCACGCGATACAGAAGAGAAAGTATACGTTCAGCACCGAATGCTTGAGAAAAGCGCCGAGCTTTACCAATGGCTGGAAGAAGGAGCTTTCTTCTATGTATGCGGCGACAAGAATAATATGGCTCGCGACGTGCATGAAACATTGATTCAACTGATCGAACGAGAGGGAAATATGAGCAGGGCACAGGCTGAAGCGTATCTCGCTGATATGCAGAAGCAAAAACGTTACCAGCGTGATGTCTATTAAGCTCGAGCATAGAAAGGGGTAACACAATGATTGAAGTAAAGAAAGCTTTGGTTCCGGATGGGCCTCCAAGCGATGTAGAGCGTATTAAGAGAGAAAGTGATTATTTACGAGGAACACTGGTGGAAACAATGGCGGATCCGTTAACTGCGGGGATTCCTGATGATGATAATCGCTTGATGAAGTTCCATGGCAGCTACTTGCAAGATGATAGGGATGTAAGAAATGAACGCCAGCGTCAAAAGCTGGAGCCAGCTTATCAATTTATGATAAGAGTACGCGCGCCAGGCGGTGTCGCTACACCAGAACAGTGGCTTGCGATGGATGATATTGCCCAGAAATACGGAAATGGAACGCTGAAGCTGACGACTCGTCAAGCGTTCCAAATGCATGGCGTCTTAAAGTGGAATATGAAGAAAACTATCCAAGCTATTGATGCTGTACTGATGGATACGTTAGCGGCTTGCGGCGATGTAAACCGGAATGTAATGTGTAATCCGAATCCATATCAATCTGAAATTCATGAAGAAGTATATGAATGGTCTAAAGAACTAAGTGAGTACCTTTCTCCTCGCACAAGAGCCTATCACGAGATCTGGCTTGATGAAGAGAAGGTAGCAGGAACACCGGATGCGGAAGAGGTAGAACCGATGTACGGACCGCTTTACCTGCCTAGAAAATTCAAAATCGGTATTGCTGTTCCTCCTTCAAATGATGTGGATGTTTTCTCGCAAGACCTGGGCTTCATTGCCGTAGTGGAAGATGGGAAGCTTGTCGGCTTCAATGTAGCTGTCGGCGGCGGAATGGGAATGACTCATGGAGATAAAAACACTTATCCTCAATTAGCTAAAGTGATCGGGTTCTGTACACCTGACCAGATGGTAGAAGTAGCTGAGAAAGTAATCACTATTCAGCGCGATTACGGTAACCGATCCGTCAGAAAGAACGCCCGCTTTAAGTATACCGTTGACAGACTTGGCTTGGATTTCATCAAAGAAGAGCTTCATAGCCGTCTTGGATGGGAGCTCCAGGAAGCACGCGTGTATCATTTCGATCATAACGGTGACCGCTATGGTTGGGTAGAAGGCAGCAATGGCAAGTGGCATTTTACCCTGTTTGTTCAGAATGGACGTGTAACAGATCTGAAAGATTATCCATTAATGACAGGTTTGCGGGAGATTGCTAAAGTACACACTGGTGATTTCCGGTTAACACCAAATCAAAATCTAGTTATTGCCAACGTAGCGGGTGAGAAAAAAGCGGAAATTACAGGTCTTATTGAGAAGTACGGATTGACCGACGGCAAGCATTATTCAGCCTTGCGCAGAAACTCCATGGCGTGTGTGGCCCTTCCGACGTGCGGGCTCGCTATGGCAGAATCGGAACGATACCTTCCTGAGCTTCTCGATAAAATTGATCAAATTGTAGAAGAAAGTGGTCTTCACGAAGAAGAAATCACTATCCGCATGTCCGGCTGCCCGAATGGCTGCTCCCGACCGGCATTAGGAGAAATTGCTTTCATTGGCAAGGCACCAGGCAAATACAACATGTATTTAGGAGCAGGCTTCTCTGGGGACCGGTTGAATAAATTGTATAAAGAGAATATCGGAGAAGCAGAGATTCTTGCAGTACTCCAGGAGCTTCTTCCGCGCTATGCGAAAGAAAGGGAAGATGGAGAGCATTTTGGCGATTATGTGATCCGCGCTGGAATTGTTCAACCGGCATATGATGGATTAGAATTCCATGCTTAATAAAATAAATAAGAGAAAAACAGGATGTCCGCAGGGCTCCTGTTTTTCTTATTTATATACTGCTGTTTGTCATGTACAATGAGAAAAAGAGGTGAGTGCATGCAAATTTACAGTCTGTCAGCTGCTGCTTTTTTCTTTCTCGGCCTGCTGTTTACAGCACTGTCTTTTCTCCTTAGTAACTTTGTAGAGTATCTGTTTGTTATTGGGCTTATCTTTATGCTGGCGGGAGCTGTAACCGCCTTTAAGGCGATGGCTGCTGCTGAAGCTGGCAAAACAAAGTATGTAGTGATCACTGCTTTCTTCTCCATCCTGTTTGTGATCGCTATGACTGCTCCTTTCCATTTTGTGCGCGTAGTTATGTGGATAAAGAATTCGCCGATTATTCAGCAATTAGTGGAGAGAATGGAGCAGCTGACTTAAGAGCTAAGTTAAATTCATAAAGCAAATTCAGGAAATGGAGCCGTCTATATATTGGAGGGGAAGGTGCCGGTTCGAGTCGAATGAAGAGGGTTACATAACGCGATGACTCGATTATTTTCTGTTTTCTTTGGCAAGAAGATCCATCAGTCATCAACCTTTTGATCAGGTATATTGAAAAAAACTGTTTGAAAATTAGTAATATTCGTCTTATCATATATATGTTGTACAATCAACAAAGAGCATATTTGTTTTTTGTAAAAATTATTCATGGACGTCAAAACTGGATAGGGGAAAGTAAAAATGAAATTTAAAACGAAGCTCTATATAGGGTTTGGATTTCTTTTTGGGCTATTTATTACTTCCTATCTCGTATTTATATTTGTTATGGAACAGCTTGATAAAAATACGGGGGAAGTGGTAGACAATTATGAGATGCTTTACTTAGCGAATACAATAGAGAGTCAAATGGGAACATTTAGCAGGGAGTCGATAGGAACGATTGCAGACCCGCCGCCAGAGCTGGTAGATCAGCTAGACAAGAATAAGGAGGAAGCGATTTCCAATATTCACAAGGCTATTGCTGCTCTTGAAAGACTTGATAGCCGTGAAAGTTCCCAAGAGCTGATTCAGAGGCTGAAAGAGATGAGTGAAACATATGAAGCCATAGAAGAAGAGGCAGATCAGCTGAGAGCAGAAGGGAATATGGAAGCCTTAAAGACTCTTTATTGGTACGAGGGGCGCTCGGCGAGAGAAGAAATGATGGAAGTAGCAAAGGAACTGCAGGTCCTTCAGCAGCAGACCGCAGCAGAAAAGCTGAATCAATCGAGTGATATGTACAGTCTGCTTAAGAAAATGATTGTTATTTATGCTCTTGTCGGATTTGCTATTGGTGTCGGCATGGCGATTTGGACGATGAGAAGCATTACTGGAAACTTAAATAAAGTGACGACTGTAATGAATAAAGTAGCTTTCCGGAAATCAAATAAGTGGCCGCGTATCGATATCAGCTCGAAGGATGAAATTGGTGATATTGCTGTCGCGTTCAACGAGATGGCAGGAACGCTGGAGGCCCATGCGAGAGAGGAAGAAAAGCTGAAGCATGCGGCAGAAGAGCAAAGCTGGCTGAAAACGAAGGTGGCTGAAGTGGCTACTATGTATCCTGGAATAGATAACCTTGAAACATTGGCCCAGCGCTTTATTACAAAGGTCACACCAATGGTTGGAGCTTCGTATGGCGTTTTTTATATAAGGACAAGCGTGGACGGAGAAGAAACATTCCAGAAGCAGGCTGCTTATGCTTATAACCATGAAGACCCGGCTAAGGACAGCTTCCGCCTTGGAGAGGGGATTATCGGTCAGTGTGCACTGGAGAAACGCGCCATGCTGATGGATCATGTACCCGAAAATTATATTCGTATTACATCTGGACTTGGCTCCGCTTCCCCGGCTAATGTACTGGTTGTTCCAGCCGAGTTTCAAGGGGAGGTATTAGCTGTCATTGAGCTTGCCACCCTTGAACCGTTTAAGGAGGGAGAGAAGCAGCTCCTTAAAGAGGTTATGGGCGGAATTGGTATCAACATTAAGAGCATTATGAGACATATGCAGATAGAGAAGCTTCTTGAAGAATCCCAAAGCTTAACAGAAGAGCTTCAGCTGCAGCAGGAAGAACTGCGGACAGTGAATGAGCAGCTGGAGGAGCAATATGAAAACTCCGAGCAGAAAACAAAAGAATTAGAGAAAATAAAGCTCATACTTGAGGAAAAGGCTCAGCAGCTAACGCTTAATTCTCAATATAAGTCAGAGTTTCTTGCTAACATGTCTCATGAACTGAGAACACCATTGAACAGTCTTCTGATTCTGGCTCAAATGTTAGCTGAGAATGCCAGTGGGAACTTAACTGATAAACAAGTAGAGTATGCCAAAACTATTTTCTCTTCTGGAAATGATCTCCTCCGCCTTATTAACGATATTCTCGATATAGCGAAGGTCGAAGCGGGCAAGATGGAGGTTATCTTTGAGGATGTCAACATCAAGGATGTCCAAACCTTTGTCGAAACACAATTCGCCCCATTAGCGAGGGAGAAAGGCGTTCAGCTGAGTGTTCAGCTTGCAGATGAATTGCCGGAAACTATTTACACGGACAAACAGCGCCTGCAGCAGGTGCTGATGAATTTATTATCTAATGCATTTAAATTTACGCATGAAGGCATAGTGTCCTTACGTGTAGAAAAGGCTCAAAACAAGGCAGCAAGAGGTCCTTATACGGAAGCTGATATTGCCTTTATTGTGAAGGACACAGGCATCGGCATTCCTAAACATAAACAGGAAGAGATATTCGAGGCGTTCAAACAGGCTGATGGTACAATAAGCCGCAAATACGGAGGAACTGGCTTAGGACTCTCCATTAGCCGTGAGATTGCTCATTTGCTGGGCGGTTCCATTGAGGTGCAAAGTGCTGAGCATCAAGGCAGTACCTTCACACTGCGTGTACCGCAGGACCAGCCGCATCAGCAGCCGGAGCAATCAGCTGCATCAGCCGAGGTGGCGGCCGGTTTACCTCCTCAAATAGAGGAACCCCCGCCGATAAAGGAGAGCCATGCAGCAGGCAGCGAGAAACGGTCAAACAGTAAGACTGCTCTGCTGGAAGGGAAGAAAATTTTAATCGTCGATGATGACATGCGTAATATTTTTGCCTTAACGACAGCTTTGGAAAGTTACCATGTTGATGTGCTGTTTGCTGAAAACGGAAGAGAAGGCATTGATATGCTGAATGGAAACCCAGACATTGATCTTGTGTTAATGGATATTATGATGCCGGAAATTAATGGGTTTGAAGCTATCCGCCTGATCAGGAAGCAGGCAGAGTTTGAACAGCTGCCTATTATTGCACTCACAGCCAAAGCAATGAAGGATGACCGTAAGAGATGCATTGAGGCTGGAGCTTCCGATTATATTAGTAAGCCGGTGAATTTAGAGCAGCTTTTCTCAACCATGCGTGTCTGGCTGTATAGATAAAGAAAAGGGTAGAGTGACGAACAGGATGAACAATAAAATCGAAGCGGAGAAAGAGCTGGAAACTATCGAAATCAATTTGTTGCTTGAGGGAATTTATCGCTACTATGGGTACGATTTTCGTAACTATGCAGGCCCCTTTTTAAACAGGAGAATCTGGAATCGAATGCGTGCTGAGAATATTGCCACCATTTCAAGCCTGCAAGAACGCGTTCTTCATGACCCCACCGCGATGAAAAAGCTTTTTCGCGACTTCTCAATTAATGTAACGGAAATGTTCCGTGACCCCGGTTTTTTTCTGGCGTTTCGCACAAAAGTCGTTCCATACTTGAGAGAGCAGCCGTCGATTCGTCTTTGGCATGTCGGCTGTTCGACTGGGGAAGAGGTTTATTCTATGGCTATCCTCCTGCACGAGGAGGGATTATATGAGAAAACAAGGATTTATGCGACGGACATGAATGAAGAGGTGTTAAAAGAAGCAGAGAATGGAGAATTCCCTCTGCATAGAATGCAGCTGTACACGAGGAATTATTTAGCGGCAGGCGGGACGACGGCATTTTCTGAGTATTACTCGGCTAAAGATAACCATGCTGTATTCCATCCCTTCTTAACGAAGAATGTGGTGTTTGCCCAGCATAACTTAGCTACCGATCGCTCATTTAATGAGTTTCACGTAATTATTTGCAGAAACGTACTAATTTATTTTGATAAAATCCTCCAGAATCGTGTATATCATCTGCTTCACAATAGTTTAAGTCCGTCGGGGATTCTTGGTTTAGGGAGCAAAGAAGGGATAAAATTCGCAAATATTGTAAATTCATACGAGGAAGTTGATCCGATTGAAAAACTATATCGAAAGATCAAATGAGTTAGTATCAACGACAGTTAAATCATTAGAAAGTGACGAGGGAGCGCCAGGTTCCCGCCATTCAGGGAAGGTTAACATTTTACTTGTTGATGACCATCCTGAAAACCTATTAGCCTTAGAGGCAGTGCTTCAGTCTCCTGATTACCGCCTAGTGCGCGCTTCATCGGGGGAAGAAGCGTTAAAATGGGTACTTAAAGAAGATTTTGCCGTCATTCTGCTGGATGTTCAAATGCCGGGACTAAATGGATTTGAAACAGCCAGGTTAATTAAGACGAGAGAGAAATCCAAGTATATTTCTATTATTTTTATAACAGCTATTAACCAAACGACGGAACACATGTTAAAAGGATACAGCTTAGGGGCAGTGGACTATATTATGAAGCCCTTCCATCCGGAATCTCTTAAGCTAAAGGTGAAGGAATTCGTAAAAATCCACGAGAATCAAGAAAAGATTCAGCGACAAAGTGAATTAAAGAGCCAGTTAGAGCTGAAAGAAGTAAATAAGAAGCTGGAGCGGGCTACATCTGATTTAAAAAAGAATGAAGAATTAGCGAAAGTCATCAATGAGACGCTGCTGGATACAATTGTTACCTTTGACGCAGAAGGTTATATTCTTTCTGTCAATCCAGCGGCACAAGGGATGTTTGGCTATTCCATGGATGAATTGATCGGACAGCATCTTTCCCTTTTGCTGCCAAAAGCATTTTTTCTGCCAACAGACTATATAAAGAAACGGACAGGAAAGGTATTGGAGGAATTGGCTAGACGCAAAGATCATTCCAGCTTTCCAGTAGATCTCCAGATTGGCGAAGCCCAAATAGAGGACGAGCGTCTTTTCGTTTGCTCCATCCGTGACACCACAGCGCGCAAAAAACTAGAAGAAGAACAAAAAAATCAATACAAGCTGCTCGAGAAGTTAGTGGAGGAACGGACAAAGGAACTGAGGGAGGCCAATAAAAAGCTGCAGGAAGAGGTAGAAGAGCGGCAAAAGATAGCCGAAGATTTGCGGGCATCAAGGGAGCACTTTTACAAGGTATTTCAATCAAGTCCTTGCCTTATTGCCATTCGCTCACTAGAGAACGGTGCTTATATAGATGTAAATGAGAGCTGGCTTAAATATACAGGTTATAAGTATGAAGAAGTGGTTGGGCAAACTAACGATCTTCCAAATGTGCGGGCAAATGATGGACAGATAGGAGAAAGTCCAGTTCAGTTAGATACAGAAGAACCGATCTCGAACATGAAGATCCATTATGAAATGAAAACAGGAGAAATCCGTCAAGGCTGGCTTTCAACAGAATCCTTTGAGATTCGAGGGGAGAAGTGCGCCCTTATCGTCATTACAGATGTAACGGAACGAGTGGAATTAGAGAATCAAGTAGCTCGCCTAGATCGCTTATATCTAATCGGTGAGATGGCGGCAGGTATTGCCCATGAAATTAGAAACCCCATGACCACAGTTAGAGGATTTTTGGAATTATCCAAAAGCGACCCGGCGAACTTAACTCCCAAATTTATTAGTTTAATGATAGGTGAACTAGATAGAGCCAATTCCATCATCACAGAATTTCTCAATTTGGCTAAAAATAAGGTTAGCCATAAAAAACTACAGCCATTAAACTCCATCATTGAAATGCTCCATCCACTGATACAAGCAGAAGCCTTGCGAACGGGAAAAACAGTCTTACTGGAATTAGAAGATTGTGCAGAATTATATTTGGATGAAAAGGAAATCAGCCAGTTGATTTTAAATTTATCATTAAATGGCCTGGAAGCAATGAAATCTGGGGGCACATTAACAGTCAAAACCTATATGGAAAAAGAAGAAGTCATATTAGAAATTGAAGATGAAGGGAAAGGGATTAAACCGGAACACAAGGATACTATTGGTACACCATTTTTTACTACAAAGGATACGGGAACCGGACTTGGCCTAGCTATTTGTTACAGTGTGGCTGAGCGGCATAATGCTAAACTAGACTTTACGACAAGTGAAAAGGGAACAACCTTTCATGTGCGGTTCAGTCGAGCTTATTAAGCAGGGAACCATGAACAAAAAAGCCGGGCGACCGGCTTTTTTGTTTTTTTGCAGGCATAGTATATGAACGGAAGGTGTCATAAGGAGGGAAGCTACTCTCCTTTTGTTTGAATCACTTGTGCGTGCTGACCAGACTTGTCCTGCATTTTCTTTCCCTTATTTCCCTCAAAGTTAGTTGGCGGTGATCCAGTATGATTTGAAGCATAATGGTTTCTGCTTTGTTTCGGTTTGCTCATGGTCATGATCCCTCCTTTTCGTTTATAGGATGTGCCGAGTAAAGAGAATTATGAGCTAAACCTCTTTCTCAAGGTTCTAGAAGAATGCCTTCTACATGAGGCACTAAGTATAATGGAAGGAGCATGAGCATGAGCAAGAGAAAAAGGGGTATGATGCTAAAAAGGAGGCCGCTATGAATAGTGAATACGAGAAAACACAACTAGCAGCTGAGTCAGTGAATGCCATTGAAGGGATCATGGGAGCCTTCCCAGGGTATAGAAGAGCGCACGCTAAAGGGGTATCCTACAAGGCTGTCTTCACACCAAATGGCCAAGCCTCTTCTCTCACGACAGCTCCTCATTTACAAACGGCACAAATACCGGCCATTGTTCGCTTTTCCAATGTAGCACCAGATCCGACTTTATCAGATGCTTTGTCGCCAGCTAAAGGGTTGGCGGTTCAATTCCAGCTTCCAAACGGTGAAATAACGAATATTGTTGCCACCACGGTGCCTTTTTTTATTTCAAAAACGCCAGAGTCTTTTGTTTCTTTCCTCAAGGCGTTAAGGTCAGGCAAGAACGGACGGCCGAACCTTCGAGCTTTAGTGAAATGGCTAACGAAATATCCAGAAAGCCGCTCGGTATTCAGGATATGGAAGGAGCTAAAACCACCGCTCAGCTTTGCGCAGGGCCGCTATCACTCCATTCACGCCTTTTATTTTGTCAACCAGGAGGGTCACCGCCAAGCCGTTAAGTATATACTCGAACCGGAGGCAGGAGAAGCAGCCATGTCAAACCTAGAGGCGGCAGGGAAGCCGGAAGATTATTTTGAACAAGAGCTGGAGAACAGGCTGGCGTCTGATATGGTTCATTTCCGGTTAAAGGTTCAACTTGGAAAGGAAACGGACCCAACAGATGATCCAACAAAAGAATGGCCAAAAGAGAGAAGAGTATTGATGATTGGCCGTCTTTCTATTCAAAAGGAACGTGCTGCGGGTGAAGAGTTGCTTTTCGATCCCACTGTTTTGCCAGAAGGAATTAAATGCTCTGAAGACCAAATTTTGCAATTTCGACGGTTTGCCTATGAAGAGTCTTACCGCCGAAGAAGCCGAAATAGTTAATAGAGAGAAGAATAGGCAGAGAGCAGATCACTCTCTGCCTATTTTTATTTCATTTATGTTACAAATATTTAATAAGTATGACAAAAGAGAAAAAGGGTGCAAAAGCAGTCGATTAGTGACGAAGAAATAATTAGTAAAAAGATAAATGTTTTTAAGCTGCTAATGAAGGTAGCTTTTCATATGAAAATATAACAGACGAAGGAGAAGGTGTATGAAAAAAAACGTCACGATTGTCATGCTGATCTTTTCTCTTGTGATTTCTTCATTTAGTTTTTATACGTCCGCAGAGGCGAGCGGCTTTGCGGATGTTCCCAGCCGAGCAGCAAAGGAAGTCAATTATTTAGCTGAAAGAAAGATTGCTAATGGATTATCTCCTTCTGTATTTGGAGCAGAACAAGCGGTTACTCGAGCAGAGGCAGCTGCATTCATCGGCCGTGCGCTGCAGCTAAACGGCACAAAGCGTTCCACAAGTTTTAAGGATGTATCCTCTGGCAATTTTGCTTCCGGCTATATCCAGTCAGCAGTAGAAAGGGGAGTTTTATCGGGGTATGATGGAGGGTATTTCCGGCCAGAACAGAAAGTGACCCGCGGGGAAATGGCTGTGATGATTTCAAAGGCTTTCGGATACCCATACGGGGGAACTTTAACAGGAGCAGCAAGTGCTCTTATGTCAAGAGGTATTGCCAATGGCATGGAAGACGGCACATTTGGAGCTGGTCAAAGTATTCTTCGTGTTGACTTTGCTGTATTCTTGGCACGTACTATGAATCCTGCCTTCCGGGTAAAGAGCACATCGAGCTATACTCAAGTAGCTCCAAGCGTAACGAATAAGGTTGATCCGCGGCTTGCCAGTCAGGTGGTTATTCTCGACCCAGGACATGGAGGAAAAGATCCCGGTGCGGTCGGTTTTGGGCTGAAGGAAAAGGATGTCGTGCTTGATACAGGCTTAAAGGTGAATGAACTGTTGAAGAAAACGCCTCTGCAGGTTCACATGACCCGCACAGGTGATACGTTTCCATCTTTATCAGACCGGACAAATTTCGCCAAAAGTAAAGGCGGAGACTTGTTTTTAAGTATCCATGCTAATGCTTTTAATGGATCAGCAAACGGAACGGAAACCTTTTACTATTCAAGCTCAGCGACGAATCAATATGTATCTGACAGCAAGCTCCTGGCAGAAAAGATTCAGCGGCGCATGTTGATGGCTTGGAATTTGCAGGATCGAGGGGTTAAGCAAACAAGCAAACTGTATGTGCTCAAGTACAATGATATGCCGGCTGCCCTTGCTGAACTTGGTTTTATTGATCAAGAGAGCGATAACCAGAAGCTAAAGTCTGAGTATTGGCGTACAGCTGTTGCAAAAGCAATTTATTACGGCATCATTGATTACTATAATGCAAAAGGTTATGAAGTAGACGCTCTTTACAACGTAGCGAAATAAAAAATGGCGGACAGGTACTATCTGTCCGCCATTTTCTATATTACAGCCGTGTAGTTTCTGGCTGAGAACTGGTTTGTACTCTTTGTTTATTCTTTAAACCTTTTGACCACTTTATGCAAATGAGCAGCGTGATAAAGATAATAATGGCACCGAAGATGTAAGGAAGAGCCATATTCATGTCAAACAATACACCGGCAAGAGCGGGGCCAACCATATTTCCGATACTCATATAGGCATTGTTCATACCAGCGGCAAACCCTTGCTCGTCACCGGCCATTTTTGAGATTGTCGTATTAATCGATGGACGAAGCAGTGAAGCAGCAGTAAAGAATACCGCTGAAATAGCTAACACCGATGTGAAGCCGGTTGCCAGCAGTATAGAAAGCATTGAGACGGTGGCGATAATGAGCATGGTGACCATTACCCGTACTTCGCCAAACTTTGTTAATGCCCGGTCAAGCACAAACGCCTGAATAATAACGCCGATTAATCCGCCGATGATCATCAATACAGAAATATCGGCGGGGCTAAAGTTGAATTTAATATCTGCAAACAGGCTAATCGTCGATTGATAATTGGCTAAACCGAAGGAAAGAGTAAACATCATGACCAGCAAAACAAAGTAAGGCTTTTTCACGGAAAGAGCCATTTGTTTTAGAAGCGGATCACGTCTTTTGGATGGAAGAGCCATAGCTGGGCGTTCAGGTTCCTTAAGGAAGAAGGTGGACAGAGCAGCTGCAAGAGCCGATACCACTCCAGCGACAAGGAGGGGAACATGCAACCCATATGCAGCAAGGAACCCACCAATCCCAGGACCTACCACGAAACCAAATGACATGGAAGCTCCCAGGCGACCCATTCCTTTTGCGCGTGTTTCCAATGTAGTGACGTCCGCAACAAATGCCATCATGGCAGGGATCATAAAGGCTGCGCCAACCCCCCCAATTATACGAGAGACAAATAACAGCCAAAGCTGCGTCGCAAATCCGAATAGAAATTGGGAAAACGAAAACAAAATTAAACCGAGTATGATTGCCTTTTTTCGTCCAACCCGGTCAGATAAATCACCAGCGAGAGGCGAGAAGATAAATTGAGCAAAAGCAAATGTAGCAATCAGCAATCCATAAACCTGACCACCGGCATCAAAATTGTGGATAATAGTTGGCATAATAGGAATAACAAGCCCTATGCCCGTCATGACGATAAACATATTAATCATTAAAATCAGAAGAGGAAATCTTTGTACTTTCTTTGATGACATATATTTCTCTGCCTCCTTCTATTAAGTTTAATTAAATTAAAGCCGTTTAGAATACTTGCCGATCGTTTCTTCTAGTTTACCCGCTAAAGCAGAGATGTTCTCACTTTCCTTTAAATTACGTATCATTCCCTCTATAAGAGCAGGACGCGGCTTAATCTGCCTTAGCTCGGTCTCTAAGATATTAATAGATTCTATTATCAGGTCACCCTCCTGTGCCGCGATGGCTGCTTCCTTCATTTTCCGAACAGTGTGTAAAGGGTGGGGTGTTTTTTCCCGCCAGTTAGCATATTCCCGTGATGGTGTGCTTGTAAAGAAGGGCTTAGCCTTCTTCTTAATTAAGGAATGCGCGGCAGCCTCGAGCTGAATAAATAAAAAATCAGCGAGCGTATGAAAATTACAGGACGATCCTTCTTCCCACACACTTCGCATATATGAGGTGAGCAATCCTTTTAACGAAACCGTTAAATCTAAAGCATAGGGAACTGCTTTTTCACCGAAGACATCGATCATTCGTTTTTCTGTCCTTTGCAGAAGTCGAGTATTCTCTTCATAGATATATCGATTTAACGAACCGTCCTCTAACCCCCTTACTTCATTCATTTGCATGATGAAAAACTCCTGAAACTCACAATGGTGCTGAATATGAACAGCAATCTCCCGTACAAAGGCTTCACGTGGTGTGTCGTCCTCTTCCTTAGCCATAGCGAGACGCTCGTCGAGTAACTGATAGTAATAGGAAAAGATATGGAACAGCAATTTTTCCTTTGACTTGAAATGAGTATATAAGCTTCCCTTAGACATGCTGCAGGCTTCTGCTATTTGCTGCATGGACGTTTGATGGAAGCTTTGCTTCGAGAAAAGCTTCATAGCTGTGAGTAGTATTTTTTGTTTTTTCTCGTTCATTATTCTCTCCTAACTAATGAGTTTTCTTTTTGACCGTTCAGTCACACTTTATAGAGTTTACCATAGGCTGGCGGTTTTTACACTAAAAAAGTTCGTGATGCGAACTATTTATATATTCCGATAAAAGGCAGGTTTTTAAAAAGAAACTAATTGACAATGATTTTCATTTTCTTTAAAATGAAGGTAATATAAATAACGTAGTAAATGAGGAAATAACCAAAGAATGAGCAACGGGGGGAAGAAGATGTTGAATATGCTGCATGGTTTAAAAGACATTCATACAGTTGTTTCGAACAAGCGCAAGGTGGGCGGAGTAGCAGAAGCAGATTCCATTCAGTTGTCGTCCGGTGAGGTTTATCAGTATCCTGTATTTACGAATATTGATCTATCAAAAGGGCAATATGTGTCTCTCTCTTTCATTGATGAAAAAGGGCAGAATATTATGACACATGTTAACCAAATTGCTGTTATTAAAGGATTAGCTCATAAGCTGATCTGCCAAATGGACAACATATATGTTCAAAGAATGTTGCTCAGTGAATCTATTCAATATTTACAAAAGCTTTGTGAAGTCAATGAAGGTTTTGTGACTCATACATTCAAAAAAGAAGCCCTGCAAATTGTGAGGGACATCAGTGTAAAAGAATTAAAGCGGTGCGGTGTGACGCTTCCTTTCCAGGTGGAAGAAAAGCTGGTCCACTTAAGTGACCGCATGCACGCTTAAGAGGCTGAATGAGGAGAGGCTAGTTGTGAACTAGTCCTTCTCATTCAGTCTTTTTCATTTATTCCATATTTGCCTGGCATGCCAGGCGGAAGCCGGATTTTATATTGCCCTGAAGCTTTTTATGTTCCTGCTGATTAGGCAGAGAAAGCCGGGAAGCTCCATCCGTCACCTTCACTGTACAGACACCGCATGTTCCCTTTCGGCATTTATACTGAAGAGGAAGACCTTGGCTTAACCCCTCGGTCAATAAGTTTCCTTTCACATGTCGAACAGAGAAAGAGCGGCCGTTTTGCTCCAGACGGATAATTGCTTTTTCAGGTAGTGGCTGTTTAGATGGCTGTACAACACTTGGTGCCTTAGGGACAGCAACAGGCCTTGGCTGATTGGGCAGGAGAGAACCAACAGTCAGTCTTCTATCGTGACTCATCCCTCGGCACCCTTTATTCTTCCGGATCAATCAGCGTGCAAATAGCCGCTGGGCGTTTAATTCGAAGGACGACAGTTTCATACACTCGGAAGGGGTGGTTCATTCCTTCTTCTCCTAGATAAGCTGTTTCAAAATCTTCTGAAATAGCTAAATCAAGGTTGTTGCGCCCTGTATTGACGATCACCCCAGACTTTCCTTTCAGTACAGGTGACTGGAACACACCGGCTGTAATCAGCTCGCGTACATGCTCGATCTCTAGTACATTTGTATCTTTATGTACACGGTGTAGAAGAGAGTACAGCTCTGGGGATAATACAAGTGCATAGGGGCCGTTATGGTTCATTTCAAGTAATTTGTTTCTTGCTTCAACGATGTCTTGAAAGGCGTTTCCAGACTCGTACCAATTGCCAATTAAATGAGTCAAGCGGCCTTTGACATTCATTAATCCAGGAATATCGAATTCCTTGGAACCGTGAAAAATCATCTGATCCTCTAGAAAAGCCACATCACGAGCTGCATTGGCAGCAACGGAAAAGTCAATCGGTATGTCTAGTGCTTTAGACTGCTCCAAGTCGCGCCAATACAGTACAAAATCCTTGTAAAGCATAGGAATAGTATAGTTGACGCGTCTGCTGGATTCTACTTCCGTATCAAAAGAGCCTTGAAAGTCCATTTTTGCTTCATGGCTCTCCATAAAGATATCATTAAATACACTTTGCATTCCTCTTCCAAGCGGTCCATATAACTCGATAAAGCGGCGGCCGACTAACTGACGGCGGGCTGCTTCAATGACGGTCTGATCAAGCTGGTTGAAATCCTGGTCTGTTAATGGAGAATCTGGATAAAGCTGCGATTTATTCATTCACTTTTCCTCCTTTTTGAGCTAGCGGTAATATTTAAGCGGAATTCATTGAATTAAGCTGCCAACGGTAAAGCCTTTCTTTTTGTGAGCCACGGGTTGAACTTCCTCATGTGAAGAACCGGCTGAAGGCATGTCAGCCAAATGGTCGCGATGTTCGTCGTGATGAGCATGAGGGTCAGCATAATCGTGATCAAAGCGGGCGTTGATCTCCGCAAGCTTTTCCTTTACATACTGATAACCTTCATAGGCATCTTTCCGCAGTTCCTTCAGCAATGTTTGACGTTCCTCATCAGTAAAAGAAAACAAAGCCAAATCGACATGCTCAATAAAGTTATGCAATCCGAATTTCTCAAGGTTCAATTCCTGAAGCAGGCGGTTAAAAGCATTGTTGCTTGGAGAGAAAAGTCCCTCATCGGTTTCATCCTGGAATTTCTCAATGAGTGGAATTAATACGTCGAGGCGGGATAACCGTTGTTCTTCTTCTTCATAGATGTGATGGTAATACAGCCGTTCGTGGTCATCCTCCGCATTTTCGATAACTGGAGTAAGCATAGCCATGAAACGCTCGATGGCTTCTTTTGTGGTTGTAAAAATCTGGTGAAAAGCGTCTAACTCTTCTTTCACAGACGTGACACCCCCTGATTATCAATTTGAATATTGTCCATTATAGACAATGTTTTACGATTTATTCGGTGTGCGACTTTTCCTCTTCATTAAATCTATACTACAGGTTGTATCTTTTTCCCTTTATTTGCCGAGAGAAAACTTCTATTTTTGTCGAAATATATAAACAGGCAGCCGTCTATACAATAGAGTATTCTCTTGTATAAACGGGGGAGGAGAGGACATAATAACAGGCACCTATAAATGAAAGGAGACCAGTCAGATGAGTGTCTATGAACGTTTTCCGGTTGCTGATTTGCAAGGTAAGCAACTGGATAAAATACAATCTTTAGAGAAGGAACTAAGACAAGAAATAGGGGAAAATATTGTGTTGATTGCTTATGATGAGGAAGGAAGAAATGAAAGTAATGCATAAACCAACTGCATTCTTGTCTCACAGTTGATGAATACAAAGCCTCCCGCTTTTGTACAGGTGGGAGGCTTTGTATTTTTCGGCTTTTTAGACCGCTAAGTACCTTGTAAGCAATCAGTGCTTGCCCAGTTGATAGAATAATACGATGAACCGGTCGGCCATACGAGCATTTTAAGTCTCAGACGAAGGGCAGGTGGGATTAGAAAGTAGAAACTACATGAATAAGGTATCCTCAGCTTAGCATGTTAGGAAGCTTGTCACAGAGCAGCTGCCTATATGTTGTTGTAGTACATTCAAGCATTAGGTCAACAGCCTAATTTGAACAGAGGAAACACGAGGAAAAGGGGTTTTGCATAAGGTAAAGGGTAAGGAAAACAAAGGAGGTTTTTCGTTTTGTATTATCAAGATAGTCCGTTTGAAACTGAACAGCTTTTAGAACATGAGGAGTTGAATCAAGGAACAATGATGGATGAGAGACAGCAGCCTCCACACTACTACCCTTTCCCGTACTCAAGACCAAGAAGGCCGAGAAGACCAAGGTATCATTCCCCATATTATCCATACCCGTACTTTCCATACCCGTATTATCCTGCCCCATATTATCCAGGCCCTCGTTACGGATGGCAGTATCAGCAGCGCCCGTGGCAGCAGTGGGAGGATTGGGAAGACTAGAATAAACAAAAAAACCCGGGGCCACTCCCGGGTTTTTTTGTTTATTTTAATCCTTTTTCTAATGTCTGCAGGACATGCTGCTTTTCCTGTTCATCGGCATTTTTCCACAATACTTCAAACAAGACGCCTAGGCCCGGCAGCATTTTTTCTTCATTGCGCTGGATAGCGTCCACGATTGTATTCTCCAATTGCTCCTGAGAGCTTCCGGAAACGTTGGATAATACCGCATTACGCAAGTTGAAATTCATATGACTCGCTCCTTTTCGCAGTAATCATGCTTATGTTCTCCAGCTGTGGATTTATTATGCGAAAAAATTAGGCTATAATAATCATGGAAAATGAAAAGAGGAGCCAATTAATGTGAAATTTATTCAATCAGTGAAGAACCCGAAAGTCAAGCAATGGAAAAAGCTGCTTACGAAAAAAGAACGAGAAAAAACAGGACAATATCTCATTGAAGGCTTCCATTTAGTCGAGATGGCTCTATCTCAAAAAGAGCATATTGTAGAAGTCATCGTTTCTGAAGAGGTTGTGCTGCCAGCTCACTGGAATATGGACGGTGTAGATATGACCGTCATCACGCATGATGTAGCCAAAGCGTTAGGTGATACGGAAACTGTTCAAGGAGTATTTGCAGTATGTCGCAAAAGGGAGACGGAAGAGTCCCTTACAGGCCATGCATATTTATTGATTGATGCTGTCCAGGATCCTGGAAACATAGGGACGATGATCCGCACGGCAGATGCAGCAGGGATAGACGGAGTGATACTCGGGGAAGGCTGTGCCGACTTGTACAACCCAAAGGTGCTGCGCTCTGCTCAAGGCAGCCATTTTCATTTACCGGTTGTATCCATGCCCCTTACAGAAGCCATTCAGCAGCTGAAGGAACAACAGGTGCCTATTCTCGGCACAGCTCTGCAGCAGGCCGCTGATTATCGGCAAGCAGCCATTACGGATTCTTTCGCTCTCCTTGTCGGAAATGAAGGAAGCGGAGTCAATCCAGAGCTGTTGAAAGAAACGGATAGTAATGTCTTCATCCCCATTTACGGAGAGAGTGAATCATTGAATGTAGCTGTCGCTGCAGGTATTTTGCTTTATCATTTTAAACACACGTTGAAAAACGTTTGAATTTTCGACAAACCTTTACTATAATAACGATAATTGCATAGATGGAAAGGCAAGGACAGAGAAGAGCTACTCGCATGGAGTTTCTTTCAGGGAAAAAGTGCCCTAGACTGAAAGCACTTTTAGGAAGCAGTGAGCAGCGTTCACCTCTCGAGCCGGCATCAGGACCGCCTAAAAGGTGTAAAGATGCCCCGGTGAAGAACCGTTAACACAATGAAGCGAACATGAACAAGCATGTTAAAAAGGGTGGTACCGCGACCAAAGCCTCGTCCCTTTCCGGGAGACGGGGCTTTTTTTATTGCCAATATAAAGGAGGATTTACACGTGGAGCAGCAATTAAAAGAGCTACAAACAGAAGCGCTCGCGAAGGTGGAGTCAGCAGAAGATTTAAAGCAGCTGAATGACATCCGCGTTGCTTATTTAGGAAAGAAAGGACCAATTACAGAAGTATTAAAAGGCATGGGAAAGCTCTCTCCGGAAGAGCGTCCAAAAATGGGAGCATTAGCGAATGAAGTAAGAGCCGCCGTGTCTTCGGCTATTGAGACAAAGCAGGCTGAACTGGAGCAAAAGGCCATTGAAGAGCAGCTGGCAAAAGAGACCGTAGATGTCACACTGCCGGGCCGCCAGGTGGAAATGGGCAATGCACATCCATTGACGAAAGTCATCGAAGAAATTGAAGACTTATTTATTGCGATGGGGTATTCCATAGCAGAAGGTCCAGAAGTAGAGACAGATTATTATAATTTTGAAGCGTTGAACCTGCCAAAGGGACACCCGGCACGTGATATGCAGGATTCTTTCTATATTACTGAGGAGCTGTTGCTGCGCACCCATACATCTCCTGTGCAGGCGCGCACGATGGAAAAGTATAAAGGTCAAGGGCCTGTAAAGATTATTTGCCCTGGTAAAGTATATCGCCGCGATAATGATGACGCGACTCATTCACATCAATTTACACAAATTGAAGGGCTGGTTGTGGACGAGAACATCAGCATGAGTGATTTAAAGGGTACTCTAGAAGTTTTTGCTAAGAAGCTATTCGGTGAAGACCGTGAAATCCGGCTACGACCTAGCTTTTTCCCATTTACAGAGCCGTCTGTAGAGGTAGACGTATCTTGTATGTGTAAAGGCGAAGGCTGCCGCATCTGCAAGCATACTGGCTGGATTGAGGTATTGGGAGCCGGCATGGTGCATCCAAATGTACTGGAGATGGCTGGATTTGATTCAAAGAAATACACAGGCTTTGCCTTTGGTATGGGACCGGACCGGATTGCTATGCTGAAGTATGGCATTGATGACATCCGTCACTTCTACACAGATGATGTACGATTCTTAAGGCAATTTGCGGAGCATGAATAATTTAGAGGAGGTTTAACGAATGTTTGTTTCATATAAATGGCTGAGTGAGTATGTGAACCTCGGCGGCATGCCGGCGAAGGAGCTGGCTGAAAAGATTACGAGAAGCGGCATTGAAGTAGAAGGAATAGAGGTGCTTGGCGAGGGCGTAAAAGGTGTCGTGATTGGTCACGTTCTTGAAAAGGAAAAGCACCCGAATGCAGATAAGTTGAATGTATGTCAAGTAGACATCGGGGAAGAAGAGCCGGTGCAGATTATTTGCGGTGCCCCTAATGTCGATAAAGATCAGAAAGTAGCAGTAGCAAAGGTAGGAGCAGTCCTTCCGGGAAATTTCAAAATCAAGAAGGCTAAGCTGCGCGGCGAAGCCTCAAACGGCATGATCTGCTCATTACAGGAGCTTGGCATTGAGAGCAAGCTGGTAGCAAAAGAGTATGCGGAAGGTATCTTTGTATTCCCAAATGATGTGACACCGGGAGAGGATGCTCTGGCACAGTTGAATCTAGATGATGAAGTGCTTGAGTTGGGGTTAACGCCAAACCGCTCAGATGCATTAAGCATGCTTGGAGTCGCGTATGAGGTAGCAGCCATTCTCGATACAGATGTAAAGCTGCCGAACATTGAATTTGAGGAAGCTGGCGAGCGTGCGGAGGACTGGATTAAAGTCAGCATCGAAGCCAAAGAGGATAATCCAATTTACATAGCCCGTGTAGTAAAGAACGTAAAAATTGGTCCGTCTCCGCTTTGGATGCAAACACGCCTTATGGCAGAAGGCATTCGTCCGCATAACAACGTGGTTGATATTACAAACTACGTGCTGCTGGAGTACGGTCAGCCGCTTCATGCGTTTGACTACGATCGTCTAGGTACGAAGGAAATTGTTGTTCGCCGTGCTCAAGACGGAGAAACCTTTGTCACTCTCGATGATACGGAACGAACACTTTCTTCCGAACATTTGCTGATCACGAACGGCAAAGAAGGGGTCGCACTAGCCGGTGTGATGGGCGGCGCAAACTCTGAGGTAGTCGAGGACACAACAAATGTATTAATTGAGTCTGCTTATTTTGACGGCCAGCGTGTACGTCAAGCATCCAAGGATCACGGTCTGCGTTCAGAGGCGAGTGCCCGTTTTGAAAAAGGTGTAGATCCAAATCGTCTCCAGGCAGCAGCGGACCGAGCAGCCGAGCTGATGGCGAAGTATGCTGGCGGTGAAGTGCTGGCAGGAAGTGTTATTGCCGGTGACATTGACCTGGAGCCGAAAGTAGTTACTTTAACGCTGGAAAAGCTGAACCGTGTGTTGGGAATGGAGCTGCAGAAAGAAGAAGTAGAAGATATTTTCCGTCGTTTGCAGTTTGGCGTAAAAACAGATAATGATCAATTTATCGTTACAGTACCAACACGCCGCGGCGATATTACTATTCCGGAAGATCTTGTGGAAGAAGTGGCACGCCTTTACGGGTATGATAATTTGCCGACAACCGTGCCGGAAGGGGCTACATATCCAGGGGGATTAACAGACTATCAGAAAAAACGCCGGGCCGTTCGCCGCTTTTTAGAGGGAGCAGGTTTAAACCAGGCGATTACGTATACGTTAACAAGTGAGAAAAAAGCGAAGGAGTATGCGCTTGAGACACGTGAGCTAATCAAGCTGGCCATGCCAATGAGTGAAGAGCGAGCTTACTTGCGCCTAAGCATTCTCCCTCAGCTGCTGGAGGCCATTTCTTATAATAATGCCCGTCAAATTGACTCACTTGGTTTGTATGAAGTAGGCAGTGTGTTCTTGAAAGAAGCTGGTGAACAACTGCCGAGAGAGGAAGAGCACTTAGCTGGAGCATTAACAGGTGTATGGGAAGAAAACCAATGGCAAGGTGAGAAGAAAGCTGTTGATTTCTTCGTGGCAAAAGGCATACTGGAAGGATTATTTGCTAAGCTTGGTCTTGCAGAGCGAATCAGCTTTGAGAGGGCTCAAGCAGACGGCATGCATCCAGGCCGGACAGCAGCTGTCGTATTAGACGGAGAACGCATCGGCCTCGTCGGCCAGGTGCATCCTCAGAAAGCGAAGGAGCTAGATGTAAAAGAAACCTATGTATTCGAGGTGAAGCTCGGTCCAGTATTCGCTGCTAAAACAGAAGGAGTTACCTACGAACCAATTCCGCGCTTCCCGTCTATTACACGTGATATTGCCCTTGTTGTGAATGCTGATGTACAAGCAGGGGCACTCCAGCAGATTATCCGGGAGGCTGGCGGCAGCTTGCTGAAGGAAGTTCACGTATTCGACGTGTATGAGGGCGAGCACGTAGAAGCAGGCAAGAAATCAATTGCCTTCTCGCTGAAATACTTTGATCCGAACAAAACGTTAACAGATGAAGAGGTAGTGAAAGTACATGATCATGTGCTAGAAGCATTAAGAGATCAAGCAGGTGCTGAATTAAGAAGCTAAAGAAGCAGGAAAAGCTGTTCCAGAGCCCGGTTAACCGAGGTTTTAGGAACAGCTTTTTCTATTACCAAAATCTGTTTTTTTCGTTAAAAAAGAAGTTCGAGATACACAATAAAGAGGGTATCAATGCTTATAAGCAAGTTTTTTAGCTTTTTCTGTATTCGCAAAATGCACTTTTGTAAAGTGCGGGAGAACGGCTTCGCCTTTTTCACGGATCAACCGGGCCGCAGCCGCATCTACCTGACTGCCAGCTCCTTTAGGGAGAATGAAGCCGGCTTCTCGGCTTAATGCCTCCATCTCTTTCACGAAAGCGTAACGGGCGATAATAGAAGCCGCAGCTACTGATAGGTGAACGCTCTCGCCTTTTGTGCTAAAAAAGACATTTTCGTTAAAAACGCTAGCTTCATCCTTTAAATAGCGGTAATAAGTATTTTTTTCGGCGAATTGGTCAATAAGCACAGCTTCTGGCTTTTCGGGAGATATTTTCTTATGCAAGTTGAGCAATGCCTGATTATGAAGCAAGGCTTTTATTTTTCCTTGGGACATTCCCTTCTGCTGAAGGGTATTGTATTTCTCATTTCTTAAAATGAGCAGACTGTATGGAATTATTTTCGATATTCTCTTTGCGATGCTTGCAATTTGAACGTCGGTTAAATTTTTCGAATCGCGTACACCTAATGCTTGAAGCTCCTGCAGATGACTTTTGCGCACATAGGCACTGACAACGGTGATCGGTCCGAAAAAGTCACCGGTGCCGACTTCATCGCTTCCGATGACAGACATTTGGGAGAAATGGGGCGGCAAAGCAACGGAAGAGGGGGGCTTCTTTAAAGAGGGAGAGGACTTAGCGGCCGTGCCTTCCCATTTAGCGGCTTCTTGTTCCGCGCCTTTTCCTTGAAAGAGTACCTTTCCTGATCGGTAGCCGGTAATAGCACAGGTGGGTGTCTTTGCTGTGAATGCAGTTCCGGGTGGAAGCTTGTCTTTAGCGTGCGGTGCATAATGTCGAATCATTTCCGACAGCGTACTAGAATTGACCTTTAATACAGTGTGGCTCATTGGGCATTCTCCTTTATGGTTGCAACTTTTCGTGATATGATAAAAAAAGATTTTTACGAACGGGGGCTTTCCATGTCGAATGAACAGAAGAACCGAATTACGGTTGAGATATACGGTCATCATTATACAATGATCGGCACGGAATCGAAAAGCCATATGCGCCGTGTCGCTCGTTTAGTGGATGAAAGAATGAATGAGATTAAACAATTGAACCCTGTACTTGATTTAAATAAGATTGCAGTGTTAACTGCTGTCAACGCAGTCAATGATTGTGTAAAGCTGAAGGAAGAAAATGAACTATTAAAAGAAGAATTAATGAAATTAAAGGATTGACATATATGGTAGACATCGTGTTGCTTTTCTTTTTGTTTATGGGGATCGTTGTGGGATTACGGCGCGGATTTGTTCTGCAGTTTTTCCACATAGGCGGTTCCCTCATTGCTATTATTGCGGCCCTTGCTCTTCGAGGGCAAGTAGCCCCTTTGCTTGAACAATGGATCCCGGCCCCGCCGATTGATGAGCAGTCACGGCTCATCTTCTTATCTTCAGGTTTTGAGTCGTTTTATTACGGAGCGCTCGCTTTTATTCTTATTTTTATTATTGTAAAGGTGGCTTTGTCGATTCTTGCTTCTTTTCTGAATGGCTTGGCGGGTATTCCTATTTTAAGAGAGGTAAATAAGATCGGAGGCGGACTTCTGGGCTTTGTTGAAGTATACCTTGTCTTGTTCGTCCTGCTTTATCTTGTAGCGCTCTTGCCGAATGGAATCTCAACAGCGATAGCTGATTCTTTTGTAGCTGATTACATGATTCACCGAACTCCTTATTTATCGGAGACGCTCAAAAATTTCAATTTACTGGACCAGTTAGATCGCTTCTCTTTCTGAAAGGGAAGTTTTTGTTTTGCCTGGCTTTTCTGTTACTATTAAAAAGAGAAATGGACCGACTCAAAAGGCATGGTGATAGACATGATCAATAAAAAAGATATTATTCGTTTACTAGAAAGAATTGCTTTATATATGGAGTTAAAGGGAGAGAATGCATTTAAAGTGTCCGCGTTTCGAAAAGCGGCTGCTGCCCTTGAAGCAGATGATCGCAGTTTGTCAGAAATAGACGATGTAACAAAGCTTCCTGGGATCGGAAAGGGGACGAGCGCAGTCATTAAGGAATATCAGGAAACAGGAGAATCAGCTGTTCTGCAGGAGCTTCAGCAGGGTGTTCCGGAAGGGCTGATTCCGCTATTAAAGCTGCCAGGGCTTGGCGGCAAGAAGATTGCGAAGCTGTATAAGGAGCTGGGTGTCCAAAACATGGACGACTTAAAAGCTGTGTGTGAAATGAACAAGGTTCGTGAACTCGCTGGATTTGGTGCGAAGACAGAAGAGAAGATTCTTGCTGCTATCCAGGAAGCAGGTACGCGTCCGGAGCGTCTGCCGGTCTCTTATATGCTGCCGCTGGCTGAGTGGATTGAAGAAGAGCTTTCTCGTATGGAAGGGATTCATAAGTTCTCGCGTGCGGGCAGCCTTCGCCGTCTGAGGGAAACGATTAAGGACTTAGACTTTATTATAGCTGCAGGCGACCCGTTGCTTGTTAAAGAGCAGTTACTGGCTTTGCCTCGCATTAAAGAGGTTATTGCGTCAGGTGAAACGAAGGTTTCTCTCGTACTTGAAGGTGAATGGGATGTAGGAGTAGATTTCCGCATTGTTTCGAAGGAGGAGTTTGCATCTACTCTTCATCATTTTACCGGCTCTAAGGACCACAATGTCCGCATGAGACAGCTGGCGAAAGAACGGGGAGAGAAAATCAGTGAATATGGGGTGGAATCGACTGAAACCGGGGAAGTGAAAACCTTTCAAACGGAGGAGGCATTCTATCATTACTTTGGTTTGCCGTGGATACCGCCCGAGATCCGGGAAGATGGCAGCGAAGTAGAAGCGTTTACTGATGAGGGCAGCTTACTTAAGCTGAGTGATATACGTGGAGATCTTCATATGCATACAACCTGGTCGGACGGAGCTTATTCGCTGGAAGAGATGATTGAAGCTTGCCGGGCGAAGGGATATGAATACATGGCAATTACCGATCATTCGCGCTTTTTGAAGGTTGCCAATGGGCTGTCCGTTGAACGGCTTCTTAAGCAGAATGAAGAAATACGCCGTCTAAATGAACGATATAACGATATTGAAATTCTTTCGGGAATTGAAATGGATATTCTTCCTGATGGCACGC
Organism: Bacillus thermotolerans; assembly: GCF_000812025.2. Classification (GTDB taxonomy): domain Bacteria; phylum Bacillota; class Bacilli; order Bacillales; family Domibacillaceae; genus Quasibacillus; species Quasibacillus thermotolerans. Next base: position 31,698 of record NZ_JWJE02000035.1, read on the forward strand.
TTGATTACGATGATGATGTATTAAGTCAGTTGGACTTCGTGATTGCTTCCATCCACTCAAGTTTTTCACAGCCTAAGGAAACCATTATGGATCGTTTGAGAACAGCGCTTGAGAATCCGTATGTCCACTTAATTGCTCATCCCACCGGTCGCCTGCTTGGCCGCCGTGAAGGGTATGAAGTAGATATGGATGAATTAATTACGCTAGCTAAGCAAACAAATACAGCACTTGAGCTGAATGCGAACCCTCATCGTCTTGATTTATCAGCAGAGAACTTAAGAAAGGCGCAGGAGGCTGGTGTGAAAATATTCATTAATACCGACGCACATGCGACGGAACACTTAGAATTTATGGAAGTAGGCACAAAGGCAGCAAGGAAAGGCTGGCTCCGTCCTGAGACAGTGATCAATACGTATGGAATCGAAGAGTTCCTGGCGTTTGTTAACCGAAATAAGAAAAAATAGGGGGATTCCTGTTACGTGAATAACAAAGTATTAAGAACGCTTGAATTTGACAAAATTAAGCAGCGGTTAGCTGAATATGCCGCTTCCAGTTTAGGACGGGAACAGGCAGAGCAGCTATCCCCTTCTGTTTCGTTTGAAGAAGTGGTGCGTCTTCAGGAGGAAACTGACGAAGCTATGAAGGTACTGCGTGTGAAGGGGCATGTTCCGCTTGACGGTATATTCAATGTACGGCCGCAAGTGAAGCGGGCTCAGATTGGCGGCATGCTGAACGGGTTGGAGTTTGTTCAAATTGCAAGTACGATTCATGCCGGCCGTCTGCTGAAACAGTTTATTGCCGATTTGGTAGAAGAAGAAGAGGAACTGCCCATTCTATCTGAAAAGGCTGAACATCTGCCGGTGCTTACAGCGCTGGAGCATCAGATCAAACATACGGTAGATGAGCATGGCGGTGTGCTCGATTCAGCGAGTGATGTGCTGCGGCACATCCGTCAGCAGCTACGTACAAATGAAAGCCGGATAAGAGGAAAACTTGAAAGCTTGATTCGTGGGAAAAATGCCCAGAAGATGCTTTCTGACGCTATCATTACTATCAGGAATGACCGATATGTCATTCCTGTTAAGCAAGAATACAGAGGACACTATGGCGGTATTGTCCATGATCAGTCTTCCTCTGGTCAGACCTTATTCATTGAACCAGAATCCATTGTGCAAATGAATAACCAGATCCGCGAATTAAAGCTTAAAGAACAAACGGAGATCGAGCGCATCTTCACTTCATTAACGGCGGAAGTAGCGGAAAACGGTGAAGATGTAAGGTATTTAACTGTTTTGCTCGGTGAATTTGACTTTATGTTCACCAAGGCAAAGTTTGGCCGCTCGTTTAAAGGCTCTAAGCCAATTGTGAACAACCAGGGGTATGTTCAGCTAAATAAGGCTCGTCACCCGCTGCTCCCGGTGGATGAGGCAGTGGCAAATGATGTAGAGATCGGCAAGGACTATACTACTATCCTTATTACAGGTCCTAATACAGGCGGGAAGACAGTTGCTCTGAAAACGGTAGGTCTCATCACTTTGATGGCACAAGCTGGCTTGCCGATTCCTGCGCTTGACGGCTCGGAAACAGCAGTATTCGGTTCAGTATTTGCTGATATCGGCGACGAGCAATCAATTGAACAAAGCTTAAGTACGTTTTCTTCCCACATGGTAAATATCATTGATATTTTAAAAGGGGTCGATGAGCAAAGCCTTGTTCTCTTTGATGAGCTTGGAGCGGGAACGGATCCTCAGGAGGGTGCGGCGTTAGCTATGGCTATTTTGGATGATGTGCATAACCGGGGAGCGCGTGTCATTGCTACAACCCACTATCCTGAATTGAAAGCATACGGCTATAACCGTGAAGGAGTCATTAATGCAAGTGTAGAGTTTGACGTGGAAACACTAAGCCCGACTTATCGGCTGCTTATTGGGGTCCCAGGACGAAGCAATGCGTTTGAAATCTCAAGCCGGCTTGGACTTAATCAAACAATTATCGAACAGGCCCGTCAGCTGATTGGCGCGGACACGAACGAAGTCGATCAAATGATTGCCTCACTAGAGCAGGCTCGCAAACGAGCAGAAGAAGAAGAACAGGAAGCACGTGAGCTTCTGAAGCATGCTGAACAGCTTCATAAAGACCTGCAAAAGCAGATGCAGACGTACTATGCACGTGAGGAAGAGCTGAATGAGAAAGCTCGCCAAAAAGCAGAAGAAATTGTTGAAAAAGCAAAATCAGAAGCTGAGCAGATCATTCGGGATCTTCGGACAATGAGGCTGGAAAAGCAAGCGGATGTAAAAGAACATGAGCTGATTGAGGCAAAGCGGCGCTTATCAGAAGCAGCACCAGAAGGAAAGAAAGCGCCAAAGAAAAAAGCAGCTCCTTCTAAGCGAGCGCTCCGACCGGGGGACGAGGTCAAGGTGCTCAGCTTCGGACAAAAAGGTACACTGCTTGAAAAAGCTGGAGATCATGAGTGGAACGTACAGATTGGCATCTTGAAAATGAAAGTCGACGAAAGCAATCTGGAATGGATTAAATCAGAGAAGAAAGCTGAAGCAAAACCGCTCGCAACTGTACGGGGCAAGGATTATCACGTAAGCCTTGAGCTGGACTTGCGAGGTGAGCGTTACGAAGAGGCGATTGCGAGGGTAGAAAAGTACATTGACGACGCATTGCTTGCTGGCTATCCGCGTGTATCAATCATTCACGGAAAAGGCACAGGCGCGCTTAGAAAAGGAGTACAGGATTATTTGAAATCCCATCGTGCTGTTAAGCGGACACGTCCTGGTGAAGCTGGCGAAGGAGGACTCGGTGTAACGGTTGTTGAACTTCAGTAATAAGCATGCAGGGGAAAAGAGGCGCTTTTTGTCATGAATGAGTTTTGGGAAAATGATTTCGTACATTTGGCTGGTTATTATAGTGTAGTTATTATCTGCATGATTTTGGCACTAGCCGTGTTTGAGCTTGTAACGCGCTACCGCAATTGGGAAGAGATAAAGAAGGGTAACATGGCGGTAGCGATGGCAACAGGCGGGAAGATATTTGGTCTTTCTAATATTTTTCGTCACTCGATTGCTCACAATGACAGTGTTTTGACGATGGTGGGCTGGGGAGCATTTGGCTTTATTTTGCTATTGATTGGTTACTTCATATTTGAATTTCTTACTCCCCGCTTTAAAATTGACAAAGAAATCGAAGAAGACAATCGTGCTGTCGGCTTCATTTCGATGGTGATCTCGGTTGGCCTGTCGTATGTGATTGGCGCAGCTTTAATGTAAGAAGGAGCTTAAAAATATGGAAACATTAGCAAAGGTTTTGCTTGTATTGTGCGGTGTTTTTCTTTTAGTTGGCATTATTTACTTATCACTTGCCTCTTGAGGAAGGCCTTCCCGGTTTTCGGGGAAGGCTTTTTTATTTGTATATATACAAGAGCCTTGAATGCGGATAAATAGAGGAGAGAATAAAAATTGTGTTACAACAAAAAATTAAAAATATTTGTTATAATGCAACTACTGTTATTTATTTTCTTTCGAGGGGGGAGAAGAAATGATTACATTCACTGCTTCTATTGTATTGTTAATTGTGGGGTATTTTACGTATGGAAAGTATGTAGAAAAAGTATTCGGCATGAAGGAGGACCGAAAGACACCGGCCTATACATTAGCTGATGGAGTTGACTATGTGCCGATGGATAAAAAGCGCAACTCGCTTATTCAGCTTCTAAATATTGCTGGTGTAGGACCTATTTTTGGGCCTATTATGGGAGCTCTTTATGGGCCGGTTGCTTTTGTGTGGATTGTCTTTGGAGCTATCTTCGCCGGTGCCGTGCATGATTATTTAACAGGGATGATCTCCCTGAGGAACAGGGGAGCCCACTTGCCTGAGCTTGCAGGGAACTTTCTTGGAAAAGCGTTTAAGCATGTTGTCAATGCTTTTGCTATTTTGCTGCTTATACTTGTTGGTACGGTCTTTGTGACATCTCCAGCTGCGCTTTTAGCTGATTTGACACCGAATAGTCTGACGGTAGGTGTATGGGTTGCTATTATCTTTGCTTACTATTTGCTTGCTACTTTGCTGCCTGTAGATAAAATCATTGGCCGGCTTTATCCGTTCTTTGGTGCGCTTCTGCTTATCAGCGCCGTAGGAATTGGTGCTGCATTGATTATTCAAAGACAGCCAATTCCAGAGCTGTCATTTACAAATATGCACCCGGATAATCTTCCTATTTTTCCGCTATTATTCTTAACGATTTCCTGTGGGGCTTTATCGGGTTTCCATGCCACACAGTCCCCAATTATTTCAAGAACGACAGAACAAGAGTCACAAGGACGTTTCATTTTTTACGGTATGATGATTGCTGAAGGGATTATCGCCATGATTTGGGCAGCTGCCGCTATGTCTATATTTGATGGAGCGACGCTTAATGAAATTCTGGCTACGGCAGGACCAGCAGGTGTCGTTAAGGAAGTATCTGTTACTACTTTAGGTGCGCTGTTTGGTACGTTTGCTGTTCTCGGAGTGATTGTATTACCGATTACATCAGGTGACACAGCTTTCCGGAGTGCACGTATGATTATTGCTGATTATATTGGCGCTGCTCAGAAGAAGATCAGCAACCGCCTGTGGATTGCTATCCCGATGTTTGTTATCTCTATTGTATTAACTCAAGTGGATTTCAACATTTTATGGCGTTACTTTTCTTGGGCGAACCAGTCCACTGCGATGATTGCGTTGTGGGTAGGAGCTATGTACCTTGCACTGCAGCGTAAAAACTTCTGGATTGCAGCTGTTCCGGCCGCCTTTATCACGATGGCCACCTTTACTTATATTTTGAATGCACAAATCGGGTTCGGCTTGTCACTGAACACCTCTTATATCGGAGCTGCAGTGATTACGGCAGTTATTATTGTCGGCTTCTTTGCAGGACTTAAGAAAAAGCTGGCGGCAGCTGAAAGCGGGAAGAAGCCAATTGTACTTGATGATGGATTGGGGAAAAAGATTTCATAGAGGCTGAAAGAGCGGATGGGCATGGGAAGCGGCCTTTCTCTTACTGTATGCTTCTGGACGAGGAAAATAAAAAACAATCCAAGGAGAGATGTGCTAATGAATAAGCAGTCGCTTGAAGAGTTTATTGCTTTCTCAGAGGAAACATTTTCGAAAAAGATAATAATGAAGGGGGAAAAGTCCACAGTGTTTTTGCTGAACTTTGAGCCCGGACAATCGCTCCCTCCACACCCGCACCCTAATGCCGACGTGTATGCTGTTGTCTGGGAAGGGAGCGGAGTTTTTATGATTAACAAAGAGAGCTTTCAGGCAGAAAAGGGAACGGTTGTACATTGCCGAGGAGAGGAAACATTGTCGTTTAGAAACGACAGCAATCAAAGGACAACCTTATATGTTACCTTAGCAAAAGACTAAAGCAAAAGCCGGCTCATTGTTTTTTCAGGAATGAGCCGGTTATTTTGTGCATACATATGATTGATATTGGCATTAGCAAGCAATTAGCTTATAATTGATTATAATATTTAAAATATTCTAAAATAAAGAGGAGGAGAATGGAGATGAGCGTAAGGCCTTGGCTTTCCTGCTATCCAAAGGAGATACCAACCCACCTCTCATATGATGAGCAGCCGCTGCATTCCTATTTAACCCATGCTGCTGAGTTATATGGCGAGAAGACGGCTATTCACTTTATGGGAAAAGACCTTTCTTTTCAGGAAGTGTACGAGTCCGCTTTGAAGATAGGGCGCTATTTGAGAAAGCTTGGTATTGAAAAAGGTGATAGAGTAGCAATTATGCTTCCAAACAGTCCTCAGGCAGTTATTAGTTACTTTGGAACACTATATGCAGGCGGAATTGTTGTTCAAACGAATCCCCTGTATACAGAGAGAGAAATCGAATATCAAATGAAAGATTCTGGTGCCAAAGCCATTATCACCTTAGACATCCTATACCCCCGGGTCCGCTCAGTAATGAAAAACACCGACCTCCAGCATATTATTGTAACCGCTGTCAAAGATTATTTACCTTTCCCAAAGAATATTATTTATCCATTTATACAACAAAAACAAACTGGTTTAAAAGTGCATGTAGAAGAGCATGGAACAAACCATGATTTCCTAACTATTATGAAGACGGAAGCCCCTGAAGCAGTCGATGTGACTGTTCATTCAGAAGAAGACCTAGCTCTGCTTCAATATACAGGAGGAACAACAGGCTTCCCTAAAGGAGTGATGCTTACGCACAAGAACTTAATAGCTAACACTTCTATGTGTGCGGCCTGGATGTATAAATGCAAAAAGGGAGAAGAGATTATTTTAGGCGTACTCCCGTTTTTCCATGTATACGGCATGACGGCTGTCATGGTTTTATCTATTATGCAAGGCTACAAGATGGTCCTTCTTCCCAAGTTTGATGTGAAGATGACTTTAAAGGCCATTCAGAAACAGCGTCCCACTCTATTTCCGGGAGCTCCAACCATCTATATTGCTTTATTAAATGAGCCATCTTTACAGAAATACGATTTATCTTCCATTCAGTGCTGTATCAGTGGTTCAGCTCCTTTGCCGGCCGAGATTCAGCAAAGGTTTGAGAAAGTGACAGGGGGGAGGCTCGTAGAAGGGTATGGATTATCGGAAACATCTCCGGTCACTCATTCTAATTTCCTCTGGGGTGAAGAGCGTGTAAAAGGAAGTGTAGGTGTTCCTTGGCCCGATACGGATGCAGTAATTTTGTCCTTGGAAACAGGCAAAGCTTTACCTCCAGGTGAGGTGGGGGAAATTGCCATTAAAGGGCCACAGGTGATGAAAGGTTACTGGAACAGACCTGAAGAAACAGAGCGAACTTTTAAAGATGGATGGCTTTTAACAGGAGATGTTGGATACATGGATGAAAATGGTTATTTCTTCGTTGTCGATAGAAAGAAAGATGTCATCCTTGCGGGAGGATATAATATTTACCCTCGTGAAGTAGAGGAGGTATTATACGAGCACGAGGCAGTCCAGGAAGCAGCGGTCATTGGGGTACCTGACCCTTACCGCGGGGAAACGGTTAAAGCTTTTATTGTCCGAAAAGAGGGCCACATCGTTACGGAAGAAGAGCTTGATCAGTATATGCGAGAGAATTTGGCCGTTTACAAAGTACCAAAAATATATGAGTTTCGGGATGAGCTTCCGAAGACAGCTGTGGGAAAGATCTTAAGACGGGTACTAGTGGATGAAGAAAAGAAAAATATAGAAAAAACAAGCTGATCTAAACAACGGTGCACCTCTTGACTCCTTTTATAAAAAAAGATAATATAAAGTTATGAATGAATAGTCATTCATCTTTGCGCAGTGTAGTCAGGAGGGGCATCATTGAAAAGAGACAAACCAAAATATCATCAAATTATCAATGCAGCTGTAGTGGTAATTGCAGAAAATGGCTACCACCATGCACAAGTATCAAAAATTGCCAAGCAGGCAGGTGTTGCTGACGGCACCATCTATTTATATTTTAAAAGCAAAGAGGATATTTTAATTTCTCTATTCGAAGAGAAAATGGGAAGCTTTGTCGAAAAAACTCAAAAAATTCTGGCAGGAAAAAAGACAGCTTCGGAGAAGTTATTGGTATTGGTAGAAAGCCATTTTAATATGCTGTCTGCCGACCGCCATCTAGCAGTGGTAACTCAGCTGGAGCTTCGTCAGTCGAATAAAGAGCTTCGTCTAAAGATTAATAACGTATTAAAAAACTATTTGAAGCTAATTGACGAAATTCTTAGAAGCGGGATAGAAAATGGCGAATTCCGCGCATCTCTTAACCTTTTGCTGGCCAGGCAAATGATCTTTGGAACGATGGATGAAACCGCCACTACGTGGGTGATGAATGATCAGAAGTATGATCTTACAGCTATGGCTCCTGAGGTGGGGAACATGCTGCTTAATGGGTTTTCAGCACACTAGTGTAATTGTGGTAGAAGGAGGATGGTAAATTGGAATACATATCTTTGGAAAGAAGAGGCCGGGTGGCTGAAATGGTTATCCAGCGGCCCCCTGCTAACGCTCTTTCCAGCTCTTTGATCACTGACATTGAGCAAGCGCTCAATCAATTAGAGCAGGATAGAGAGATAAGGGTCGTTTTGCTAAGAGGAGAGGGGAAGTTTTTCTCTGCCGGAGCTGATATTAAAGAATTTACAACCGTGAAGACAGGAGAGGAGTTCTCAAAGCTTGCCGTGCGAGGCCAGCAGGTGTTTGAACGAATTGAATCATTTTCCAAGCCTATTATCGCAGCGATACATGGTGCGGCACTAGGCGGAGGATTGGAGCTGGCAATGAGCTGTCATATCCGTCTTGTCTCAGAGCGCGCCAAACTAGGCCTTCCTGAGCTTTCTCTCGGACTGGTGCCAGGGTTTGCGGGCTCACAAAGGCTGCCCCGCTATGTAGGTACAGCAAAAGCGGCAGAGCTATTGCTGACTAGCGAGCCGCTAACGGGTGAGGAAGCTGTTCGATGGGGGCTGGCTAACCATGCTTATCCGGAAGAAGAACTATTTTCGAAAGCCCGCGAGCTGGCTGATAAGATTGCCGAGAAGAGCCCGGTCAGTATGAAAGCAGCCATTGAACTGCTCGGGTTTGCCAAATCAGCCGAGTATTATAAAGGAGCAGACAGGGAAGCACAGCTTTTTGGAGAGGTGTTTGAATCACAGGATGCCAAAGAAGGGATTGGCGCGTTTGTAGAAAAGCGCAAGCCAAAGTTCATTGGACAGTAAATTTTTTGTAAAAAACATTCCGAATATTTTAAATTAATAAACAGGAGGGGAAATTATGAATATTTATGCCTTACTAAAAAGAACATTTGATACAGAGGAAAAAATCAATATTCAAGGCGGAACCATACAGGAAGACGGTGCTGAGTTTATTATCAATCCA
>NZ_JWJE02000036.1 GCF_000812025.2 Bacillus thermotolerans
CCATGTTATCTCTAGTTGTGTTTCTTAATTATACAAAAAAGTACCCTATAGGTAGACTTTTTTTGGTGTCTACTCTATAGGGTACACTTTAAAAAGTATCCGGTCTTTTTATTGCTGGGAAACCACTGGACAATTCTTTAAATACTTGATGTGGGTCAATTCAACCTGGTGTGGAGGGGAAAGCCTTTTAATGTCACAGTATCCAGCATCATCAATATCCAAAATCTTATATGGCTCTCCTTCATACAGAATAATATCCTGTTCTTTCACCGCAGAAGACCTCTCCCTATATAAATTTAACCTGCTTTTACTATTTTAAATGACCTAACAGAGAAGCCGGTAATGGGTACATTCTATATACACCGAGACCTTCACACTGCCTGCATACTTTTCCGTTGAGGAATCCTCTGACTAGAGGAACTCTGCCTAAGCCGTTACATTCTGTACATACTCGTCTGTGGGTCATCAAATTCCTCCTTTAAACGGGAAAACCCTACTTTTTTTTAGTATACCCGAGTTGTTTCCTCTTTAACCTCCGCAAAATTGTAAAAAAATATGTAAATTTTTTAAATAGGGTTTGACTTTAAGTAATTTTCTGATAGTATTATCTATATCCTTTAAATCCTATCAATAAAGTAGGTGTTTGATTTTGATCACATATCATGATTGGAATGAAGAGCAGCATGCCCTTTTTCCAGAAGACAGCGAAACAAAAGGGGCACTGGAAACGCTCCGCTGGGCGTATGAAGAGTACGAAAACGACATTGTATATGCCTGCAGCTTTGGTATTGAAGGCATCGTATTGATTGACTTAATTTCAAAAGTGAAACCAAATGCAGAAATTGTATTTTTAGACACTGGCTATCACTTTAAAGAGACGTATGAACTCATTGATAAGGTAAAAGCCGCTTATCCTGAGCTGAATATTCGCATGCAGCAGCCTGATTTAACGATTGAAGAGCAGACGGCTCAGTATGGCAAAGATCTATGGAAAACCAATCCAAACCAGTGCTGTGATTTAAGAAAAATTGAGCCGCTCAAACAAGTGCTTTCTCCGTCTATTGCCTGGATTTCAGGACTGAGAAGGGAGCAGTCAGAATCGAGAAAGAACACGAATTTCTTGAACCAAGACCACAAATTCCAAAAGGTTAAGGTATGCCCGCTGATCCACTGGACATGGAAAGATGTCTGGCGCTACGTGACGAAGCATGAATTAGCCTATAATCCGCTTCATGACCAAGGCTATCCGAGTATCGGCTGCGAGACATGCACAAAGCCGGCCTACTCCCTAGAAGACATGCGTGCAGGCCGCTGGGCAGGCACCGGCAAAACGGAATGTGGGTTACATACCACCTAAGTGACGCATTTTTTTGGCTATAAAACTGAGTATTTTGGTAAGTTTAATAGAATTAGGAGGTTTTAATGATGACAAAGAGTATTCCACACGGCGGTGAACTCGTACAATTATTCAACCCGGATTACAATATCGCTTCGATTGAAGCAGAAATTGAATTGGACCAAACGGCATTAAGTGACTTAGAGCTGATCGGCACAGGTGCTTACAGCCCGTTAAGAGGCTTTTTAACACAGAAGGATTATAACTCTGTAGTAAAAAACATTCGTCTAGCTGACGGAACGGTTTGGAGCCTGCCTATTACTCTTCCGGTCACAGAGGAAAAAGCTGCGGCATTGCAGGAAGGAGAAACAGCTCTTCTTGTTCATGACGGCATTCCTTACGGCGTGATTGATATTGAAGAAATTTATCAGCCGGACCAGCAGGCAGAAGCTCAGGAAGTATACAGAACAACCGAGCTTGCCCACCCTGGCGTAAAGAAGATGTTTGACCGCGGTTCCGTTTACGTAGGCGGCCCGATTACACTCATCCGCCGCATTGAACGCAAGCAGTTTGCCGAATTTTATTTTGACCCGGCCGAAACAAGAGCGATCTTTGAAGAAAAAGGCTGGAACAAGGTCGTTGGGTTCCAAACGAGAAACCCTGTACACCGCGCTCATGAATATATTCAAAAGACAGCGTTAGAAACCGTAGACGGCTTGCTTTTAAATCCTCTTGTCGGCGAAACAAAGTCTGATGACATCCCGGCCGATGTCCGCATGGAAAGCTATCAGGTTTTATTAAAAGAATATTATCCAAAAGACCGTGTGAAATTAGCTGTATTCCCGGCTGCTATGCGCTATGCAGGTCCTCGTGAAGCGATCTTCCATGCGCTTGTCCGCAAAAACTACGGCTGCACACATTTTATCGTAGGCCGTGACCACGCAGGTGTCGGCAGCTACTACGGCACATATGATGCTCAGAGAATTTTTGATCAATTTACGGAAGAAGAGATCGGCCTTACGTTGCTGTTCTTCGAGCACAGCTTCTACTGCGAGAAATGCGGAGCCATGGCTTCAGCTAAAACATGCCCGCACGATAAGGAGCACCATGTCATTCTTTCCGGTACGAAGGTTCGTGAAATGCTGCGTGCAGGCGAGGTGCCGCCGGCTACCTTCAGCCGCAAAGAAGTGATCGAAGTCCTCATTCGCGGATTAAGAGAAAAGGAAACGGTGTAAGAGGAGGAAAAGCATGAGCACAAATATCGTATGGCACGACCAATCCCTGACAAAAGCAGAGAAAAGAGAAAAAAATGGCCATCACAGTGCGGTTTTCTGGTTTACCGGGCTCTCTGGTTCCGGCAAATCAACGGTTGCTAATGCAGCGGCCAAAAAACTGCATGAACTAGGGGCACAGACGTATGTATTAGACGGCGACAATGTCCGTCACGGCTTAAATAAAGACCTCGGCTTTTCTGATGAAGACCGAAAAGAAAACATCCGCCGCATCGGCGAGGTAGCAAAACTGTTTGTAGACAGCGGCCAGCTTGTATTTACGGCTTTCATCTCTCCTTTCAAGGAAGACCGCGCCGTTGTACGCGAGCTTTTGGGTAAGGATGAATTCGTGGAAGTATTCGTCAGCTGCCCGATTGAGGAATGTGAAGCCCGCGATCCAAAAGGGTTGTACAAAAAGGCAAGAAAAGGAGAAATACCGGAGTTTACCGGTATCTCTTCTCCATACGAAGCACCGGAAAAGCCTGAGCTTGTACTGGAAACCGACCGCTTTTCCGTAGAGGAATGCGTGGATCAGCTTATTTCTTACATGAAAGCAAACAAGTGGCTGTAACAACAGGATCATGACAAGGAAAGCCAGCAGCGGGAAGTACCCGCTGCTGGTCTGAAAAAGAAAGCGTGGAGGTGTCCGTTATGGCAAAAGTGTGGTTAGTCGGAGCTGGACCCGGCGATCCCGATCTCATTACAGTAAAAGGTTTAAAAGCAATCCAGGAAGCCGACGTGATTTTATACGACCGTCTGGTCAGTGAAGAGCTCCTTAACTATGCGAAACCGGAAGCGGAGCTGGTTTTCTGCGGAAAATTACCGGATCATCATTTCCTGCAGCAGGAAACGATCAATTATCTGCTTGTGAAGCATGCGAAGAAAGGCAAAAAGGTTACCCGGCTGAAAGGCGGCGATCCATTCGTGTTTGGCCGCGGCGGGGAAGAAGCGGCCTTTTTGGCGGAACATGGCGTAGCGTTTGAAATCGTGCCGGGCATCACTTCAGGCATCGCCGCTCCAGCTTATGCAGGTATTCCGGTCACACACCGCGGCCACAGCGCTTCGTTTGCCATTGTCACCGGGCATCGCCGCGAAGGAGAAAAGGAAGAACTAAAGTGGTCTGCTTTAGCCAATGGAATTGATACATTAGCTGTTTATATGGGGATGAAGAACCTGCCCTATATTCAAGAGAAGCTTCTTTCCCACGGCAAGCCGCCTGAAACACCGGCTGCTTTAATCCACTGGGGGACGACAAATGAACAAAGAACGGTCACAGGGACACTAGCGACGATTGCAGACATTGCGAAGCAGGAAGGCATCACGAACCCAAGCATGATTATTATTGGAGAAGTGGTAGAGCTCCGCGAAAAGCTGAAATGGTTCAATGAGTGGGAGAAAGAAGAAATAGCTGCCCTTGCCGCAGGAGCCGAGCAATGAAAGCCGTCCTGTATGTTTGCCACGGCAGCCGTGTAAGGAAAGGCCGAGAAGAAGCGTACCATTTTATTGAGCAGACCAAACCGTTCGTGGATGTACCCATTCAAGAAACCTGCTTTCTAGAGCTGGCAGAGCCGACGATTGCTCAAGGTGTTGCCAGCTGTGTAGAGCAGGGAGCGGATGAAATTATCGTTTTTCCGTTTTTACTGCTTGCCGCAGGCCATGCGAAAAAAGACATTCCGCATGAATTAAAGAAAGTAAAAGGTCAATTTCCGGCTGTCACTTTTTACTACGCCCAGCCGATTGGCGTTCATGAAGCGTTGATTGACATCCTGATTGAGCGGATGGAGGAAACTGGGGAATCCATTGAACCCGATGACTCCGTGTTAATCGTCGGGCGGGGGAGCAGCGATACGCAAACGCTGGCTGATTTTGTATCTATACGGAATTTATTCCGTCTTAAAACCAACTTAACTGATGTGAATATAAGTTATTTGGCGGCCGCTTCTCCGCGTTTTACCGATGAAGTGAAGCGGTTATCGGAGGAAGCGGCGTCTAAACTATGGGTGCTTCCGTATTTGTTGTTCACCGGCATGCTGTCTCATTCGATGAAGAAGGAGATTAAAGCCCTGCCGATGGCAGAATCAGTGGTGCTGACAAAGTGTCTCGGCTATCACCCGGCCATCCGGCAGATTATTCATCAGAGAATTCAGGAAGCCGAACAGCTAGAGGAGGGGTTCTTATCTTTCCGATCAATCTCCATCTAACAGATGAAAAAATAGTTATGATAGGAGGCGGGCAAATCGCCCTGCATAAGATTCAAAACCTCCTTCGCTTTCGGTTAAACATATGTGTCGTCAGCCCGGTGATCCATCCAGACATAGAAAAGCTGGAGAAAGATGGCCTTGTTGCTGTTCAGCTAAAGGAAGCAGAAGAGGCAGACTATCAAGACGCTTTCCTTGTGATCGCTGTGACAAATTCGCCTGAGGTGAACGACGAAGTAGCCCGGAAAGCAAAGGCCATGGGAAAGCTCGTTATTCATACCGGCCAGCAGGAGCTCGGCAACTGCACCATACCAGCGACATTACAAAGGGGACGCTTTACGATCAGCATATCGACCGGAGGGGCCAGCCCAACGCTGGCCAAACAGTTAAGGGATGAGCTGGAGGAGCAGTATGACGAGTCTTATGGCGAATACATTGATTTTCTATACGAAGTCAGACAAACGGTGAAGAAAGTAGAGAGTGACCGTGCGGTACGCCGGCGGCTGCTGAAGGTAGCAACAGATCCTGCCTTTTATAAAGATGAACAAAAGCGGATGGACTTTCTACATAAGCTCCAATCGAAGGCTGGCGCAACAGATAGATAAGAGGGAGGGAGATGCATGGAACGATTTGTCATATTAGCACTTGTTGGGCTTGCAGCTCAGCTGGTGGACGGGGCACTCGGGATGGGGTACGGACTCACGTCAACGACACTTTTGCTTACAGCAGGGGTTGCCCCCGCAATCGCTTCTGCTTCGGTCCACATGGCAGAAGTAGTGACCACAGCTGCTTCAGGCGTCTCACATGTAAAGTTTGGGAATGTGGATAAACAGATGGCAAAGCGTCTCATCATCCCCGGAGCCATCGGAGCCTTTTTAGGAGCTACCTTTTTAAGCCAATTAACAGGTGAATACGTTCGATTATATGTGTCGATCTTTTTGCTTTGCTTGGGACTATACATTTTAACTCGTTTCTTATTTCTGCAGGACGCACGCAAACAAGAACACAAGGTGCTGACGAACAAATTCTATGTTCCTCTCGGTTTTGTGGCCGGATTCTTTGACGCAAGCGGCGGAGGAGGATGGGGGCCTATCGCCACGCCTGCTTTGCTGTCACAAAAAGGCATGGAACCGAGGAAGGTTATTGGAACAGTGGGCGCCAGTGAATTTGCGGTGGCTTCCGCCGCCACCTTGGGCTTTATCATTTCTCTGGGGCTAGGGAACATTAACTGGCTTTGGGCAGGAGCGATTATGCTCGGAGGCGTCATTGCCGCACCGATTGCAGCCTGGATCGTCAAGAACTTGCCGACCAAGATATTAGCCGTTATCGTCAGCGGCATGCTGATCTTTACAAACACCAATGCCATCCTCAGCTACACGAATATTGAGCCGTTCTGGGAGAATATGATCTACGGTGTGATTGTTGCCGTTTGGCTGATGATTGTTCTTTACGTCATCCAGAAAGAGAGAAGGCTTATACCGAGAGCTGTCCAATATTTACAAGATCAGAAATCGAGAAAAACATCCTAACTCACGTTAGGGTGTTTTTTATGCCTGCTTGTGAGACCTAGAGAAGCCCTTCTCCTTTCCTGCCGTTTTGGAAGAGGAGCGACAGGGTAAGTGGTTAGCAAAACGTCAAGGGAATGGCGGCAAAAGCACAAGGCGCAGCAGGAAGGAACACTAACAAAGAGAGAAGGCTTTGGCATCTTCTCTCTTTTAGTTTCATCCATTATTTAATTTACCCCTCAGGGCATTTTCGGCAAAATCGATCTAACCGCATCTAAGAAGGAGAGGAGGGGAAAGACATGAACTTAAAGAAGCTAAAAGACCAGGTGATCGTGATTACAGGGCATCGAGCGGGATTGGCCTTGTGACCGCCAGAATGGCTGCGGCAAGAGGAGCCAAGGTTGTTGCCGCTGCACGAAATGAAGAGGCATTAAAGGAATTAGTTCAGGAGCTAAAGGGAAAAGGACAGTCAGCTGTCTATGTAAAAGCAGATGTCGGACGTGAAGACGAGGTCAACAGGATTGCGGAAACAGCGATTCAAACATTCGGGCGTTTGGATACATGGGTGAATAACGCTGGCAGCTTTATATTTGGACAGGCCATGGAAGTAAGCAGCGAAGACGCACATCGTCTGTTTACAACCAACTTTTGGGGTGTCGTGCACGGGACGAAGACGGCCGTTCAGCATTTTAAGGAGAGAGGAATGCCGGGAGCTGTCATTAATGTGATTTGCCGTACATGGACGGACGGAAAGTATAAGAACGGAATTGGAGAAGGAGAAGGCGCCTGTGTCCATCACACTCATCCGCCCAAGCAGAGTGGATACGCCTTGGAACAAGCGTGGAAGAAGCTATTTAAAGAAGCAGCCGGCTCATAGAGGGAGGGTTTATCCTCCCGAAGCCGTGGCGGAAGCCATTCTCTATTCGGCCGAACACCCTAAAAGAGATATATTTGTCGGTTCGCAGTCGAGGGCGGTGCAGCTGATAGGCTCTCTTTTCCCGCGTCTAATGGATAAATGGATGGAGCTGACGATGTATGTGACCCAGCAGGATGAAAGGCCATCTAAGCCGAAGGAAGAGAGCGCTTTATATAGTGCCGGGTATGGCTTGCACGAGAGAGGAACAAATAAAGGGTGGATTCGTTCGGGAAGCATGTATGTCAAAGCTTCTAAACATCCTGTTCTGACAGCCATGGCCGCAACCGGAGCCGAGGCTGCCACTTACTGGGCAGCCATGAACCGAAAGAAATAACCTAAATGGACGTATTCGGCATAAAAGCGGCACCCGAATGGTTAGATTCAACTACTAAACCTACAGGTGCCGTTTCTCATTATTTATTTTTTCTATTATAAATCTTTATTGATAAAGCTGATCGCTCTCGCCGGCAGTTGGGTTTTGTCCCTGGTAATTGTTTAGGTACTGCTGAAGTTGTTCCAGATCCTCAGGCACAACTTGATACATCGCCCCGATTTTCTCCACCATCTTCGGATCCGCCGGTTCTAATGGATAATACCCTTTTTTACCATGTACTGCCACATATCATAAGCATGGGCACAGCTTATCATGAAAGCCGTTTGATGGAAAGAACGCAGCTCGGGATTTGCGGCTTCCATTGCGGAATAAGCATATTCCCGGCCGGCGCGCTTTAACGTGAGTAAATAGGCGGTGGCCATTTCCCGGTCGTTAAAATCCTCTACAACCGTACGCGGCTGTACGGGCGAGTATTGAGCCATTGACGATTGAGTGTAGTCACTCAAATGCCCATCTTCCTTAAAAAGCTTCAACTCTCTTTTTGCCCCCTTCCGCCTCATTCATAAAAGAAGCCTTCATATTATAATCACGAATATGGAATGGAAAATGGCGCTCCAGGATGCTTTTAAATTCCGGGTCTTGTACATGCTGCAGCATGTAGGACATGTTGGTGATCGAATTTACACAGCTCATCGTTAACTCATTTAAGTCATTCAGTTCATGTGCTGCAAGTCTCATTGGCTTCCTCCTTGTGTGGATATTTTTAATGTTTGATGCAGGAAGTACTTTGCGGCTTGTTAAGAGTTATTGGGAGCGGGTGAGTCCGCCCAGTAACTATGTATTCACTATGAATTCGTGTTTCCTATCCGGCCGAGAGCAACTTCCCTCCTTTAACATGTACGGAAGGAGCCGCTATTATTTGATGGGAGTAAAAAGCTAACCGAGCCTTGTTTCATACCATATGTATAAAAAACCGTCCCCTCCCTAGTCATATTTAACAATTGATGTCTGAAAATTGAGACTATATAATGCGTGTGAGCACATTATTGCTTTATTTAGGAGGGATTGTATTGAATCATCTTCAGTCAATAGAAAAGGAAATGAGCATACGCCATATATGGGAAGCGAGAAAAAGGATTGCTCGGATCATTAACCGGACTCCGCTTATTCAGTCTTTTGTTTTGTCCGAACTGGCAGGCCGCCCCGTTTATTTAAAGCTTGAAAACACGCATGACATCGGCGCATTTAAAGTAAGGGGGGCAGCTAATAAAATACTAAGCTTAAGTGACGAAGAAAAAAAGCGCGGAGTAGCGACGTTTTCCACAGGCAATCATGGCATGGCGGTGGCATATGTCGCCAGAATGCTTGGAATTGAGGCAGTCGTTTGTATTTCCCATCGTGTGCCGAAAGCGAAAGTAGATTCATTAAAACGGTTAAACGCCAAAATTGAAATTTACGGAGAAAGCCAGGATGAGGCGGGCAAGCGGTGCTATGAGCTGGAAAAAGAGAAAGGGTTAACATTGATTGAACCGTTTGATGATCCTTATGTGATTGGCGGTCAAGGAACCATCGGGCTGGAAATATTGGAGGACATCCCTGATGTAACAGATATCATTGTTCCTTTATCGGGAGGCGGATTGCTGTCAGGAATAGGGCTAGCTGTAAAATCGAATGATCCTCGCATAAGAGTGACAGGTGTATCGATGGAGAAATCAGCTGTCATGCATGAAAGCCTGAAGGCTGGAAAACCTGTGAAATTAGAAGAATCAGAGACGCTGGCCGATAGCTTATTAGGCGGCATAGGATTAGATAATAAGCATACATTTCGGATGGTTCAGCGGTATATGGATGCCAATCTTCTGATTTCGGAAAAGGATATTGCCCTCAGTATGGCATTTATGATGGACAAACATCGAATGATCATAGAAGGAGCGGCAGCAACAGGAGTGGCCGCTCTTCTAACGAATCAAATTCCCCGCCAGGAAGGAGCCGTCGCTGTGGTGATCAGCGGTCAAAATGTAGACCTCTCCCTCATTTATAAAATTATTCAAAATTACGTTTAAGGACGACACACCTATGATCCTCCTTTCTTTGAGAAGGATATTCTCCCTGTAGTCCTTTCGATTGGGTTAAATTGGATAGCTAAATGTAAATTTATGTGAAAATGTGGTATACTTTATGCGATTTGAAGGATGAAGTTGGATTAGTATAAATCAAACACCTAGAGGCAAGGGGGATAACATGGGGTTAACAGTGAAGGATGTTTCGAAATTCAGTGTGATGTCGAAGGCGCGGGTGCGGGCAGGAAAAGAGGTATTGGATGAGCATTGTGTTCAGTGGATATCAGCGATTGAAATGCCCGTAGAGAATTTTGTAAGAAAAAATGAAGTAGTACTAAGCACAGGCGTGGGGTGTGAGAAGGATCCTTCTTCACTTAGGCAATTTGTGGAAGATGTCATCGAGTCAGAAGCATCTGCGCTCATTCTCGCTTTAGGCCGATTTATTTTCGATATACCTAGTGACATCATCGAGCTGGCAGAGGAGAACCAATTTATCATTATTGAAATACCATGGGAAATTCGCTTTTCAGATATTATTGAGGAGGTTATGCAGGAGCTGAATGCCATTCAGCAGAAAGAGCAAAAGACCTCAGAGAAGATACAGCAGGAACTCCTGAAATTAATTTTGGAAGATGCGGAGCTTGATCAGATTTCCAGTTATATTCAAAACAGTGTAGGGTGTCCCGTTGTGATTACAGACCAGGCAGGGGTATTGCTGGATAAAAAGAGTATAAGACCTGCATTAGTGAAGAAGTGGGAAAGCTATGTGGTGAATGGGGTGATTCCAGTGAGAGAGCTGGCCGCCCCTTTGACGCAGGATCCGATGTTTCATAAATTTCAAACAATTGAGGTAGAGGGGGAGGTCCTTCTTCAGCTGCCCGTTTTGCAGGTATTGGACGATCCACAGGGGTACCTGTATGCACTATTACCTGTTCCTCCTCATCCCTCTGCTCAATCTTTTTTAACAACCTATCGGGTGAATATTTTGGAACATGCCGTCACCACCATCAACCTTTGGTTATCGAGACAAAACGCCATTGAAAAAACAAAAATGCGCCTTCGCAGTGATTTTGTGCAGGAACTGGCAAAAGGAGAATTCATCTCTTGGGACCAAGCCCATTCACGGGCAAAATTGCTAGGGTACAATATTCAGCTGCCTTATGTTTGTATTATAGGATACCCTGAAAACTTTAAAAAGCTGTTTAATAAACGCAAACAAGACTATCAATCTTTTAACCATTGGCTGGACAGCATGATTCGTTATGTGGAAGAAGAAACTTTCTATGCTGCTCAATCTTTAAAAAGAGAAGTAATGATCACGTATCAAGAAGAGCAAATCATTCTTTTTTTGGAAAGCGCAGGTGAGCAAAAAACTGAAAACGCTTCAGCCTTCTTAGATCTTGTTGAACGGCGTTTAAACAATTTGCTGCCCGAAGTGGTGATCTCCTGGGGAATAGGTGATTATAAGGAGAATTTAAAAGGGTTCGAGCAAAGCTACGAGCATGCAAAAATGGCACTGGAAATTGGCCGGCGCAAGAAGGGGCCGGGGAACCGCACCATGTATGAAAATACACGAATTGACCGCGTTCTCTTAGAGATTGCCCGCAATGAAAATATGAAAGAAGTCGTGATGTCGACCATTGAACCGCTTATCCGCTATGACAGTCAGCGGAACATGGATTTGATCGAGACGTTTAGTACGTATAACCGGTGTAACGGCAACGTAAGCCAGACGGCTAGAATCTTGAATCTGCACAGGCAATCTTTACTGTACCGGTTAAGAAAAATAGAATCGTTGACAGGACTTGCTCTCATTGACCCGGATGATTTATTTCTTTTAGAGTTAAGCATTAAAATTTGGAAAATGGCCCCGTATGAAACTAAAGCAGCTCAATTCAATTGATCACTATGGCATAAGACTTTAGAAAAAGCTGCCCTGATAGCGAATGCTAAGCTATCAGGGCAGCTTTTTTGATAAATTGACAGTTTATTTTCTGAAAAGTTTATACAATTTGTCAGATGATAGATCGTTAACGGTTTTACTATAATGTGATTACAAGATAAGTATTCATAAAATTCAAACAATAAACGGGCAGGCAGGAGGGATGTTCCGGTGTTATTTGGAACAGAGGAGTACAAGGAGAGAATTCAGCGGACAAAAGAGAGAATGGCTCAAAATGGGATTGAAGTATTGCTTATTACAGACCCAGCAAATATGAATTACTTATCTGGCTACGATGGATGGTCGTTTTATGTACATCAGATGCTGCTCATCATTGACGATGAAGAGCAGCCGATCTGGATTGGAAGAGGACAGGATGCAAATGGAGCCAAAGTCACCACGTGGCTGTTCCATGACAATATTATTCCCTATCCAGACGATTACGTACAATCGGAAACCAAACATCCCATGGACTTTGTGTCTGACATCTTAAAGCAAATCGGACAAGACCGGCGGGCTATCGGTATTGAAATGGACAATTATTATTTCACAGCCAAGTGCTGCGAGCAATTGAAAAAAGGGCTGCCTAATGCCTCATTTATAGATGCTACCTCACTCGTCAACTGGGTGCGTATTATTAAGTCCGATAAAGAAATTCAGTATATGAAACGTGCGGCCGCTATTGTAGAGCGGGCCATGATGGAGGGAATTGGGCTTATTAACGAGGGCGTACGGGAGTGTGATGTAGCAGCGAAAATATTCCATACGCAAGTTACCGGTACGGAAGAGTTTGGCGGTGACTACCCAGCGATTGTGCCATTACTGCCATCCGGTGAGAAAACGTCTACTCCCCATTTAACGTGGACAGATGAACGCTATAAAAAAGGAGAGACGGTTATCCTGGAGCTTTCCGGCTGTTACAGGCGCTACCATTCGCCTCTTGCACGCACGGTCAATATTGGCAAGCCTTCGATAGAATTTCAAACGCTTTCGGATGTAGTCGTAGAAGGAATCAATGCATGCCTCGACATGATCAAGCCGGGCATTGCCTGCGAAGAAATTGAAGAAGCATGGAGAAGAACCATTGAAAAAAGCGGAATTGTAAAGGAATCGCGTTTAGGCTACTCTATGGGGCTTAACTATCCTCCTGATTGGGGGGAGCATACAGCAAGCATCCGCAAGGGAGACAAAACGATTTTACAGCCAAATATGACCTTTCATCTGATTCCGGGGATTTGGCTGGACCGATATGGATTTGAAGTGAGTGAATCCTTCCGCGTAACCGAAAGCGGCTGTGAAACATTTGCCTCTATTCCGAGACAACTATTTATCAAGGAGGATACGCTCATATCGAACTAACCTCTTGATGCAAAGGGATGAATAAAACCAATGATCATTTTTACAGAGGAAGAACTGCGGCAGCATGTTCACTTAAACTTAGAAACTATCCATACGATTGAAGAAGCCTTTACAAAGCTTGAAAACAGCGAGGCTGTGATGCCGCCTATTATGCGCGTGGATGTTCATGATCAAAACGGAGAAATCGACGTAAAGACAGCTTATCTCAAAGGAAGAGAGATGCTGGCCATTAAAGTGTCCGCAGGGTTCTTTTCCAACTATCAGCGGGGTCTTCCAAGCGGCAATGGGTTGATGATGCTGATTAGTACAGAAACAGGGGTGCCGCAAGCTTTCCTTTTAGACAATGGCTATTTAACAGACATCCGTACAGCGGCAGCCGGAGCTCTTGCGGCGAAATATCTTGCTAAAGAGAACATTCGAACGGTCGGAGTGATTGGTGCGGGCAGCCAGGCAAGATACCAGATTCGAGCACTAAAGCTAGTCCGCAAGTTTCATAAAGTGCTGGTCTACGCACGCTCTATAGATCAAGCCAAAAAGTATGCCGAAGACATGGCAGAAGAGCTTCAAGTTCAGGTAGAGGCGGCGGAGAGCGCGGAGGCGGTGGTGAAGAAAAGTGATATCGTTGTCACTACTACCCCCGCGAAAGAACCGTTGATCAAAGCCGACTGGCTGCATCCCGGCCTTCATATTACAGCCATGGGGTCCGACGCTGAACATAAACAGGAGCTCGACGCCGAAGCGTTGGCACGCGCGGATAAACTCGTATGTGATACGAAATCCCAATGTGCCCGCTTAGGCGAGCTGCATCACGCATTCGCAAAGGGCGTGCTGACAAATGGTTCAGCTGTCTTCGAGCTTGGCCAGCTGACCTCGAAAAAACAGGCCGGCCGGGAGAGTGACGAAGAAGTGACGATCTGTGATTTAACTGGAACGGGGGTGCAGGATACAGCCATTGCCCTGTTTGCTTATCGGGAAATGACGCAGAGGAATCTAGGATTGAAAATAAATAATAGCCGATTGTTATTGAATAACTAAAAAAGGAGTGGTCGTATGACAACAAATAAGGAGATTCAAGCAGGAACAAAAGCGGTATGGGCGGGAGAAAAGGAGTATTTAGTCCACGGCGCCACACAAGTGCCCGTTGTTCTTAGTGTAGCCTACGGATACGAGGATATGGATGAATGGTACGACGTAGCGGTTGGAAAGAAAAAAGGGCATATCTATGGCCGCAATACGAATCCAACGGTGCAAGCATTCGAGGATAAAATCAAAATCCTTGAAAGTGCAGAAGCAGCTACCAGCTTCTCAACAGGGATGGCCGCTATCAGCAATACATTATCCACCTTTTTGCTGCCGGGTGACCGAATTGTTTCGATTAAAGATACCTATGGAGGAACGAATAAAATTTTCACCGAGTTTTTGCCTCGTCAGCAAATCGAAGTCGTTCTATGTGAAACAGGCAACCATGAGCAAATTGAAGAAGAAGTGTCAAAGGGGTGTAAAATCCTTTACTTGGAAACACCTACAAATCCCACGGTAAAAATTACGGATATTGAACGGATGGCGAAGGCCGGCCACGAGGCAGGAGCATTGGTTATCGTTGATAATACCTTTGCCACACCAATGAACCAAAACCCGCTCTTATTAGGGGCTGATTTGGTGATCCACAGCGCCACAAAATTCCTGGGCGGTCACGCAGATGCGTTAGGCGGGGTCGTGTGCGGATCTGAA
Organism: Bacillus thermotolerans; assembly: GCF_000812025.2. Classification (GTDB taxonomy): domain Bacteria; phylum Bacillota; class Bacilli; order Bacillales; family Domibacillaceae; genus Quasibacillus; species Quasibacillus thermotolerans. The sequence continues at coordinate 14,653 of NZ_JWJE02000036.1, forward strand.
GAGCTAGTCGAACAAATCTATCACTACCGGGAAATCAACGGCGCTACGATGGACCCGATGGCCGCTTATTTACTGTTGCGCGGAATGAAAACACTTCATCTTCGTGTCCGCCAGCAGTGTGAAAATGCGATGGCGCTTGCCGAGTACTTGCAATCAAAAGACATGGTAGAAGATGTATTCTATCCGGGACTGGCTACTCACACCAACCATGAGGTGGCTAGGAAACAAATGAGAGATTTTGGCGGCATGCTCAGCTTTGCTGTTAAGGGGGGGATCGATACGGTAAGAGATCTCCTGCCAAAACTGCAATACGTAAACCGTGCAGCCAACTTAGGTGCGGTGGAAACAACTGTTGGCCCGGCACGCACGACAAGCCATGTGGAATGTACACCTGAAGAGCGAGCAGCGATGGGCATCCCTGAAGGACTGATTCGAGTGTCTTGCGGGATTGAAGAGACTGAGGATATTATTGCTGATTTTGAGCAGGCATTCAATTATGTGGAAAGTGTACTAAAGGTGTAATCAGATACAAGTTTTCCCAGGAGGTGAGGAGTATCATGGCAAACACTCATTTCATTCGTGAACTGTCAAGCGGTTTAGCTTCTCAGATTACTGAGTGGCGTCGCACGTTTCATCGATATCCTGAACTGAGCTTTCGCGAATTCAGGACAGCTCAGTTTGTAGCCGCTGCCTTGCGGAACATAGATGGGATCAAAGTAGAAACGGGAGTAGGAATAGAAACAAGTGTAATCGGCACGTTAAGCTCCGGGGAAGGCCCTGTTATCGCCATCCGGGCGGATATGGATGCTTTGCCGATCAAGGAAGAAAACGCCGCTGATTACCGTTCGAGAAACGAAGGCATGATGCACGCGTGCGGCCATGATGCGCATACCGCTATTTTGCTGGGGACAGCCACCATTTTATCGGAAGTCTTTAAACGGAAGATATTGAGGGGAACCGTCAAATTTGTCTTTCAGCCAGCAGAAGAAAGTATAGATCAACACGGGTTATCCGGCTCGCCATATCTGGTTCAGGCTGGCGTGTATGACGATGTAGATGCTGCGATGGCTCTTCACATGTGTCCATGGCTTCCGGTAGGGGCCGCTCAGCTGCATGATGGGTACAGCATGGCCAGTGCTGATGTGTTTGAAGGCAGGATTTATGGGACAGGGGGGCACGGGGCGTATCCCGAGCTTGCCACTGACCCGACCTGGATGCTTGGCCCTGTTATGCAAGCGCTGCATGGCATAGTGGCCCGCAAAGTATCAGCCCTTGATCCGGCTGTCATCAGTATCGGCCAAATACATGCAGGCTCTGCAAGCAATATCATTCCAACAGAGGTATTTATTGAAGGCACGATCCGAAGCTATACACCGGAAGTCCGGAGCTTATTGGAAGCGGAATTAAAGAAGGCTTTTTCGATCGCAGAGCATTTAGGCGGAAAATACTCATTTAAGGTGACAAAGGGGGAGCCTGCGTTAAATAACAGCCCCGTCGTAAACAAGTGGATCGAACATCGTCTCTTAGAAATGTATCCCGGTTTTGAAATTGTTAAGAAGCCATTTGGTATGGGCGGCGAAGACTTTGGCTATGTCACACAAAAGCTCCCAGCTTCTTTATTCTTTTTAGGCTGTGCTTTACAGGATCATCTGAAGCGGGATCTTCATACACCGATATTCGATATCGATGAAAGTTGCCTGCCGATCGGTGCAGCGGTCCTTGCTCAAACAGCGGCCAGCTTTTTATCAGGAGATGTCGGTGTGCTTAATCATAAAACGGTGGAGGTGCAGGCACATGGTGCATAAGCTGGCATTTATCGGATTTGGGGTTGTCGGCCAGGGGCTGGCTGATATTCTGCATAAAAAGAAAGAAGAGCTGAGGAAGGAAGAAGGGTTTGAAGCGCAAATTGTAGCGATTTCTGACTTAATGAAAGGCTCTATTTACGATCCGGAAGGGCTGGATATTGAAACGATCTTTCAGGTTTTGGAAGAGACGGGCCATCTTGAAAACTATCCGGATACCCCTCGCCTCATGAAAGGATGGAACAGCCTTCAAACGATTCGGGAAACGAACGCAGATACGATTGTGGAAGTTTCGTATACCGATGTAAAAACCGGACAGCCGGCCATTGATCACTGCAGAGCCGCCTTTGAAACCGGCAAAAATGTGGTCATGTCGAATAAGGGTCCCGTTGCTCTAGCTTACCAGGAATTAGCGGAGATGGCTAAGAAGCAGGGGGTGCACTGGGGATTTGAAGGGACCGTAATGAGCGGAACCCCGGCCTTACGAATGCCCGTTGTTACTCTTGCAGGGAATGACATTACCGAAATACGAGGGATTTTAAACGGTACCACCAATTACATTTTGACGAAGATGGAGGAAGAAGGCATTACCTATGAAGAGGCCTTAACACAAGCACAGTCACTGGGCTACGCAGAGGCCGATCCTTCCAGTGACGTAGAAGGATATGATGCCAGGTACAAGATTGTGATTTTATCGAATCATGTGATGAATATTCCCTTAAGCGTCGAGGAAGTATCGTGCCAGGGAATTACAGCAATCACTTTAGATGACATTGAAAAAGCGAAACAGGAAGGGAAGTGCTGGAAGCTGATAGCGAAAGCAAAAAAGGAGAATGGGAAAGTCATCGCATCGATTGCTCCTGAAAAGGTAGATAAAGCCGATCCTCTTGCCTCCATACGAGGAGCGACGAATGCCATTGCGTATGAATGCGATCTGCTGGGAACGGTGACGTTGAGCGGAGCCGGTGCAGGAAAGGTGGAAACAGGCTTTTCTCTTTTGATTGATTTAATCACCATTAACCGCGGGGAAGCATTAGTAGAAATCCAATAGGGAAGGCGGGAAGGCTGATGACCATTCAAGTGGTTGACCGAAAGATGTACTTGGCCGGCAAATGGGTAAAGCGCGACAGGCTGATCGAAGTGATCGATCCACAGGATAACCGCGTGATCGATACGGTCCCTGCTGCGACATCAAAAGATATGCTTCAGTGTATAGAGGAGGCAAAAGAAGGAGCGGAAATTTCTGCTGCTCTTCCGGTTCATCAGCGTATGGGCATTATTAACAAAGCGGCAGATTATATCGAAGAGCACAACGAACGGTTTGCACGAACGATCTCGCGTGAAGGAAGCAAAACGATTCGGGAAGCAAGAAAGGAAGTCATGAGGTGCATTCAAACGCTTCGCATCAGCGCTGAAGAGGCGCGGCGTATCCATGGAGAGACCATTCCTTTTGACCAAGCACCTGGAAGTGAAGACCGCGTTGGTTATTATTACCGCTTTCCAATAGGAATTATCGGAGCCATTACGCCTTTTAATGACCCGTTAAATCTTGTGGCCCATAAAGTAGGTCCAGCTATTGCATCAGGAAACGCCATTATTGTTAAGCCAGCGACGGTCACTCCTTTAAGCGCTCTCTTATTGGCAGAGGCTTTTGAGGAAGCAGGCCTTCCGCCGAAAGTGCTATCTGTCATCACAGGCTATGGAAGTGAAATTGGTGATACGCTCATTACGCACCCGGCTGTTCGGATGATTTCATTCACCGGAGGGTTAGAGGCAGGAGAAGAGATCGTCCGCAAAGCCGGATTGAAAAAAATCGGCATGGAGCTTGGCTCCAATTCACCGGTTATTGTGCTAGAGGATGCAGATCTAGAGGAAGCCGCCGCCTCCACCGTTTCCGGAGCTTTCTGGGCGGCTGGCCAAAATTGCATCGGCGTTCAGCGGGTCTATGTGCAGGAAAGTGTCATGGACGCTTTTCAAAAACGGTTTATTGAGCTTACAAGGCAATACCGGATGGGAGATAAGCAGTCAGAGCAGACAGATATGGGACCTTTGATTACAGAAAAAGAAGCCATTCGGGTGGAGAAGCTCGTGAACGAGGCCATTGATAAAGGAGCCGTTTTACTGGCAGGCGGAAGGCGGGAGGGAGCTTTCTACGCTCCGACCGTTTTAACCAATGTGCCGGAGACTTGTCAAATAGCGAAAGAGGAAATTTTCGGCCCGGTCGTCCTTTTCTATAAGGTGAAGGATCTTGAAACAGCTATTCAGCTGTCGAATGCGGTTGATTATGGACTGCAGGCAGGGATATTCACGAGCAGCATCAACAAATCCCATACGGCGATACGAAAGATGAACGTTGGCGGCATCATGATTAATGACAGCAGCGATTACCGAATTGATGCCATGCCGTTTGGCGGCGTTAAACAATCCGGGCTGGGGCGGGAAGGCATTACATTTGCCATTCAGGAAATGACAGAGCCGAAAGTCGTCTGCTTTAAATTGTCTGATGCGTAAAACGCCTGCTCTAACTGAATAGAAAAGTCATTCCATTCAGACATGTATGGGAGGAGGATGTGAGACAAGCATCTTCCTCTTGGCTGTATCAAAAGCAGCAAGGATAGAAGTTCGTTTGCTGCTTTTTCTTGAAAGCGGATTCAATGAACGGCAATGAATCATTAAAAGCAACCTCTTGATCAAGAGGAAAAGCAAAGGATGGTTGATGTGGAAAAGAGGAAAAAGAACACCTTTTATCATACTATCGTTTTTAAAGTATCAGCAGTTGCCATTATGTTTTTTGCTATTTGGGGAGCCGTCTCTCCTGAAAGCCTTGCCGAGAACGGTTCGATGATTTCAGGATTTATTAATCATTCATTCGGCTGGCTTTATTTAGTAGCTGTCTCCTGTTTCGTCGTCTTTTGCCTGTACCTTGCTCTCAGCAAATACGGGAATATCAAGCTGGGGAAAGAGGATGAAAAGCCGGAGTTCTCTTTCTTTTCGTGGTTAAGTATGCTGTTTGCCGCGGGATTTGGGGCAGGGATCGTGTTCTGGGGTGTAGCGGAGCCGTTAACTCATTTTGCTAACCCGCCGATCGCTGGCGTAGAGCCTCAATCTGCAGAAGCAGCGCGCGTGGCTATGCGTTATGCATTTTTTAACTGGGGCATCCATCAGTGGTCTGTATTCGTTCTTGTGGGACTGGCCCTTGCCTATTTCCAATTTCGTAAGAAAAGTAAATTACTGGTGAGTGAAACGCTAGAAAGCCTAAGCACGAAAAAGAAGAGAAAGTCCATCAAGCATACGGTGAACATTCTGGCCGTTATCGCTACAGTGACAGGGGTGGCTACTTCACTGGGCATGGGAGTGCTGCAAATCAATGCCGGCTTAAGCTATGTATTTTCCATTCCTGATTATGTGTGGATGCCTGTTATCATTGTCGGTGCTATGTTTGTATTGTACATGCTGTCTGCCATCACAGGCCTTGACAAAGGGATTAAGATTTTAAGTACCACAAACATGGTTCTTGTGATTGGCTTTATGGTGGTTTTCCTTTTTCAAGGGCCGACGGTGTTTATTTTGGAAAGCTTTGTCTTAGGGATAGGGGATTATATTCAGCACTTTGTCGAAATGAGTTTTTATTTAACACCCTACACAGGTGAAAAGTGGGCGCATGATTGGACGATATTTTACTGGGCATGGGTGATTACCTGGTCTCCATTCGTTGGTTCCTTTATTGCACGTATCTCCAGAGGAAGAACGATTAGGGAGTTTGTCCTTGGCGTATTGATTATCCCTCCGGTGATCGGGTTTATCTGGATGTCTATTTTTGGCGGGACAGGCTTATTTATGGATTTGTTTGAGAATAAGCAGATTGCTGATGCGGTTTCCCAAGATGTCGCCACAGCGATATTCGTTTTTCTTCAGCACTTCCCGATGTACGGGGTGCTTTCCATCCTCATGATCGCGCTTGTCATGATCTTTCTTATCACATCGGTGGACTCTACTGTGTATGTACTCGGAATTATGACGTCGGATGGGAATGAAAACCCGTCAAATATGTTGAAAACCATCTGGGGCGTCCTCATCGCAGCCACCACAGCTGTGCTGATCATGAGCGATGGATTGAAAGCACTGGAGGCGATTGCGCTTATCACGGCACTGCCGTTTACTCTAGTGATGATTCTGATTAGCATTTCTCTATTTAAGTCTCTCCGCTCGGAACAGACGGCTAACGTGTCAGCTTGGGCGGATAGGCAAAAGCAGAAAAAAGCTCAATAAAGCATCACGTCACGCGAAAAAGCCCCATCTCTCCATTTCTGAGAGATGGGGCTTTTTCGTTACTCCGGAAGAGGTTTTAATATAAAAGGATCCATGGTTCTACCATACTTTTTCTTTTGAATAGACAGCTAAAGGCTCAGGCCATTCAAAGCCTGGATCCGGCCCGTACAATTCAACGATGCATTTCAAATCATCTTGCGTGTCCCGGTAGTCATAGCGGAAATTCCGCCCCCAGTAACCATATTGCATCGGGCTTATCCCGTTTTTCTCACAAAACTCCACAGCACTTTCGTAAGAGTCGGTATCCAGTGCCACGTGGTGGATGCCTTCGCCGTGTTCTTTTAAGAAGCGGGCATAATCATTGCGGTCATCCAGCGGTTCAATCAGCTCCCATTGGACCCCTCCAATATCTGCAAGGGCTAAGCGCATCGCATAGTCCATCCGTTTGCCGCCAATGCTCATATCGGCTACAGTATCCTTGTTAAATTCATATACGTTCCACGGTCCGATTCCATATTTATCAGCGTATGTTTTCATTGTCTGATCCAGGTCTTTCACCACGACCCCTACTTGAAGAACTTCAGTAAATAACGGTTCCATCCTATTGTCCTCCTTAATCATTTACTTTGACTCTTTCAAGCTCAACCCGTTTATGCTTGTACATTCTCATTTTGCACAACTATTCTACCATACTTAACTGAATATTCAAATAATTATACACCGTTATTAATCACACCTGCGTTTTTGAAATGTTTGAACAGCGGCAGCCGCTCCGCAAGACGAATTTGCTTTCTTGCGCTTTTACTTTCTAACTATCATGGCTTCCTTTAGAGGATCATCAACAAAAAATGAATGCGCTTACTTTAATTCTTGACGAAGATAAGCAAATAAACTATTCTAAAAACACTGAAAACTTTATATCGGCGGATGATAGTTGTAGGAGAGAACATTTATATGTCACCGAAGGAGCAAGTTCCAAGGAAAGATCCGCTTGGAGCCAATCTCTCAGGTAAACGGATTACAGCTGGACGCATCTCTGGAGAGCGCCTGCATAGCAGGCCGCCAAAGGGGAAGGGCTTGATTCCTGTAATCGAGTTAAACTTTCAGGCAAAAGGACAGAGAAAGGGAGTGGTGATCACCCTGTCTTTCTCTGTCCTTTTGTGTGCAGATTCACCTGTTGGAGAGGAGGAGACTGTGGAAGCATGCGCTGGACAATGGTTGTCAGTTTAAAGTGTATGTGAAGAATTTCTAAGGGGAAGGGGAGAATGGGATGGAGGCAGCTATGCAGTTAGCAAGTAGTTGGCACATCTGGATATTTGCGTTATTTGTGTTGGCGATCGTTATTTTTCAGGCGGTCAAATTTATTTCATTAGCAAAGGGTGCCGGCACAGAAATCGGCATGACAAAAAAGGAAATCAATAGTGCCCTGAAAACGGGGGCGATTGCGGCGATTGGTCCTTCTTTTGCCATCGTTATTGTGGCCATTTCCTTAATTCCATTACTGGGTGATCCGCTGACTTTGCTGAGAATCGGTGTGATCGGCTCAGCGCCGGTTGAATCGGTGGGGGCAAGCCTCGGTGCCGGAGCCTATGGCACGGAATTAGGCAGCTCAGGCTTTAATATGGAGGCCTTTACAGCTGTGGTATGGACCTTATGCCTCGGCGGCTCGGGCTGGCTAATTTTTGCTGCTTTAGCCACTAAGTCAATGAGCAAACTTGAGGCGAAAGCAACGGAGAAAAGTGAAAAGAATAAAAGGATCATGGGGATTATTACGACAGCTGCCATGGTCGCTGCCTTCGGTAATTTAGCGAGTGCGGAAATGGTGAAAGGTTTTTCGTATATTGTCGCGGTTCTTGTTGCGAGCGCCACGATGGTGATACTGACTGCACTTGGAAACAAATATAAGAAAAACTGGCTGCGCGAATGGTCACTCGGGATTGCTATTCTTGCTAGTTTAGTAGTTGGCTATTTTACTATTTGATAACAGGGGGGTATGCAATGAGTGCGATTAAGCCAAACATCGTCCAGAAAGTGGAGCCTGTTAACTCACCACCCGCGGGCTTAGACGGTTTCTACAGGAGAACTCATTTTTGGGGCCGGTTAACATTGTGGTCGGCCATTATTTTAACACTGCTGTTACCTATGTACCTTTCATTTGGGCTGGGACATCATCCGGGGTGGAGTGTTATTCTCGCCGGTTTTACAGCGTACGCTGGCATTGTTGCCGTTGTCTGGGTGCTCGAGCCGATGATGTATTTCCCGATTTTAGGGGCATCGGGTACATATATCAGCTTTTTGACAGGAAATGTGGGGAACATGTGTCTTCCATCGGCGGCTGCCGCCCAGCATGCAGTCGGCGCCGAACCGGGAACGGAAAAGGGAGAGATTGTGGCGACGCTGGCGATCGGTGCCGCTTCACTCGTAAATAAAGTCTTTCTTATTCTGATTATTCTTGGCGGCTCCGTTCTTATTTCCATGATTCCTCAAAATATACAGCAAGTACTGCCGCTGGTGCTGCCGGCGATTTTCGGAGGCGTGCTGGCCCAATTCGCCATGAAGAAGCCGATTTACGGCGTCATTGCTTTAGCGCTTGGATTCATGATCAACTTAACCGCGCTGCCGGTTTATTTCAAAATGCTGTTTTGTATCGGGTTGACCATTGCCGTTTGTCTGTACTTGGAGAAGAAAAGAGGGGCGGCAGAAGCTTAACGCCTGAAAAAGATTTGTAAAGATGGAGAAAAGGAGAGACAGAAATGAGAAATGAATTAATGGGTATGCTTGAAGCTCGAAAGGATGAAATGATTCAAATCCGCCGTTATCTGCATGAATATCCCGAGCTTTCTTTTGAAGAAGAAAAGACCGCTCAATATATTATTGATTTTTATAAAGGAAAAGATGTAGAAATTGAAACAGAGGTCGGAAACGGGCACGGGATCGTTGTCACCATCAAAGGGGACAAGCCGGGAAAAACCATCGGCCTGCGGGCGGATTTTGATGCGCTGCCGATTGTGGAAGAAACAGATGTACCTTTTAAGTCCAAGAACGAAGGCGTGATGCACGCATGCGGACACGATGCTCATACCGCCTATCTGCTGGTTTTGGCGGACTGCCTCATTCAATTGAAATCTTCTCTGGCCGGCACGGTGAAAATCATTCACCAGCATGCGGAGGAGAAGCCGCCAGGAGGCGCAAAGAGTATGGTGGAATCAGGGATACTGGATGACCTCGATCACGTGTTCGGCGTGCACTTATTTCCAACTGAGCCCGCCGGCACGGTTGGATACAGAAGCGGGTATGCGATGGCGGGCCGGGCTTCGTTCAGCCTTTCGATCCAAGGGTCAGGAGGCCATGGCTCCTCGCCGCACCTGGCCAATGATCCCATTGTCGCCGGCGCCCACTTTGTCACAGCCGCCCAGACGATTATCAGCCGCCGTTTGAATCCGTTTGAGACAGGAGTGTTCACGATTGGTTCATTTGATGGCAAAGGAACGCCAAATGTCATTAAAGATCGTATTGAGCTGGCGGGCGATGTCCGTTACATGAACGATGAAACGGAGCAAGTGATCAGCAGGGAGATTCACCGTATGGTCAAAGGGCTTGAGATGGAATTCGGAGTCGCGTGCGAATTGAATTATGAACCTGATTATCCGCCTTTATACAATGATCCTGAGATGACGGATTTTGTGAGAACCACCCTCGAACGCGCAGACGACCCGGAGATTCAACAGATCGTTGAGTTTCCTCAGCTCTCCGGTTCAGAAGACTTTGCTTATTACACGAGAAAAACACCTGGCTGCTTCTTCTACATCGGGTGTAAGCCAAAAGGGGTAGAAAAAGCTTATTTTAATCATCACCCTAAATTTGATATCGATGAAGAGGCCCTTCTTGTAGCAGCGAAATCTGTAGGCCAAGTGGTTTGTTCTTATTTTGAAGAGAAGTAATCTAGAGAGCCGCTCCCGTTTTGAAGACAGGGGCAACACAAAAAACAAAACAGCCAGTTGCCGGTATTGTGCCGGTGACTGGCTGTTTGTTTGAATACAGGCATACGGCTTGCTTTATAATGGCCGCCCAAATAAAGCGGCGTGATAGAGGCTTGTTTCTTAGTAACTAAAGAAACATGCAAAGATTGGAAAGTATTCCCTTTCTTAGGTTACCAGTCCTTCCCATTTTGCTGGACTTAGCATAATTTATAGAGACGTTAATATAAAGGAGGAAGAGAGCAATGTCAAACCCATTTTTGCCCAACACGGATATGATGGACAATTTAGAGCACGATAAAGTATTAAACCTGCTGTTAACTTCGATCGCTTTAGAGGAAATTGCTTTAGGCCAAGTGATTAGTGCAGAAGCAGATAACATTCGTTCGTTTCTAGGAAAGTGGAAGGGAGCTTCAAAGGGCACGGCCAAAGAAGCGATGACCGTGGATCATTTATTAAAGGTAAACCGTGCAGCCAACCAGACCCTCGGCCGGGTTATCCAGAAAGAACTGCTTCTTTTGCTTAAGCTGGAAGACATTCTTGAATTTGCGGAAGGGAAAGCGGACCAAAACGACACGTGTACGTGCGGAAACGGCAAGTGCCGTTCGAAAAAATAATTTTTTCCTTATTTGTAAGTACAAAAAAGGAGGCAATCATGTTACCGATTGCCTCCTTTTTTTATTGGATCTGCTATACAGCTGGCGATCCATCTCGTATTCGGATTGTTTCTGTATGGACGCTTTTCCTGCAGCTTCATGAAGACTCGCCATTCGTGAAGCAAATGCTCAATTAAGGAAGAGATCTTCTTCCGCTCATAAAAGGAAGCCTGCAGCCGGTCAGAAAGACGGTCAATCGATGTCAGATAGCGTTCGATCCGGTAAAGCAGCTCTTGAGAGATAGACAGATGCTCATGGTACTGAGCGTATACCTCATATCTGCGTATAAACACGTGGAGATAATGAGAGAGTTCGTTTAAGTTTCTTCGAATCAGATGCACGAGCAGCCGATCATTTATTCGCCGCTCATGTGTTTGTTCCCATAGTAAAACCAAGGCTTCTTTATAGGAAAAGACGGATTGGAACAAAGCGATAAACGGCGCTTCTCTTTCCTTCTTCCCTCTATCCGGGGCAGCAACCATGCTTCTCTCACCTCATTTGCAGCCATCTGAATGACCGCGGCATGTGCTGTTTTTATGCGGGTGATGGGTGCAGGCCTTCGTTTTGTCTTCAAATTCCAGCACGTTTTCCAGCTTCTTTAATAAGAGCCATTCTTTCATCACAACCGTTTCCAATAATCCGCCTACTGATTTATTGAATTTCATAATCTCTTCATTAGACGGATGGGTAGGGAAGTCCAGGCATTTCCCTACAAACGCTTGAATTTTTTCGGCTTCGGCATTCATGACGTGCGATAGAGCAATTTCCTCCAACGCGATTGATTCCAGCAAATCCATAATAACTTCCTTTTTTGACGGCCGGTGGGGTTCGGGCGGAATGGCGGGCATACTCATGGATCGTTCCCCCTTAGATAGGTAATCTACAATAGTTTATTACCTTCCTTGAAATTTGTGCCAAAGACAGGTTCCTTTGAGAAGAGGAAGAAAGGGAGTATAAAAAAAGTCAGCGGTTTTACAGGCTTCGACACATTGCTGACACATAGCTGCGGTATTATGCTGTATAGGCAGGCATGCCAGCTTGCTTCTGTCCATCGGCATGCCTCGTATGTAGTCAAGCTTTGTCTGCTGGCTTGATAGATGGGCTGTTCTTAAGAGAACCTGACAATCTTTATGTATATCAAATGAACAATGAATATAAAATGTATGAAAGAAGATAGTTTGCTAGAAAGTGGGTTTGAAACATGCGTAACAATATTCAAGAAGGCCACGGCGTCCACCGGTTTGCAGTGTTTTTCAGCATGGCCGTTGTGCTGCTGTGGCTAAAAACATATGTCATGCAATTAACGCAATTTGATTTAGGCGTAGAAGGGGCGCTGCAGGAATTTCTCCTGCTGTTGAACCCGTTAGGCTCGGCGATTCTGTTCCTGGGCTTAGCGTTCTTCTTTAAAGGAAGGGGAAAATATATCGCCCTGCTGGTGATCGACAGTCTCCTGTCGTTTCTATTGTTTGCGAACGTCCTGTATTACCGTTCCTTTAACGACTTTATTACCCTGCCGACGCTTACGCAAACCGAGAATTTAGGTGACGTCAGCAGCAGTGTCGTTTACTTGTTAAAGCCCTATGATCTTTTGTTCTTTGTCGATATTCTTCTTCTTATCGGCCTGCTGGCGTTTAAAGCCGTTAAGATAGAAAAAAGGGACCTGACTCCTTGGAAGGCCGCTGTCGTCCTGCTATTGGGTCTCGGCATTTCAGCTGTGAACCTGGCGATAGCGGAAGGGGACCGCCCTCAGCTATTGACGCGGGGATTCGACCGCAACTATATCGTTAAGTACCTGGGCATGTATAACTACACCATTTACGATGCGGCCCAAAGTACGAGAGCCTCGGCACAACGGGTTATGGCGGACAGTGATGATTTGACAGAAGTCACTAACTTCACGAAGTCAAATTATGCAGAGCCGAATCCGGAGTATTTTGGGGCGGCAAAAGGGATGAATGTCATTTACCTGCATCTGGAGTCCATTCAGAACTTCCTGATTGACTATCAGCTGCATGGAGAAGAAGTGACACCCTTTTTAAATTCGTTAACAAGAAATGAACATACGCTTTACTTTGATAACTTCTTCCACCAGACCGCGCAAGGAAAAACAGCGGATGCGGAGTTTATGATTGATAACTCCTTATACGGCCTGCCGCAGGGAGCGGCCTTTACGACAAAAGGCTTAAACACGTACCAGGCAGCACCGGCTATTTTGGATGAGTATGATTACACATCTGCGGTCTTCCATCCAAACTCAGGAAGCTTCTGGAACCGGAATGAGATCTATAAATCGTTCGGCTATGACCGCTTTTACGATTCCAGCTATTATGAGATGAACCCTGAGGATCTAGCGGACTATGGATTAATGGACAAGCCGTTCTTTGAACAGTCCATGCCTATGCTGAAGTCACTGCCGCAGCCGTTCTATACGAAGTTCATTACAGTGACTCACCATTATCCGTTTACGATGGACCAGGAAGAGGCGACCATTGAGCCGCATACAACAGGAGATCCATCCGTGGACCGCTATTTCCAGACAGCCCGCTATGCGGATGAAGCCTTACAGCAATTTTTCGCCGATTTAAAGGAATCTGGATTATACGAGAACAGCCTGATTATTATGTACGGGGATCATTACGGCATTTCCAACAATCACAATAAAGCGATGGAGCAAGTGATGGGCAAAGAAATTACACCGTTTGAAAGCACAGGATTGCAGCGGGTGCCGCTGTTTATCCACGCCCCTGGCCTCAAGGGAGGAGTCAACCATGAATATGGCGGACAAATTGATTTACTGCCGACTCTTCTCCACCTGCTTGGCATCGAGGGGAAAGAATATATCCACCTCGGCACCGACTTACTGTCTGAGGACCATAAGTCACTCGTCCCATTCCGAAATGGAAACTTTGTCAGCCCGACGATTACGTCGATTGACGGAAAATACTATGACTCGGTGACAGGTGAACAGTTAGAGGAGGCCCGCCTGCCGGAAGCGAAGAAATATCAGGAACTGGCAGAACGGAAATTGGAGCTTTCCGACCAAGTGGTGAACGGCGATTTGCTGCGATTCTATTCACCGCCGAATTTCACACCTGTTGACCGGTCCGAATACGATTATGCGAATCAGGAAGAAACAACAGCAGACACGGAAAAAGAAGAATAAGCAAAAGCGGCCTGTGAGGAATTCACAGGCCGCTTTTTTATGCTGGCATTTGGTTCTGACCGTTGTGACTGGCCTCATACCTCTATGGAGGGGTGGCATGAAAACAGCTCCATTCCGCGAGGCAGAAGAGAGGCAAGGGTGTATGTACCAGGGGGGCGCGTCCATGCATTCCCCTGCTGTTTGCGAATAAGCGGGCTGAATAAAACCGCCTATTTGTATTCAACAGTCCTCGCGTTCGATCGATGGTCGGTTGGCTGCAGGACTTTTAAGAGATATCGTTTTTATTTGCTGTCTTCTTCAACAGCGATCTGCCCGTCTATAACTTTCTTGATCGCCTGAGCCGTTGATGGAATATCTGTATACAGTTCGGTGTCAGAAGTGGTCAGGTAGGTCAATTGAAACGCCCGGCGTTCTTTTATATAGCTGACGGAGAGCACTTTTTGCTGGTTTTTGGAAAACGTTTGTGTAATTTGGCTGTCCCCGTAATACATCAACGTTTCCAGCATATGTTTAGTTTGCTCCATAGACATCTGATTTGCCCCCTTTTCATCTAGATGCTGAGAGTGCTGGCCAGGCAGGCCACAAAGGTCTCCGCTTCTTGTCTTGTTATTACTTTCCATTATAATGGATAGTTTTTCGTTTCTCTATGGATGATTTGGTAAGAATTTGTATTGTTTTGTAACTTTTTGTCTAATACTATGAGAAAGGAGTAAATCCTATCAGGAAAGATATACTAAATGAATAATATGTCACCGATTGGAGCGAGGGTATGAACAAGAAAAAAGCAATCGTGGCGTTAAGTCTAGCTTTTGCGCTCTTAATAGCCGGGACGTTCGTCGTTCAGCAGGTAACTGGAGAATCACCTAAGCCGCTGGATGCGCTCGGCAGAATCTTGATGGGGCTCATTCCCCTTCTTCTTTTGCTGGCGAAACGGATCCCCTTTTCTGTGCCGCTGATTGTCAGCTACTATTTATTGCTTACCGCTGCCTTTTTCCTTGGGGCGATGCTGCGTCTTTATGACCGGCTGCCGTGGTGGGATATGGCGCTTCACTTTTTCGGCAGTGCGTTTACGGCTTTTCTGGCCATTTCGCTGTACAGGTTCTTTATTCCTAAAGAGGTGGAAAAAGACCTTACAAGCTGGCTGCTGTTTTTATTTGTTTTTTCCTTGGCCGTCGCCGCGAGCGCTTTATGGGAGAGCCTTGAGTTTCTTGGAACGGTGATGGGGGCATTAGAGGGCGACAGCAACAAAGACACGATTACCGACATGCTGTGGGGAATGGCAGGAGCATTCGCCGTTTCCGTTTATGCGGTGCTCCGGAAAAGAAGGAACGATGAAGAAGCGCGGTACAGAGAGAAGGGCTAGGTCCGCTTTTCTCTGTACCGTGCTTTTGTTTTGGGGGCGGGCCCCTTCCTTTTAGAACAGCTGCACTTTATCTAAGTGCGCGTGCATCTTATCCTGATTGACCCGCTCTAAATACATATTCGTTGTCGAGATATCGGCATGTCCGGCCCAGTCCTTTACGACTGCGAGAGGAACATCATATTCAAGCATCATCGTCACAAAAGTGTGCCGGAACCAATGAGGGCTCACGTGTGTATTTCTGCCCGCGAGCTCCACGGCTTCCTTTACGATCTTATATAAAGCCGCGTACGTCAGCCGCTTCTTTTCCTGACCTACTGCTTCTCTGTTGTACAAAGCAAAGAAAAGGGGGCTCTGATCGGAAGGGTCAAGCTCTGTAGGCTCATGGATGCTTTCCCGGTAGTCAAACAAGAGCCTTTTCACTTCCTCGCGTATCGGCACCGTCCGCTCTTTGTTTCCTTTTCCGATCACATCGACAAATACATGGCCTTGCCGGCTGTACCGGAAGCTTCCCCAGTTTAGGCTTAAGAGCTCGCTGGCGCGCAGGCCGGTTGTATAAAGAAGATACCCGATTAAGAGATTCCGCGTCTTTAGCTGTTCCTGATTCCTCTTGGACTTCACGATTTGCGGAAAGAAGGACAGAATCCGTTCTGCATCCGCCTGGCTTAATTCCCGGAGCGGCGTCCGGTTTTTCTCTGCCTGCTTGCTTTTCGAGTAATGCCCTTTTTTCGAAACGGGCTTGGTGATCCAGGTAGAGAGATGGCTTTGATAAAACTGCGTTTCATAGCCGAAGTCCAGCAGCCGCCGGAAGAATTCGAGCTTCCGGATAGCGGATTTGGCCGCATAGGTATCGGTAATGAAGCGGTTATAGGCTTTCACTTCCGGAAATCCGATGTCACGGAATGACAGCGAATGGTCCATGAGGAAGATAAGGAGTGTCTTGGCGTCAGACCGGTACGCTTTCATCGTATGAGGAGAGAGCGGTTTTCCTTCTTTAAAAAGATTCATGGAGAAAAACAGTTCGAGAAACTCCTGTTCCGAGCTGTTGGAAAGGTTTAAATTTCTATGTTCATCCAGCAAATGCTTGCGGGACAGCTCCTGCTGCAGGTGAGCCAGGTAGTCCGCACTCGCCAGCTCCTCGAGAAGAGAAAGGGAATTCATCGTTTCACCGCCTGTTTTATTTAAAATAATCTTATTATGTATAGTAAAGATAACTCCCAATTATCTTTACTATCTATCTTACTATGAATCTATCGAAAAAGACAAAGGCTGGATATTCTCGAAAAAGCTGAAAGAAAAATCGGTAAAAACGAAGCCCCTTTTCCTTCTGCCCGTGCTATTCTTATATAGGAGCTTGGAGGGAGAAAAAATGAAAAAACAATACATAGGGGACGGCATGCTGCTGATCACCGCCTTTGTCTGGGGCAGCGGGTTTGTCGTGACGGCCATCGCGCTCGAGTACTTAACTGCTTATCAGGTCATGGCCGGAAGGTTTGCGTTAGGGGCGCTCATTCTTGCTGTCGTATTCGGGTATAAATTCAAGAAAATCAACGCCTCGACGGTGTGGAAAGGCACCATTTTAGGCGCCATTTTATATATTGCCTTTGCGCTGCAGACGGTCGGCCTCGAGTATACGACTCCGTCAAAAAATGCTTTTTTAACGGCGGTCAATGTCGTGATTGTGCCCTTGATTGCTTACCTTATCTATAAGCGGAAGATTGACCGGTATGAGGCAGCAGGGTCCGTCATCGCCATTGTCGGCATCGGCTTTTTGTCCCTGCAGGATTCACTGGCTGTCAACATAGGCGACCTGCTGTCGTTAGCGTGCGCTATCGCGTTTGCGTTTGACATTTTTTATACGAACCTGTTCGTGAAAAAGGAAGACGCTATTGCGCTGACGATCGTACAGTTTATGTCAGCCGCCTTCATCAGCGTCGCCTTCGTTTTGATCCGCGGGGAGGTGCCTGTGGCAGTGGAACGGGAAGCGCTGTATGCGATTATCTATTTAGCCGTCTTTTCCACCACGCTGGCCTACCTGTTTCAAAATTTGGCCCACCAATACACGACCGCTACAAAAGCCGCGATTATTCTGTCATTAGAATCCTTCTTCGGCATGGTCCTGTCGGTCTTGTTCCTGCAGGAAGCGCTGACCGGCCGCATGGTCATCGGAGCGGTGCTGATTATGGCCGCCATCCTGATTGCGGAGGTGAAGCCCGCCTATTTCCGAAAGCAGATCATGAAAAATGCGCGTTAACCAACACGAAGATAAAAAGGATCGGCTGCTGAAGAGCCGATCCTTTTTCATTAACCGAAGGCCCGCCGGTAATTCGATAAGGCCAAAAGCGGGAAAATGTAACGGTAGCTGTGGTAGTGGATATAAAAGCTTCCGGCCATGCCCTGTCCCTTTGGGTAATCTGTCGTCCAGTCAGTATTCTCGAGAGACCCCAGCAAAAACTGCACCCCTTTTTGAACGGCGGGTGACGGTGTTCCCTCGGCGGCAATGAGCGCATCCAGCGCCCAGGCTGTATGGGTGAGGGTGCTTTTACCAAGCGGCACGTACCGTTTTTCGCTGTCACTTCGGCAGGATTCCCCCCAGCCGCCGTCCCGGTTTTGGATGCTCCTTAGCCAGGCGGCGGCCTTCTTGACGGAAGGGTGATCAGCAGAAAAGCCGGCGGACTGAAGGCCGGTGACAGCTGCCCACGTTCCGTAAATATAGCAAATGCCCCACCGGCCGTACCAGGAGCCGTCGGATTCCTGATTGCTGATAAGCCAGCGGGCTGCCCGTTTCATGCCCTTGTGATCGTTTGGCAGGTTCGTGTAGTTGCCGAAAAACTCAAGCGTTCTGCCGGTCAAGTCCGCCGAGCTTGGGTCGCTGAAGATAAACTCTCCTTTTTCAACCGGAAGAAGATGAATCCACCGGCCCTTCACGTTCTTTTCAAAGGCTGCCCAGCCGCCGTCATCATTCTGCATGGATAAGAGCCATTGCACACCCCGGTCCCAGGCTCTGCGAAAGGCCGAATGGTCTGTCACCCCTCTTGCAATGGATCGCAAGGAAGCGGTCGTGTCATCCATATCGGGGTTGACGGTATTGATGTGGGAAAACCCCCATCCGCCCGGTACACCGGCAGGATTGTGAATGGCCCAGTCGCCAAACTTATAATGCTGCCGCTCAAGCAGGTAACGGTTGGCCTTTTCAACCATCGGATCATGGAGAGGCACACCGGCCAGCTGCAACGCAGAATTGATGAGTGACGTGTTCCATACATTCGCTGTTGTATACTGCATGTGAGGCTGCCCGCCGATCTCTGTTTTCATGGCGGTTAACCCGCTCACTGCCCTTCTGATTAAGGGATCCTCTTTTTTGTATCCGAGCGACAGCAAAGCGAAAATCATCAGAAAAGTAGAGCTGTAATAGCTGTACAGCGTGCCGTCGGGCTCGATCCGCTCGAGCATGTACGTTTTCGCGCGGTCGACAGCGAGAGAGCGGAGACGGGAAGGCAGCCCGATGAGGCGTTTCACCTCTTGCTCGATGGAGGACAGGATGGGCCGCCATTCCGAACGGACCTCCCAGTCATGAATGTCGCTCCGGTCTAACAATAAATCGGAAAGGTCCGGGCTCCGGGACGTTCGGAGGCTGAATTTCTTTTCGGCTAAAAGAAGGATCGGGGCCAGGTTCACTCTTCCATACACGGAAAATTGATAAAAGTGTACCGGAAAGGAAGGCGGCAGCAGCATCACTTCAACCGGCACAGGAAAGCAGGCAGGCCACTTGTATTGCCCCGTGATCGCCAGCATGATTTTGGCAAAGATGTTGATGCGCTCAACGCCGCCCTTGGCCAGAATGAAACGCCGGGCCGCTCTCAGTTTCGGGTCACTCTTCTTCACGTACCCTGAATACAAAAGGGCATAATACGCCTCCACGGTGGCGGTCACATTCCCATCCGGCTCGTCATAAAACAGCTTCCACGCCCCGTTTTTCTCTTGTTTGTCCATCAGCCTCGACACAAGCCCCTGAATCAACTCTTCCTCATGTATTTCCAATGTCCGTAATAAAATGATCATGTAGGCATCCGTTGACAGACCGGTTTCAAACGGATACGCCCAGGATCCGTCGGGCGTCTGGTCTTTTCTCAGCCTGTCAATCAGCCGCTGGATTCCTTCACTGGTATCGATCTTCATCTATACTCATTCCTCTCCCCGTAAAATGCGGATCATTTCATGTGTATTCAAGTGGGGCGGGGAAGCATTCATAGAGGAGGGAGGAACCATATTTTTCAGAAGAAGCCGGCAAACGCCTCCTCTTGACAGAATCAAGGAAGAATTAGAAAGAAGAAAAAAGCTTGCAAAGCCTTTGAATCTATCAAGAGAGGAAAAAGCTCTTGTCAAGCGAATCAAAGAGGAAACAAGCGAGCGGAACAAAAACAACGTCACCCGGACGAACGCTTACCTGGAATTCTACAACGAGCACCCCGACATTCATTGGGCCTTTCTCGGGCACATGGTGTCGAGAAACGGCGGCTGGAACATGACGGATTTAAAGGGCGAGCTCTTGGCGCGGCTGTTATCAGAGAAGGAAAAACGGTCGTTTTTTTCTTTTCTGGAACGGGGAAACTGGCTGATTTTCCAGGATGCGTACCCGCAGTTTCTGCTGTACCGGGAGAGCCTTAAGCAGCAAAAGCCGCTGTTTTTTCTGTTTCCTTGTTTTCACATTTCTCTCTTTATGGAAGTAATCTGGCACTTCTTTTGGAGGCACCCTGACAAAGCCATGTTAACGACCGCTCTCATTATCAATGAGCAGAACTACCTGGAACAGCGGGTGATGCAGAACCCTCTCTATCAGCACGAAGTCTTCAATACGATCGAATTTAAGCTCCAGGACCTTTTGTCGTTCAACCAGATTCTTTTCCCTTACCGTAAAGACGGCCTCTTGCATTTTACGGGCCGGACACTTCACCAGTTTGATTCCCTGCCCGCCCGCATTTTATTAGGAAAGCGGCTGTATGCCCTTTTGTTTCATCATAAGGAACGGTTAAGGAGTGTAGAGGACTGGGCCAATACCCATCCGCATACCGGCTCGAGAAAGGATTACTGGCCGCATCTGTTTAACAGCGTCCATGAAGGAATACCCGGGAAGAAATATCAGCTCCGGTTAAGAAACTGCCGGCTGCGGCCGGGAGCGGCCCGGATGTACAGCCCGCCTCTTAAATACGCCTGGAAAGACGTCCGCCATGCAGAGGCGGAGCCGGGAGACTGGTTTCAAAACACGAGCGTCATGGACCATTTCAGCGAATTACACGAAACATTAGACGGGGAGATCCAAGATGACTACTGTAAAACACTTGAAAGACTCGAACTTGCCGCCCTTGCGAAAAAAGCGATCTTTATACGGGAGTAGGGCCTATCTCCCGGCTATGCTGCTGTCCAGTTTGCTCGGCACGTATTTAGACCTCTTGTTTACAGGAAAGAGCATGTATGCCTTCCCGGCGAGGCCGTTTGCCTCCATTTTTTCGGTTAACCTATTGTTTACGCTCGTTGTCCTTCCAGCAGCGACCGGTCTCTTTTTAATGCTTATACAGAGGTGGAGCTGGCTGAAACGGGCGGTGTTCATTCTGCTCCTCGGTTTAGGGGCGGCGGTGATGGAGAAGCAAGCGGAAGCCGTCGGTTTGTTCGTTCATTCGGAGGAGTGGAGCCATCTTTATACGGTAGCGGGATACAGTCTGTTTCTGTTTGCGATGGCTGCTTTTCATGACTGGTTTTGTGAAAAATAACGCGGTATCCTGCAGCCGCTCACAGTCTTCCTTTCAGCAGGAAGACTGATGAGCGGCCCGCTTCTCCTATATACATTCTCCTATTCTTTTAATCTAGCCGTTCTAAAAAACCTTCTTCTCCATATACTGAAGGTAAAGGTTACGGGCGAGCGTACAAAACAAGCATTCCTCATAGATGATAACCTTTGAGAATAGCTGCATGCGTATTCTCTTTTTTGTTGGAATCAGGGGCTTTAGGAAGAAAGAAAAAAGGAGGCCATGACACAAATGGGTTTAGATCCTCAAGCAAAGTTTATTTTAGCGCAAATGGAAGAAGCGGGTGCCCCGCCTATGCATGAACTCTCGCCAGAAGAGGCAAGAGCCACCTCGGACTTTTCCGCTTTGGCGGGAGAACCGGAGGAGGTGGCTCGCGTAGAGAACCGGACGATTCCGGGGCCTGGCGGAGAGATTCCGGTCCGTATCTATACACCGGAGGGACAAGGACCGTTTTCTGCTCTCGTCTATTATCACGGCGGCGGCTGGGTCATCGGAGACTTGGACACGGTGGATGTTCCGTGCCGCCTGCTTGCCAACCGGGCTCAATGTGTGGTGATTTCTGTGGATTACCGGCTGGCCCCGGAGCATAAATTCCCGGCCGCGGCGGACGATGCGTACGCCGCAGCGAAGTGGGTAATTGAAAACGCTGCTTCCATTCGAGTAGAACCGAGGCGTGTGGCGGTTGGAGGAGACAGTGCCGGCGGAAATCTTGCAGCGGTGGTGTCCCTCATGGCACGAGACAGGAATGACCTGCCGCTCGCTTATCAGATGCTGATTTATCCGGTGACGAATCATTCCTACGAGACCGCCTCGTACCGAGAGAATGCCGACGGATATTTGTTAACAAAGGATTCCATGGTCTGGTTTTGGGATCATTATTTGCGAAATGCAGAAGATGGGAAGCATCCGTATGCGTCCCCTCTGCAGGCGAGGGATTTAAGCGGATTGCCTCCTGCGCTTGTTATCACAGCCGGGTATGATCCGCTCCGGGATGAAGGAGAAGCGTATGCGAAACGCTTAGAAGACGCGGGTGTGGCTGTAGAAGCGACACGCTATAAAGAAATGATTCACGGATTCTTCTGGATGCCAGGTGTTCTCGACCAAGGCAAACAATGCATAGAACAGGCAGCCGCTGCGCTAAGGCGGGCATTTAATTAATAAAAGACGATATTATAAAAAAGCAGGCAAACGTTTCTAGTAGCCTGCTTTTTTATATGGATTCACTCAATATAAGAATCCGCTTTCATTCCTATTTCCTGGGGAATTTATAGTAAGTGCATGAGCATATTCAGCTATTACTTGGCTTCTCCTTCAAAAATAAGCTGGATTCGCTGGATCTGTCCGCCAGCCCAGAACAGCAATGGCTGAAACGTGTGCAGCCGCCCGCCTTCTTTCGCATGGGCGTGAATGATCTCCTCGTCGTCCTCTTTCATGTCATGTACGATTGATTAATGGTCTTGTTTAACCTTAACCTCACTGGTAATATTAGAAAATATCGCCTGAATTCCTTAGGTACTGTTAAAATGGATGGTTTAGATTGCGAATAAGGGATATTTAAAGGAATAGATAAAAAAGGAGGCACCCCCATGCCAGGAACGAGAAGAGAAAATATCAAACCAGGACTAAAGGTAAAAGTGGTTCAAAAACAAGACCAGCGCTCAGGCAAGCTCACAGAAGGTGTTGTCGCGAGGATACTGACCAATTCTGCGACCCACCCGCACGGCATTAAAGTCAAGCTGGAGAGCGGCCTGGTCGGCCGGGTAAAGGAGATTATCGAATAGACTGATCGAGATGACTGATTGCATAAAAGGCATCTTTCTTTTTGGTTTAATAAAGATTTTACTCACCCAGCAGCCTCCCTTCTCACAGCGACAGGGGAGAAAGGGAGGAGGCAAAGCCATTGGGAGAATAAAAGGTGACAGGTTTGTTTTTTGCTTATTTTTCGGGATTGTTAGTAAAGTCTGGAGAAGGCTGTGCTGAAAAGTAATATTAAGAATTTTTAAAGTGAAGGGGTTAACCGAATGCAAATAAAATGGCTTATTTTTATTCTATCCATTCCGCTGATTTTTCTCGCAGCTTGTTCATCAGATAGTCAAGCTGCAAATGATGTAAATGCTGCAGATAAAGAGAGTGATGAGCATGTAAGAGAGATTGCTTGGGATTTTGTTAAAGAAAAGGGTTGGGATGATGAGGGTAAAGAAGAATGGCAGCGTGCAAAAGTAACGAAAACGGTTGCTGCTGATAATGACCATACATTCTTGGGTCAAGCTTATAAAGATAATTATGAAGGCAAGGAAGTATTATTTGTTTCCTTTGAAAGCACCCCTTCCATACTAATCGACCCACAGACCAGCAAGGTCATCGGCTATAAGCCATTAGAAACTCCTCCTGTCGAAGGGTATATTGTTAATAAGGATAAGGCTAGAATATGGGTCATTCCCGAAATAAACAAAGAAGAATTAATAGGCAAGAGCGAGGAAGAGGTGTTTGCTCTTGTGATGAGTGAAAAGTATCACGGGGAAGGTTATATGGTTGACGCAAAAGATATTGATAAAGAGCTGGTTTCCTCTCTTCAAGTGGGTCAAAAGGTTATCGTGCATTTTGATACATCTGGGCTTTCAGCTCCGATGTATGCACATGCTACCAATATAAAAATTATAGAAAAATAAAAGCAACATTGGTGATAGAGGTTATAGAATAAGCAGTGCCAAAAAAGAGAAAGAATGTTCGATACTGCCGCTAAAATTTGCTATAATGAAAGAGACAATTGCATAGCCACACAGGATGGGTGGCGGTACACCCCAAAGAAAGGGGGTGCCGCTTTATGACGACTTTTCAGACATTAACCTTAATGATCGCGTTTGCCGCGCTAGTCGTTTCGATTATAAATACAAAAAAATAACCCATCCTGACACATTCGACGGTTAAGGATGGGTTATTTTTATCACCTGTCAAGGCCGCCACTTATACGGTGGCATCAATTGTCCGGAAGAGAGATGTTGCTGCATCTCTCTTCTCTTATTTATACCCTTATTATAATCCCGGTATGACAAATTTGCAAACAAGGTTTTCTGTCTATGAATGAAATATCTGAACATTGTAAAAGCAGTTTCGTAGAAAACTTCTAAAAAATACCCGGAGAGAAGCGAACGGTCAGTTCGCTTCTTCATTCTGTTGATAAAGTCTTCTGTCAATGGACAAGCAATGAAAAAATATGTAGAATCTCCTCAGAATACATGAAAGAGGAGATTTTTTTATGTTCTTTTCTCACACCTACCAGGAAATTGAACAAAACCGGGCGTTCTATCTTCACATGTATGATGCTTCCCATCAGCTTGTC
>NZ_JWJE02000037.1 GCF_000812025.2 Bacillus thermotolerans
CCGGCTTCTTCAAGAAGAGCTGGCTACGGCTTAAGATTTCCGTGTCTCATACACCGCTGGAACGGCGGGGTGTGCCTGCCGATGCTGCGGGGCTGCGGCGTCGGGTACTGTTTTTTAACAGTAATGGAGGGACAGTAAGCCCTGGGAACAGCCAGGCAAGTCCTGATGAAGCAGGAATTCTGCGACGACAAGTCTTAGGGTTTTACTGCCCGAAAGGGCAATAGAATCCCGCGACTTTAGTCGTGGGAGGTTCAAGGAGTACTGGGTGCTGTTGCAGGGGCAGTGCTAGGATCAATTGGAACTCTTATTGTTACACATTGGCTCAATCAAAAAGGGAAAATACACTTTAATGTAGCAAGTGCAAAGTACGAGAAATATTCCCGGGATAAGTACAATGAGAAAATTTCATATAATCCCGAAGAAGAAAAAAATGAACTAGAGACTCTTATTGAATTGCAGCTCTATAATTCTTCAGGCACCCCTAAACACGTTAAGGACATAGGGTTATATATAGCATTAGTTGGCAATAAAAAGGATGTTAAAACCTTCCCTTTGGATGATAAGGCTACTAAAAAACAAGATAAACTTGGGATATTTTACTTTGACAAAGTCGAGTATATAAATGTGCCATCAAAGGAACTAATCAAGTTAAACTTAAGGAATGTTATTTACAAGAGGGAACAGGAAATACCATCTAACTCAAAAGCGTATTTGATTTATCGCCGTCAACGGAAATATTGGTTTGTGGATAAATACTTTTATACGAAACATAAAATATACCTATTTGATATTGAATAGTTCTACCAGCCATCTGGAGGACACTAACACATGAGAGCAGGTTTCTGCTTCTATGTGAGGTGTCCTCTTTTTTTATTTCATAAGGGGGAAGGATGCATGAATCTAACTTTAAAGGAACAGCTCCGGCAATGGAAGCGGAAAAACCAGGGGGTTAAGGGAAGAAAGAATAAGCAGCCAGAGAAGCTCTCTGAGGGTGATTTGAGATATTTGATGGGTATGAATATGCAAACACTAAGAAGAGGCAAAGGAGGAGCTTTTAAGCGATGAATAGACAAGAGATCGAAAAAACTTTGAAGGACTATGCTTGGATGATTAACTCTATTAAAATCCTCCGAGAGGCGCTAAATGGAGCCGGTGAGCGTGTGGTTAGAGAATATGGGCCAGATAGTGACATGCCGAAGCCAAAAGGAGGCATCTCGGATCCTGTATATAGAGAATACCTTAGACGGGAAAAGCGGTGGGCGAAAGTTAAACAGTATGAGGATAAGGTTAGGGCTATTCAAGAGCGGATGCATGTTATTCAAGATGAGAGGGAAATTGAAGTGCTACATTGGTTATTGGAAGGGAAGAGTTATTGCTGGATTGCTATGCACATGGGATTCTCTCCTTCCCATATTAAGCGTATTCGAGATGCTATTGTAGATAAGTTAGCCGCAGACGAAACAAACGGCACAAATGGCACAAAGGAAACGAATTTTGCAGAAGGAAAATCCGCGTGCTAGAATGGAAGGCAGGACGGAGAGGTTAAATCTCTCTTGGTTGGTAGTCATATTCAGGGGCTATGTGGCTTGGAAAACCATATAGCCGGCAAATATTCGGTAAAGAACCAGGGTTCAATATGTTGTTAGAAGTCGTTCATTCATTCTCTGGAAACGTCTTGCCTATGATTTTCAATACCCTGAAACTATTATCTTTGTGCGTTGGCACATATACGGCTGTGAGAGCAGACGTTCTTTCTCTTTGTAAATCGGGTATCAATTTCCCACTCTCCTATGGTTTCCGGTTTAGAGGGAGAAAACATCTTTTTACTTAATGCTTCCAGAAACACCTTGAACTATGTTAATCGTGAACTTTACTAGCTATAAACAAAACACCCTGAATTCTTCAAGGTGCTCTTTGGTTGCCTTGTATTTAATTAGGTGGCTCTTGTCTATCGATTGGCATTAAAACTGGGTTGGGTACAGGCTCGTTTGCCCGATGCGGATTTGTAAGTCTCTCTTCATATCTGCGATTAGCCGCATAAAACTGGTCTTCCAACCACCCAGCTTGTTCATGTGTTAGTTCCAGCACAAATTCATTATTAGTGTCATCATATGCAGTTAGAAGTACATAGCTTTTGTTATCACGAGTAACATTAGCAACTCTCAGGTAAAGGTTTTTGGCTTCTAATCTTAACTGCATTCCGTCCACGGCTATAACCTCCTTGAAACTTTTATGGTACTATTCCCTGCGAGGAAGAAAGTATGCAGAAAAGTTAGGTTTTCCCAGATTCGGATTGGATAATAACAATGTTTGTAACTACCGGGCTCATACTCCTAATAAAGTAGCGGTCGTTTAACTTAGCCTACCTAGATTTGGGTAGGGAGAGCATCCTCAATGGGTGCTCTTTTCTTTGCCCAAAACAAACACAAAACCGGAGGTGGCAGGTGATGTAGCATGGCTGAAAGATATGTGTTAGCCGAAAAAGATTACGTCAAAGGCATGAAATACAAGGACATTGCCGAGAAGTACGGTGTCTCTCTGAATACAGTGAAGTCTTGGAAGAAACGATATGGTTGGAATCGCGATAAGGGTGCACCCTCTGAAAAAAGTGTGCACACAAAAAAGCGTGGTGCCCCAAAAGGGAACATCAATGCTAAAGGCAACAAAGGTGGTGCCGCTCCAAAAGGAAACCAAAACGCAGTCACACACGGTTTCTTCTCTAAGTTCCTCCCTGCAGAAACGCTTGAAATCATGGAAAGCATGAATGAGCGTTCGCCCGCTGACTTAGTTTGGGATCAGATACAGATTCAGTATGCAGCCATTATTCGAGCTCAGCGAATTATGTTTGTTGAAGACAAAGACGAAATGATCAAGGAGCTCAAAAAGAAAAAGGATGCTGACTTTTCGGAAGAGCGAGAATGGGAAGTCCAATTCGCATGGGATCGCCATGCCACCTTTTTAAATGCTCAATCGAGAGCAATGGCAGAGCTCCGCAGCTTGATTAGGCAGTTTGACGAGCTGGCTCACGTTAATGATGAGCGTCGCCTGAGGTTAGAACAGATGAACCTCAACATTCAGAAAACAAAAGCAGAGATCGAGAAGATCAACAGTCAGCAAGGATCTGGGGCACAAGAAAGTGCAGTTGCTGCTATGCTCAGAAGAATGGCAGGCGAGTCGGATGGCTGATTTAACACCTAAGCAAAGAGAAGTATGGGATTGCTTCATTAAGGAACAGCCGAAAATATTGCTGGCCAGCGGGGCCAAACGGGCAGGGAAAACCTTTGTGTTTATCCTGCTTTTTTTGATGCACATCGCCAAGTATGAGAAGCAGGGATTATCATTCATTATTGGCGGATCGACCCAAGCTTCTATTCGTCGTAACATCTTAAATGACATGGAAGAGATACTCGGCAAAGAGTTGAAGTTGGATAAAACGAACGCCATTAATGTGTTTGGCAATAAAGTGTACTGCTTTGACGGAACCAATGCTGATGCATGGAAAAAAGCTCGTGGGTTTACAGCTGCAGGCGCATTGCTGAATGAGGGAACCGCCCTTCATGATATGTTCGTAAAGGAAGTTATTTCCCGCTGTTCTTATCCAGGGGCACGCGTGTTGATTGATACAAACCCAGAGAATCCTGCTCACTTTGTTAAGACGGATTACATTGATAAAGACGGGCAAAGGCTGGCTAATGGGAAGCTGAATATTAAAGCGTTTCACTTTACCCTGTTCGATAACATTTACCTGGATGAGGAATACGTAGAAAGTATTATTGCCTCTACGCCAACAGGCATGTTCACGGATCGCGATATTTATGGTTTATTATGGGTAGCAGCAGAAGGTGTTGTTTACAAGGATTTCAACAAAGACAAGCATTATATCAGTGCTAAAGATCTCGAATCCGTCAAGATGGTTCGTTATTTCGCGGGCGTTGACTGGGGATATGAGCATCACGGCTCGATAGTCGTACTTGGAGAGGATGACCAGGGCGGCTTTTTTGTCGTGGAAGAACATGCAGCACAACATGAAGAAATTGATTATTGGGTGGAAGTTGCGAAAGACATAAAAAGACGGTATGGAAACATTAACTTTTACTGTGATACCGCTCGTCCAGAGCATGTCATTCGCTTTAGGAGAGAAAGGATTCGTGCGCTTAATGCAGATAAGAAAGTGTTAGCTGGTATTGAGGAAGTGGCGCGACTCTTTAAATCAAGCAAATTGAAAGTGGTCAGTGACAATGTGGACCGCTTCAAAAAAGAAATCTATCAGTATGTTTGGAATGAGAAGACGGGCGAACCCGTTAAACAATGGGACGACGTGCTCGATTCCATTCGCTATGCCATATATACACACACGAAACCGCAAAGGCGGAAAACGAGGTAGGTGAGAAAACTGATTCAATTTAAAGAGCGCATTGATCAAAACGGTATAGATGCACAAACAGTGACAGAGATCATTGATGCACATAGAAGCGATCATAACCGCATGCTTAAACTTTACCAGCGGTATAAAGCCGATCTAGACGGTCCAGCGATTTTTTCACGTACTGCGATGAAATATGAAGACTTTGAAACAGTTGGAAACATCCGGCGTTTGGATGATAAAGTCAATAACCGCTTGAATAATGCGTTTGATGTAGATATTGTGGACACAAAAATTGGGTATCTTTTTGGCCATCCGATCAGCTATGACGTAGATGAAACAAATCACAAGCTTAAAGAAGAAATTGACGACTTTCTCTTACGGAATAACATGGAGGACAGTGATTCAGAGTGTGGAAAGATGGCGGCCATTTGTGGTTATGCCGCTCGGTTAGCATATATCGATACGGATGGCTTTGAGCGGGTTAAGAATATTGATCCATGGGAAGCTGTTCTGATTGGCGATGAAATGCATGAACCCGACTATTCGTTGCGTTACTTCTACCGTGACAATGACCTGTACGCAGAGTTTTACGACGAATCAAGGATTCACTTCTTCAAAAGAGGGAAAGAGGGTCAGCTTCACAAGTACGATGAGAAACCGCATATGTTCGATCATAACCCGCTGTTTGGCATACCGAATAACAAAGAACTTAAAGGAGATGCTGAAAAGGTCTTAGCGCTTATCGATGCTTATGACCGCACTCTTTCAGATGCATCTAATGAAATTGAGCAATATCGATTAGCTTATCTCGTTTTGAGAGGGATGGGCGCTGATGAGGAAACACTGGCCAATTTAAATAAGTCCGGTGTTTTTGAGCTGTTTGGCGAGAATGACGATGTGCGGTATTTAACGAAGGACATCAATGATCAAATGATTGAAAATCATTTAAACAGGCTGGAAGAGAACATTCTTCGTTTCGCCAAATCGGTCAACTTTACCGACGAATCATTTGGTACACAGTTGAGCGGCGTGGCTATGCGCTTCAAAATCATGGCTTTAGAAAATAAGTGCATCACAATGGAACGCAAATTTACAGCAGCACTTCGCTATCAATTCAAAGTTCTTTTCAGTGCTTGGGCTAAACGGAAAGGCTTCAGTAAAGAGGACTATCTAAAAGTATTCTTTAGCTTTAAGCGCAATCTTCCAGCGAACCTGTTAGACGAAGCACAAACCACTGCTCAACTCAAAGGACATGTGAGCGAAAAAACACGCCTAGGCTTACTCTCTTTTGTGGATGATGTAGATTTTGAATTGAATGAAATGCAAAAGGATGCGATGCTTTATGGAGCGCAATTAGAACCGCTCAAGGATCCGCTTAATGAAGAGGAACTTCCTAAAGAGGAAGGGGGAGCGGTAGCTGAACCCAGGGAGAGCGAAAAACCTTGTCCTCAGTGCGGTGGAACGGGAAAGATCACAAGTAACATCACTGGAGATCGCATTCAATGTACGAAATGCAAAGGGACAGGCGTGGTAGCAAGATGAACCAGCTTGATATTGTGGAGAAACTAGATAAACTGCTTGCTAAGACTGAGAGTGTCATTGAAGAAGTATTTGCGAGGCGCTTAAAAGAACTGCATGCTCAAATTGGCAGCATGTACCGCAAATATGAGAAGAATGGCGAATTATCTTACACCGAATTAAACAAATATAATCGGCTGCAGAAAGAGTTTGAAGTCATTAGCAAGATGTTTAATGACGATTATAAGCAGCTAGTCAGAGAGATCAACCAATCGCTTCAAGCGCAATACGTCGAGAATTATCTGATGCACGCTTATCTATTTCAGGTAGGCTTGTCTACAGAAATGGGTTTCTCAATGCCAAAACTCGATACTGTAAAGCAGGCGATTACTAATCCAGTGGATAAATTAACACTGCCATCTGTCATGACTGAGCACCGGAATGAGATTATCCGAAAAATCAATATCGAGATTAGTCAAAGCTTAATCGCTGGTGAAGGATATACAGACATGGCCAAGAGGATTGAGAGCGCGGTAAATTTCTCACGTAAAAAAGCCATGCTGGTGGCCAGAACGGAATCAGGACGTGTCCGCTCGCTGTCAGATGAAGCGGTCGAAAAACAGGTCTCTAAACATGCAGATATGAGGGGCGTATGGGCCTCTTCTCTTGATCTGAGAGTGAGAGAATCCCATCGAAAGCTAGATGGCCAAAAAACGGATAAAGATGGTTACTTTCATTATCAAGGCATGAAAGCGAAAGGGCCGCATCTCTGGGGAAAGGCTGATATGGATATCAATTGCCGTTGTGTGAAATTGTGGCTAGTTAATGGAATGCTTCCAGAATATCGTCGAGGTCGCGATTATATGGATCCTGGCTATCAGAAGAAGCTGGCAGAACGTGTAGATAAGCTGATGGCAGATGAAGGGATAACCTATGTACAAGCTTTAAAGAAAGCCCAGAAAGCCATCAAGCCGCCTTCCCGATCTTTTAAATATGTTACTTATGAGGAATGGAAGAAGGGTTATGCCTCGTAATTCTTGTCTTTGAGCACTAGACGTTAAACAGGCTTTTTTATTTTGCACATGCTGGACTTCGGCACATCATGAGTAAGGAGGTTTTGTAAATGAATATTGAAGAAATCAAAGCTTTTCTTGAATCCAATAAAGATCAACCAGAAGTAGCTGCTTACCTTGAAGAACTTTCAGCGGTGTCTGCTGACAAGGTGAAAGGGTTCCTGGATACAGACGAAGGTAAACGTCTGATACAGCCAATTCTAGATAAATATCATTCTAAGTCTCTTGAAAGTTGGAAGGCGAACAATCTGGAGAAATTAGTAGAGGCTGAAATAGCTAAGCGTAATCCTCAAAAAAGTCCTGCTGAAATTGAAGTAGAGAAGTTACGTAAGGAAATTGAAGATGAACGGAAAGCACGCGCTCGACAGGAAATCTACAATAAGGCGATGAAGCAGGCAACAGAAAAGAATTTACCCGTAGATTTATTAGATTACTTTGTCTCCGATGATGAGGAGAAAACAAGTGAGAATCTCAGTAAGTTGGAGGAAGTGTTTACAAAGGCAGTTCAAACAGGTGTGGAGAGTAAGTTTAAAGAGAATGGCCGGGATGTTCACAAAGGTACTAGCAATGGTGCTAACGAGGACTACGGTAAAAAGATTGCTCAAGAATATATACAAGACAATCAAGGGATTGAAGAAGCACAGAATTCCTATTTTAGCTAAGGAGGAATGAACAATGAAATTCACTGAAACAATCTACACAAATAAAAGAGAGATTTTAAAGTTTCCTGATCATTATGTAAATCTTGCCGTGACGGTAGATGATGCAGATGTTCCAGCGAATTCAGAGGGAAGAAAGGTTGTACCCGCTGGAACGATTATCGGAGGCGGTTTCTTATCAGATCCAGCCGTGAGAGCTGTAAAAGCTACAACTCTAGATGGAGTATCTAATGCAGAAGGTATATTGCTGGATGATGTGGATGTTACTCATGGACCAGCATCTGGTGCCGCTATCATCCATGGTTTTATTGATGAAAATAAACTACCGGCAGCTCCAACTACTGAAGAGAGAGCAGCTCTTAAGCAAGTTACCTTTTTAAAATAAACGAAAAGCTGAAAGGATGAATAGACATGCCTAAAATTTTTGACCTTGTTAATGCTAAGCACATTGCTTCCTATTATGAAGAAAAGACGTCTAATAAAATCCCTTACTTGGGTGCTACTCTTTTCCCGGCTAAGAAACAGTTAGGGCTTGACCTTAGTTGGATTAAAGGATCAAAAGGACTTCCAGTTGCATTGATGCCGTCCGCTTTTGATACAAAGGCAACACTTCGTGATCGTATTGGATTCAAAGAAATCCAAACAGAAATGCCTTTCTTCCGTGAAGCCATGCGGATTGGCGAGCGTGACCGCCAAGAGTTAAATAAACTAGCAGCCTCTAACTTAGATAACATGGCTAAAACAATTATCAATCGCGTTTATGATGATGTTACTAATCTTGTAGAAGGGGCGGCTGTTCAGCCGGAACGAATGATCATGCAGCTGTTATCCACAGGAGAGATCAACATTGCAGCGAACCGGCAAGATTATACGTATGACTACAAAATGCCTTCTGAGCACAAAGAGCAATTACTTAGTACAGCTAAATGGACTGACACGGAAAATTCTACACCTGTTCAAGATCTTATGGCATGGCAAGACAAAGTAGAAGATGATACAGGAACACGACCAAGCAGAGCAATTCTCAGTCGTAAAACATGGGGTTATCTCATGAAAAACAAGAGTATTCGATTAGATATGGACCCTATTGGAGGTCAGAACGTTATTCTTACCGATGCAATGTTACGTCAATATTTTGAAACCAAGCTCGGTATGACATTTGCTATTTACAGTAAAAAATTCACTGCAGAAGATGGAACAATCAAAAGCTTTTTCCCAGATGATGTAGTTACCCTTATTCCAGACGGAACACTTGGTAATACGTATTACGGTACAACACCAGAAGAGTCGGATCTAATGACGGGGTCTGTAGATGCAGATGTGCGTATTGTTAATACAGGGGTAGCTGTTACAACGGTTAAAGAAGTTCACCCAGTGAACGTGCAAACTATTGTATCTGAGATTGTGCTACCTTCATTTGAGAACATCGATAAAATTTTTATTGCTCAGGTGAACTAAGGAGTGATGCCCCATGACGGGAAAACTAGAATCTGCTGCAAAGCAATCTGCTAAAACAAATAGAATAAAAGTCACCTTTTCAAAGAATGTTAAATTCGGTAAAGAGCGCTATAAAAGTGGTGAGTCCATATCGGTCACAAAGAAAGAACGGGAAGAATTGGAGAAAGCCGGTGCAATTGAAAGTGAGAGTAGGTGAAAACAATGTGGCGACCTACACCAGATGAGATTGAAGAAATTAAATTAATCAATGGGGAGCAAAGTGTGGAGGAAGATAAATATTACCTCACAATGCTCCCCATTTTATTTGAGCATGTTAAAGAGGTATGCAATAACAATTTTGGGCATAGGGAAGGCACACAGCCAAATATCCCTCCAGGTGTGAAAATCTACATGGCCAAAGTGATTGCCTTCAACAAGAACAAAATGGGCCTGAGAAGTAGGAAGATGGGATCCGTGTCTTACTCTTATGATGTGGAGTTTCCAAATTCCATGGATCATTATATTCGGCCTTATAAGAAGGTGAAGTTCCATGCTTTACGATGAATTTCCCCATACAATCACTTTTTTGCAGAATCAGAGAGTTTCAGATGGCGGCGGTGGCCACACAACAACTTGGGGGCCTGTTCTGACGATTAAAGTTTTTATGGATACACCATCGAGCCGCGAGCGATATGAAGCCATGCAGCTAAACAATCCGCTCGATCGGTATCTGTACTATCCTTATCGGACCGATATCACCGCAGATATGCGCGTCGAGTATGAAAAAGGTGTATATGAGATCGCAGGCGAGCCAGAGGATCAGGGTGGTCAGCATGAGATCATGAGAGTCGCACTGAAACTGGTGTCAGATGGCTAATATCCGTTATGGGAGCCGCCGCCTCTCTATAGCCATCAAAAAATATGGTGATGGCATTATCAACGACGTGAAGCGGGTCATCGCTGAAACTGCTCGCCTCATTCAGTCGAATGCACAGGCCATGGCGCCGGTGGATGATGGGGATCTGAGAAAGTCTATTGAAGTAGACATTCGAGATGGTGGATTCACCGCTATTGTTACTGTGGGCGCTCATTATGCGATCTATGTAGAGTATGGAACGGGAATCTATGCGGTCAATGGAGATGGAAGGAAAACGCCGTGGGCGTATTATTCTGATAAGCTGGGCCGCTTTGTTCGCACACGAGGCATGGAAGCTCAGCCGTTTTGGTTTCCAGCAGTGGAGATCGGACGTCAGTATTTCCATGCCGAAATGAAGAGGCTGGGAGGATGAGGCATGACATATGAAACAGCCTTATGGCCATTACAGCAAGTGATTTTTCAACGCCTATCATCCGATCCGGTTCTTTCCGGTATGGTGACAGGCGTCTTTGATCATGTACCAGAGAATCAGCCTTTTCCTTATGTCGTGATTGGTGAGCCATCGGAGTTGCCGTTCGATACAAAGTCAACCTTTGGAGAAGAAATTAGTCTGGTACTGCATGTGTGGTCTGACTATGCAGGAAAAAAAGAAGCATATAACATTTTAGAAGCTTGTCAGAAGGCATTAGCTTATCGCTTAGAGGTCGATGGCTTTAAGCTGCTGAGAGTAGAGAGAGCTGGGAAACAAGTCTTTGACGATATAGATCCACGTATCAAACATGGTGTACTTCGCATGAGGTACACCATTAACAATTTATAGGGAGTGATTTTGCATGCAACAAGGAAAAGATACAATCCTGCTGGTACAGTCCACAGATACAACTCTCGGCGCTGAAGGATTGCTGATCGGTAACTTAACAGATAACAGCTATGCGATCGAGAATGAGTTGATCGACGAGGCGACAAAGTTTGGACGAATCGTCGGCTACGGCCAAAACAGTGAATCGTTTGAATTCACAGCATATGGTGAGACAGGGGATCCAGGGCAGAAAGCGGTGCTGGATGCCATCAAAAATAAAAGACAGATCAAAGTTTGGGAAGTGGATATCAATTTAAATGATCAAGGCCGTCATCCGGCTGTCTTTGGTTATTGCATCGTGGAGAGTGTGGAAAGGTCAAATCCACAGGATGGCTTTCAAGAAGTCACGGCAACGGTACAAGTCATCGGTCAAACACAGGAAGGGGATATCGCACCACTGCCAGCTGAAATGATTGAATTCGCTCGTTATGGCTTTGAAGAACCTGGAGAATCAACAGGTGAATTTCCAGATCAAACAGCTGGAGCTTAATGCAGGGTCAGGGTCATTTCTGCTTTTTTGAACTACTTATTAAGGAGGGTTTATATATGGCATTCTTAAAAATCAACGGCAAGGAACTAGAGGCAAAATGTAACTTTAGGTTCGAACGATTAGCGGACAAGAAATACTCAGAGCAAGACAAAGAGGGTAACGATATCGGCGGTTTTCACAGCTTGTACTCTAACCTATTGCAGTATTCCAACAAGCATCTATTAGCGTTTTGGGATTGTGCGCTGGATTATTTAGCCAAAGATAAACCAAAGCTTGAAGAGATCGAGGCAGCTATCGAAGCGCGTATCGAAGAGGATGGAGACACGGAACAGTTGTTTAAAGAGGCGTTCCAAACCATCGATGAATCGGGTTTTTTCAAGAAACAAGCCAAGAACTACTGGAAAAACATCGAAGCCTTCAAAGAGAGTGGCAAAAACGAGGAAGAGAAAGCAGAACGCGCCAAACAAGTGGAGATCCTGCTCAAAGCGCGCGAAGAGCTGACGGCATAGATTATGACCAATTGTTTGTGAATGCGGCTCATTATCTTCAGGTGTACGACGTTGATTTGATTCTCTCCTGGACGCCTAGAGAATTCAAGAACTTTATTAAAGGAGCTCAGCTGAAAATTGTCGATGAATATGAGGCAATGGCTAAGCAAGCGATGTTTAACCGCTATGCCCAAAATGCGAAGCGGGCCAAAGAGAAAAAGATGTTTGATGCACAAGTGGCGCGTAGACGTATCATGAACGGCTTGGATAACTGGAAAGAGAGCCGAGAGCTGAAAGTCAATGTGAATCGCTATCGTGCAGCTCAGAAAGCAATGAAAGCCTACACCATGAAAGGAGGCTAATGGCACATGCAAGAGAATTTCCAGGCGAAGATCGGTGCTGATGTCCGTGATTTTATGTCCAAGATGAAACAAGTGGACCAAGAGATCAAAAATACAGCGACCGAAGCAACAAAGCCCATTAATGCGGATCTCCGCTCCTTTCTTGCAAAGATGGTTCAGGTGGAAACACTCTCGGACATGATCGAACAGCCGGTGGAAAAAGAAGTGCAGGCGGAAGTGGCCGAATTTCATCGAAAGCTCGCAGAAGCACAAGCTAAAGCCAACGCTTTAGCACGAGAACAGGTGCAAGTGCAAGTATCAG
The DNA here is from genome assembly GCF_000812025.2 of Bacillus thermotolerans. Lineage (GTDB taxonomy): Bacteria > Bacillota > Bacilli > Bacillales > Domibacillaceae > Quasibacillus > Quasibacillus thermotolerans. The sequence goes on from NZ_JWJE02000037.1 coordinate 12,431, forward strand.
CTATCACAGCGGATTTTGATACAAAGATGGCGCAAATGAAAGCGGAGATTGCCTCATTAAGAAGACAGCTTGTTAATGTGCGAGTACAAACCCAATATGAAAGCTTCGGCTATGAAGCAGAAACAGCCAAGTATCAGCGGTTTTATCGAGGTACATCAGAAGAAGCACGCCGCATGTCTCAAGAAATTAGAAATGCGTTCGCCCAGCAACGCGAGGCTATGCGAGGAGTCCGCGATGACTTGATCAAAGCGGAATATGGCTACTTCAAATTAGCACAAAGCGCCAAGGATTACACAGGTACAAGCCAGCAATTCATGGCACAAGTGGCGGCAATGGGCGCGGCTCATAAAAAAGCCACCGATAACATGATCAAAAACAACGAGTTAATGAAGATAAGCTTGATCCAAACAGCTGGGACCATGTTGAACATGTCCACACAAGCGAGCAAGATTAGCGACAATTATGCGCGAATGCAAAATCCGCTCCTGATGGTGAATGCTGCAGGGCTAAAAGCGGCTGACGGATTGAACAAGCTGGCGAATGCCGGTAATGCATCGGTGTTGGCTCTGAAACAGCTGGGACCTACCGCGAACATGAAGGAATTAAACGACATGACACGCATGATCAGCCAAGGGATGATGAGGTTCCAAGCTGTAGCTATGGGGGCAGCGGTGACGTCTTACTTCTTCTATGGCGCCTTACATCAAGCAGCAATGGGCAACCAGGAATATGCGGACTCTTTTAATACCATGCTGGCAACCGTCAGACAGGCATTACAGCCAATGGTGGATGTGTTCACCATGGTAATGACAAAAGTTTATGATTTCATCACAGCAATCGCTCAAATGATTATCAAATTTAATGAAGCACACCCAACGCTTGCTAAGCTAATTCAGGGCGTGATTATGCTTGTCCCTGCTTTAACACTGTTATTATCACCGCTCGCTGTAGGTATCGGCCTCTTTGCTGGTTTCCAGGCAGCTCTCGCTTCCGTATGGCCTTTAATTGCGCCGCTCGTTACTGGTTTAGCGGCCATGAGTGCGACGGTCTGGGTTACAGCGGCGGCGATTGCCGGATTAACAGCGGGCTTGGTGTACTTATGGAATACGAATGAAGGTTTCAGAGCAGCGGTTATTGCGGCATGGGGAACAATAAAAGCTAAGGCGATCGAGGTCTTTCAGGGACTAGTGACAATTATTACACCAGCTTTCGAAGCGGTATCGGTATTCGTCCAGCAAAAGCTAGCTCAAATGAAAACCTTCTGGGATCAGCACGGTACACAGGTTATTCAAGCGGTACAAAATGCTTGGAACATGATCACAACGGTAATTCAGACGGCCATGGCGGTATTGGGACCTATCATACAGGTTGGATGGCAAGTCATAGTAATGATTATCCAATCTGCTTGGGAAGCGATTAAAAACATCATTAATGGCGCTATTAACGTCATCCAAGGGATCATCAAAGTCTTTGCTGGTATGTTTACGGCTGACTTCCAGCTCATGTGGGAAGGCGTTAAGCAAATTTTCCAAGGTGCACTACAGGTCATTTGGGGCTGGATCAACCTTTACTTTATTGGCAAATTTCTTGGACCACTTAAAGGATTCGTCACACAAGCAAAGTCCTTGTTGCAGGCGGCCTGGAACGGCATAAAAAATATCTTTACCAAGACATTGGATGCGATCAAGAGCTTTATCACATCGGCCTTTAACGCGATTAAATCTACGATCGACAAGGCTATGAATGCAGTGAAGTCCGTTATCCAGAACATTTGGAACGGCATCAAGTCCTTTATCAGCAACGTACTGAACTCGATTAAGTCCACGATGACAAGTATATGGAATGCGATCAAGTCTTTGATTACATCCGTGTTGAACGGCATCAAATCCACAGTATCAAGCGTGTGGAACGCCATTAAAGCTAACATCACTAGCGTCATGAATGCGATTAAGGCAGCTATTCAGGCGGCTTGGAATGCTATTAAGTCAGCGATCACAAGTGCATTGAATGCTATTAAATCGACAGTGACAAGCATATTTAACGCCATTAAATCGACGATCACGAGCGTCATGAACGCTGCTAAATCAGCCATCCAGAGTGCATGGAATGCGATCAAATCCGCTGTCACTAGTGCGGTCAATGCCATTAAATCCACCGTGACTAGCGCTTTCAACTCACTGAAATCGACAGTAACAAGCGCTATGAATAACGTAGTTTCAGCGGTCAAGAGCGGTTGGAATAAAGCTGTTTCTTTCTTGAAATCTATTAATCTAGCTTCTATTGGAAGAAACATCATACAAGGTCTCGTAAATGGGATTAAATCAATGGCCGGCGCGGTGTCTTCCGCTATTTCTAGTATCGCGAGCAATATCAAAAGCAGGATCAAAGGTGCTCTAGGGATTCATTCACCTTCTCGTTGGATGCGAGATGAAATTGGGAAGAACATCGTCAGCGGCGTTGTCGTGGGGATCGATCGAATGAGTCGATCTGCTACACAATCGGCAACGAATCTAGCATCCTCTATTATGGATGCCTTCACACCTCAGCTTGCGCTGAACGATGTTCGGATGGCCAGCGATCCGCTTAATGTAGATACACAAATGGCTGAACTAAAGCGTCAAGTACAAGAGGAATTAGATGTTGATCTCTGGATTCACCAGCAGCATGGGGTGGCAGAAGACGGTATTGAAGAAGGGGCAGGCCGTGACATTGTGATTCAAATAGATGGCCAGGAGCTTGCTAGAGTACAGCAGCCGCATCTGGACCGCTTAAATGGCGCGAAGTTGAAACTAGCTCAATACAGAAAGGGGAGAAAGGGATGAGTGGTCATGATTACCTAACCTTTGAAGAGGGCATCGATATTATTCTTGAACGATTAGACGGCGCGCGTTATAGCTTCAAAGAGCATGGCATCGGTGTTCGTGACTTTGTTGTCCGTTCCCCGCACTATGTAACAACTTATGAGGAAGTCGCAAACATGCTGGGGATGCTGGACACCGGCACGAAGCTTGGCTATCGTCAGCTGAAAATGTCTCTTTACTTTGTAGCAGACAGCATGGATCTCTATGCGAAAAAGCGCGATGAAGTCTTCCGGATATTAAACAGCCAGGAAGCTTTCTATATTACCGAATCTCGGCGTCCAATGCAGCGCTGGCTGGTCAAGGTGACTGGAAGCTTTGAACCGGATCAGGCTCGCTTATTCGGCTTTGTCGATGTTGAGTTAGTGTCCGCCTCTCCTTTCGCTGAATCGCCTGGGACCACGCTCAGACAGCCATACACAGATTTTTATTATCCGATAGGTGAAGGGAGAATCAATGAAGGAGATCCACCGGTTCAATATGTATTCACAGAGAATACCTTTTCAGTTTTTAATGATTCAGATATAACGGTGGATCCCAGAAACATGGATGTCTTGATCGAGTTCGTGGGCGAGTCCAATGATCTTACCATTCGAAACCTAACGACCGGCGATGCCTGGAGCTATAATGGCTCCAGCTCGGTTGGGGATGTCATTCGGTTGGAGGGCATTCGATCGTTAAAGAATGGCCAGAGTATTTTCGGTCAGACGAACAAAAAGCTCATTCGCCTTGATTCTGGCTGGAATGACTTTGAGATCAGCGGGGCTAGCGACTTCGTGATCAGCTTCGATTTTAGATTTTATTACTTATAGAGATATAGAGAGAGGAGCGGTCCGCTTGCAGGTACAAAATAAGCAATCCATTACAGTGGACCTTCGTCGGTCCATGACTATGCCGGTCCCGCGTTATCGGCAACATGATACAAATATCCTTGAAATTAAAGTTCTTGATAACGCGCAGCCAGCTGATTTATCCAATGTCACTTGGATTACCGCTGCTTATAAACGGCCAGATAAAGAAGTCGTTTCAAGAATAGTATCCAAAGAGGGGAATGTTCTCACCTATCAGATCGGAAAAGAGGAATGCGATTATCCGGGCAAAGGCGAGTTGATGATCCAATTCTATGAAGGGGATCAGCGTCTTTCCACGATGAAAATTCAAGTGATTATCGACTCTTCTTTCGAACCGGATATCGAAGGGACAGAAGATCTTCAACTTCTTCAAGAGCTATTTATTGAGGTCGATACACGGCTGGCTGATATTAATCGCACGAATGAAATCTATCAAGTGAATGAAGCAAAGCGTAAAGAAAATGAAGTAACTCGACAAGATCAGGAAGCGGCTCGTTTGGCTGCAGAGAATAGGAGAGAAGCCGCTGAAACGACTCGACAAGAACAGGAGTCAGCTCGGCAAACAAATACAGCACAAGCCATCAGTGATGCAGTAGCGGCTACACAACACGCGGCCACCCAAGGGGATTATGCGAAAGAGCAAGGTGACTATGCCAAGACTCAGGGCGATGCAGCGGCTCAGCGCTTAGCGGAGTTGAACAATGCAGACGCCGCTCAGCTGGATGATCGGCTGACAGAAGTTGAAGGTAGACTATCAGAAACTGGACGGCACACACAGATCCTTGAACCAGGCATGAACATTCTGGATGCGAATGTAGCTACACCGGTTGATTTTGAGATTCAGGGACGCACGCTTATAAACTTGCTAGGCAAAAAAGGAGGATTTGAAACCGCAAGCACTTCTGGTGATACCGGTGAATACTGGACAGCCATTGGCACTGGAAACCCTCTTTATGCGTATTTCTCTATTGAAAACGGAAGACAAGTAATTGAATCCAGAGAAAATACAACCTTTTCTGGTAGAGTGCAAATACTTAACCTGTTATATGAACCGGGAAAGTATTATGTGGCGGTGACGGAGGTTGAAACGGTCGGTATAGGAGCGTGGACAGGAGTAAGAAGCAACGGATCTGGTGGATTAGGAGCTACCAGCAATACTGCCAGAATACCAGCAGATTTCAAAGGGGTATCAGTTAACAAAATTGCTGGAACCGGTGGGGATGGATGGATCCAACTAAGTGCTGATAGAGACGCAGGGCAGACGAAAATAGGAAAGGTTTATTTTGATAATGTAAGAATATACGAAATCACAAGAGCGGAATATGAAAAAATCGGTTTGGAATGGACGGATGAAGAAGTGGCCCGTCGTTATCCATATGTAGAACATGCACAGCATTTACAGAATCCGTATGTGATAGCGCAGGGTGAGAATTTAATGCCGCCATTTCATACGTGGAGTATACCAACAGCAGACATGCCCGCGTTAAGTCAATCACCCTATGAATATGTAACGGAAGTAAAAACACATACAAAATATATGGAGTCACCTGTTATTGATGTGGTGAAAGGCAGGGAATACACTTTCTCCCTAAATAAAGATAAAACAGTTCAATTTGCTATACGCGATGCGGTTACAAATGAATATCTGTATGGTTATACAACAAATAACAGCCGTACTTTCACAGCGACTTCAGATAAAATCATTATTTACATGAGAACTGGAAGCAGCGTGGATCCTATTGATAATCCTTATACTTTTTCGCGCCCTATGCTGACACCGGGAAACACAGTTAAGCCATTCACGCCAAGCAACCCATCTTTTCTATACGCAGAAACCAAACTGGCTTCCGTCGGTAACAGAAAAGATGTACTTTACAAAGAAGAAGGCCGCTGGAAGGTGCGACATACTATCGAAAAAGAATTTATTTTAGATGGTTCATTAGATTGGAGGTTAAGCAGCGTAGTTAGTACAGACTTAAGTTTTAAAAGATTTATTATTGGAATTTTATTACCGGGTATGAGTCAAATGAGCGACCAAATGATTGCTTATGATTATATGTACAATGTTTATAAAGGAATAACTTTGAATGCTTCTAATGCTACGCCTAAGCCTTTTCAAGTTGGAAGCGGAAATGTTAATCCGTTTATCACGGTTCCGAACAGTTTAACAGGTTTTGGCGAATCCTATGCACCTACGAATGATGAAATCAAAGCTTACTTCAATGGTTGGAAAGTCAAAACATCTGATGAGACCGGTAAACCAATCGCCTGGATCTCCGTGGTAGATAGCACAGATGCACCTACACAAACCCTGGAATATGTCAGTACCAATCGCGCATCAAACTATACGCCGTATAAATTGAGTTACGCTCTTTCCTTTCCTGTCACAGAAGAAGTGGATGTGGAAGGTGATATTGTCGCAGACGGCTTGACACAGATGGAAGTGGGGAGCGGCGTGATTGTAAGGGAGAAATTAACGCCACAACTGGTGAACGGCAATCTTTATTATATGAACCATATCCCATATAAAAACACATTGGAGAATAAACCGGATAGATTCATTGCTGTTTACAAAGGCAGAGAAATAGATAATTCGTGGATCACCAACAGACATGCGAATTATTACGGCGGCATAGGATTGCAATCTTCAAATGTGGATCCAGAAGCGGATTATTATGTTACGTATATTGTTCAAGAGAAACACCGCTTCACCACCAACCCTGTCGATGTGAAAGCCATGTTCGCGAAGAATATCCGCTCTGCTTATGATGATCTAGCTGTAAAGGTTTCAGACATAGCTACGGGCCAAACAGCGTTAAATACGCTGACAGCTGAGCTGTTAAGAAGAATTAAAGCATTGGAGGGGGCTTAACAATGCAAGATATAAGTCTGCTAGATGACTATTTACAACGTCTTGGATATGATACCACCGCGAAAAAGTCATTTTTTCAACAAAATGAAGAGATGGCTTCTGTTCTTGTCACCTTTCTCATGTCGGAATTAGACGTGCTGAACAAACGGATAACAGAACTGGAGGCGGAAATGAATGCTAAATGAAATTTATCTCAATATGTACCGAGTTGCAGTAACAAGCAATCGTTTACCAATTGAATTTATTCCGAAGCCTTATCGAGAAGTATTGAAAAGAGAATTAGAAGAACAAGAGGTGACACCGACTGAATAGGAGGTGTATTTTTTATGTTATCAGTTACGAATCTAAACGGAATAACAGAACCACTGACGAATATACAAGGTGCGGAGATTGAAGAAGAAGTGAATGGGGGCTTTACGCTCTCCTTCGCTTCTTTTTTTGATAATAACCCGGGTTATGAATTACTAGAAGAAGAATCAGTCGTTGAGCTGGACGGCCATGAGTTTACAGTTAAGCACATGACCGAGGAGAATGGCTGGAAAGAGATCGTAGCCGAACATGTTTATTTTAGCCTGATAGACAGCTGGCAGCCTGAAACTTTCGGCGGCGCTCGTACCATAGAAGAACTCGCGCCATTTATCCTGGATGGCACTGGCTGGACTTGGGAAGTGGAGTCAGGGATTCCGGCGGCTTTTGTGCCTAACTTTGGTGATGATAACCGCCTGAGCCTCAGTCAGACCGCATGTGAGGCATTTGAGTGTGAAGTAAAGATTCTCCCAGGCCGTCACCTTCGATACGCTAAAGAAATCGGTCAGGATAGGGATGGACAGCTTCGCATCGGTCATAACATCGTAACGTTAAGAAGAACGATTGATACCACAAAGCTGGTCACTGTAGGCAGGGGGCATGGTGCAAATGGCTTAAAAGTAGAGTGGCGCTCTCCTAACATTGCTATTTATGGCGAGCGGTACGGTGAGCCGATTGTCGATGAACGCTTCACAGTCGCGGATCATTTACGCGAAAAGGTACGGCAAGAGACTCAGGATGTGCCAGAAACAACGATCGAGCTAACGATTGCAGAGATTCGAAAGGCTGGATATGAAAATCCTATTGAGCTAGGAGATTGGATCTGGCTGATCGATGAAGACAAGGATCTAATCATTCATGTGCGCGTGGCTAAAATTAAACGCTTCCCATTCGAGAACAAGTCACCAGTTATCACCTTGTCAAACGTCGAGAAAAAAGCGAGTGACATTTTGACTGAAGTCAGGGTCGAAATCGATGAAAATATGCGTCAACATCGCTCTCGCATTGATCAGACGAATGAGCGTATCACCTTGGAAGTGCAACGTTTAGACGGGGAATTCATCGAGGCTTACAGTCTGATCGAGCTGACAGCTGAGCAGATTCGGAGCGAAGTCGTTGAATATAACAAACAACTTGAGAATGGCATCTCGGATAATACATCTAGCATTACACAGCTGGCAAATGAAATTACATCTAGAGTCACAATGACCGCTTTCGAGCAAGGGCTACAGAAAAATTTGAATGATGCCAATACCTATGCGGACCAGCGAGAGGCAGCTGCTAATGAGTATACTGACGGGCGTCTAGTGATGGTGGATGAGCGGCTGACGAGTGCAGAATCATCGATCACACAACTCGCAAACAGTATTACCTTAAAGGTGGATCAAACGGTCTATGAAAATGGCATTCTAAATGCTCAGACCTATGCAGAGCTAGAAGCAGCTGAGGCTGAGAAAAACGCGAAAGCTTATGCAGAGACTCAGGCGAATAATGCTAGGGACGCGGCTCAGGATTATGCTGATGGTCTGAAGGCATCTATTAATTCTGATATTAATAATGTCAAACAGAGCATCACAGACCTGGAAGGCACAATTAATAGCAGTTTTAAAGATGGTGTGATTCAGGAGTCTGAAGCACGAGCCATTGAAAAATATATCAACTCGCTGGCCGCTGAAAAAGCTGATCTGGATGGCCGGTACAACACGATCTATAGCAACATCGAATTGACCGGTGCCTCAAAGACGGATCTCGCCACCGCGAAAGCTTCCTATGATTCGGCTTATACCACTTTGATCAACTCTATTAATATAGCTATCGCAGATGGAAAGACAAACAGCACCGAAAAAGCAGATGTTGATGCAAAGTTTAAATCATATCAAACAGCAATCTCTATTTTGGCCCAACGACTTGATGAAGCTATTGATGCCATTGCTCAGGTCAAGGCTGATGCTGCAGAATTTGACGCAAATCAATACACTGACAGCCAGATGACCATCGTCAACGGAGAGATTAGCGATGTGAGCGGACGAATTACGAGCTTAAATGAATATATTGATGGCAGTTTTAAAGACGGCGTAATCAGTACTGCCGAAAGAGAAGCATTATCTTCTCATATTCAGCAATTGAATAACGAAAAGGCCGGCCTGGATAGTCAATACACAGCGATTTATTCAGATACACAGCTGACAGGAACAGAAAAGACGAGCCTTGCTTCAGCAAAAACGGCCTATGATACCTCGCATGCTAGCTTAATTGATGCAATTAATACCGCGATTGTAGACAATACCGTTACCACTGAAGAAAAGATGGCAGTCGATAATGCTTTTGCTTTTTATCGAACTGCTCTCGGTACGTTACAACAACGTTTCGAGGAAGCGGTAAAAGTTATCGCACAAGCGAAGGCAGACGCTGCTGAAGATGCGGCAAACAGCTATACAAACGGCATTACAAGTCCAATGGTAACAAGAATTACTGAGGCAGAATCATCAATCATACAACTCTCAAATGAAATCAGCAGTAAGGTGAGCGAAGACGTCTATCTGACTGATCAGGTGGTTCTACAGGGAAATATCGATGATCTGGAGAGCACGGCAAGTAGCTTGGCTTTTCGTGTGTCTTCAGCTGAATCAGAAATCAAGCAGCAGGCTAGTCAAATATCGAGCAAAGTCAGCTACACCGATTTTAATGGCAACGAAGTAATGTCGCGTATTAACCAAACAGCAACGACGATAAAAATGGATGCACAAAAAATTGAAATGACCGGCATTACAGAAGTCGCCAATCAGCTTCACATTGGCGGCCGAGGAACCTGGGGAGATAAATCGCTGATTTTCTCCAATGATTCTGGGATTGATAGCTGGAACAGTCGATCCATGTCGCTTGTGGCGCTAGGTGGGAATATTCACACAGAATGCAATGAATTCCGCTTTGATTCATATTTTCCTGGATCAGCAGCTGTTTTGAATATTGGAACGGCTGCGGATGTGATTTGGGGCAAACATGCACCACCAGCTCCTTCCTATGTTGCAAGTGCAGGTAATGCCGATAGATTAGACGGCTACCATGCTTCTTATTTTAGCGTAAGTGGTCATAACCATGATAGCCGATATAGTCGAATAGGGCATAGTCACTACGGTGATTACGTCCGAGATTATTTCGGTCAGTATTTGGATTTATATATTGATAACGCTACAAACCGATTGGTTGTCAGAAGAAATGGGTCAATTGTAGGTAGTGTAGCATTAACGTAAAGGGAGGAAAGAGGATGCAAAGCAATGAGTTAGGGTTTACTGCTGATTATTTGGCCGAAAAAGTGCGTAAGGCGAATGAAGAGGCAGCTGTTTATTATGGAAAGCTCATGATGGCGAACAATCGTATTAAAGAGCTGGAGGCCAAATTATCTAAATATGAAGAAAAACAAATAGAAGAGAAGGAATAAAGGGCACAAGCTCGTTTTTTACTTTAAAAATAAAGGAGAGAGAAAAATGAACATCACTATCCACCTGCGAGATGGTTTGAAAATAACAAAGGAGAGCGTGGGCTTCGTGGCTGAGGAGTGCGCGGAAACACTAAATAATCGTCAAGCGCTAGTAACAGCTATAGATGATATTGTGATTAATAAAAATGAGATTAAAATGATCACCCCGGCAGATGAGCCGTCCAATCCTAATATCGAGGTTCACTTGCACGATGGAAGCATTTTACGATTATTAGATGATAACTATTCTGCTGCAACTATTGTACAGAAATTCAATGAACCGTCCGTATTGATGGCAGCGGTGGGGGATGGAGTTATCAATAAAACTATCGTGAAAATGATTACACCGGTTAGTATAGAAACAGCTACAGCGTAACGGTATTGAATTCTTAGATAGAGAAAGGGGGATTGGGTGTGTCTGAAGAAAGGGGCGGCCTTATGACCACGGAAAGTTTCGCGCTAAAAATGTTTGAAGAGATAGGCGGCCTACGAGGAGATTTAAAAGAAGTGTCTGCTACGATGAGAGGTATTGATGAAAAGCTGAACCACATGAATGATAAAATCGAGGATGTAAAGCTTATAGCAAAAGGGGCAGCAGAAACAGCATCGATTGCGAATGATACGGCTAGCAAGTCGCTAAACATGGCTGAAGATAATAAAGAGGATATTGAGCGCCTTTTCGAGAAGTTCCGCGAAAAAGATAAAGAGAGAAAAGCAGACCGTAAAGAGACATCAGATAAGATTGTGAAATGGGTAGGAATTGTAGTTCCAGCGAGTATCGGGATTACGAGCCTTATTGTGACGATCATTCTTAACTTTTCCAATTAAGGAGGACAAATAAATGAATAAAGTCGACACTGGAACGATCGTGCGGACGGTCGTTCTTTTTGTTGCGTTAATTAATCAATTATTAGCGGCGTTCGGATACAGCCCTTTGCCTTTTGAGGACCACGAAGTTGAAATGTTTGTTTCAACCTTGGTTACTGCCATCACTTCAATTATTGCATGGTGGAAAAACAACAATATTACTTGGAAAGCACGCAAGAATGCTCAGTATTTAAAGAAAGGCGGTCTTGAATAATGGCTAAAAACATCATTGTATGTGGACATGGTGCAGGAGATCCGGGCGCAGCGGCCAATGGCATTAATGAACGGGATTTCATCCGCCAAGAACTTGCACCACGAATCAAAAAGTATGCCGGTTCAGAGGTTGAAATTTATGATATGTCTAAGAACTGCTATAAGGAAACGAAAAGGGGGCGCGGCATTTACTCACTTAAAGACAAAAATGTCATTGAATTTCATTTGGATGCGGCATCCAGCAGTGCTAAAGGCGGGCATATTATTTTTGGGTCTGGATTAAAAGCGGATGCTTTGGATGAACGCCTGGCCGGTGTCATTAAAAAACACTTTGGCTGGAGAGGCAATAAAGCTTTTCATCCACGAAGCAACCTTTTAAATGCAAACACAGCCAAGCGAATCGGGGTGAATTATCGCCTCGTGGAAGTTTGTTTTGTAACTAATCCAAGTGAAGTCGCTTATCTAAAGAGAAACATCGACCAGGTCGCGCGTGATTTTGCCTCGGCGATTATCAATAAAGAGTTAAACACAGCCACATCAGCAAGTGCGACACAAACAACTAAAAAGGAGGAGATAGCAATGTTTTTGCCACCAGAAAGCATGCATGCGTCCGTCAGCAAAGTGTTGTTGCGTTTTGCCGATAAAAGTGTTCATGGAGATAAAGCAATTGATCTATCATGGCGTGAGCGATATTTAAAGGGAGAGCTAACACAAAATGAAGCGGTTGGACTGATTTATACGGCTTTAGAACGTGGATTAGTTATCGGAGATAAGAAGTAATCAAGGGCCCTGCTCTTAGCAGTGGGGCTTATTTATGGAAGTAGAAGAAAAAGGTACCTGAAATTTATAAAAATACCATGCCTGTAGAGGGGAAATGTGGTACTATTTATCTATTACTGATATAGGGGGTGAATGAATGAATTTTATTACGGAAACACAGACTTTTAACGAATTAGATCAATCACTTTCTAGCCAGGTTGATAACCTCCCTCCGTCATTATTCTTATGGTTGTTATACATTTTAATTATATTTGGTATACTTTATCTGGGGGTAAGGATTTGGAAGGTGCACAAAGCTCCTGGATCGGATTTGATCAAAGAGTACAAAGAAAACTTAGAGAAGACTATGGATGATTCTATGCAAAAGTCTCAGATATTGACATTGATTGATCAGGTTAGTAAGGAGATACCTTATTTATTAGAATTAAATCGAACAAATCAAAAGTCCCAACTAACTGCCCACGGAAGAAAAGTAATGGACATGATAATAGAACAGATTCCATTAACTTTAAAAAGCATGAAGAAAATTAACCACAGGTGTGCAATTTTCGTGGTAGATGATGAGGATCCTAGTCAATTGAAAATTTTTGAGGGCTGTGGTTTCAGTGTAAAAGGCAAGGAAAAGTTACGTCTTAAAATTAGCTCTTCGATAGCAGGAAAAACTTTGTCTAAAGGTGAATATACATATTGTAAGGATGTAACGGAAGACAAAAACTTTCAGAAAAAACCCGAGGCTACTAAGACATATTATTCACTATTATGTTGTCCTATAATGTTGAACTCAAGCCCAATAGCGGTTTTGAGCATAGATGGATCAGTGAAGGATTGTTTTTCTGAGGACGATATAGCTTATTTCCAATTGTTCTCAAACCAACTAGCTATAATTTTCGACGTAGTGGGTAAAGATAATATTGAAGGAGGAGTTTGGTATGAGCAAGAAATACAGGACGCTAGATGAAGCTAGAAGAGCCTACTTGAACGGAAAGATTACTGCTTTAGAATTTTCATCTTTGATGAAAAAGAATACAATCGCTGACAATGAGCGAAAACAAATCCAAAAAAAGTCGAAAAAGATTGAAAGAAAGTTAGCAACAGTTTAAAGTCTGCTTTATCGAGCAGGCTTTTTTATTTATAGAAGGAATTTGTTCATACATAGCGAATAATCACAGTTCATAAAGGAGGAGAGAACATGTTAGAAGACATCAGAAACAGCAAAGAACTAGAGGAGTACATATTTGAAAATGATGTGGATCTTCGCCACAAAGGGAGCGGCCTTTCGGTTGCTATTGTGGAACCAACAGAAGAAGGCGAGGAGATGGCAATCATATTGAATGATGGCACAGAGGTAGAGTTTCCAGCTAATCAGCTGAGTGAATTATTTGAGGCAGCGCCATTAGAAAGAAAGAAATGAAAAACTTTTCAGCAGTTTTAATTGGGGACGATGGGGACGAATTGGGGACCAAATTCACCAAAAACGTTTATTTTCCATCGAAATTAATCATAAAGAGAAAGTTAAAAACCTTGACACAATCGCATTTTAAGGGAGATAATAAGATATAAATTGAATAGGATATCCTTCGGGGCAGGGTGAAATTCCCTACCGGCGGTGATGAGCCTGCGCTCTCAGCCCGTGACCCGCATTCGTTTGCGGTGGATTCGGTGAAATTCCGGAGCCGACAGTGATAGTCTGGATGGGAGAAGGATGAAGCAGCGCGTTAAAAATAAACGTTTTTAATGCTTATTTGGCTATGCCTTTTCGCCCCGTATATTACATATACGGGGCTTTTCGTTTACTGGCTGTGAACGCGATTCATGTGGCGAAAATCTTGCTTTTATAAGGAAGGGATTTGCGAACATGTTAAAGGAACACTATATGGAGTTAGCCCTGTCACTTGCAGAAGGGGTGAAGGGGCAGACGTCCCCCAACCCGCCTGTCGGTGCTGTTGTAGTGAAGGATGGACGCATTCTTGGAATGGGCGCTCATCTGAAAGCCGGTACGGCTCACGCGGAGGTGCATGCGCTCTCTGCAGCAGGAGAAGAGGCGCGCGGCGCGGATATGTATGTTACATTAGAGCCGTGCTCGCATTATGGAAAAACTCCGCCTTGTGCGGACTTAGTAATTGCTTCAGGTATTAAAAGAGTCTTCATTGCGACTGTCGATCCGAATCCGCAGGTGAGCGGCAGAGGAATCGCAAAGCTGAAGGCAGCCGGCATTGAGGTAGAAACAGGGATCTGCGAGGAAAGAGCCAATCGCTTATTACAGCCATTTTTTCATTATATCCAGTACAAAACACCATTCGTCACGATGAAAACCGCCGTTACAGCCGACGGCAAAACCGCTGCTTACACAGGCCATAGCCGGTGGATCACCAGTGAACCGGCGAGAGAGGATGTGCATCGTCTCCGCAATGAGCATGACGCTATTCTGGTCGGTGTAAACACCGTGCTTCAAGATAACCCACTCCTTACCACCCGTTTGCCCCACGGAGGAAAACACCCCATTCGAGTTATTTTAGATACTCATTTACGTACACCCGTGACTGCCAGAGTCATTGAGAACAAAGAGGCAGATACCATGATTATTTGCGGCAAAGATGCGTCTGAGGAAAGAGAAGAGGCACTGTTGCAGAAGGGAGCTGACATTATTCGTCTGGAAACTCCCGAGATTGCTATTCCTCTTTTATTAGAGACATTAGGAGAAGAAGGCATTATGACGCTCCTCGTTGAAGGCGGCGGAGAGGTGAATGCATCCTTTCTCCAAGAGAAAGCCTTCCAGCAAATGATCATTTACGTGGCGCCTAAGCTAATTGGCGGCAAAACCGCTCCTACCTTCTTTGGCGGAGAAGGCTTTGCGGCCATGGATGAATCGGTCCAGCTGTCATTTGACAAGATAGAAATGATTGGACCAGACGTGAAAATTACAGCTTCACAGAAGGAAGGATGAGACCATGTTCACTGGGATTATCGAAGAAATTGGGACAGTGAAGGAAGTCATGCCTGCCACCGAGTCTCTCGAATTGGTCATTGCGGCCTCTAAAGTGCTTGAGGATGTTCATCTTGGGGATAGTATCGCCATCAACGGCGTGTGCTTAACTGTCACAAGCTTCACAGAAGATGCCTTCACCGCAGATGTTATGCCAGAAACCTTTCACTCCACTTCACTAAGCAAAGTAAGACGCGGGTCGAAAGTGAACTTAGAGCGGGCTATGTCCGCCAACGGCCGCTTTGGAGGGCATTTCGTATCAGGCCATGTGGACGGCGTAGGAACGGTTTCAGGCAAGAGGCAGGTGGAAAATGCTCTGTATATGGATATCACGTATCCATCAGAATGTGCTTCTTATTTAATGCCAAAAGGGTCAGTCGCACTCGACGGCACCTCGCTGACGATTTTCGGCGTAAACGAGAAGGAGTTAACGATTTCACTCATTCCTCATACGCAGGAAGAAACAATATTGGCACAAAAGGCGATCGGGGAGCCGGTGAATATCGAATGTGACATGCTGGCAAAGTATGTCGAGCGGATGGTAAATCGTCAACCTGAAAAGCCTTCCTCGAATATCACGATGGAACTGCTTGAAAGAAACGGCTTTGCATAATTAAGGATACGGGGTGAAGACAATGTTTGCATCAATAGAAGAAGCATTAGAAGACTTGAAACAAGGAAAAGTTGTAATTGTAGTGGATGATGAAGACCGTGAGAACGAAGGCGATTTCATTGGGCTGGCAGATTTAGCGGATGCCGAGATGGTGAACTTTATGGCAAGAGAGGGGCGCGGCCTCATTTGTGTACCAATTGAAGAAGAGAAAGCTGAACAGCTCAGCTTGGATATGATGGTGAGCCATAATACGGATAGCCATGGGACAGCCTTTACGGTGAGCGTTGATCACATCTCTACTCATACAGGCATTAGCGCGTATGAGCGGGCTGCAACGATTCGGGAGATGATGCATAAAGACGCCGTTCCATCTGATTTTAAACGTCCGGGTCACATCTTCCCGCTGATCGCGAAAGAAGGCGGTGTATTAAAAAGAGCCGGCCATACGGAAGCAGCGGTTGATTTAGCAAAGCTTGCTGGATACCAAGGAGCCGGTGTCATTTGTGAAATCATGAAAGAGGACGGAACAATGGCGCGTCTGCCGGACTTAGTTGAACTAGCGGAGAAGCTGGATTTAAAAGTGATCACCATTCAGCATTTAATCGAATATCGCCGAAATAAAGAGGAGCTGGTCAACCGGGAAGTAGAGATTCAGCTGCCGACGGAGTACGGTGATTTCAGAGCGGTAGGTTACACGGAGAAATTAACAGGGAAAGAGCATGTAGCGCTCATTAAAGGTGAAGTCAACGATGGTGAGCCGGTTCTTGTCCGCGTACATTCGGAATGCTTAACAGGAGATGTGTTCGGTTCCAATCGCTGTGACTGCGGTCCGCAGCTGCATGCGGCTCTTATGCAAATTGAGAAAGAGGGCCGGGGCGTGCTTCTTTATATGCGTCAGGAAGGCCGTGGAATCGGTCTGATTAACAAAATGAAAGCCTATAAGCTGCAAGAGCAAGGATACGATACAGTAGAGGCGAATGAACAGCTTGGCTTTGCGGATGACTTGCGCGATTACGGCATCGGAGCGCAAATCCTGCGCGACCTCGGCATTCAAGAGATGCGACTGTTAACTAACAACCCGCGCAAAATTACGGGGTTGAAAGGGCACGGCCTGGAGGTTGTCGAGCGCGTGCCGATTGAAATGCCGGCGAAAGAGGAGAACCGCCGTTATTTAGAAACAAAAATAGAAAAGCTGGGTCATTACCTGCATATTTAATGAGGAGGAAGAAGGATGAGTCGTACATTTGAAGGGAATTTAATCGGAACAGGTTTAAAAATAGGAATCGTTGTTGCCCGTTTTAACGAATTTATTAACAGCAAACTGTTAAGCGGTGCAGAAGATACACTTCGCCGCCATGGCGTGGAGGAAGAGAATGTAGAAGTCGCTTGGGTGCCGGGTGCTTTTGAAATTCCTTTGATTGCAAAGAAAATGGCGAATAGCGGAAAATACGACGCAGTTATTACACTAGGAACGGTTATCCGCGGTGCAACTGCTCACTTTGATTACGTAAGCAGCGAAGCGACAAAAGGTGTAGCTCAAGCTAGCATGGAAGCTGGCATTCCTGTCGTGTTTGGTGTATTAACAACAGATACAATTGAGCAAGCAATTGAGCGTGCGGGTACAAAAGCTGGCAATAAAGGAGCAGAAGCTGCTGTGACAGCGATTGAAATGGCGAATTTAATCAGAGCGATCGAAGGCTAATTCGCAGAAGCTGAATGAGTGTGTTAAGAAAACCGGCCAACCGAAAGGGGCCGGTTTTTTGATGTGAAAGGTGAGAGCAGAGTGCATTCTCTATGTTGTCATCAAAGTTGTTTCTTCAAATTCACTTTGATACAATACCTTTTGTGGCTGAACCGAATGAATCGGGGAAGCGGGTGGGAGAGGGATGTAAAAGAGGTATATGCCTAATGAAGAAACGCGGAGGTTTGTTTCAATTAGCGGCACATGAGACAACGGTGAGAAAGGAAGTAACAGCCGGTCTGATCGGTTTTTTTACCATTTTGTATATTGTCGCTGTAAACTCATTAATTTTGTCAGAAGCTGGTGTTCCATTTGAAGGAGCAGTAGTAGCAACGATTCTCACGTCTTTCGCAGGCTGTTTAGTGGTGGCTTTATGGGCAAATGCCCCGCTGCTTCTTGTGCCTGGCATGGGCATTAATGCAATGTTCACCTATACATTCGTGCAAAGCATGGGGTTAACCTGGCAGGAGGCACTCGGTGCAGTAGTTGTATCGGGCATACTGTTTATCATCGTTTCGGTGACAAGGGCGGCTGACCAGCTGAATGCAGCTATTCCTGCCTCATTGAAGGAAGCCATTTCCGTGGGGATTGGATTCTTCTTAATCCTGCTTGGACTGGAGAAAGGCGGACTCGTCGTACAGGGAGAGCATACGATTTTGGCGCTCGGCGATTTGGGCGATCCATCGGTCCTCATCACGATTTTGACATTGCTTGTGACGTTTATTGTCTTTCTGAAAGGGATTCCTGGCAGCTTTCTGTGGAGCATTGTGTTCGGCACGCTTGTCACGTGGGCGGCCGGTCTTCTGCCTGAAGCAGAGACATCTTCTTTTGACTTCTCATCGTATAGAGAGGTATTTTTCGCCTTTTCACTCGATGGCTGGTTGTCCGTGTCATTCTGGTCTGCCGTGTTTTCATTGACGATGGTGCTCATATTTGAGAATGTCGGGCTGATTCATAGCCAGACAACGATGGCTGGCCGGCCTGAAAAGTTTAAGCGTTCGCTTCAGGCGCAGGCAGCTTCCACATTAGCTTCGGGCATCTTCGGTACGAGTCCGACAGTGTCGACAGCAGAAAGCTCAGCAGCCATTGCCGCTGGCGGACGAACTGGGCTGACATCACTCACAACAGGCGTATTATTTCTGCTTTCGATCTTTGCGATTCCTTACATGAAATGGATTCCGGATATGGCGATCGCACCGATTCTTATCATGATCGGCAGCCTGATGGTGCAGAATATCCGCCAGCTTGATTTACATGATTGGACAGAAGCGTTGCCGGCTATTTTAATTATCGTGATCATCCCATTTACGTATAGCATAGCAGATGGCATTGCGTTCGGCTTTATTTTATATCCGTTAGTCAAGCTGTTTACCGGAAAGTGGGAGGAACTGTCGAAGCTTTTAGTGCTGCTTTCTTTCTTGTTTTTAATTAACTTTTTCCTACACTATATGTAAAATTCAAAATAATTTCAAAAGAAATCGTAGACCAGCTTTTGATACTTCTGATATGCTAAAAGAAACGTATATAGATTGAGGGGATTAGTGTGGAAATTCAATTGATTAAATGCCATGGTTCAGGCAATGACTTCCTGTTAATAGATGAATGGACGAATGGCTACTCATTTACGGAGGAAGACCGCAGAAACTTATCTGTGACGCTCTGCGACAGAGAGTCCAGCCTAGGAGCAGATGGCATTTTATTCGTGCTTGAAAGCAAAAAAGCGGACGCAAAAATGCGTATTTTCAATTCAGACGGGTCAGAGGCTTCTATGTGCGGGAATGGTCTGCGCTGTCTTGGCCGCTACGTGTGCGAGCTGCTGAATAAGGATGAAATTGTCGTTGAGACAATGAAAGCCGACCTGAAGGTAACAAAGGACGAAGAATTGTACAGCGAGGTGCCAACCTACCGGGTAGAAATTTCACCAGTACTGTTTGATTTGGAGAGCCTGCCGATGCATCTTGAAGGCAAGAATACGCTGCTTAATGAGAAGGTGCCAAAGCTGTCAGAAACAATTTCCTTCTCAGCTGTTGCGGCGCCGAATCCGCACTTAATTGCGATCGTTGGCAAAGAGCAGATAGCATCGGATGAGCAGAAGCAGATTGCGGAGTATTTGAACGGTCCGAATCCTGTCTGCCCGGATGGCGTGAATGTCAGCTTTGTGCATTCAATCGAGCCCGGCAAGATTTATGTTCGCACCTTTGAACGCGGCGTGGGCTTTACGAATGCATGCGGTACAGCGATGTCCGCTTCTACGCTAATTTCCTGTCTGCTTGGGTATAACAAGCTTGAAGAGGTCGTAGAGATCTACAACAATGGCGGGAAGGTACGCTGTGAAACACATAAAAAAGCAAACGGCGATTATTGGATTGACTTAATCGGCAATGCTACTTATTTATATGATGCTTCAGTCGAGATATCGCTTGAACATCCAGCTTCCTTCCGTGTAGCAGAGAAGAAGGAAAGAGATGAGCAGGAGCAATATGATAAGCTCGGCCGTGAAGTAAAAGGCTTGCTTCAGACGACTGTATTTGCCTAAAGCAATGAACCATAATCCTAAGAAGAAAGGCTTTCTTCTTAGGATTTTTTTGCTTCCTGGCAAGCAGAGGTGATGAATTGAATAGAAAATGGGGGGAAACAAATGACACTTAATAAGCAGGATTTAGAGCAGATGGTTCAAAAGTGGCCGCTGTTAGCAGACATGAAGGCTGGTCATGAGGTAACCTGGCTGAATGACCAGAAATCAAAGCAAGAGTCCAGTCATTGGCCGATTACACTGAAGGATATGAAAGAGGCAGATGAACGGCTTAAAAGGTTTGCGCCGTTCCTTGCGCATGTGTTTCCGGAGACAAAGGCAGCCGGCGGCATCATCGAATCCCCGCTAATAGACATCAGCGGGATGAAAGCATTTCTTGAGCAGCTGCACGGCCAAACGATCGATGGCCGCTTGCTGTTGAAGGCGGATCACCTGCTGCCGGTAGCAGGCTCTGTGAAGGCGAGAGGAGGAATGTATGAGGTACTGAAACTTGCCGAAAGCCTAGCGATAGAACATGGTTTTCTATCGCTGACAGATGATTATCGCAAGCTGGATTCACCATCTATGAGGGAGTTCTTTTCTCGTTATTCTCTCTCAGTCGGGTCAACGGGGAATTTAGGGCTCAGCATTGGCATGACAGGAGCGGCTCTTGGTTTTCAGACAACGGTTCACATGTCTGCAGATGCAAAGGAATGGAAGAAGAATCGGCTAAGAGCACGAGGCGTGAATGTAGTGGAGTATGCCGACGATTACAGCCGTGCAGTTAAAGAGGGAAGAAAGTTAAGCGAGCAGACAGCTGACAGCTTCTTTGTCGATGACGAGCAATCAAAAGAACTATTTACAGGCTATTCTACATCTGCTCTTCGTCTGGAGCAGCAATTTAAGGAGCAGGGAATTCAAATTGATGAACAGCACCCGCTCATTGTCTACATACCGTGCGGGGTCGGCGGAGCGCCGGGAGGCATCTTTGCTGGGTTAAAGAGAGTGTTCGGAGATCATGTATATGGTTTCTTTGCTGAACCAATAGAGGCTCCGTGCATGCTTATCGGTTTAATGACAGGGCTCCATGATGAAGTCTCCGTGCAGGATATCGGACTGGGCGGGAGAACAGAAGCAGATGGGCTCGCTGTCGGTCGTCCGTCCAGCTTCGTTGGCAAGGCTGTTGAACCCCATTTAGATGGTATCTTTACCGTCACGGACGAAAAGCTGTTTGCTTATTTATATACATTGTTTACTTTCGAAGGAGAAAAGCTGGAGCCGTCTGCGCTTGCAGGGATGGAAGGACCGATTAGGGCTGTAAAGAGCGGCTGGATGGCATCTGCCTTAACAGAGCAGCAAAGAGCAGGAGCAGTTCATCTCGTTTGGTCTACAGGAGGCAGCCTCGTGCCGCAAGCAGAAATGAACGCTATGCTCGAACGGGGAGAGAAGCTGAGCGGAACGATATAGATATAGAGGAAAGAAGGCGGCCGCTGTTTAGCCTGAAGCTAGATAGGTAAAAGGATAGAGAGACTGACGAAATAGTGGTGATGACATGGAGGAGTTACAGGCGTTGTTTGCTTCTGAGCGCACTATGCTTCGGTTTGTGCAATTCTTTGCTCTATCGGGCCTGATCTTATTTGGGAAATGGCTTATTATGAAAATCGTAAAAGGACGGAAGGTTGCATCAGAGCTGTGGAACAAGGAGCTTGTTCCTTTGCTGAATACGACGTTAAATTGGCTGACCTTTTATGGTGTTCTTATCCTCTTTCTGCATCTCTTTTCAGAGGAAAACTGGCTGTTTTATCCGCTGTATACATCCGGCGAAGTACAGGTTACAGTTTTTCTCATCCTGGTCGCGGTCCTGATTGTTTCCCTGGCTCATCGGCTTGTGAAAATCTTTAATCGGTTTGTAATGAGCCGGCTATATGAGTTTTATGGACTGGATACAGGCATGAGCTATACATTAAATCAGATCATTTATTATATGGTGATGCTCATTGCGCTAGCTGTCAGCTTTACAACAGTCGGTTTGAACTTATCGGCTGCTGTGGCTGTGTTAAGTGTGCTCGGCATTGGGATTGGTTTTGGGATGAGGAATGTGGCCGGTAACTTCGTATCGGGCATAATTATTCTATTTGAGCGTCCCATTGAAGTAGGGGAAATCGTCGAAATTAAAGGACAGGTTGGGCGGGTGGAAGAGATTCGCCTGCGGTCTACCGTTGTAAGAACGGCAACAGAAGGAACGCTGATCGTTCCGAACCAGCACTTTATCGAGCAGATTGTACCGAACCGGTCGGGAGCAGAGATTATGGCGAAGGTGAAGGTCGAAGTAGATTTTGGACAGGATACAGAAAGAATCGAACAGCTTCTGCACGAGGCCGCTGATCGGGTGATAGGCGAAAGGGAAGTGCGCTTGATGGGACCCAAAAATGTCCGTTTTATTGACTTTCGCAATAAAGCAATGGTATTTATAGTAGAGATGCCTGTTCAGAGTATCGAAATTCAGCAGAAGATTGAAAGCAGAATGCGTCATGCCATTGCGGCGTTGTTTCAAGAGAACGAAATCGAGCTCGCTTCACAGCCGATTGAAATCGAGAAAACTTAGTGGCCGGGAAGGTGCTGTTCATGTGTTTAATTAATTTTCAGTTTCAAAGAGATGCAGAGTACCCATTTGTCCTCGCAGCAAACAGAGACGAGTTTTTCACTCGTCCAACGAGACAAGCCCACTTTTGGAAAGACGAACCGGGCGTTCTGGCGGGACGAGATTTAGAAAAACTGGGCACCTGGCTCGGCATAACGAAAAGCGGACGGTTTGCTGCATTAACGAACTTTCGTGATCCGGCCGAAAAGGCGGATGGAAAGAAGTCGAGAGGGGAACTAGTCCGTTCATTTTTATCAGGCACCGCCAGCCCGGAATGGTTTATGAAGGAATTACAGAAGGAAAGAACCAGCTATCCTGGCTTTAACTTGCTTGCAGGAACATTAGATGAATTGTGGTGCTACAACAATAGAACGGATGATCTTCGAAAGGTTTCTCCGGGCACCCACAGCTTAAGCAATGCCTGCTTAAATTCTCCGTGGCCTAAATCGGAAAAGGGAAAGGCTTCTCTCGATAATTGTCTGCAGCATGATCGAGAGAACTTGTCAGCCTGTTTATTTTCCTTCCTGCAGGACCGTCAGCAGGCTAAGGATAAGGACTTGCCGGCTACTGGTGTGCCGCTTGAGAAAGAGCGTGTGCTTTCTTCTATTTTTATTGAGGATCACGAAAATGATTACGGCACCCGGTGTTCGACGGTGCTGCTTATAGACCGTCAGCAGAACGTGTACTTTGCTGAAAGAACTTACTTGCACGGTCAGTTGGCTGGAGAAGAAGTATTTCAATTTGCTATCGAACGAGAAAAAGACACAGCTGAATAATTCAGCCGTGTCTTTTTCTTTAAGCCGTACGTTTAGATGAAGAATACGGCAGCAGACGGGCAGAGGCCAGGCGCTTGCGTATTTCGATGCCGAGCCACGCGGACAGCAGTGCCTTGATGACTCCGCCAATGAGAAATGGAAGAAAACCAGCCGCAAAAGCTTCCGGCCAGGAAAGTGAAGCGGCAACCTTCAGCCAGGCTGTACCCATAAAGAGGTTAATAAACATGCCGATGACGTTGGCGATAAAGGCGTGTGTGACCGTAGCCTTCGTAGCCTCAATATACCAGCCGATCACAAAGGCAGAAATAATAAAGCTGACAATAAACCCTCCTGTCGGGCCTACAATAATGCCCATTCCACCGCTCATTCCCGAGAAAACAGGAACCCCCACCGCACCTAGCAGCATGTACAGCAGGGCGGACAGAGCGCCATATTTCGAGCCGAGAATCGTTGCAGCAAGTCCGACGGCGAGTGTCTGCCCGGTAATCGGCACAAGCGGCAGCGGAATAGTCACTTGCGCAAGTATACCGATGATAGCAGCGAAAATAGCAGAGGTCAGCATCATCCTAAGTTTTTCACGTTGAGCATTCATATCTTTTCCTCCAAAGTTAGGTAAATAATTTGTTAACCAAATTCTAAACTAAGATAACTAATAACGTCAACAATAATTTATTTCATATTGTGCAAAATTCAAATTAATAAACCATAACATTAGCAATTGGAGGAGTCTGAAAAAAAGATTATAATAGATCGAAAGAATAAAAAAAGCCGTTATTGGCTGAGGTGAGTGCGTATGAGAAAAGGAAAGGGAAAAGCTTATGGAACATTTGGAGAATTGGCGCAAGGCGAGGTTGCCGGTCAGCCATTTTTATTTACTTTACCAGTTCCTTGGGGAAGCCGGGTTGTATTTGTCCCTCGCTCTTCAACGGACCTTCGGACAAACCGGCCGCATAAAAAGAAAATGCTGAGAGCCGCAGAGCGGACGATGCAGCATCTTGGAAAAAGGACGGGGGGCTTTCTGTCAGTTCATTCCCGGTTGCCGGAAAGCAAAGGCATGGCGAGCAGTTCTGCCGATATTACGGCTGCTGTCAGGGCTGTCGCTTCAAGTCTCGAAACGAATTTGACTGATGGAGAGATTGCGGCGATTGCTGCTGAAGTCGAGCCGACAGATGGGGTCATGTACAGAGGCATCAGCGCTGTTAACCAGCAAACGGGCCAGTTAATCCGTTCTTATCCGGTGCCTCCAGATCTTCTTTTAATCGGCTATGATAGCGGCGGGAAGGTCAATACAGAGAAGTACGGCCTGAGTAAACGGGAATATTCCTTGCAGGAAAGAAGAGAAATGCAGGAAATTTTTACAGATATGGATGCAGCTCTTACATCTAATGACCATAATACTATTATGTCAACTTCAACGAGGAGTGCAATGTTAAATGAGCGATTCTTGCCGAAACCGTTTTTTTCCTTATTTCATGAGCTGGCAGAAAAACATCACGGCGGGGTCGTCGTCGGTCACAGCGGTACCGTGATCGGGATTCTCCTTTGCCAAAAGGAAGCTGCCTGGAAGGAGAAGGCACGATTGATTGAGCAGGCAGTGCATGAAAGGACGGGATGGAAACCAATCATTAAAGCGTCTATCCCTGAAGCTAACTAACAAAAAAGCCGAAGCCGTAAATGAACTCCATCAACTAACAGGGCAAGCTAGCTCAGTAAGAATGAACCAATGCCTAGAGGAGATTGAATAGGCGATTGAATCTATGCCATGCGTATGCGAACGAGGAGAAGCTCATAAATTAAAAGTCGAGGGGAATGTGGGAGCAGACCCTATATGGTGCAGTCAATGCGGACATAACTTGGATTTAGCAAATATTCCACTTTCGAAGAAGTTAAGAACTGAGTTACTGAGGTGGGGAAGTGGATATGGCAAGTGGATTGACTGGGATAAAGATGAGTTAGCCCGAGGCGGTATCGAAATGGAAGA
Organism: Bacillus thermotolerans; assembly: GCF_000812025.2. Lineage (GTDB taxonomy): Bacteria > Bacillota > Bacilli > Bacillales > Domibacillaceae > Quasibacillus > Quasibacillus thermotolerans. Next base: position 37,903 of record NZ_JWJE02000037.1, read on the forward strand.
TGAACATAATAACCAGGGAGCTAAATTAACGGAAAAAGCAAAGAGAGAACTTAGTGGGCAATATCGGGTGAAGTTTTCACCATCTACAATTGCGCGAAGCTATGCTAATAATAAACGATAACACTGAGCAAGTTGACGATTGTCCTAATGGAAGAAGAATGACAACAGCCCGCACGCAAGAGGTCTAACTGTTGTGTGCGGGCCTATCATTCGTTTGAGTTCGTTTTTATTTATTCAGTACTTTAAGCTGGGACTGAATAATACCTATATGCATACCTTCATGGAAAAGCGAGAAGTTAATTAGATCATCAATTGTTTTTAAAGCAAGCGGTCCGATCGCAAGCTCCTGAGCAGGCTGGTCAGAAAGACGCTCTTCGAAATACTGCTTCACCCGCTCTGTCTGGCCAGAAAGCAACTCGATCATTTCCTGCTTGGAAGGACCGTTATCCGTCCATTCTGAAGGTCTTGTACCTGTGCTGAAAAGTGAAGCATACTCTTCTGCTTTCACCGCTTCATAACCAGGGGCAGCCACCTGAAGTAAGGACTCTAAAGATATGTAAATGTGGCCTGCATTCCATTTAATGGTGTTGCCGAATCCTTCGGGTTGTGTATTCCATTTTTCTTCCTCAATCGCTTCAAGCGTGCCGACAGTTGCTGACCGGGCAAATTCTAAACGCTCCCAAATTGCCATGATTCATTCCTCCTTTTTGTAGTCCCTTTCATTATAAGGGCATTCGAAGGAAAAATAATACTATTTCGCTCAGTTTGTTTATGTGTCAGGAGAAGCATCTAAAAAAAAAGCCGCCGGCTGGTAAGGAGGGCACTGAAAAAGTCTAATTTTTATTAAAGGCAGTTGAAAGTTCAATCTAATGAACTTTCAACTGCCTTTTTACTTTATAATATTGTT
>NZ_JWJE02000038.1 GCF_000812025.2 Bacillus thermotolerans
TTCTTTTTTTGTTTCATATCGGACACTTCCTCTCGTATCTTTTATGATAGAGAGTTAACTAAAAGCTGTCCATAAAACTATACTAGCACCATGAGGTTCCATTTGAAGCACAGACATTTTATACGTTATGCCGTTCCTGTACGTCACCCAATTAAAAAAGCATCCGAAAAGCGGGCAAAGGTCCGCTTTTCGGATGCTGGATGGAAAATCAAGAAAGTATGTTTGTTTTCTCGGCGTTTTCTGCCAGTTTTTTGGTGATCCCGCTTAACGGCTTCTTCAGTGCCAGCGCGAATAAAATCGTCAGAATGAAGAAGAAGAGCAGGGCCAATAAATCTTTTCTGATAACCTCCGGCAGCATGCCCCCAACGGCCTCCCGCAACAGGCTGACCGCATACGTAAATGGAACAAACGGGTTAATTTTTTGGAAAAATTCCGGTGTCAGACTGACCGGGAAGGTTCCGCCCGAGCTGGAAAATTGGAGAACGAGAAAGATAATGGCCAGCCCTTTCCCAATGTTTCCGAAAACAGAAACGAGCGTATACGTAATCGTCACGAATATAATGCTTGTGATGACCGCGAAGACGACAAACCAGAATTTCTCCACGATATAGGCATGGAGCAGAAAAACGTCACCCAGGCTGACGATCAGCCCCTGGAACACGCCGATCGTCAAAAACGTCAGCAACCTTCCAAAGTACACATGGTAGACCGTATACTGATTTTCCGGGTCCACCACATCTGTCCGGAACAAGGAAATCAGCAGCATCGCCCCGACCCATAAAGACAGCGTTGTATAGAATGGCGACATCGCTGATCCATAATTTGGAACAGGGAATAGTTTTTCTTCTTTTAACTTAATCGGCTTGCTTAAAAAGTCACTTTCTCTCTTTACGTCATTTTTTAGCAGCTCAATAATGTCGCCTAAGTTTCTTTCGCCTTCAAACTTTCGAATTTTATCAGCTGCGTCTTTAATCGAGCTTTCCATTTCCGGCAAATCCGTCCGGATCAGTTCTGCCGCCTGATGAACGGATTTTTGCATTTCAGGCAGCTTCGTTTGAACTAAACGAGATACCTTCCGCACTTCCTTCTCTGCGGCCGGCAGATCATTTCGCACAAAATCCGCCGCTTTATGCACTTTCTTCTCCACAGATGGCAAATCATTCTTCACGAATACAGCCGCTTCATTCACAGATGTTGTAAAATCATCCATTTTGCCTGATATAGCTGTAGCCGCCTCATGAATTTCCTTCTGAATGCCCGGCAGCCGCTTTTTGATTTTTTGTAATTCCTCCAGTCCAAATTGAACACTGGACTGAGCTTCCTTTAACACCTGCTGGATATCCGGCAGTTTCTCTTTGGCTGTTTGCAAAGCTTGAGAAGACGTCTTGGCCGCTGTCTTCAGCTTGCTCAGCGCCTGATTGACTCTTGGCACAATATCCGTATCATAGATCGCCAAAATGTCCCCTAACGTGCCGCTTGCGGAGGTGGCCAGCTGATTCAGCTGATCGACCAGTTCCTTTGCCGGCTGTTCGCCGTTTTTAATCGCGTTCTCTATCTTGTTCAGCACTTCTATTTGCTGTTGGAAATTTTGCTTTACATTGTTTAAGCGTTCAATCGTCCCGGTTAACGGACTGCCTTCCGCGTATTCATTCAGCTTCGTCAGCAGGCTCACCGTCCGGTCAATGATCGCCACCCCTGTTTGCAGGCGTTCCTTAGTAAATTCTGCTGAACTAACCGCCTTTTGAGGATCAAAGTCCTCCGCTTGGATCGCCTCTGTCAGTTGAACCGCCGAATCAGCTATTTGCTGCATGAGTGTTAAGTTTTGCTTAATAACCGGTGCAACTGTCTCAAACGCTCCGTCGTTTTTCTCCAGGAAGTCATTGAGTTCATTGGCAAACGCGCTTCCTCCTTCGGCAATCTTCGCTACTTTAGGCAGCTCCTGCTGGGCGGCCGCCACAATTTTGTTGGCCTTCTGTGCGTCTTCAATGCCTTTATCCACCGCTTGTTCAATCCGATAAAAGTTTTTATCGATTTCCACTACTTTGTCGGCTGCCCGCTCGATCGCAGGCAGCTTTTTTTGAATGACCAAAATTTCGTTTCCTACCTCCCTCAATTTCGGGAGGTTCTCTTCTACTTTTAAAACACTATTGCCGACTTCATTGATTTTTGGCAGTTCCTTCTCCAGCTCGACAATTTTTTGGCTTTTTTCTTTAAGCTCCGGCATCTTTTCATCAAGGGCGATGATTTTGTTGCCCATTGCCTTTAACTGCGGCAGCTGCTTTTCTAAAGCAAACACTTTGCTCTCGATATGGCGGATGGTCGGCAGCTCTCTTTCCAGCTCAATTCCGGCCTTGTTGAACTCGGTTAACACCGCCTGGTCCACTTCCTTAGTGAAGTTCTCACTTACTTCCTCAACGATGCTCGCTGCACCCTTTCCGGTAATTTTCGGTGCTACCGCATTGAGCTTTTCATTCACGGTGTACACGATCTCTGCCCGCTCCGGATTTTTGGACAGCACACTGGCCATTTTGCTGGAAAAGTCTTCAGGAATTAATAAGCTGGCATAGTAGTCTCCATGCTTGACGCCGCGCTCTGCCTCTTCCTGAGAAACAAACGTCCAGCCCAGCTTTTTATTTTTCTTTAAATTCTCCTCTACTTCTTTTCCGACATTTAATTGCTTACCCCTGACTTCTCCGCCTTTATCCAAATTGGTTACGGCGATTTTCAGTCCCGAGGTATCTTGATAAGGATCCCACATCGCTTTAATATTCACCCAAGCATAAACAGATGGCAAAAACATAATGGCTATGGTGAGCAGAATCCCGGTTGGTACACTGAAAATTCTTTTCCAGTCATCCTTATAAATTTGAAAAACCTTTTTCATTCCTCTCACCCGACTTTTAACAATTTTCATTCGCACGAGATAATCATTATTTTAGATATAAACGTGCAATCTATCCTTTGATCTTTTGTGCCTTCCCTAAATTTAACAAACTTTTTCGTTTCTATGAAAGCATTTGACCTTACAAACTATAGAGGAAAAAACTTGTGGATTCAACCAGTTCATTATGGAATTTAGATAAATAGACAAACCATACTGTCCATTGACCTCCTCCAAATGAGGAAGCAGGCTTACTCTCATTTACCCTCGATGTCCTGGAATCATACTCATTAGGGGCGCCCATCTTTAACCATTTAGCCAACAGGCACATGCTGCCCAGATCACTGCATATAGAAAAAGCCGATCTAAGGAGCTGTTTAAAAATTGAAAAAAATAAAATATGGTAAATTATTAGTCATACATCCGCTAAAAAGGGGGGAATGGCGATGAAAAACTATTTACTGTTCACGGGCATCTTTGTGCTGGCATATGTCCTGCTGCAAATCGGCTCCGGCTTCGTGCTCACAGCGTTCTATACTCCGGATTTGACCGCCCCTTCCGTGCCGCTATCATCTGACACTGAATTTGGGGCAGCCGATCCGGTTTCGCCGCTGATCATTTCCGTGCTTTCTCTAGGTGCGGCTTTCTTAAGCATGAAATATTTGAAACAGAGGCTGGATGAATAAAGGAAGAAGAGCTCCCCTCATATTGGGGAGCTCTTCTTCCTTTATTCACTTGACTTGGTATTTACAAGAGAAAGAAACCTAAAGAAATGACCGCGCCGCTCACAAATAAAATAATCAAGCAAAATCCCATAATATCTTTTGCCTTCAACCCGGCAATTGCCAATGCCGGCAAAGCCCAAAACGGCTGAATCATATTCGTCCAAGCATCGCCCCAAGCGACCTCCATGGCTGTTTTTGCCATAGATACGTCCATGCTTTGCGCGGCCTCCAGCATAACAGGCGCCTGAACGGCCCACTGTCCGCCGCCTGACGGAACGAAAAAGTTGACGAGACCGGCACTCCAAAAGACAAGAACGTGAAAGGTGCTCTCTGTGGAGATGGAAACGAAAGCCTCAGACAATGCCGTCGCTAATCCTGAGGAAACCATGATTCCCATTAAGCCTGCATAAAACGGAAACTGAATAATAATCCCGCTTGATCCTTTGACCGCGTTTCCTACCGCTTCTAAAAAACGCCTCGGTGTGCCATGCAGTAAAATCCCTAAAAATAAGAAGATAAAATTAACAATATCTAAATTAAGATTCCAGCCGTTCTCTCTCACATATAAAGCCAAGAAGCACAGTCCTAACGCCCCTGTCACCATAGAGAGAAGACGGCTGTTTTCCAAGCGGTCAGCCGGCGTTAGCGCATCGGCCTCAACGGCCGCGGCCTGCAGCGAATTCGCGTCCTCCAGCAAGGAACGGTCGATGGTGATTGTTTGATCCTTTGCCGGCATCATCAGACGGTTCATCAAGGGAATGAGGACAAACAGCGCAGCAACGATAACTAAATTGTAGGCAGAAAAAATCGTTTCACTTGTCGGCACAATGCCGATGAGATTTTCTGAGAAATGTTTGGGCGTAGCGATCGTCAGCGGCACAGAACCAGATAAACCGCCATGCCATACAAGAAAGCCGCTGTATGCGCTGGCAATCAGCAGCCGATAATCCACCCCGTCGACTTTATTTGCCAGCTCCCTCGCAAATAAAGCGCCGATCACAAGACCAAACCCCCAATTGACCCAGCAGGCCAGCAGCGAAACAACGGAAACAAGAACAATCGCCTGCCCCGGAGTTTTTGGAACTGAAGCAAGGCTTCCCAACCCTTTTTTAAAAATCGGGCTGCTTGCCAGTGTATGGCCGGTGACAAGAACAAGAACCATTTGCATCGTAAACGCCAATAGACTCCAGAATCCCCCGCCCCAATACTCCACGACTTGAATAGGCGTACTGTCCGTCAAAACGAGCGATAGGCCAGCAACAAAAAAGGTAAGGATGATAACAAATAAAAAGGTTCTGGTGCAAAAACTGCAAGATACTTGCAAATAATCTCTAAATCTTGGACATACTGATACTAGTACTCTAAAAAAGGACGTGATCAGTATGGAAAAGCAAAATCTATTCAAGTGGAAACATTATCCATTATCCCATTTATGTTTGTTTTTTCACCAAGCCTATTATTACAAGCCTCTACAAGTCAAATTATTCTTTCTATACTAACCGCCATAGTTGGTGTAGGATGCATGGTTGCAGGACTGGAAGGATATTTAATCAAAACATGGAGCTGGATACCGAGGATAATACTTATTGCCTCTTCACTGCTGTTTCTTGATAGCGGTTGGATAACTGATACAATTGCTTTGACTGGTATCTCAATAGCATTCATTGTCCAAAAGTTCAAAAAAGAGCCAGTTGAGGAGCAAGAGTTATTAAAAGTTAAGTCTAACTAACAAGCTCCTTCTGACTTTTTTAATCAGTAATCTAGCTTCTAAGCTTGGCCAACCAATGAACCTCTCCTTAGTAGGATAAAAAGAGTCTTGAAAGAGAAAGCCTTTCGAGTTTACAGACAAAGGGGCAGGAGTTTCCCTCCCGGCCTCCTTTGTCTTTTTTCTATGCTATATCCTTATGTCGAAATCACCTAATTCCTCACTTTACAATATAAGATATCTTATAACGGAAAACTGTTCTTTCTTAAAGCTTCTTATTCTTCAACATCTCCAAAAGCCCCTCAATCTTCTCCTTCGTCACCTTTGTCTCTTCCTCCAGCACCGTTACCTTTAAAACTTCATTGCTTCCGTCCGTCTCCACTAGCAAAATATCGCCTTCTTTCGCTCCAGCCAGCTTATCCCTATCAACAAGCAGCTCCTGCGATTCATCGCCTTTTAAAAGCAAAACGCCGACATTCTCTTCATACCGATCAAGCGTATATTTATTGGAATTCACTGATCATCTCTCCTGCACTGTTAAGTAATTGAGCGGCATCTCCGCTGTTGTTCCAAATATAAGAGCCTGTCCATTTCAAATACGTTGGCGGCTGGTCTGCAGCATTCGGTCCAGCGGTTACGTACACCGTCGCGCCTGGCTGCAAGACGTACCCAGCAGGAAACTCATAACGTTGATTCCCTTCCACACTGACTAATTGCCAACCGGTCATATCAATCGCCACATTATCAAAGTTCTTGATGGCAACGATCTCTTTAGACACATCTTTTGAAACAATCCGCACATCACCGGTTACTGGACCAGGCATCGGTCCCGGTCCTTCCCATGGTTCTGCAGATACCGCATAAGATTGTCCATCCGTTTCGATGACAATGTCTCCGCTCTCTGCTGTGGAATAGATCTCAGATCCCGCCGCTTGTAATCTGTTCACTACCTCGTCTGTCGGGTGGCCGTAAGAATTGCCTTGTCCATATGACAGGATAGACACTTCTGGCTGCACTTCATTCACGAATGCCTGAGATGTACTTGTATTCGCGCCATGATGGCCGGCCTTCAGGATCGTGCTCTTTAAATCAAACGTAGCGATCATGTCTTCCTCCACCTCTACCGTCGCATCACCGGTCAGAAGGAAGCTTACCTCATCAAAAGTAACCTTCAACACAACCGAATTCTTGTTATTATCACTTGAACTGCGATCACCAGAGTTCAACACCTGCACCTTTAGCTCCGGATCGATCGCCAGTTCCTGTCCCGTCTCTGGCACCTCAAAAGGTATATTCTTCTGGTCAATCAAGCTCAAATACTCGTAATATGTTTCAGTCGTATGTGCCTTTCCGCTGTCCAGTACCTTTTTCACCGGAATAGCCTCCAGCACATCGATCAAACCACCAATGTGATCAGCATCTGGGTGTGTAGCCACCATTACATCAATCGAATCCACCCCGGCCTGCTTCAAGTAAGAAACAACCTTCTCACCGGCTGAGCGCTTTCCTCCGTCGATCAATATCGTTTTTCCACTCGGTGTCTGGATGAAGATTGAGTCTCCCTGTCCGACATCAATAAAATGCACCGCCATATCCGGCACAGCCGCTCCAGTATCATCCAGATGCCGGGCCATAAACGCTGCAAAGTGCTGGCGCTCTAAATCTGCAGCCGGCTTGAACGAGCCATCATGATAACCTTCCGTAATACCATTGGCAGCCAGAGCGTATATGTACTCTCGCGCCCAATGATCATCGCGCACATCAATAAATTTTTTAGGATAAGTCCCTTCTAAATTGTAAGCCTGCGCCAAGATCTTGGCCATCTGCGCTCTAGTCAGGTGGCTGTAAGGATCGAAGTACTTCTCTCCCTTTTCATTCACCTTTCCATCAATAAAACCCAATTCGACCGCCTTGGCGATCTCCCCGTATCTCGAATGCCCCGGCCTTACATCAATGAACCCAGGATCCGCTGCACCTGAAAAATCAGCGACTCCTTTCTCTCTCAAAATCATCTGCACCGCTTGAATCCTGGTCACCGGATCCCTCGGCTTGAATGTTCCATCTTCATGCCCTTGGATAATTCCCTTGGACGTCAGAAACTCAATTTCTTCCTTAAAGGAAGTAACGTCCGGGAAGCTGTTGGCACTTGCAGCTGGGATGTTAGCCAAAAACAGCAGCACCGCCATCAATGAGAAAAAAAGCTTTTTGAACAATAGATTCCCCTCCTTCAATTACCCTCAGTTTAATAGTAGCACCTTAGTGAATTGAGGAGGAAGTGAATTAAGAACAAAAGTTCTTATAAATTAAAAACCTGGTTAATAAACCTGGTTAAAAACTTGGTTAAAACTAATTATCCAACCGTTTTATCCAGGTTATCTAGGTTATTACCCATGTTAAAACTAATTTTGATATCTATAATAAAAACAAGAGAAAAACCAACACTACCTGCTAGACACCCTAAGCGCTCTCTCTAAATATTCACGTAGACAACCAACGATGAATTCTTTCTCATTCGGTTATTTTAGTCAGGTTGATTTTCATCTAATTGAACTGTTGCTATTAGCACCTAAGAAATTCATTTCATGCTCCACCCATTGCTCTCCCATAGCAGCCAACTTTAAAAAGATTCTTTGCTCTTTTAGAAAGATAGTTTTTCCTTTATACTTAAGTTTATATAATATCGATTCGTTCTTTGGATAAGTATTTAAAAACCCAGATATTTAACTTGGTTAAAAAGCTGAGTAAAATTAATTACCCATCCTATTTAACCGCGTTATCTAGGTTAGCACCTAAGTTAGAAAGGTGGTTGTAAACATGGACAAAACCGAAAACCCAGAGTTAGAAAACTTGGATAATAACCAAGATGATCACCTGGATGAATCCTTTACCATCAAAGAAGTAGCCAACTTTATAGACGAGACACCGAACGTCGTTAGGAACTGGTTTAAAGAACTCCGTGATTACATACCTCATGAGAAAAACAGCAGCGGATATAATGTTTACCGGAAAGACGGCATCGAGCGGTTCAAGGAGATCAAAGCGCTTCACCGCCAGCAAGGCTGGTCCATGCGGCAAATCGGACATTACTTTGCGACGGGCGGTGAGTCCTTTAAGCCAGAACCCGAAAAATCAGCTGGTGAGTTGCTGGCAGAGGAAATCAGGGGATTAAGGGAAGAAATCTCCGCTCTGCGCCAAGAAAATAAAGAGATCAAGGAGCACTTGGCTAACCAGGAGAAATTTAATCTATCTCTTATGGAGCGGCTGCAGCAAGCTGAACGAGGGACCATTGAACGGGACAGGCTTCTAATGGAGTCGCTCAATGAAACGAGAGAAGCAAAGAAATTAATGGCTGCTACAAATGAAAGGCTGGATAAAAACCTGGATGATAAGCCGGATAATGGCTCACCTGAACAGAAAAAGGGCTTTTTTGCTCGGCTATTTGGAATGTGATATACCTGGCTTTAAAGCTAAATGAGGAGTAGTGACCATTATGGAAGAGAAGAAAGAATACGATCTTACCATTGTTTATGACTATAAGGAACACCCCGACATTATTGCCGGCCGCTGTGATAACTGTAACAATGCTCAATTTAAAAGCTCTATGAAAGACGGCATTTTTCTCAGAGAATGCCGGAAATGTGGGATGAAGAAGATGATCTGATCTCTTTCACAGTTAGGTAAGAACCTGGATAAGGCTTCAAACCAGCTGAATATAATACAACGAAAAAGGCATTGATAACGAAATCAATGCCTTTTCTACGTTCAAAAACCGCCCTATATAACATAGATGGGGAACTTTATTTTTACATTGTTAAATATAGGGGACACGCCAACATTCCAGGAAAACATTCGATCATTTGAAAGTAGTTCTTTCAAATGATCGAAATATTAATTATCATTTCCGCAAAATCTTTTCCATCGCTTTTCCCTTTGCTAACTCATCAATTAGGGGTAGCAACAGCGTAACTGTCATTACCCGCAATAAGATGTATTAAATTGGAAATTTATTAATAGCTTTATTATATTCATTTTGTGCTTCCTCAATTGCCAATCTAGAGTAAACCTCGAGTGACTTTCTGCTCTTGTGTCCTGAATAGGGTTGAATTAGCGCATCGTCCACACCTTGCTTTTTTAGCCAAGTTAACAAAAAGTGGCGTAGTTTATGGGGAGACAATGATTGGGATAGTCCAGCCTTTTCAGAATACTTAGCTAATATTTTACGGATACCCCGATCCGTGTATTTTTTATTCCAAGAAGATTCAAATAGATAAGCAGCATGTTTATTTTCCATATTTGCGCAATGCATCGCCAATAACTCTTTAAAAGAATGTGGGAAAGGGACGACTCTGTCCTTCTTCCCCTTTCCTTGGTTAATCCGGATTTGGCATCTGTCAAAATCTATTTCAGACAGTTTAATATTTATTAATTCGCTTACCCTTACTCCAGTGTAAAGAAGGGTTCTAACAATCACCATGTCTTGAAAGTTTTTAGCTTTCCAGACAACCTCATAATAACGTCTTAACTCCTCTTCTGTTGGGACATAAGGAAGCTTTTCTGTTTTTTTTGGTATATCAACTTCTAATTCATCTCGTAGATGTTGAAAGATCTTTTTGAGATAATCATAGTCCGGTCGTTCACTTCTTAGATATTTAGTAAGCTCTTTCGCTTTCTTTTTGGCTGGAGTTCTATTTAAACTCATGCGGAATCACCTTCTAATTTTATTCGTTCGGTCATATCTAATCTAAAGGTTCCATAGGGGTTAACGTGAGTATAAATCAATGGCGTTAATGCCCGGAAGTCCTCAGTTGTCATCTTATCAAACCAGGTCTTTTCCGATAAGACATTTTGAAGCATTAATGTGTTAATGTACACTAGACAGTTTTGGATTAAATGAAGGGATAAAACTGCTATTTCTTGATCTTCCAATCGATTTGTCGCTATTTCTCCACCTTTTCCATAGAAGATAAAACTGTTTGCAGAGTTCCAGTTTTCTACAACATTTAATCCCTCATGTATTTCTCTTCTCATTTCCTCTGAATCAAGGTATTCACAAAGGAAAATGGTCTTAATGGCTTTTCCCAGCTCACTTAAAGCTTGATAAGTAGGGTGTTTCATATTATTTCTGGTAAAACGTTTCAAAATCGCTTCAGTTTCTGCAATTCCCAATCGAAGTGCTGTCGCATATTTAACCATTTGATCGTATTGCTGCCTGATCAACTCCCAGTTAATCGGTCTAGTCAATACCGGTTGTAGATTTGGAAAGGAATCAGTCATTCCTACATCTGGTCGATATAATTTTTGACTGTGTATCGATTTTAATCGGGGCATTAACTGAAAGCCCAATAAATGACAAAATGCAAAAGCAACTTCACTTTGGCCATGTGTATCTACATAGTTTTTTTGTACGTCCATATCCGTACAGTGACGAAGTAATCCTTCAATCATTGACGCAACTTCGGAGGATGAACAAGATTTCAACTGAGAATATATACAAGTTGAATTTTTTGACACATGCCAATAGATCATAACACCGCGGCCACGGTACCTTATATGCCATTCGGTCATCAAATTTTGATCCCATGCTCCAAACTTTTTAGAATCAGATGCACATGCTGTTGTTCCTTCTCCCCATATTTCATCTGTTTTACTTTGCAAAATTGCATTTACGACTTCTGCAATTGCATTTCGTAAATTATCTTTGTGTATAAATTTTTTACGTACATATAATAAATCGTTGTAACGTACGCCGTGTTCTCCGGCTGAAACCCTTTTAAGACCTGCATTTGTCCCTAACCCATATAAAGCGAGGATCAGTCTTTTTTGAATCGTTTTTCGATCAAGAATTTCTCTGTTTCCAACGGTTTTCAGTTGATCTGTAAAATTTACTCTTAAGTCCGTTTCTTTCAATATATCTAGTAAACTCGTCATTGGCCACCGTTTCATAACTTCACCTTTAAGACGTGATAAGTTCATTGGTTCTGGTAACGGTTCATACGGTGAAACGGAGATCCATCCATTTCCTTTCGTAGTGATTCGTACGCTTGGATTTTTGGGTATCCTATTGTTTAGTTTTTCTAAAGCCCGCATCATTTCACTTTTAATATTCTCCACAAATGTTTCAGCATCTAGAGGTTTGTTTAACGCTTTATAATTCTCTTCCCGCCTTTCTTCAAAGTCTTGTGGTAAATCTTCATCCGGATTTCGGTAACGATCAGAACCTTCTACCCATATTTCCTTACAACGGAGCCTATCTCGTAAGGATTGTAATGCACTGATTTCATAATTAATGCGATTAATTCTCTCGTCACTATTTTCATCTTTTTCAATAATTAGGCTCCTCCATACTGAGCGAATAACACCATCTATTGGGATATCCTCGGTTGTAGGAAAATAATGCATACCGGAATCCGAATAGGATTTAATTAGATCTAAAGCCTTAATGACAGGACGGTGAACTTCATTATTAGAACAAAACGTTAAAGTGTTTAAAATAGGAGGAACCATACGACGGTAATGCGTACTATAAGATGAACGTATTACCGTATGTACCTTTTCTCTGTATGCTGGTCCTGTATGTTTAAATTCTTTTACTAAATCTTTTAACGTTTGTTCGCTTACAACAGGATATAATACCTCTTTTATAATTCCATCCGGATTGCTCAAAGCTTGTTCAGCCATATTAAATAGTATCGAAGTTTTGCCACTTACGCGACGTAAGTCATTTAATATCTCTTTTTCTACTTTCCTTTCGGCTCTTACATTAATTCGATGGATGATTTGGATTAAAAGTTCAATCAGGTTATCTGTGATCTCCATATTTCGAAGCCAAAAGAAGGAAGAAAGCAGCGTATAACGAATTGGCTCAGGGTGTCTTCTTAATGCACTAATATCCTCAGTTGCTGTTCGTTGGCGATACTTCCTAATAATCTTAGGTGGGATTTCTTTAAATAGATCATGAGGTAGATTAAGCTGGCGAATGGTATGTAGCTTTTGCAGTTCTTTAAAGACTGTATCTAAACCGACCCGTCCAGGATCAGATTTTAATTCATTAAAAGAAAGACTGTCTGTAGGTGAATTTTCTTCAGTGGTATCTTCCATATCTGCTATACTTTCAATCAGTGAATCTAGCTTTGCTAATGTTGGTTTTGATAGTTTATTATACGTAGCATTGAAAAAACGTTGTTCATAAGAATTAACAGCGGAATGAATGAGACGTTCCATCCGATCAGGGGCAGGGGGCTCAATTCCAAGTTCCCGGAATCTTTTGTAGACTTGATCTTCTACAAAGTTCAGTTCATGATTATGATATAGAACAGATTTGCAGAGCCAATCAACCATTTCGTCTATATCCTGTTTTTCAACTTCTCGAAAGCCAAAATAATTACGTATTTCTGTTCGATGATAGCTTATGGTTCTTCCAGTCCAATCATACTGTTCAAAAACATCTGGATTCAAAAATAATTGTTTTGCTAAATAGTGAATTAATGATTTAGGTATTTCACTTTTGTGGTATGGAAATCTTGCTTCATATTGAAAGAATTTAAACAATACAGTAAACCCTAGTTTTGTATCTCCTCTTTTCGTTTGGATCAATTTTAATTCATCAGGCATTAAGGTGAAGTGATCAATTAACTCATCCAATTCCCAATTTCTTTTCAAAATATCTCCTCCTATAAAAAAGTTCCGATAATGGTGAGTATCGGAACTATTATTAAAATACAGTATATCTAAATTGACTATATCAAACAATAATCTATTAAATTCCCTTGAAGTTCCGTTCCCAAAAAGGATATCGGAACTTATAGACTATTTAAGATATTTATGTTACGCTTTAGACATTGTTAAACATTACCAAGTACTTTTACAACAAAATAAAAATTACTAGGGGTGCTTTTGTGTTAAAAGCTGAGAAAAGACTAAAAGTCTTTAACTCTTTGAACCTGATCTGGTTTATACCAGCGTAGGGAAGTGTGAAGCGTTAATAAATTTATTTATTTAAATGCTATTTGTTAATAAAAACCACTTCCAATTTCCGGAAGTGGTTTTTAATTTTTTATTAGGAGCATTCCTGTTAGAAGGATTTTCGGGGACTTGAACAAAAAGAGCCCTCTTGGTATGATGCGGGGTGTCAAATCTGCACGAAATGACCCCTAATTTGTAACCAAGGAGGACTCCATAATGGATTTTAAACAAAATCAAAAAATAAATCAAGTCACGGAACAAACACTCGTTGTCGGGATCGACATTGCGAAGCGCACACATTTCGCTTGCTTTGTAGATGATCGCGGCCGGGTGCTCCGAAAATCATTTTCCGTTTCGCAGTCGCGAGAAGGATTTGAGCTTTTCTATCAACTCATCCTAAATGCGCTGAAAGAACACGGAAAAACCGAAGTCCTAGTTGGGATTGAACCGACTGGCCATTATTGGCTCAATCTAGCTTATTTTCTTGAAGAACGAGGCATTCCACTTGTCATGGCGAATCCGATGCACGTCAAACGTTCCAAGGAGTTAGATGACAATCTTCCCACGAAACATGACCGTAAAGATGCACTTGTAATCGCCAGACTCTTGAAAGACGGACGCTTTAGTTATCCACGAATTTTAAAAGATGTGGAGGCTGAACTTCGAGTCGGATCCACGTTTAAAAGCAAGTTGACAGAGGAATTAGGGGCGGTCAAAAATAGCATCATTCGTTGGTTAGATCGCTATTTTCCTGAATTCACGCAGGTCTTTCCGTCATTCGGAAAGATGGCGTTGGCCGTACTTGAATGTACGCCATTTCCAAGTGATCTTCACCAGAAACAGCCCGATGAGGTACTATCCCTTTATCGAGAAGTTGAGGGGCTCAAATCGCCCCAAAGACCGAAAGCTACGCGTCTGATTGAAGTCGCAGCTCACTCGATTGGAGTAACAGAAGGACGTGAGATGGCCCGTTATGAAATCGCCACACTGGTCCGTCGTTACCACCAGTTAGAACAAGAAATCGAAGACATGACTCAGCGCTTAGTGGAGCTTGTCCAAACATCGGTCGAATACGAATGGCTCTCAACGGTTCAAGGTCTTGGAGATCCAACGATTGTCGAGCTGTTAGCTGAAATCGGAAGTTTTTCACACTATGAACATCCACGCCAACTCATCAAACTTGCGGGATTAACGTTACGTGAAAACTCCTCCGGTCAGCACAAAGGTCAAAAACGGATCTCCAAACGAGGTAGAAGGAAGCTGCGTGCTCTTCTGTTTCGAACCATGATACCGATCACTCGTCACAACAAGGCTTTTCGAACATTGCATGAGTACTACACCACTCGTACGGTAAATCCGTTACGCAAGAAACAGTCCATCGTGGTTTTATGCGGAAAACTATTAAAAGTGTTACATGGAATTAGCACGAAGCACCAAGCGTTTGACGCACAGCGAATGATGAAAGACACCCCTAGTCTCGCAGAGGCTATGTAACGTCTACATTCCCTTGAAAGACCTAGACAACAGGATGACACGGAGAAGCTGGCATTATACCGTCCATTCGACCTCGAGTCCCTTAAGGAGCTTCGCTAGCCTCTGCCTTATGACTAGACCGAACGAAGGAATGTAGGCACACAGATGCCCAGAGACATGGGAGGGTACGTCATCATAAGTTACGCAGAGATCCATGGTGCATCGAATAAATCCACCACACTACTTACCATATTTTCCTAGTAGTGACCGCGTAGCGTACCCACTGACTGTTAAAGAATCACATATTTTAAAAATACTGTTAGGAATTGTGTTGAAAAATATTTTTTTGACACCCCACCAACGGGTTAAATCGTTGATAAATCAATATTTATAGAGGGAGAGAATATTATGTTAGTTGATGAATTTGATGTATTTTTGTTTGATTTAGATGGAGTGATTTATATAGGACTTGAACCACTTCCAGAAGCAGTAGAATCGCTTAAACGTCTTCGGCAAGATAAGAAAATCATTCGGTTTTTAACAAATGATCCATGTACAACACGTAAAAAAACGGCAAGACGGTTAAATAGTCTTGGAATAGAAGCAAGCAGCGAAGAAGTAATTACATCAGGTTGGGCGACTGCCCAATATTTACAGAATGAAAAAATCAGAACTGCACTTGTTTTAGGTGATGAAAATTTAAAATGGGAATGTCAACAGGTAGGTATTAATACTGACGATCAAAACGATGTTGAAGCCGTTGTTGTCGGGTGGGACAATGATGTGTCTTTTCATGACATCCAGCAAGCAGCAAAATTAATTCATAAAGGAGCAAAATTTGTTGCTACAAATGCTGATAGAACATTTCCGACTCCAGAAGGCCCTTTACCTGCTGTTGGAGCTATGGTAGAAGCGATTCGAGTATCAACAGAGAAGAGACCTGTCATTGTAGGAAAACCATACCCTTATATGTTTAAAATAGCGCTTGAAGATTTCTCCCCGTCCTCTAGAATAGTAATGGTGGGTGACAATCCATATACTGATGTTTTAGGAGCACATCAGGTAGGAATACCATCCATTTTAATATCAGACCAAAAGACAAAAAAATTTCCATCTGCTAGAGATTTTCGTAATCCGGATGTTACGATACCGAATTTAAAAGGTTTATTTGATAGTAATACTAAAATTAAAAAATGGATTTCCCCTTCCTTTTCTTGGCCTGATCATATTAAAGCAGGAGTAGCAGGCATTATATTTGATAAGACTCAGCGCGTTCTCCTAATGAAGCGTGCAGATAACGGCTTATGGGGTATTCCTTCGGGCCATGTTGAACCGGGAGAAACTGTAGAAGAGGCAATCATTAGAGAAATTAGTGAAGAAACGGGTTTAAAAGTTAAAGTTAATCGGTTAATCGGAGTTTATTCTGACCCTGTTTCCCAAGTATTTTCATATCCAAACGGGAAAGTAAGTCACTTTATTACAACTTGTTTCGAATGTGAAGTTGTGGGAGGAACTCTAATTAGGGAAAATGAAGAAACATTAGATGTGAATTACTTTGATTTTAATCATTTACCGGAAAATCTCTTACGTATGCATCCAAGATGGCTTAAAGATGCATTAGAAAATAAACAAATTTCTTATATCCGTTAAAAAAACATGAAACCTTCTAAAAAAGGGGTCCTACTAAAAAAAGAAATGGAAAATGACTTGAGGTTAAAACTTCAAGTCATTTTCCATTTTTTTACTCGTTATTGCGGGTGGTGACAGCTACGTTGCTACTACCCCAATTAACTTATCCAAATAGGGGTCCCGTCCCGAAAATGCGGATTTACAACGATAAGACTTTTGAGACAGGTCATATGAGACGCTGGAACCCCTTATTTGTCGCAAAATTGATTAAATCCCAATAGATTAGACCCTATTGATACAAGCCTTATAACCCTTGATATAACTAGGTTTGTATTCTTACCGTTGTAAATCCGCAAAATCCTGACGCTACCCCAAATAGCGAATTTCTTGCATCGTCGGTTCTTCGATATCTTCCACTCGAACACCGCAGATTACACCTTTGATTAAAGTCCTTGAAGGATTCAATTGAGGAGCTTCCGAAAAGAAGGTCTCAAAATCTGTCTGCTTTTCCAATTGTGCTTCTAACTCTTCCTGGCTATACCCTGTCAACCAACGAATGATTTCATTGACTTCTGTTTTCGTACGTCCTTTTTTCTCCGCTTTTGTAACATAATGAGGGTAGACGGCTGCGACACTCATTGTATAAATCTTATGTTTGGCCATGATACATCCTCCCTTAGTATAAACCCAGTATTCAACCGTGCAAAGCCAGTAACTAAGCTCAGAAAGGTACATATAAACGTAGATAAAAGTAAAAATCCAGGTAGCAATAACATGGATAATAACCTAGATAATACTAGAACCAAAAAGGATTTGTTATAAAATAAGCAACACCTTTCCCCTACCGCGCTTCGCTTGGTGGCCTCTTAAACAAACGCTGAAATTCTTTCAGCATTTGTTTAAGAGGAAAATAGATCGTAACTATGTAAAACTGATTAATAACTTAGATAGTGGTTAAACAATCTTCAGAAAGCTAAATTTTGATTAAAACTCAAGCTCACAACAAGCGTTTAAAATCTATAGCATAAGCTTCCTTGTTCATGACTTTTCTAATCAAAGAGCTTCTTTGACGAAATTTCTTACTCTCTACTTCTTTTCTTAATCCTCTTCCCTACACCTGTTAAAATACAAGTTCTCTGAAGATCCCAGGCCATTATTAACCCACTATAATCCCTGCGCGCTACCGCTTGCACCGCTACCCGCTCCGGGGCTACGTCCCCCCATCACTAAATTACCTCATCTGATTAATAACTCATTAGCTATTCTTCCTCATAAGAGATCTCAAATTCGCTAGAGAACTATATAACTCCAATCCCTAAAAAACATCTTGAGCACTAGAAAGACTCTGTTTGAATTTTGCACTATGTAGCCAATTCAAACAGAGTCTTTTTCAAAATCTTCATATAAGTATAGATGAAGCCTAATAGAGTACCCAGTGCGCCTACACGTCAAATCCCCCGCTCCTCTCCTCCTACAACGAAGGAAACAGGCTAACGCCCATAATATAAGCGCACGCACCGTGGGACACTTTTTTTGGCTAGTTATCTCTACACTTAGGAGATCAAACAATCCAAACTCCATAAAAATAACTGACGTACCCGCAGCCTTTGTAATACTCGATTCTTCCTTTTCGAGGAGGGACAGGCTAACGCCCATAATATAAGCGCACGGACCTTGGGACACCTATAATTGTTTTCGTAACCGCTGCACGACAGACTTTGATATACCCGTAATGGAGGCTAGTTCCCTTATTGATAGATTAGGGTTTTTAGCTAGTTGTTCCTTAATTAAGGTAAGCTTATCTTCCTTTTTCGCCTTTTCCTGCTTTAGATAGTCCTCGCGAGATCGAATCCCTTGTTGGCGTCTTCTTTCTCTTTCGCTTTCTCTATGTCTTCTGCGCTTCTCATTACCGTCGATGATCGTCTTTAAGTGGTGCTGTTCTTCCTCAGTGATCTCGAGCCATTTAATGATCGTCGAGTTCTTTAAGTTATATCCCGCTCCTGGGTAGCCTTTTGCCTTGGCCTCTTCGTTCGCTTTGGCGTCACTCTTAGCCAGCCAGGCTTTCTCTGCACTTCTTGTGGCGCGTATAACTTCCTTCTCAGGGAGCGGCTCTTTGAATTCACTGTTAAACTCCAGCATCTGCGTTAACGAATCTCTCGCATCATCTGTAAGGCAGCAGCTCCAGTACCGGTAGAGGAAGCAAAACAGCTCTCTATGCCCTTTTACATCGTAATTTCGCAGCTGTACGAGCTTCACTAAATCTAGCAATCTTGAATAATGCAAATTGCGTACGTTATGTAAATGAACGAGCTTGGATTTACGCCCTCGTTTTTTCGGCTGTTTTGGGGCAAGCTCCGGCAAATACTCCGATTGGAGATCCCGCAAAGCATATTGGTACTCATGCCGGTACTGCACCATTACTTCTTGGCCGTTTTTCGAGTTAATCGAACCAGCCATGCGAAAGACCCGTGTGGCATCCGTCGATTTCGTATCCGCTCCGACATACGCCAGCTGATCGCAAAAGTAATTCTGGACCGATTGCCATAAAGGAAGCGCTTTATAAGGCACCGGCTCTAACAGCCAGATGCAGACAAGTCCACGGCCGGAGAAGATAATGATATTCGGATCCGGCAGCGATTCCTTAAAGACCTCGAGTTCCAGCTTGCCGACTACCCAATCAGGATCATAATTCAGCAAGTGACAATCAACGTCCACGTATAAGGCCCGTAATTGCCGCACATTCTCGATTCTCCGCTGGGGCTTATAAAAGGTATTCTGGCTGAAGTAAACGTCCTCTCCGAGCCAGCTAGACAGCTCAGACGCCAATTGGTCCGGCTGGTAGTGATATTGTCTCCAAGCTCCCGACTTTTCTTTTTTCGCGAGGGTGATCCAGCCATTTGCATCTTTATGATGGAACAGCACATGACCCTTTGCCCGGTCGATTGGTGTTTCTTCCAGTTTTAAATTTTCCATAAAAAAATCCTCCACAAAATGAAGGACATTCAACTCAACATATGATAAGATAAAGACAACTCAATAATGTTGAGGGATGAACAATCCTTCAGGAATTTTCTCGAAAAACCCCTGAGCGGCCAAACTCATATAGGGGTTTTTCTTCGTTTCGTTCACATGCGGCGCCTTCCGGCAGCCGCTTTATTTATTTGACTTTAAGCAGCGTATTTACTTTCTCTAGCGCTTTCAGAAGATGATCCTTGTCTTCCTCACTTACATAGACGCTGGACGACAGTTGCGTATACTGATCCTTTAAAGCCAGCAATTTCTCATGCGACAGACTTTTATAATAAATGATCTCCGCCAATTCCTCGCAGCTTTTATCTTTGCATCCGCATGTGTGCCCGAGCCAGTAGCGTGATGTCTTGCATTCTATGTATCTGCCATCTTCCACTAAAGCGCAACAAATCTCGCATTTAGGCAATGCATTCATCCCTTCCTTTCACTTCACCGCCTCAATTATAAGGCTAATGAACATGATGGTTAGAAGAAAATGCTTGTCTTTCCTGCCTGTAAACTTGCATCTATTGTATCACAACTATCAGAATTGTCCTTAAAGAAAAAGGAAAAATTGTAAGGGGTTAAAGAGATAGGGCTGGCATGAAAGGGAGAATAAATATTAAGCCTTATCCTTTAATATTTCGACGAAAAGTATGTTTTTCCTTCAATGGCCTCCTGTTTTTTAGCAGAATTTTGTGCTTTTCAGCTTAAGAACAGTCTGTTGTCTTCAGTATTCCGCCTCTTCTCCTCTTACCTTATTAAAACAAAGGAAGCCCTCTGCCTGTTTTGGGGGGCGAGGCTGGTAAAAGAGAAGGGGCTTGCCCCAAAAAGCGACGGAACAATTTTTTTGAAATGAGACATTCTTACGGAAGTATGAGCGTTTTTTGGCGGTACAATGCTGGAAGTCAAGCCGATCGGCAACATCCCGTTTTGGGTACGCTCGGCTTGGCCATAGAAAAGCTCCGCCAAAAATTTCTCAAAGCAAGCGAGGAGCCGTTGCTGTATTGTTACACGAAGACTTTCAATCCGACTCTTGCTTTGAGGAAAGCGAGCTTGTATGAGTGATTCTATGGATAGAGCGGTCAGCTTCAGAGCTCGTGCTGGAGCTTTAGCGGAAGCCGATTAGCGGAGAAGATGGCTGCGATTCTATTACACTGGACGGCTCTCTTTTTGAAACCGGACACCCATACAAAATAAAAGCACTCAGCGGTTCGATAGAACGGCTGAGTGCTTCATTCCTTCCTTGAGTGAGCTTGCAAATGCTTCTCCGAATAGAGCGGCTGGCTTCGCAGCGGGAGCTGGAACGGCAGTGGAAGCCGATTAGCGGAGAAGACGGACGCGGCTGCTGTGTGAGGCTTCTTCGAATTTGCTTGAGCAGATAATAAAAGGGATCAGCGATTCGTAGAATGGTTGACCCATCACCACTTAATGATTTTTAGATGTTAGAAATAAATATAAGTACTTCAAATTCCTTAGAGACACAAAAATAGAATGAAGTATGATGGTGCTCCATCCGACAAAACCTATCCAAAACAAATTAAAATATAAGGGATCCCAGGTCATCTTATTATCCAAAAAGGAAGTAAGTATGATCAGTATGAAACCAATAAATATTACAATCAGCTGAATTGCAATTGCCCAAGAAAAATAGGCCATAAGCATTTCAAAAAGTGTTTTATCGGGATACGCCTTACTCTTTGTTTTCCTTAAATAATCTGTGATCTCTGATTGTGTAGAAGCTAATACCGTTATACTTGCAACATTAAATCCAGCTAAAATTGAAATAGCAGATATAACAGGGTTATTAATTTTTTCAATCGCTTCAAATACTCCGCTATTGGTCTCTAAACTCCAAAACAAGGTAACCGTATCATAAAAATGGAAACAGGGGATTTGATTTTTGTAAAAAGACATGACCCCATAAGCTTAGTTATACGTTTCTTAACAAAGTAACCTTATTCCCATGTTGCTTTAGCTATCAACTCGGAACAAATAATAGAAGCTGATATCTTACAAAGGATACGAATAAAAAAGTTTAAGTTTACATCCTTCAAAATTATGAGAGTTGAACTAACAAATCAACAAAAAAAAGCTTGTAACATGTGCAAACACTTTTCTAAACAAGAAATATAACTATTCAGGTGCAATAAAGTGGCTCTTTAGAATACTTTTTGAGGGGAAAGAACACAGAACGTACCCACAAAGGTTATATTGTAGCGAGTTGGTAGATTTAATTTATTGTTGCATTGGTATAACGCTCATACCTGGTCGTTTACCAGGGGATATCCTTCCATCAGAGTTAATACAATCGCCGTTATTGAAAGAAGTAATTTGAAAAATGTATGGCTGGATTCTATTCCACCTAAAGAAGAAAGTTAATGCAAAAAGAAAATAAGAGCCAAACAGATAGGGAAACTGTACGTTTTTGTGATGTGTGCTGGCTGGGGTACCAACTTTAGGGCTTGATCCCCAAATATGGTAGAGCTTTAAAATCTCTATAAAAGAAACTTTTCTCTGTCTTATATGATCAAATTTGTTTGATGCGGCAGTTACATGGTGCATCTTATTATACTGAAATTCCCTATTATGGACAGGATCCTCTTCTATCGAAATTATTCGAGTGAAAATATTCAAAACAAACGTAAACATCAACGTCAACGTTTACGTTTACACTAAGGTGGGGGAATTCTTTTATCCCCTCTGGAACATTGAGTGTTACTCCAGTCAACCCAACTCCAAAAAGCTTTTTAGAACAATTTCTCTATGTACTTAGTAAACAAATAATGGCGGAATAATTGTTCATATAAAACATAAAGTCCTGCGACCAGCAGGACTTTTTACATTTAGACACCAACAGGCTGACGTGCGTATTCGTACGCTTCCAGTAGTAAATCGACAATATGAACCGCCCGAATTGTGTCCGATAATCCTTCTCGTTCGATGCCGAGTTTCATTTGCAATAGACACCCGGGATTAGCGGTGACAATCGTTTTTGCGTGCGTTGTTTCCACCTGTTTCATTTTATAATCAAGAATCTGCATCGACATTTCTGATTCTACAATATTATAAATTCCGGCAGAGCCGCAGCAACGGTCGGCGTCTTTCATCTCTACGTACTGAACACCATCAATCGTCTGGAGCAGCTGACGAGGCTCAAGAAAGGTTTTCTGGACATTTTTCAAATGGCAGGAATCCTGATAGGTGACAACCTGATCGGGCAATTGTAAGGGATATTCATCGAACCCAAGCTCGACCAGTACGCTTGAGATATCTTTGATTCTTGCAGCGAACTCTTTTCCTCGCTCGGCCCAATCCGGCTCATCTTGCAGGAGATGGTCATAGTCATGCAAAAACGCACCGCAGCCGCCGGCATTGGTAATGATACAGTCGGCGCCCGTGTCTTCAAAAGCAATGATATTCCGCTTGGCAAGCGCTTTGGCCTGCTGCTTTTCCCCGCTATGTCCATGAAGAGCCCCACAGCAAGCCTGACTGTCAGGGATGACAATCTCGCAGCCGGCATGCTGAAGCAATTTCATCGTGGCATCATTCGTTGCCATGAACATCGAGTCCATGAGGCAGCCGGAAAAAAAGGCTACTTTTTTCTTTTGGGGGACAAGGGAAGGCAAATGATCAGGACGATTTTTCAATTGTTTCAGCGAAGGTACTTCCGGCAGTACCTTTTCCATCGCCGCCAGGTTATCGGGAAGAATTTTCATTATCCCGGTACGGCGAGCCGCTTTTTGTAAACCACTTCGCTGGTAAAAGCCTAACAGACCTGTCATCGTCCGTATACGTCCCTGGTTCGGGAACAACCCTTTGAAGGCGATATTACGGATGGCCTTTGTGGTCGCTGACAACTCGTGATTCTGGTAGATGATGTCCCGTGCCTGTTCAAGCAGGTGGCCATAATTGACCCCCGATGGACATACCGGCTCACACGCCCGGCAGCCAAGACACATGTCAAGGGAGCGCTTTACGTCATCGTCCGGCTCAATATCCCCGTCGACGACCGCCTTCATTAAGGCAATTCTGCCGCGTGGAGAGTGGGCTTCGTCATAGCCGCTTTCAATATAGGTCGGACAGCTCGGAAGGCAAAATCCGCACCGCATGCAGTTCAGCAGTTCATCGTAATCCATCTTCTCCTGAAAATCTGTTTGGATCCGCTGTCTTTCTTGTTCGGTAATCATGCGTGAACCACCACCCGTTTTCGTTCCGATTTGGCAAAAATTTTACCTGGATTCATGATATTGTTGGGATCGAACGCCTGCTTAATTCCTTTCATCGCAGCTATTCCCTCATCTCCCAGTTTCAGATGGAGATAAGGAGATTTCATAGCTCCGACGCCATGCTCCCCGGTAATGGTCCCTCCGAGTTCAACCGCCTTATGAAAAATAGATTCAAAAGCCTGTTCAACCCGGTGAATTTCTTCTTTATTGCGCACGTCTGTTAGACAGGTAGGATGGAGGTTCCCATCCCCTGCATGACCGAATGTACAAATGTCCACCTTGTATTCTCGAGCGATATCATTGATCGCCCGCACCATTTCCGCTATTTTTGACCGCGGAACAGTAGCATCTTCTAGTATCGTTGTCGGCTTCAACCTTGCCAATGCTGAAAGCGCCGTTCTTCTTGCGGTACGAAGCGCATCGGCTTCCAATTCAGACTTCGCCACATCGACGCGGATAGCCTGGTTGTCCCGGCACAAGGCGGCAATCTTTTCGATATCACGGTCGACGACCTCTTGAGGACCGTCCTGTTCAATCAGCAGTACGGCTTCAATATCTGTCGGGAGGCCGATTTGCGCATATTCTTCCACTACCTTCAATGTGGGCTGGTCGAGGAATTCCAACGTCGTCGGTATGATCCGGTGGGCGATGATGCTCGAAACCGCCTCAGCCGCTGCTTCAATATCTTCATATAAAGCCAGGATCGTCTTTTTTGATTCCGGCATCGGAACCAATTTCAACGTCGCTTCTGTGATCACCCCAAGTGTACCTTCCGACCCGACAAACAGGCGTGTCAAATCGTATCCAGCGACATCCTTGGCGAGCTTCCCTCCGGTGCGGATGATATCTCCGTTCGGCAGTACCACTTCGAGTCCCATTACATAATCCCGCGTCACTCCGTACTTCAAACCACGGAGCCCGCCGGAATTTTCATTCAAGTTGCCGCCTATCGTCGATATTTTCATCGAAGACGGGTCAGGCGGGTAAAATAACCCCTTTGCTTCCACTGCATTGATCAAATCCAGCGTGATCAAGCCAGGCTGGACCGTTACCGTCAAGTTCTCTTCATCAATCTCGATGATATCCTGCATGTGCTTGAATAAGAGTACGATACCTCCTTCAACAGGAGTCGTTCCTGCCGAAAGGTTTGTTCCGGAACCCCGTGGAACGACCGGGATATGATGCTCATTGCACAATTTCAAAACTTCCGCTACTTCATCAGTATTCCGTGGTGCTACCACTGCATCCGGTATCGACTGGAATTGTGGTGTAGCATCGTAGGAATATACAAGCAGGCTGGCTTTATTGTCCTGGACGTTTGCCTCACCGACAACTTCAATCAGCTGCTGTTTCAATTCTTCTGCTAACATAAGAAAACTCCTTCAATAGAATGTTACTTCTATTATAAAAAAATAAGGGAGGATAAACTATGTAGTAACATACAAAAATTAAACCCTTTCATGTTTTTATTTTGTATGATCATCTAAGAAGTAAAGAGCTAAATAAAGCGTCATTAAATCCCGGAAAGCTCTCGGATCGAGCGAGGTGAGGGATTCTATCCGCTTAAAACGGTAATGAATGGTGTTAATATGCACATGCATAGCTTCCGCTGTATGTTTCAATTTTAAATCGTTCTTGAAATACACATGTAACGTTTCAATCAAGTCTTTCTCACCTTTCATTGAGAATATGGTTCTATTGATGAAGTCCTGACGCGTCCCAGAAGAAACTTCCTGAAGACACATTTCAAGCCCCAGCTCTTCATCAAAAAAGATGCCACCATTTTTCTCAGCAACAATTAAGGCACGTTCCGCTTGATCATAGGAATCCTTAACGTTCTGTGGTTCGACGGCTTGTCCACTCCCTGCATTCATGGTAGCCCCGAATCGTTCTTCCAACTCATGTTTCCATTTGAAAAATGTTTTTTTACGTTGTTTTTTCCAATCACTGGCTGCACTCATAGAAGCAGTCTCCAACAACACCAGGAGATCACTTCCTAATCGGACAACGATATCCTCCTTATTGGTCACCAAACGAGTATGCAGAAAGTTCAATACGGTCTGTTCCTTGTCACTTGGCATGCCATACAAACGGAATATGGTACATCGCCGTGGATACGTAAGGTTGACACCGAGCATGTCGGCGCGTTCATAGAAGTATTCCGAATCATTCCGGTTGTGCAGCCAATCGAAAACTAAACCTTCCTTTGCCCTCGTTTGCCATTCCATCTGTTCCTTATAATAATTTTCATGAATCAATAATTCCGTCATTTTTTTCAAAAGTGAGCCAAATGGGGTGACTTGTTCCGGATTGCCTGTCATTCCGATCACACCTACCACGGACTGCTTAAACAAAATTGGCAGGTTGATCCCGGCTCGTACACCTTGAAGGAGTTCCTGGTCTTTCTCAGTCAAAATGACGTTTCGTTTTTCATGTGCGGCAATCATAGCCCCTTCATGAAAGTTTCCGACTCTGTCAGGATCAGTACTGGCAATGATAATGCCCTCGGTATTAACAATGATAAAGTCTTCATCCATCAATTTCCGTACTTCCTGTAAAATTCGTTTCGCTAGTTTATCTGATAAATACATCATTGGCATCTCCTCTCTATATATAAGTAAAAACGTAAACGTTGATGTTTACGTTTGTAATTATTAATTACTATCTGGAAATAATAATAATAACTCAACGAACTTACTGCCCTCATATAAACCTGCAGAATAGTCGATGTTCACTATCTGAAATTCCCCATTTACTTTCAGTGGTTTGTTAACGTCCGCATCCCCTTGGTGAAGATTTAGAAGCATGTTAGCAATGGTGGGAGTACCGTTATGAAAATGTTGCTTAAACAGATATAAGGTAGAATACAGATTATCCGCCAATACACTTCCAGGTGGGGCCATTCTTTTTCTTCCCTCTGGAACATTGATTGTTCCTCCTGTATGGTTATAGAAGTCCAGCCAACTAAAAAAATCTTTTTCAAACCATTTCTCTATGTACTTTTTAAACAAATGATGGCGGAATAATTGTTCATCTCTTAAATGGAATTCACTATTCTTTAATTGTAAGCGTCAAAAAGGGCCCACCTGGACAACGGTTGGGCCTTTGTGCTGTCATTATTTTGTTTTCTTAGGAATCCGGCATTCCCCTGGAATGCTCTTCGACCAAGGGAGGAGGCTGTCTATCGCTTGTTCATCGGTTCTATCGATCAAAGGGAGTTGCTCCAGAACGTACGTCAAATAAGCAAATGGATTAAGATGATTCTCCTTTGCCGTTTCAACAATACTATAGATCACCGCGCTGGCTTTCGCCCCTTTCATCGATTGGGAGAACAGCCAGTTTTTTCGTCCGATGACAAATGGTTTGATAGAGCGCTCGCTGCGGTTATTATCGATCTCCAGACGGCCGTCTTCTAAGAAAGTGGTCAGCCGCGGCCATTGATTCCGGCAATAGGCGATTGCTTTTCCTAGAGCACTTTTTGGTGTGACCCGCTGGCTTTGCATTCGAAGCCAGCTTGAAAAAGCATCCAGCACTGGCTGGCTGCGCTCTTGGCGGATGAGCTTACGCTCATCGGGCGTCACTTCCTTGGTGTCACGTTCAATGGCAAATAATTGATTGCAGAACCGCAGGCCTTCTTCAGCCGCCGTCGGCGTCTCTTTGCCTTTTGCTTCTGCAGGCAGAGCCGTGATCGCTTCATCGAATTTGCGGCGCGCATGAGCCCAGCACCCGGCAAGCTTTACATGGGCCAGGTCATTATAGCCTTGATAGCCATCGACATGGAGATATCCTCGGAAGCCCGAAAGGAAAGCCTTCGGATGTTTGCCTGCACGAGTCTGGCGATAATCAAACAGAATGTTCGGGGCAGCGTCTGATCCTGTCCGATATAGCCACATATAGGATTTCGAACTGGCTGGACGCCCTGGTTCGGAAAGAACCTGCAGGCTCGTCTCATCGGCATGCAGGATATCATTCTTCAAAAGATGGGCGTGCATTCGGTCATAGAGATGCACGAGCCAATGGTTTGCCCCATATAACATCCAATTTGCCAGTGTCTGGCGTGGCAGGCGGACACCCAAACGCTCCAATTGCTTTTCTTGGCGGTAAAGAGGCTGGCTGTCTACATATTTTTGGCTCATGATATACGCCATGGCGGAAGGAGAGGCCAGGCTGCCTGGATACATAGGCGCAGGCATAGCTGCGGTCACGACAGGCGTTTCCGTTCCTGCGCGCTCACATTGGCGGCAACTATAAACATGGCGCACATGCTCTACTACTTTTACCTGGGCAGGGATGATTTTCAATTCACGGCGCACTTCCGTGCTCATTTCATGAACAGCTCCGCCACAGCACAAACAGACCTGCTCATCGGCAGCTAAACGATAGTGGATCGTTTCTGTCGGCAGGTTTTCCAGTTTCTCTTTCCGTTGGCCCTCGCGGTTCTTAGTCCGCAGAACCACTCGTTCCACATCCGGCTCCTCGATTTTCTCATCTGCCGTTGCCTCGGCTTCGTTGAAAAGAGAAAGGGCGAGCTGGTCGGGACTGGTTTTTTCGCTCGAAGAGCCAAACTTCTTCTGCTGGCTCAGGCGGAATTGTTCCTCCAGCCAGTTCAGTTTGGCTTGGAGCGCTTCATTCTGTTTTTGAAGCTCCGCGTTTTTCGCCTCTAATTCTTCAATTGTCTGAGAGGGAAGGGTCAATTTTTTCATAATAAAAAGGATTCGGCTTTTTTCGCCAAAATCCTCTTTTTCACACGATTATTTTCGCAGAAACTCTGCCATGTGCCTGCGTTTGTTCAAGGGTGAGGCCGTCCAGCAGCCAGTTCAGCTGGCGGTGGCTGATCGCCATTGGCTGGGCGGAGGAAGGATCGGGCCATTGAAAGATTCCTTTCTCCAGCCTGCGGTAATAAAGCCAAAACCCGTTGTACTCCCAGTGCAGAATCTTCAGCTTATCCTTTTTCCGATTGCAGAAAACAAACAGACATGGAGAAAAGGGATCGAGCTGGAATCCTTCCTGTACGATCGTAGCGAGTCCATCAATCGATTTGCGCAAATCGGTGCTTCCACGGGCGAGATATACACAGTCTACTTTGGCCGCATTTAGCATCGGCTTTCTAGTACCCGGATTACATCGAGCAGAAGCTTTTCATTGAGAGGTTCCTTAATTTCAATTTCGCATACGCCGACTTTTATGGTAAGGGAAGCTTTATCCTCGGGTCCATCGGTGACATCAAACCTCATCCACTCCGAAGGAGAAGCCGGTGCAGAGGCAGCCGAGTTCTGCCTTCTTAGCCAGTAATAGAGCCGATGAGTGGAAACACCATTCTCCGCGCACCACTGCCTGGCGGTCAGCCCGCTTTCCCTGTATGCCTGAATCCGTTCTTTCCACAAGCTCCTCAATTCTTCTTTCTTCATTATAATCCTCCCTATGTTTTTCTTAGGAAGGATTATGCCATAGGATCATATAGATAAGAAGGTGTGCTGTGTTTACCGCTTACCGCTATTGGTCTCTAAACTCCAAAACAAGCAAAATAGTGCAATGCTTATTATAAAGGGCAGTAAGATGTCACATAAAACCTCATATTTAGATGAATATTTATAATACCTAATAAAGCTTTGGATCGGGAATTTATTAACTTTGTAAAAAGTCTTAATGAACTTTATCATCTTTTATCCCCTTAATGATTCTCTAGACTTTCCTACTGCTTGTATCTTTTTATATACATCTTCCTTATCTAGCATATTGTTCTCGTCCGTCTTCAAAATAATTGGGTACTTCTCTGAATATTTATTTACATAAACATTTTTTTCTGCTCCAGCCTGTTCACCCACCACTTTAATGCTAGTTATTCCTTGCTTTCCTTTATACTTTTTTATAAAAGGAATAACTCTTGACAAGCTCATGCCTTCTTTGACTCTCTTTGCAGAGTAACTTAATTGAACATGCGTGGCTTCCATATCTTCCGCAATTATGGTAAAATAAAATTGTAGAGAGAAGTTTATTCTTCCCTCTCCGGTAACCATGTAATAGTACTATGCGGTCTGGTGAACCGTGTAGTTTTCATAGTCTGCCTGGCTAAGCTGGGCAGCTTTTTTGCGTTAAGCAATATTAGTTAAGCAATATTATAAGTCCAATTTCATCATCGCCTGATCCATCTGTTCCTGTGTAATACCAATATAACGCAGCGTCTCCGCCTGGCTGGAGTGGTTTAAGAGTTTCTGAATCATGGCCAGGTCGATGCCTTGCTTATAAGCAAAGTAACCGAATGTTTTTCGTAAGGAGTGCGTGCCGATCCGCTCGGTAATGCCAGCATAACGGGCAGCTTGATTCAATATGTAATACGCATGTTGTCGGCTAATCGGTCCTCCTTTTTGACTGAGGAATAGAGGTTCATTATTATTGGCATTCGCCCGCTCCTCTTCCAGATACCGCTTAATCAGCCGGCATGTTTTGGGACTGAAGACGATCATACGCCCTTTACCGGTCTTCTTTTCGCGCAATTCCAGCCGCTCCACCACTCTTTTGTCCTTCAAGACGTCTTTGATCCGCAACGCCAGAATGTCGCTGATCCGCAGTCCTGTATTGATGCCCAGCGTAAATAGGAGTTCGTCCCTTAACGATGAGCCACGCAAGATCCTCTTCATCGCCTCGATCTTTTCCCGATCGCGTATGGGTTGCACCGTGTTCAACAGCCGCACCTCCCTCCGAATAGATCAGATTTTCCTAATGATTCACCTTTCACAAAAATAGCTTTAAACCCCTTATGTATCAACGCTTTACCGCTCTAGTTAAAATCTGACATAACTGGCTTCTGTCAAATTATTTACATGTAAAAAAATCTCCGCCGGATCGGCAGAGGATTAAGTTTCTTTCACATAAATAGTCCAGCCGTATGTCTCTCGCAGCATTTTCGCACTCTCTTCAGCCTGGGCTTTGTTTTTAAAACGTCCTGTAGCCAGGTAATACTCCTTGCCAGTCTCTTCGTCAGTTTTCTTTGTTAGCCTAGCCGCCTTGGCTAGTCCGATCGCATAGGCGTGTGCGACTTTTTCGATAAAGCCCTCCGACTTCAGCAGATTAGCCTCATCCGGATTCGAAATAAAGAGCGTTTCTGTTAAAATAGCCGGCATGCTTGTCTCACGTACGACAGCCAGGTTCTTCTCTTTTATGCCTCGGTCAGTGATTCCGTGACCTTTCATTACCTTCATGACTTCTTCATGCACGCATTGCTGCAGGGAAGCGGTTTTTCCTTTTGTCCCCGGGAAGCGGAAGGTTTCAAAGCCTTTTGATTGAGCGTTGAAGCTGTTTATATGGAACGAACAAAAGAAGTCAGCCTTCGCCCGGTTGGCCATAGCTGCACGCTCGGAAAGCCCGAGATACACGTCTTTATTTCTTGTATACATTACCTCGCAATTGTAATGCTTGCGAAGATAGGCTCCTGTCTTGAGCGCCAATTGAAGCGTAATATCCTTTTCCTGCAGCCCGTTGGCCACAGCTCCTGGATCCTTTCCGCCATGTCCGGCATCGAGTACAAACAACATAAATGTTCCTCCTTTCATTTTAAGGATACTGCCAAGTCCTTAATGGATTGCGAAAGCTGATCAATTTTTGTCTCGATCCGGTAGAGGAGATAAAAAGTGACCAATATCGGAAAACCGACGTCGCTGATCATGTTTAGCCAATCCATTGTCTTCACTCCTTTCATTATAAAAACGGAAGGCTCTTTCACAAAGCCTTCCGTCTAATCATTAAAACTCCACGTCCTGAGTTGTGCGGTTCACATAGCGAGCCCTTGATGGACTAGCAATTGCACCCGAAGGCGTAACGAAAATATCTGCGGCGATCATGTCTTCCATAACCGATTTAATTTCATCCGCCGTCAGATCCGGCTTCGGATTACGCACCGTCATCTTCTCTTCTTCACCGAGCTGACTGATGAAGTAAAGCTCCAGCACTGTATTCATGCCTTATTCCTCCTTTCGATTAAGAATTAATTAAATCGTGGTTTGTCGCTAATTGGATATTCATTGCCGGGTCTTCATACAAACGCTCCAGCGCCTTGCCTGCGCTGTATACATTTTCAATCGCCGGTTCTTCGCGAAGGTTGGAGAATGTATACTTCTTGCTGATGGTCTTGCCTTGATCGGCATCCCATCTGCCGATATTTAGAATCAAGGAAAACGTATTTGGTAGTTTAGTCACTGCCATGTTCATCCCTCCTTTCTTGCTTGCAACTATATCAGCGGAAATCGCAGCTAACAAAAGGGCTTCTAGAGGGAAAACAGGCCGTTTTTAACCTATCCGTTTCTATTTTTTCACTAATAGATATAAGTCAGTGAATGACAAACTAAGGGGACATATTTTTATGAATACGCCAGCCCATGCAACGACACGCTGCTCACTGGCCATTGCTGTCGGTGAGGCTCATGAATTTCGCTGTAATACATCTCAATGCATTTAGAGTTCTTCAGCTGATCGAAGCAGAATTTCTTCGTATGATGGACGAGGATTTCATGATGATCGAGTGAGATTACTGTCTTGCCGGAGGAATATCTTTGAATATTCGTGATCTCTTTGGCCACAATCCAACCGTTTCTTGTCTGCCGGCCGATCGGCTCCCTGGTAACAAACGGAATAAGCGTATATCCATACGACAACGCCACTGGGACAAGCTGTTTCTTGCTGACTAGCTTGCCGTACCGCTCCCGATTCGCAGATACACTTGTGCCGAAAAACGTAAGGAGCTGCTTAAGGAAGGTGTCGCAGCGCACCGGAAGGATCTCTGTTGTTCCGTCCTTATAAAACACTTTAATCCCGTCCCTGCCGCTCTCCTTCATATTCACCGGCACAAACGCCTGGCCCGCCGCAACAAACTGCTTAATATTCATCGAATCCATCATAACCTCTCCTTTTCATTTTACTTTCACGTTAAAAACAACTGATATGTACAGAAAAATAGCCTATTCCATCGAAATAGGCTACTTTCCTTTCAGACTATAAACTGTTATGGGTGGAGAATCTTCTTACAAAAAACTCACAAATACTTGATATAAGGGAAAATAAGAGCGGAAAATACAGGATTGGCTATGGACTAAAGAACGAGGGGTGAAGGAAGGTATTTGGGTCTCATGTTTAGCCCGTTGTCCAATCATGAGTACAGCATACATTTAGGCGTTTGAAAGAGCAAAAGGGGAAAAAGGGACTATCCTTACTCTAAAAAGAAATTTATACAATCAAACTCACTGTTAAATAAGACTGAACAATGGTAGTTAATTTTTAGCCTTAAAAGGTCTAACTAAGCAAGTCATACTTAATACAGAAGAGCCTCAATTTCTCTCTATCAAAAACGCTTAAACACTACGTATTACCACACAAAAAAGACATAAGCAGATCCCTCTCCCTCATATACTTTATAGAAAAGAGAGGGGGAATGCTTATGATGGAGATACTTGAGTTCTTTCTCGCTGGGACGGCCATCCTTGCATTGAAAGAACTAGCAAAGCTCCTTAACTAAATCACCTTTTATTATTATCATGCTGAAAGCAGGGAGGATTTATCCCCTGCTTTTTTTCTTTTTCTTAATATTATCTTATTTATTTTATGACGTCATTATGCGCCTTTAGGCGTCTATTATTGCGTAATCTAGCGGAAGTTAACAGACAGGCGGGAATATACCCGGGAACGTTCCTGCGAACCTACATAAGATTATATCCATATTTTTATAGTCATCCATTTCCTTCTCATACCGATCATTTCATTCGAAACTATAGACGATCTGGATGATAGAGAATTGGGGAGAGGCCGCCCGTTCTATTGGATCTTTGGCAGCCTTTATTCTATCTGAAAGCCAACTTCAGATAAAAACTTCTAAGTACAACCAGCTATACCTTCCATTCCAGACTTTCACTGATGGTTCAGCTTCCTAATCTAAGACCATTTCTCTTCGAAAAAAGCACTGGCAAACCAACACCCCAGAGATATCACCTAAACAGGTGATATCTCTGGGGTGTTTTAGAGTTATTATTAGTGTGGAAAATAAATCCACAAAGGAGCTGTTTTATTGAGAAAGCAACAATTAAGAAAACTCTTACAGAAAGCTCTTCTCTTTCGACTAATGACAAACATTGATAATCTAGTAGAAAACGCTAAAATCTCTCATTCAACGCTCAGTTTTAGTGCCGGCCAGCAGCACAGCTGGTTTAATGACGCCTTCAACAATAACGAGGATATTTCTATTTCTTCACTAACGAAGATCCTCTCAGCAGTCAATGACAAAGTTGATCTTGCTGACTACAAACTCATAGATCTATTTGATAAAAACATATTAATAATAGCATCTCGAATAACAGCTATCAAAGATGAAAAAGATGAACAGATTCCTTCTTTTATTCTAACTGAAAGAGAGCTGTTCACCGACCTACTCGGAGATTGGGGCCTGCTAAAAGCGAAGAAGAAACTATCAGAGGAAGAACAGCAAACTGCAGAAGAAGTCCGCTCTATTCTTATAGACAGAATAAAGGAGGAGCAATAATGGCTGACAGAAAAGTATGGTTTATCACTAGGCCTGAACGCGATCCGAAGTTTCACATTGATGCCTTGCAGGCGCTTCAAAAAGCCACAAATAACTTTCAGGATATTTGGGCCAGGAATCGGGAAGCTCATAAATGTTACGAAGAGGTACTTGCCACTGAAGGGTTGAAGCGTGACAACATCAGTGCAGATGGATCAGGGGGACGAACATGGGCTGCCATGCTTCGAACATTTGGATATATCTATATAACTCCATCTGGCACCCTATCTTTAACCAAAGTTGGCGAAGCTTTATTGCAAAAAAAGAAAGTACGCGAAAATATTTCAAAACAAATACTCACTCTACAGATCCCGAACGCCTACTTCTTAGAGAGCGGCTTTCGCCCCAAATTCGAAGAAGACTTTCAAATACGGCCAGCCAGATTCCTAATACGACTAGCAAACCAGAAAGAACTGGATTATTTCGTGACAAAAGAGGAAATTACTTTCTTCGCCCTTACAGCGAAGAAAGACAATGAGTTACGGACTGTGACAGAAAAAATCCAGAAATTCCGAAAGGCTTCAGAGAAAGAAAAAGAAGACATGAGAGAATTAGTTGCAAGCACCTACGATCATCGGGAACGTTCAGACAAAGGAGCTCGCGACTTTGCATCCGCTCATGGCGATGTTGCACACACCTTTATGATGCTCTGTGATTATACCGGCCTTGCGGATTATATCCGCGGTGATGCTTTGAGAGTGCCAGCTGACAAACATAAAACCACTACTAAACAGTTGGAAGAATTAGAAGCAAGATACCCATTTAATAAGCGCTACCTAATTTCCTTAGAGCGTTTCTCTCAAAACGCTGGCCTTGATGTTGACAGTTACAAAGCCAGTGCTTTCGGTACAATAGGGCCAGCAACAAACCAAAATAAAAGCATCAAAAAGGTTCATCAGCTTTTAGCTCCATATCCGCTTCCTCAAGATCTTTCAGAGGAAGAAATAATGAATGTTCTTAAACAAGAGTTTTCAAGCAATGAAGCGAAAAAGTATACTGCAATGCTGAAAGAGTATCGGTTTGCTTCCCTGAATGAAGATTTCGTAGAAGCGTATATACTTGAAGAGGACGATTTAATATTTGAAGATAAGACAGCTGAAATTCTAAAAGCAATTGGTTTTGAAGTCGATCTGCGCCCTAAACCAGTCGTAAAAAACGTGCAAACAGAAATCGAAATACTAATACATGTAGATGATAATACTATTTGTATCATTGATGCGAAAAATTATAAAAAGAAATTTCCTTTATCAGCACACCTCGCCTCACACATGGCATCTGAGTATATCCCAAATTACAATGGATACGCCGGAAAATCCGTTGGCTATTTTGGATACGTGACGGCCAGCGACTGGAGCGGAGAGCGAAATTTGGCCAAAATCACTGAAAAAGTTAAAGCTGCCGATCCATCTCTTAATGTGCAAGGTGCAATGTTCTCAGCTAAGACATTGCTTGGTTTTCTAGATTATTGCTTAGATAACGGTTTAAATAAAGCGAAAAGAAAAGAGTTGTTTATATCCTGCTTCATTAATAAAGGATATAAGCACGTTTCGGAAATGATTTAAGTGAGAAAAGCAGTCCATAGGGGCTGCTTTTTTTTCATTTAAAGTGTAAAATGAAAAGCATACTAGTATGCAAGAACATATTTTCGTATAAATTATTCCCATGCGAGGAGAGATAACCAATATGATTTTTAAAAAAGGAGAGCTTTTCAACGGTCCCGGAGGATTGGCTATAGGTGCAATAGAAGCTGGCTTTGTTCATCCGGAAACTGGCGAAGAATGGCGTATTGAGCATAAATGGTCTAACGACTATGACCCTAATGCGTGTGATACATACCGTCTCAATATATGCGACGATCCTGAAGATGAATCGGTACATTGCGGTCCAGTGCAGGATCTGCCTATAGGAGACCGGTCTGTTCTAGGTGACATCGATTGTTTTGCATTTGGTTTTCCTTGCAATGATTATAGCCAAGTTGGCGAAAAGCATGGTCTCGATGGCAAATTTGGCCCTTTATATTCCTATGGTGTGAAAGTGCTGAAATCTTACCAGCCGAAGTTTTTTGTGGCCGAGAATGTCGGCGGTCTTCAAAGTGCTAATGAAGGACAAGCTTTTATTAAAATATTAACAGAGCTTGAGGAATGCGGTTATCAGCTGACTCCTCATTTGTATAAATTTGAACAATACGGAGTCCCACAGGCACGTCATAGAATTATTATTGTGGGGATTCGCAACGACCTTGCTGAAGAAGGCGTAGAATTTAAGGTGCCGGCACCAACGACTCCTTCATCAGCAGATTATAAAACTTCACGTGAGGCGATCATTAATCCGCCAATTCCGGAGAACGCGCCGAACCATGAAATGCCGAAACATACAAAGAGAGTAAAAGAAATGCTTAGCTATATTCCTCCAGGAGAGAATGCCTGGTACGTAGGTATTCCGGAAGAATTACGTCTAAAGGTAAAAGGAGCACGCCTTAGCTCTATATATAAGCGCCTTGATCCCGACAGACCAGCATATACAGTTACAGGGAGCGGCGGCGGCGGGACTCATATGTACCATTGGGAAGAGTTGCGCGCCCTAACCAATCGTGAGCGTGCAAGACTGCAGACATTCCCTGATGACTTTGAGTTTTGCGGCAGCAAAGAGGCTGTCCGAAAACAGATTGGCATGGCTGTGCCTCCCGCTGGGGCGAAGATTGTCTTTGAAGCCATTTTGAAGTCATTTGCCGGCATTGAATATCAGTGGATCCTCCCTACAAAGAAATTGCAGCTGGACACACTGCGCGGCAAACGCAAAGTAAATATAGAAGAAATTGAAGAGTCAGCTAAACAGGAGACATTAGAACCTGTGAAAGCAGAAGTTTATGAAGAAAAGGAAGAAACTACAGAAGTAGTTAGAGAAGAGCAATTAAGCTTTAAAATCTAGTGTAAATAATGAGGAGACGCCTTATCCGAGCGTCTCCTCTTTTGATTGCTGAATAAACCTAGCCAAACTATCTATCGCCTTGTCGAAATCCTCTTTAAGTTCATGCTCCCACATTCTTTTGAAATGCCAGTTATTGTCCAGGTAGTATTTCCTGACCTCGGCATCCCGCTCCTTATTGCGGGCAAGCTTCTTATCCCAGTATTCCTGATTGCTTTTTGGTCGGTTACCGTGAATCTCGCAGCCGTGCCAAAAGCAAGAATCGATAAAAATAACTATTTTATATTTCTTGATTGAAATATCAGGCTTACCGAACAGGGACTTATCGTTTTTCCTAAAGCGGAAGCCTCGTTTCCAAAGCTCGCGGGATACCCTGTTTTCCAGCTTCGACTGGGAGCGGATCGCCTGCATATTCTTTCTTCTTTGCTCTTTCGTCATCATATCCGCCAAAGCAATCCCTCACTTTCTTTGCTTTATTATTCCCGATAGTGAGGGGAAGAACACTTTCGGTTGACGGAAGCATTCTGATAAAATGCTCCGTAAAACACTTTAGCTTCATAATAGAACGTCGTCTTTTTCCCCCAGCTTCCTCCACCGCTCTTCCCGTGCCGTCCGAGAGATAACCTGCAGGAAATGAAGAACCCATGCTATCCTTATACCAGGTCGTATTGAGGAGCTACATATATCCAGCATGACAATATCGGCTCCGATACTCTTCGTAATGTCGTTCTATTCTTCTAGTATTATTTCCTTGTTACAACAAAAGTGCTACAAAGAATGATATCCAGAAATCCCCTCTATCAAAAACCATGGTTTTTGAGTGAGATGAAAATCATGGTGAAAATCTCTTAGAATTTGAGGTTTTTCATATCAAAACTTATATCAAAATCTATGTTTCTAAAAGGGGTATTTTTGATATAATAGAAGTGAAGGAATTGCTAAAAAAGGGGACATTTTTATGATAATTGGGTATGCAAGGGTCAGTACGATTGATCAGTCATTGGATTTACAATTAGATGCGCTAAATGAATTTGGTTGCGATGAAATTTTTAAAGAAAAAGTATCCGGTGCAAAAGATGACCGCGAGGAATTAAAACAGGCGTTGAGGATGCTACGTGCCGGAGATAAGTTTGTTGTCTACAAATTGGATCGTCTGGCCAGATCCACAAAACGCCTAATCGAAATTGCAGATGAACTTCGCGAAAAACAGGTCGAGTTTGTCAGTATCCAGGATAAAATCGACACCGGTACGGCTGCAGGCAAAGCGATGTTCGGAATGTTATCTGTTTTAGCGGAATTTGAACGGGATATTATTCGTGAACGAACCATGGCTGGCCTGAAAGCAGCCAGAGCTAGAGGTCGTAAAGGCGGAAGACCTAAAGTCAATCAACAAAAATTAAACCAAGCTATTGCCTTGTATCATTCCCAGAGGATGTCTGTAAAAGAAATTCAAGAGGCTACCGGTATTTCGGCCCCAACATTGTATAGAGCATTAAAAAAAGAGCAAACCCAGTGAAAGGTTTGCTCCTAGTTAACTACTTGCAATCAGTTTAACTTTTTAAACATGGACCTGAGTCAATATTTTGGACAGAAAAAAGTTAACTCGTTAAGCTGACATGCGTATTAGGTCTTCCACTTCTTGAGGTGTTCGAT
>NZ_JWJE02000039.1 GCF_000812025.2 Bacillus thermotolerans
GTGTCTTTTTTGTGTGCAAAAAAATAGGTACTCTCCAACATTTTTGGTGAGTACCTATTTTTAAGTTACTGGGGTTTTGTCCCAGCCTCTTTTCTTTATTTGCAATTTTAATTGATTTAAAATGTTTCATATCTCTATATGGAACAAATTTCTGTTATACTAATGGAAAGTCTGAACGTCTCGTCAGCTTAAATAGAGGATAGCGGATATGCACTACAAAAAGAAAAATCCCCATATCCGCAGAGCACAAGGGGGGACCTGTGCATGAACGAAAAGAAAGAGAGCTTAACTGTCATCGAAGTGCTTCAACATTCCCGTCACGACTGGATGAATCATATTCAGCTGATTAAAGGGTTTCTCTCTTTGGGTAAAATCCAAGAAGCCGAGCGAGCTATTGAACAAACGGTCATGCAGGCTAGGCAAGAAGCTCATGTATGCAGCTTGCCCTTTCCTGAATTGGCGGAAATGCTCGTTACATTTAATTGGAAAAAACATCTGTTTCGGCTTGATTGTGAAGTAGTGGATAGGAATATCCATATAGAAGCAGAAGAGGCTTGCCTTGTGCAATGGCTGAGCTTCATCTTTGATGCGCTCGAGAACGGGGTAGAACCTTATGCTGAGAATCATCTGTATTTGGCCATTGAAGAAGCTGAGAAAGGTATCCGTTTCTTTTTTGAATTCAGTGGAATAATAACAGAGATAGAAGCACTGAACAGCCAGCTAGAGGAAGCGTTAGGTGCTTCTCATGTGCAGAGATGGAAGGTTCATTCTTATTCAGCGAAAGAGATGCAGTTTGAAGCAATTATATAGAAGAATAGTGCGGCCGATGAGCCTGCTTTAGCTGCATTAACAGGAGGATTATATGTTTGTAGATCAAGTCAAAATATACGTAAAAGGCGGAGACGGCGGAAACGGAATGGTTGCCTTCCGTCGGGAAAAGTATGTACCTAAAGGAGGCCCAGCCGGTGGAGACGGCGGCCAGGGCGCAGATGTTGTGTTTGAAGTGGATGAGGGACTAAGAACATTAATGGATTTCCGCTACCAGCGTCATTTTAAGGCACCGCGCGGGGAGCACGGCATGAGCAAAAACCAGCACGGCAAGAATGCGGAGGATATGGTTGTAAAGGTGCCGCCTGGTACGGTCGTATTAGATGATGACACGAAAGAAGTCATCGCCGATTTAACGAAGCATGGACAGCGGGCTGTTATCGCTAAAGGCGGAAGAGGCGGCCGCGGAAATACGCGCTTTGCTACGCCGGCTAATCCGGCGCCGGAGCTTTCTGAGAATGGTGAGCCTGGTCAAGAGCGGTATATTGTTATGGAGTTAAAGCTGCTGGCGGATGCTGGCCTAGTCGGCTTCCCAAGTGTAGGAAAATCAACCCTCTTGTCCGTTATCTCTTCTGCTCGTCCAAAGATCGCTGCTTATCACTTCACTACGATTGTTCCTAATTTAGGGGTAGTGGAAACAGATGATGGACGAAGCTTTGTGATGGCCGACCTGCCGGGACTTATTGAAGGGGCCCATGAAGGAGTGGGACTGGGTCACCAGTTTTTACGGCATATTGAAAGAACACGTGTCATTGTTCATGTCATTGATATGTCTGGCATGGAAGGCCGTGACCCGTATGAAGATTATGTTACTATTAATCAGGAGCTAAAGGAATATAATTTAAGGTTAACCGAGCGTCCGCAGCTTATCGTAGCCAACAAGATGGATATGCCCGACGCAGAAGAGAACCTAGCTGCTTTTAAAGAGAAGCTGCAGGACGATGTACCTATCTTTCCTATTTCCGCCATTACGCGTGAGGGGCTAAAAGAGCTGTTGTTTGCTATCGCTGATAAGGTGGATGAAACACCTGAATTTCCTCTCGAAGATTTTGAGGAAGAGAAAGGCATTCACCGCGTGATGTATAAACATGAGGAAGAACAGGAAGAGTTCAAAATCACGCGTGATCCTGATGGAGCCTTTGTGGTATCCGGAGCAAAAATTGAGCGGCTCTTTAAAATGACGGATTTCTCGCGTGAGGACTCTGTCCGCCGCTTTGCGCGGCAGCTGCGTTCAATGGGAGTAGATGATGCCCTTCGTGAACGTGGAGCTGCAGACGGTGATTTGGTTCGTCTGCTTGAGTATGAATTTGAGTTTATCGAATAAGAAAGAGATTGACTTCAGCGGGCTTGGTCTGCAGAGGAGAGGCAGAAGAAGGCGGGGAAAGCCGCCTTGCCGCTCTGCGGGCCGGTATCCGCTTCCGCTTTAAAAGTGAGGGAGGAGCAATGTCCAAAAGAGACGCTGAACATAAATTTTATCTTGTACGAGAGGATGTGCTGCCTGAAGCGATGAAAAAGACGCTTGAGGCGAAAGAGCTGATTGACCGGGGACGGGCTGAATCTGTATGGGAAGCAGTCAAGCAAGTAGATTTGAGCCGCAGTGCTTTCTATAAGTACCGCGATACTATTTATCCTTTCCACAAGGTGGTAAAGGAACGGATCATTACTTTATTTTTTCACCTGGAAGACCGGTCGGGCACATTGTCTGAGCTGCTTAGACTTGTTGCTGAATACAGAGGCAACATTTTAACCATTCACCAAACCATTCCGCTTCAAGGCAGAGCTAACGTGACTCTGTCCTTAAATGTAAGTGAAATGACTATTGATCTCGATGAAATGCTATCGGCTCTAAAAAATCTGGACTTTATCGATACGGTAGAGGTACTTGGTTCTGGTGGATAACACGGCTTGTTAATAAATAACATAAAAGTTGCCAATTTTCTTAAAGGGAGAGAGAACATTGAGAAAGATTGCTTTTCTTGGACCTACCGCTACTTTCAGTGATTTGGCCGTTCGTCATGCATTTCCTGAAGAGGAACGGATTCCTTACTCAACTATTCCCGCCTGCATGGATGCGGTGATCAAGAAAGAGGTAGATCTAGCTGTAGTACCGATTGAAAATACGCTTGAAGGAACGGTCAATTTAACGATTGATTACTTGTTCCATGAAGCGGATTTATATGTCGTAGGAGAAGCGACAGCTCCTATTCAGCAGCATTTACTTGTACATAAACGATATGCCCAGGAGTGGGAAGAGACGGAAAAAATCATGTCTCATTCGCATGCCATTGCGCAATGTCATAAATTTTTACATACATATTTTGCTGATAAGCCCCATGAGAAGATGACTTCTACCGCAGCTGCTGCGCAATACATATACGATCATCCAGAACAGCGTCTTGCAGCGATCGCGAACTCCTTATCGGCGAAAGAGTACGACTTAGCCATTGCAAAAGAGAATATTCATGACCATAGCTTTAACCATACGCGCTTTTTCGTCTTGTCAAGGGAGAAAGAAGCATTAGCGTTGCCGTTACCGCTGAAAGAACCGAAGGACAAAACGACGATATTTGTTACGCTGCCGTCTGATCAGGCAGGAACTCTTCACCAGGTGTTGTCTGCTTTCTCCTGGCGTCGCATTAACTTAACGAAAATCGAATCTCGGCCGTTAAAGACAGGTCTTGGTCATTATTTCTTTATTATTGATATTAGCCAGGCGATTGATGATGTGCTTATTCCCGGTGCTTTTGCAGAGATGGAAGCACTTGGCTGTACCGTGAAGGTTTTAGGGAGCTACCGTTCGTATTCCATTGAGTATAACAAGTAAATAAAAAACAAATAGGGAAGCCTCTTTCGGCTTCCCTATTTGTTTAGTCCGCTAATAAGAATCCGGCTTCTTTTAAAGCAGCCTCTGCTTCGTCAAGCAGTTCTTCATTTTTAGCAGCGATTGTATGAAGGTGTACACCGTCCGTTAATTCGGAGAGATAGGAGGCGTTTGTCTCGTGAACTTTTTCCATAAATTGTGTTACCTCTTTTCGGCTGGAGACCATGATAGATGCAGTTAAATCACCATAAATAGGGTGCTCCACCTTCACATCTTTCACAAGCAAGCCGAGGTCTACAAGCAGGTTCAGTTCTTTTTCTGTATCTTCCGGTACATGATGGCAGGCAACCGAGCGTTCGATCCATTGCTCAGGCGCAGCGGGCGCTATATATAAATAACCTTGGCTTGTAGCAACAATTGGTTCATTGCGTGCTTTCAACAGTGTTATATCATTCACGATGACTTGACGGCTGACATTCGTCCGTCTTGCCAGCTCGCTGCCTGTCAGCGGTTCCTTGCTTGTTTGCAGCCAATCCAAAATTAACTGGCGCCGTTTCTCCCCTAAAATCTTTTTTCCCGAAGTCATCCTTAATCCCTCCGTGTCTCTTTCCTACGTTTATTCTAGCATAAGCTTTGCAGTGTTTCTAACAAGTCGCCATGCCGCATAGCTGGAGCAGGCCGTCGCCGAGTTTTTCCATCTCTTCGTGAGTGGTGAACCTGCCGAAGGAGATGCGGAAGAATTGCTTTGCCTCCTCCAATGAGCAGCCCATCGCCATGATGGCTTTCGTACCATTCTCGGAGCGGGAGTCGCAGGCGCTCCCTGTTGAAATGGCGAAGCCCTGTTCATTCAATTTGAGCATGACAAGCTGTCCTTCCATACCGTTTCTCTTCATGCCAATGATTGAGGGCAGCTGCTGCTCATCATCAGCTTCAATCCATTCGAATGGCGAGCCGGTGAGCTGTTTTTTCAGCCGCCGCCGTAAGGACCATTCCTTATCCAGACTGAATGATCGGCAGGCTGCCTCTGCGGCTGCTGTGAAGGCAGCGATCGCCGGCACATTGACAGTTCCCCCTCGAAGGCCTTTTTCATGGGTGAGACCTGGGAAAAGCGGCTGCCAGCGTGTGCATGGGTGGATATATACAGCTCCAGTTCCTTTTGGTCCAAACAGCTTGTGAGAGGTGACAGAGAAGCTGTCGACCCACTTCATAATCGGGCGCAAGTCTATCTTCCCGAATGCTTGCACACAATCCGAGTGCAGCAAGATTCCTTTTTCTTTTAAAAGAGGGCCGATTTTCTGGATGGGCTGCACCGTCCCAATTTCCTGGTTTATATATTGGAGAGAAACAAGTACCGTATCTGGACGTATGGCAGCAGCCAGTTCGTGAAGGTCAATGACTCCCTGGGCGTTCAGAGGGAGTTTCGTTATTTGAAACCCTTCCTTCTCTAGATAAGCCATAGCTGAGTGGACAGATGAATGCTCAGCCTGTGAGGTAATAAGGTGGCTGCCTCTTTTTTTGGCTGACCTGGCTAGC
This sequence comes from Bacillus thermotolerans, assembly GCF_000812025.2. GTDB lineage: Bacteria > Bacillota > Bacilli > Bacillales > Domibacillaceae > Quasibacillus > Quasibacillus thermotolerans. The sequence goes on from NZ_JWJE02000039.1 coordinate 5,183, forward strand.
GAACAAATGGCTAGGATATTGCTTTCTGTTCCTCCTGATGTGAAATAGATGCCTTCCGGCTTTGCACCAGTTAATTGGGCAAGCGAGTCCCGGCATCGTTCAAGAATGAATTGTGCCCGGCCGCCTTCATTGTGAAGGCTTGAGCTGTTGCCAAAAAAGTCTCTATTCGCTTTTATATAAACTTGAAGGGCTTCCTCGCTCATTTTTGTAGTAGCAGCATAATCGAAGTAAAACACCAGGCTGTCTCCTCTCTGAATAAAAGATTAAAAAAATTCTTGTCTTTAGTTTAAATGTGTGTAAATATATGTGTCAAGACACATGTAAAATAACTGGAGGGGGAACAGTGGACAAACAAGCGGATATTGTCATCATTGGAAGCGGCCTATCAGCTTTACAGCTAGCCTGTCATTTACGTTCGCTCTATCATGTGATCATTATCACAAAGACGACGATCAGACAGAGCAATTCATATTTAGCCCAGGGCGGTATTGCAGCGGTTATCGATAAGAATGATAGCATGCATTCACATATAGAAGATACGTTAAAAGCGGGAAGGTACCATCATTCCATGGAGGGAGTAGAGCGCTTAGTAAAAGAAGGAGCTCAAGCAGTGAAGGAAATGATAGCGGACGGATTTATGATTGATAGAAAGGAAGACGGCACTCCTTCCTTTGGTCTTGAAGGGGCTCATAGCAGGAAAAGGATTATTCATTCAGGTGGGGATGCGACAGGAAAGCAGGCGATTGAGCATCTTCTTCGCCGTCTGCCCCCCAATGTAGAACTAGTTGAAGGAGAGATGGCTTATGAGTGTCTGCTGGATTCCAGCCGAAACGTATGTATAGGCGTAAAAACGAAGGATGCAACTGGAAATGTTCATCGTTATTTTGCTCCGCATATTGTGCTGGCTACCGGAGGAGCGGGATCCGTTTATCCCTTTACATCTAATGCCCCAACCGCTACGGGGGACGGCATTGCTATGGCTTTTCGTGCAGGAGCAGAAGTGGCAGATATGGAGTTTGTTCAATTCCATCCTACCTTACTCTTCGTTAATGGAAAAACAAGAGGACTGATTTCTGAAGCGGTCAGGGGAGCAGGAGCCCGAATTGTAGATGAGGACGGATGCTTTCTCATGGAAAAGGTGCATCCGCAAAAGGATTTAGCCCCGAGACATGTGACTGCCTTCGAGATTTACCGAGCACGAATGGCGGGCAAGTCTGTTTATTTAGATATCCGTTCTATCCCGGCATTTAGAGAACAATTTCCTACAATTACCGCTCTTTGTGAAGAGAATGGTATATCGATTGGGGATGGGAGAATTCCTGTTGCCCCTGGCAGTCACTTTTTAATGGGAGGAATCTCTGTAGATATCAATGGACGGACAACGGTGCGCGGCTTGTATGCAATCGGTGAGACATCTTACAGCGGTGTACATGGAGCAAACCGCCTTGCCAGCAATTCACTGCTTGAAGGGCTCGTGGCAGGACAACGGCTAGCGGCATTTTTGAACCGTTCTGCTGTCTTACGCCGCCAGCCGTCCCAATGGTTCCATTACAGTGAACAGCTATCCCCTCGTGAAGCAAAGGGACTAATGATAAAGGAATTGCAGAAAAAAATGATGGAAGCAGTCGGCGTCATCCGAGACAAAGAAACGATGGAGCGTCACTTGCGTGAGCTTGAAGCAAGGGGCTGGAAAAGGTGGATCCGCCAAGGGCTGGATTTACTTAGCATAGAGGAAATTGAATATGTAAATATGTATATAACCAGCTATTTGATCAGCCGGGGGGCTTTGATAAGAGAGGAAAGCCGCGGAGCGCATATTCGCATGGATTTTTGTGAAGAGAGGGAAGCTTGGAGCGGTCAAAAAATAGTTCAGACAACAGAAGGAATAAAGATAAGGGGAGAGCGGCATGAACGAGATACAATTGGAACATATGCTTAAACAATTTTTTATCGAAGACATCGGAGAAGGAGATATAAGCGGTGAGTCCTTATTCTCTGCGGAGGAGAGGGGAGCTTTCACACTTATTGCCAAAGAAGGAGGCATTTTTTGCGGCAGGGCTATTTTGGTACGCGGATTTATGATGATCGACCCAGGGTCTTGTATCCAGGTTCATATAGAAGATGGAGCAGAAGTGACACCAGGCACCATCATCGCGGAAGTCGAAGGAACGATGAGAGGTCTGCTGAAAGGAGAGCGTGTCATTCTTAATCTCATACAGCGCATGTCCGGCATTGCTACAGCCACAGCTGCTGCGGTAAAGGAAACAGAAGGTACACAGGCAAAGGTGTGTGATACACGTAAAACGACACCAGGGCTGCGCATGCTTGAAAAGTACGCGGTCAGAATGGGAGGCGGCTTTAATCACCGTCGGGGTCTGTATGATGCAGTCATGCTTAAGGACAACCATATTGCGTTTGCCGGAGGAATTCGAGAGGCTGTAGGAAAAATTCGTGAATCTGTAGGCCATACCGTAAAAGTTGAAGTGGAGATTGAAACGAAAGAACAATTAATGGAAGCAGTGGAAGCGAAGGCGGATATCATTATGTTTGATAACCGGACGCCTGAAGAGATTAAGGAATGGCTTCCGCTTGTGCCTGATTATATCGCTACCGAAGCCTCAGGCGGCATTACGATCGATAATGTCCGCTTGTTTGCAGAAAGTGGAATCGAATGGATCTCGCTTGGTGCACTGACTCATTCAGCTCGTGCGTTAGATATTAGTGCCAAAGTATCGGTGGCACCTTTAAAGGGGGAAACAGAATATGTCAATCTTAGAAAAGCTTAAGCAGCCATCTTTTGAATTGCCGGAGAAGTATCAGCAAATGAGCAGAGAAGAGATAGAGGAACGAGTAAGAGGTATTAAAGAAAAGATGGGAGAAGCTCTTTTTATTCCAGGCCACCACTATCAGCGTGATGAAGTCATTCAATTTGCCGATGCGGTAGGAGACTCCCTGCAGTTGGCTCAAATATCGGCAAGAAATAAAAAGGCTAAATATATCGTGTTTTGTGGTGTGCATTTCATGGCCGAAACAGCGGACATGTTAACCTCTCCCGATCAGGTCGTTGTATTGCCTGATATGCGTGCAGGTTGTTCGATGGCAGATATGGCTGATATTTACCAAACAGAAGAGGCTTGGAAAGAGCTTCAATCGATGTTCGGCGACACGATTTTGCCTTTGACATATGTAAACTCTACTGCAGCAATTAAAGCATTCGTCGGGCGCAATGGAGGAGCGACTGTTACTTCTTCGAACGCCCGTGAGATTGTGAAATGGGCATTCACTAAGAAGGAAAGAATTTTATTTCTTCCTGACCAGCATTTAGGATGCAATACAGCCTTTGACTTGGGAATCGGGCTGGATGAGATGGCGGTGTGGAACCCGATCACCGCGGAGCTGGAATACGAAGGCAGCTGGAAAGATGTCAAGGTTATTCTGTGGAAAGGACATTGTTCTGTTCACGAGAATTTTACTGTTCATAATATTGAACATGTGCGTCGTACGTATCCAGACATGAGAATCATTGTGCATCCTGAATGTTCACGTGAAGTCGTAGGCCTGTCTGATGAGAACGGATCAACAAAATATATCATTGAGACCATTGAACAGGCAGATCCAGGAAGTTCTTGGGCGATCGGCACGGAGATGAATCTGGTCAATCGTCTTATTCAGCAGCATCCCGATAAACATATCATTTCTCTTAACCCTAATATGTGTCCATGTCTAACGATGAACCGGATTGATTTACCACATCTTCTATGGTCACTAGAAAGCGTGATGGGGAATGAGCCGGTCAATAGAATTAAGGTAGATGAAAAGACAACGAAAGAGGCTTCTTTGGCGTTATCACGCATGCTGGATCGATAAGGGCTGATCGGGAACGGCTGCCTCCACATGCTGCATATGCGGCTGAAGGAGGCGGCAGATTGAAAATCGAAAAGGGCGGAACGAAAGGGTGTGGGAGACAGCTTTTCGTTCCGCCCTCTTTTTCTGTTCATAATCTACAATCCGGAGGCATAAGATTTGGTGTAAGTTCATTTGCAGATTCGTATCTACCATATATACTATACCGATCAGTGCCTAAGGAGGGAGAATATGAGGATCCATATTGTTCAAAAAGGAGATACACTCTGGACGATCGCTAAAAAATATGGAGTGAGCTTTGATGAATTAAAAAAAATGAATACGCAGCTGTCTAATCCAGACGTGATTATGCCTGGAATGAAAATTAAGGTGCCTACACCGGCAGGGGGCGTAAAGAAAGAAACACCGAAACCAGCAAAGGAAATGCCATTCTCACCGCCAAAGGCTGAAACTCCTAAACAGCAGCCTGCACCGGCAAAGGAACAGCCGAAACAAGTAAAGGAACAGCCTGCGCCGGTCAAGGAACAGCCAAAGCAAGTAAAAGAACAGCCTGCACCGGCAAAGGAACAGCCGAAACAAGTAAAGGAACAGCCTGCACCGGCAAAGGAACAGCCGAAACAAGTAAAGGAACAGCCTGCGCCGGTCAAGGAACAGCCAAAGCAAGTAAAAGAACAGCCTGCACCGGTGAAGGAGCAGCCGAAACAGCAGGCTGAACCTCTGCCGCCTATCATATCAGAGGAAGACATAAAGAAGAAGTTCCAGTTAGATATGGAGATTGTCAAAGAGAAGGTTCAGCCGAAAGCCCCGCCGGCTCCGGTGAAGCCGGATAATATTTTTCCGGGTCTGACGGAAAAGGAAGAAGTAGTAGAGAATCAGGTCCAGCCGATTGCTCCGCCGCCAATGCCGGAAATAACTGTCACCCCGTCACCAAAAGAAGGAGGTACCAAACAAATGAATCCATATATGCCCAAGTATCCTATGATGCCCCATCATGGAGGTGGAATGCATCACGGTCTTCATCCGCAGTGGTATGCGCCGGCTCCGGTTTACCCAGCGCCTAATATGCAGCCACCGCAGCCTGCAACATATGAGAACACCATGCATGAGAACACCATGCATGAGAACACCATGCATGAGAACACCATGCATGAGAACGCTATGCATGAAAATGTGATGCACGAAAATATGATGCATGAGAATATAATGCATGAAAATATGATGGAGTCACCAGATACTTCGCCAGGCTATCCAATGTATCCTTCTCCGGAACATTTGCAGGGAGCACAAGAGAACAATGCGGCTTACATGATGCCTCATTATCAGGCACCAGCGTATCACCCGCACTCATGTCATTCATGCACACCAGTGGCGCCGGCAGGGTATCATTGGGGATACAATAATGCGCCGCCACAAATGCCATCACCAGAATACCATCCTTCTCCTTCTTATACGATGGGTGCTTATCATACACCACCAATGATGCCGCCATCATATATGCACGGGTATCATCCGTATGCGGCTGCATATCCAAATAATGCGATGCATGCCCAGCCAATGATGTATCCTGATAATGCGATGCATGCTCAGCCAATGGTGTATCCTGATAATACGATGCATGCTCAGCCGATGATGTACCCAGACAATGCAATGCATGCTCAGCCGATGATGTACCCAGACAATGCAATGCATGCTCAGCCGATGATGTACCCAGACAATGCGATGCATGCCCAGCCAATGATGTATCCTGATAATGCGATGCATGCTCAGCCAATGATGTATCCTGATAATACGATGCACCACCAGCATCATGGAAATCATCCGCAATACTCTCCTCATTTGCCAGGAAAGCCGGATTGTGACTGCTATCGCTCGGAGGAAGAGGATGAAGAATAAAGGCCAAGCAGGAGACGAACTTTCCCCTCGTCTCCTGCTTTTATTATCCTCTGTTTTGAATGAAGAAATAGACAGTGTCATCTCACTAAAAAGAGGAAAGTGGCTAGTTAACACCGATACTCAAGGGTGGTTTTTAAAGCAATATAAGTCATTAGACCAGCTGAAAAAGCAAATGCTCATATGTAAGGCCCTGGAGAGACGTCAGTTTACACACATGATCTCATTCCATCCCGCTTCTCCTATCCGGTTTAAACAGCAGGTGTTCGCCCTTATGCCTTATATCTCCCCTGCTAAGCCCGCGTTGACTTTCCGAACGTATAAGGAAAGAGAGGAAGCCCTGCAATTGCTTTCTGCTTTTCACCAAACAGCTCACTCCTTTAAAAGAGGAGAAGTGGGCAACCTCCCGATCTTTGACCAATTTGCCTATTGGGGGGAAAGGTTAAAGGATTTTGAACAGCTTATTCCGCGGCTGTCCCGTTTCTTTCCAGGAAAGATATTAACCCGCTCATTAGAAATGGGGGAATGGGCATTACAGCGAGCTGACGAGCGCTTCTGGCAGCAGCAAAAACAAGTTATTGTTCATGGAGATGTCGCTTCGCATAACTTTTTCCGAGCAGCAGATCGAAAACTGTATTTAATCGATTGGGACTTGGCCGCGTTTGCCCCTATAGCTTCTGATTATATCCAATGGATCAATCGGGTATTGCCAATGGTTAACTGGGATATGGAAGAGCTAAGAAAGCACGCGGTGCTCGCTCCCTATGTGAATGACGTAAAGTGGCTGCCGTTCTTATTGTTCCCGGTAGATATTTTCCGCGAATGTCGGCGCTTTATGCAATTGAACTCCTCTTATAAAAAAGCAGCCTATACCCATGCCTATGACCTGACTGTCCGTTCCTTTCTAAAAAGGGAACGTTTCTTTCAAAAGTGGAAAAAAGAGTGGGAGGACATATAAGAATAAGACTCCTGGGCTTTCGCAAACTAAGAAGGGCATGATCTGCCCGATTAAAAAGTCCAGGAGTGAGCATATGCATATTACTCTAAAAGCTTTCGCTGTACTTTCTTTAACAGCCGGACTTGCCGCTTGCGGAGGAGAAGAGGAAAGCGGCTACGGTGGACATGTGAATGAATATGAGCCGCAGGGGTACTATTCTAATGCTAGCCATGGAGATGATGATCGGCATGATGGGCCAATGACGGAGTGGTATGATCACTCCGTGGGTCAAGAAGCAAAAAATCTTCGGGAAGAGAAAGAGCGGTATTTGCACGTTGAAGAAGGTGAGCACCCGCAAAACCCATCCAAACCATTAACATATGAGGATCACGGCTTCTTAGAACGGGATAATAAGCATCCTCACAGCAACGATGTGAATTATCATGGAAATAGAGGCATGTCCGATATTCAAGCGAAAAATTCTTATTACACGAATTATAATGGAAAGCTGGCGGAAACAGTTGCCAAGAAAGCCGAGGCAGTAGAAGGAGTAAAGGCAGCCAGGGCATTTATCAGCAAGAAAGAAATGGTTGTAGCCGCGCAGCTGAGAAAAGAAAGTAATCCGGAGGCTGTGAGGAAGGAAGTAAGACGGCTTGTAAAGGATTATGCGGATGGAAGAGAACTAAAGGTAACCACGGATAACGGCACATTCAATTATATACGAAACCTGGATAACTCCTTGCGTGACGGCGGCCCTATTGACTTAGAAGATACCCGCTTTAGCCGTGAACGCTCGCTTTAATAACGACAAAAAAGAACAGAAGCCTGCGGGCGTCTGTTCTTTTTTGTTTTTCTCGTATGTACAACGTCCGAGGCGCTTCAGTCTGCATATGTATAATGATAGGACTAATATAAGGAGAGGTATTCATGATTATACATGTTATTCGCAGCGGAGAAACAATCAACCAGCTGGCAAGACGCTACGGTGTCCAAGTTTCACAAATCGTGCAGGCGAATGAACTGCCTAATGCTGACCAGCTGGCAGTCGGCCAGGCCATTCTTATTCCTGTGGCCTCCAGGCGGCATACCGTGCAAACAGGAGAAACTTTATGGCAAATTGCTCGGCGTTATGGAGTATCTTTAGAAGAGCTGATAAGAGTAAACAATATCCAAAACCCCGCAGTCATCTACCCGGGGTTTACACTGCAAATTCCTGAAGATAGGCCAGTCATTGACGTGAATGCTTATATACTTGATATGGGCGAAGAGGGCGCCCGCCAAGTAAGAGAAGTAGGAGAACATTTAACCTACCTCTCTCCATTTGCTTATATCATGAGGGCGGATGGAGACTTGACCCCTATGAATGATCAAGCTGTTATTGAAGCCGCCCAATCAGAGCAGGTGGTCCCTATGATGTCGATCACGAACTTTACAGCCAGCGACCCTGGTTCTCGGCTTGCTGCAACGATTCTGGGCAGCACTGAGCTGCAGGAAACGCTTTTAAATAATATTATTGAAATCATGAGAGAAAAAGGGTACAAAGGGCTGAATGTAGATTTTGAAAATGTTTTCCCCGCAGATCGAGAAAGATATAATCAGTTTTTAGAACGTGCGGTTGCCCGTTTGCATCCGGAAGGTTTTTTTGTTTCAACAGCTGTCGCACCAAAAACCAGTGCCGAGCAGCAAGGATTGCTGTATGAAGCGCACGACTATGCGGCACATGGAAGAATTGTTGATTTTGTTATTTTGATGACTTATGAATGGGGGTACCGGCTAGGGCCGCCTCAAGCCATTTCCCCACTTAACCAGATTCGGCGCGTCATAGACTATGCGGTTTCCGTCATCCCGCGAGAGAAGATTTTCTTTGGGTTTCAGGTGTACGCACGCGACTGGCTTTTGCCGCATAGAGAGGGGCAGGAGGCGCAAACATTTGATATGCAGGAAGCAGTTCGAAGGGCAATCAGGTATGGAGCGTCGATTCAATACGATGAAAGTTCCCAATCTCCTTTTTATCGATACACAGATGAGAGAGGGCGCTCACATGAAGTCTGGTTTGAGGACGCCCGAAGCACACAAGCAAAATTTGATTTAGTCAAAGAATACGACCTTCGAGGCATCAGTTATTGGGTGCTTGGTTATCCTTTCCCACAAAACTGGCAGCTGTTGGAGAGTAATTTCCAGGTGCGTAAGCTGTGAAAGCATCAAAAAAGCCGGCTTCTTAAGAAGAAGCCGGCTTAAAGCGCGTCATTAAGTGCCGCGATTGCCGTACGTTTAATGAAGTTTTAAAACCACACTCCAACAAGTGGGTGTTCGCAGAAGATCTCCTATCGTCCTCTAAGGAAGAGGCATGATATTCCTTCTTCAATGTTAAAACTCCCTATTTCAGCTTAAAGGTTAAAACTTAATTAATGTTACGTACAACGCAGCTGATAAATATAATATACAGGATAATCGGGGAAATTGCAAGTCCCTGTCGAGAAGTCAGTTTTGTGTTTAATAGAAAAACGGAAAGGGAAAAGACTATTATACACTATTTAAAAGCGAGGGGTTTAAACATGAAGAAAGTGATGAATGTAACGCTGCAATATGATTCAGATAAGATCAAAGGCGACTTTACTGAAACGTTAAACAAGTTGGTGAAAAATGAAGGCATGGAAGTTGTTTCAGTGGGTGAAGCAGGGAATACAAACTATGAGCAGCCCTATGACCGGAGAAAGAAAGCTGACCAGGCGCTTCCTGATGTAGGCACATCAGGTGCGGGCGGAATGGTCTCTCCAAACTAAATAGTTGATGCAAGACCGCTTTATCTAGCGGTCTTTTTGTTTGTTCTTTCTCTTTTTTGGCAAAGCTGAAAGCAAAAAGGAGAGAGTATAAATGAAACGGTTAGTATTCTTTCTGTTGTTTGCACTTCTGGTTGCAGCGGGGACTCGCTTGTCCATGGCAGATAGTATCAATATGGCTGAGCCTCAGGAAGCAGCCGGTCCTCATAAAGTGACGGTTATTTTACAGGAGAGACAGCCGGACGGTCAGGTGGCCTCAGCTTCCCATATAGAGACCATCTGGGCTATGGAGGATTTCTGGGCTGCTTATCAGGACTACCGGCTGGTTGATATGAATGAAGAGACAATTATCTTTGAAAAGAAGGAACAGCATTAAGCACTCGTGCAGCCTTCTTTCTTCTTTTTCAGAACAAACGTTTCTTTTTCGTTTTGTCAGTGGGTAAATCATGGTATGATACAATGAAGAGAAAGGTGCAGTGAAGAGGAGAGAAAAAGGTTTGTATGAATATATAAAGGGATCGGTTGTATCTGTTACGCCGGAATATATTGTTATTGAGAACAATGGGATAGGTTATCAATTGCTGACACCGAACCCGTTCGCTTTCTCGAAATATGAAGAGCAGACAGTGACTGTATATGTGTATCAGCATGTTCGTGAAGACGTGCTTGCCCTGTACGGTTTTATTTCTATGGAAGAGAAGCGATTATTCGAAAAGCTGATTTCCGTATCGGGGATTGGGCCAAAAGGCGCGCTTGCTGTACTTGCAAGCGGCGATCCTCAGCAGGTTGTGACAGCAATCGAAGAAGAGGATGAAGCCTTTTTAACGAAGTTTCCAGGAGTGGGCAAGAAGACAGCTCGGCAAATGATTCTGGATTTAAAAGGAAAGCTGGCTGAGGTAGTGCCGGAATTCTTCCCGAATTTATTCCAGCCGGATCTTCAAGAGAAGAAAGCAGGAAGTTCCAATGAACTGGAGGAAGCTCTTCTTGCTTTGGAAGCGCTGGGGTATTCAGCAAGAGAAATTAAGAAGGTCAGCTCTAAGCTGAAGCTGGAGCAATTGTCAACAGATCAATACATTCGAAAAGGGCTGCAGCTTTTGTTAAATGGATAAAAGATTGAGGGAGTGATCATGCGATGGAAGAACGCATTGTTTCCGGGGCAGCTGAAGTGAACGAGCTGCATGAAGAACAGTCGCTTCGTCCTCAAACGTTAGCTCAGTACATCGGCCAGGAGCAGGTAAAAAACAACTTGGCGATCTTTATTGAAGCGGCCAGACAGCGGCAGGAGACGCTTGACCATGTGCTGCTGTATGGACCGCCAGGGCTGGGAAAAACTACGCTTGCAGCTGTCATTGCGAATGAAATGGGCGTACAAATGAGGACTACGTCAGGACCAGCGATTGAACGTCCAGGAGATTTAGCGGCTATTTTAACCGCCCTTGAACCGGGAGATGTTTTGTTTATTGATGAAATACATCGTTTGCCGCGTGCGATTGAAGAAATACTCTATCCGGCAATGGAGGATTTCTGCCTGGATATTGTTATTGGAAAAGGTCCTAGTGCCCGTTCAGTCCGGCTGGATCTGCCGCCATTTACGCTTATTGGAGCTACTACACGGGCAGGTTCACTGTCGGCGCCGCTTCGTGACCGTTTCGGCGTCTTAAGCCGTCTTGAATATTACAATAAGGACCAGCTAAAGGACGTGGTTATGCGTACAGCTGATATATTCGGGACGGAAATTGACCCGTCTGGCGCCGAGGAGGTTGCCCGCCGCTCCAGAGGAACTCCGCGAATAGCGAACCGGCTTTTGAAGAGGGTGCGGGATTATGCTCAGGTGCGCGGCAATGGAACCGTTACGTTTGAAGTGGCTGAGGAGGCACTGGAGCTTCTGCAGGTAGATCGAATGGGACTGGACCATATCGATCATAAGCTGCTGAAGGCAATTATTGAGCGGTTCAGAGGCGGGCCGGTCGGTATTGATACCATTGCAGCGAGTATAGGTGAAGAAGCAGAGACGATTGAAGATGTATACGAGCCATATTTGCTTCAGATCGGCTTTTTACAGCGCACACCACGCGGCAGAGTGGTGAGTGAGTTGGTATACAGCCATTTCCATATGGAGGTGCCGGCTGAATGAGCGGCATTGGTAAAATGCTGATGATTGTTGGGGCTGTTGTTTTCGTGGCAGGGCTCATTATGCAGTTTGTAAAGATCGGCAAGCTGCCCGGCGATATCGTTTTTAAAAAAGGAAACACAACATTTTATTTTCCGATTATGACCTCCATTATTGTTAGTGTGGTGTTGTCATTTCTTTTCTATATAATTGGAAAATGGAAATAAACAGATAGGGATGAAGAACGTGAGAGTAGAGGATTTTGATTTCAATTTACCTGAGGAACTAATTGCCCAGACACCGCTGGCTAACCGGTCCGACAGCCGGTTGATGGTACTTGATAAGGAAACAGGCGCTGTTTCTCATGAAGTATTTAAAAACATTGCTTCTTACTTGCAGCCCGGTGATTGCCTTGTGTTAAATGATACAAAGGTTATGCCGGCCCGCTTGTACGGAATAAAGGCAGACACTGGTGCAAAGGTAGAAGTACTGCTGCTTAAGCAGGAAGAAGGAGACAAATGGGAAACACTTGTCAAGCCAGCTAAGCGAATCAAAGCAGGAACAGAGCTTGCCTTTGGTGACGGCCGGCTCACAGCTGTATGCGTGGAAGAAAGAGAGCACGGCGGCCGGATCTTGGAGTTCTCGTACGAGGGAATTTTTTATGAGGTATTGGATGAGCTTGGTGAAATGCCGTTACCGCCTTATATTAAAGAACAGCTCGAGGAGCGCGATCGCTATCAAACAGTTTTCGCAAAGGAACGCGGAAGTGCTGCTGCGCCTACAGCCGGTTTGCATTTTACAGAAGAGCTCCTGGAAGAGCTCAGAAATATGGGGGTGCACACCGCCTTTCTGACGTTGCATGTTGGTCTTGGAACCTTCCGGCCGGTATCCGTTGATTCGGTTGAAGAACATGAGATGCATGCGGAATTTTACCGTTTATCGGAGGGAACAGCCCGTCTGATCCAGCAGGTGAAAGAAGAGGGAGGCCGCATCATTAGTGTAGGAACCACTTCAACGAGAACGCTAGAAACGATTGCCCGTGATCATCAAGGGCGCATTGAAGCTGCTTCAGGCTGGACAGATATCTTTATTTATCCGGGATTTAAGTTTCAGGCGATTGACGGAATGATCACAAACTTTCACTTGCCGAAATCCACTCTTATTATGCTTGTGAGCGCATTGGCAGGGAAAGAACATATTATGGCAGCCTATAAAGAGGCTGTAGAGCAGAAGTACCGCTTCTTTAGCTTTGGCGATGCGATGCTCATTAAGTAAACAATACCAGGCAGTGAGGCAGGGTGCTCACTAGAGCAGCTGCTTAGAAGAGGCCTTTGCCTTTTGAGAGGAAAGGAGGGGCAGTAATTTGCCCGCAATTAAATATGAATTAATCAAAACGTGTAAGCAGACAGGTGCACGGCTTGGACGCGTACACACACCACATGGGAGCTTTGAAACACCCGTATTTATGCCGGTGGGGACTTTGGCCACTGTTAAAACTATGACGCCGGAGGAGCTTAAGGAGTTAGGTGCTCAAATTATTTTAAGTAATACGTATCATCTGTGGCTGCGCCCGGGCCATGAGCTGATTAAAGAAGCTGGAGGCCTTCATAAATTTATGAATTGGGATCGTTCCATTCTGACTGACTCCGGCGGCTTCCAGGTCTTTTCATTAAGCGAATTCCGCAAAATTGAAGAAGAGGGCGTTCATTTTCGTAATCATTTAAATGGAGACAAGCTGTTCTTATCTCCGGAAAAAGCGATGGAAATTCAAAATGCATTAGGGCCAGATATTATGATGGCTTTTGACGAGTGTCCGCCTTATCCGGCTGAACATGAATATATGAAGAAGTCAGTGGAACGTACATCTAGATGGGCAGAGCGATGTCTGGAGGCGCACGCTCGTCCTGAAGATCAAGGGCTATTTGGCATCGTGCAGGGCGGTGAATATGAGGACTTGCGCCGCCAAAGCGCTAGGGATCTTGTTTCGTTAGATTTTCCTGGCTATGCCATCGGAGGCTTATCCGTAGGTGAGCCAAAGGACGTCATGAACCGGGTACTTGATTTTACTACTCCATTGCTGCCGGCTGATAAGCCGCGCTATTTAATGGGAGTTGGCTCGCCGGATTCATTAATTGATGGATCCATCCGGGGCGTGGATATGTTTGATTGTGTGCTGCCGACGAGAATCGCCCGCAATGGCACCCTCATGACGAGCGAAGGCCGTCTTGTCGTAAAGAATGCGAAATATGCGCGTGATTTTGGCCCTCTGGATGAAAACTGCGGCTGTTACGCCTGCCGGAATTATTCACGTGCTTATATCCGCCACTTAATCAGAACAAATGAAACGTTGGGAATAAGGCTTACAACTTATCATAACCTGTATTTTCTGGTAGAATTGATGTCGAAAGTAAGAGAAGCGATTAGAGAAGATCGCCTCGGGGACTTTAGAGAAGAATTTTTCGAAACATATGGATTTAACCGGCCAGATGCGAAAAACTTCTAATATCATCGTTCTCGGAAAGGGGTGAAAACGATGGAATCAATTATTATGCTTATTATTATGTTTGTGCTGTTCTACTTCTTGCTTATCCGCCCACAGCAAAAGCGTCAAAAAGCAGTGACGGAAATGCAAAACAGCCTGCAAAAAGGAGATAAAGTTGTTACAATCGGTGGATTGCACGGGTTTATCGATGCGATTGATGAAGGCACTGTTGTGATCAAGTGTGGGGATGGAAGCCGTCTTACATATGATCGTAACGCTATTCGTGAAGTCGTTGAAAAGGCTGCAGGCGTATAAAGAAAACTATACAAACGAAAAAAGAGCAAATCATCCAAAACGGATGATTTGCTCTTTTTATTTTGTAGATGAAGCATTTACGCCAAGAATGCCGCCCATCATAGCGGTAATAATAAAGCAGAGATGATAGACGAGCTGCTCCCACTGAAGACCGGCATCGTAACCAAGGAATTGATAAGTCATTAAAACGAGGCTGTATAAAAGGCCAGCCGTCCCTCCCGTTAACCAGCCTTTTTGGCCGGAGAGCTTTCCTGATACAAAGCCGCCGATGAATAAGACAATAAAGGAAGTGATGGTGATGGTCATCTGCAGGGATGCTTCTGTCAGGGAGCTGAAACGTAAAATTAACGAAAAGACGAGGCTGCAGGCAGCCGCAAAAACAAAAATGGCCAAAGTACCGTACATAATTCCATAGCTAAATGACTTCACTTGAAAAAACCTCCTTTGTTTCCGATGTTTTCCTTTTAACTTTTCTTCTGTTTAGCTCACACTAAGAGTAAACAGAAGAATCGAAGGAGAATGTTATGACTTACTTGACGATTATATTTCGTGCGGTCTTCTTGTATATTGTTATCTTATTGATATTTCGGCTGATGGGCCGTAGAGAAATCGGAGAGCTTAGTATTCTGGATTTAGTGGTGTTTCTCATGATCGGTGAAATGGCGGTTGTAGCGATTGAACAGCATACAGACCCGCTTTTGCATTCGCTTATACCGATGTTCACGCTGGTCATTATCCAGCTCACACTGGCTCACTTTTCATTAAAGAGTGTGAGGTTTAGAGAAATGGTGGAAGGAAAGCCTGAAATCATTATTGATAAAGGTAAGATCAATGAAAAAGCGATGAAACGCCAGCGCTACAACTTCCATGATCTGCTGCTTCAGCTGCGAGAAAAGGATATCCGCTATATTGAAGAAGTGGAATATGCTATTCTAGAGCCGTCCGGCAGCTTATCCATTATGAAGAAGGACGAAAATGGTAAAAGCGGTACCTTTACTTTGCCGCTCATACTAGATGGTGTGGTTCAGTATGAACACTTAAAGATGATCAACCAGACAGAACAATGGCTCAAGCAAGAAGTAAAGAGAAGAGGCTACAAACAAATCAACCGTATTTCATTTTGCAGCTTTGATAATGGTCAGTTTTTCATTGATGAAAAGGATCAATGAAAACTGGCTTATTTTTTGAAAAAGGGAATCCTTTTCACATCCTGCTTCGTAATGAGGCCGCTCACAAATGAAAAAATAAGGTAAAGCAAGCATGTTGTGATTATTCCTGCTGCAAGATGTGGAAGCGGCGTTAAACCTGTCAGCCAGAGCCCGCTGACTATCTGGCTGGCGAAGTAGGAGATGACGAGAACGATGGTGAATTTTAAATACTGGCCTAAGTGAATAGTAAGAGAGATTTTTTTAAATACGACAGCCAGATGCAGGAGTGTAACAAGCACGATGCTCACAGAGATACCGAGTGCGGCTCCAAAGATCCCGAATTGGGGCTGTGAAGCAAAAATGAAAATCACAGCTAATTTAATGGCGCTTCCAATGAAGCTGTTTATCATTGCCGCATTTGCTAAGTTTAAGCCTTGAAGAACAGCTTGAAGAGGTCCCTGGTAATAATAAAATAAGAAAAAAGGCGCCATTAATTCGATAAAGCGAGAGCCGTTCGATGAATGGTACATAAATTTCATAAGCGGTTCTGCATACAGGAAGAGAACAAGGACCGCTAACCCTCCAGTCACAAGACAAAAACGCAGCGCCTCCTGAATTCGATGTTCAAGGAGCTTGTAATGCTTCTTCGCATAGGCCTCACTAACAGCTGGAACGAGAGAAGTGGACAGTGCCAATGTGACGAATGAAGGCAGGAACATAACCGGCAGGGCGTAACCGGTAAGAACTCCGTACTCTCTTGTAGCGGTTATGGCAGCTACTCCGGCGATAGCTAGACTTTGTGTAACAACAATCGGTTCAAAAAACCAGGACAGTGACCCGATCATCCGGCTGCCTGTGGATGGCAGAGCTACTTCAAGCAGCTCCTTTACAGTATCTTTACTTTTGTGGATAGTCTGGAAGAAACGCCGTCGGAGCAAAAAGGTTTTGTTTAACCGGAACATGCAGAGTAAATAAATCAGTGAAGCGAGCTCCCCAACAGCAGCTGCGGCCATTGCTCCGGCTGCTGCATACTCCACTCCGTAAGGCAGCATCTGCTTGGTAAACACAGCAATCAAGATAATGCGTGCGATTTGCTCGATGACTTGGGAGTAGGCAGCGGGCTTCATATTCTGCCGGCCTTGAAAGTAGCCTCTCAGCACAGAGGAGACAGCAATGATTGGGATGGCTGGCGAAATAGCTATTAAAGGATAATACGTGCGCGGATCGGTGAATAATGTTTCAGATAAGTAGGGAGCCAGCATCAGCAAAGCGGGCGTGAAAAGAAGTGACAAGGAAACAGTAATCGCTAATGAAACGGCTAGAATACGCTTCATTTTCGCTGTTTCTCCCCGGGCTTCAGCGGCCGCTATGCTTCTTGAGATCGCTACAGGGAGGCCGATTTGGGTAAGTGTGACGACAAGAATAAAGGTTGGAAAGACCATCATGTACAGGCCAACCCCTTCTTCCCCAATCAGCCGGGCAACGACAATCCGGTTGACAAAGCCCAGTATTTTCGTGATGAACATAGCCGCCATTAATACAAGAGTCCCTTTTAAAAACTTTGACATCTGTCTCCCTGCCTTCTCAAAATAGATGAATTGCTTTACAATGGTATATATATGCCTTTAAGTCGGGCAAGCATGACAAGTTCATTGATTCTTCTAAGTAAAAGGGGATGGGAGAATGGCAGAAGCGCATCCATATCAGCAGTATTTTCAGCAATTGCTGCCGGTGCTAAAGAGTAAAGTAGAAGAGTTCCGGCTGCTGAATTACGGTACAATCGATATTCCAACCCTGTGGGAATACTTAACGAAAAAGAAATGGAAAAAGCCTAAGGAGCACATACATATTTATGAGCTCGTTTCAGATATTGTAGCTACAACGCCTGGAGATTTCATGAGCTATAAAACGGTAGAGGCCTTTCGAGGTAAACACTGGTTTGGAGAAAATGGGCAGGGGGAATGGCAGGAACTGCTCGGTACGAAAAAGAATTGAGCAAAATTGACAGTCTGTATTTTCTGCTTCATAATAGTTTTGTTGAGGAATTCTGGTATCCTTTTACCAGAATTTTTTTTAGCCGTTTAAAGCTGTTTTAGTTGTTTAAGAGATGAGGGCACTAAGGAGGAAAGCAGAAAATGGTAAAACGCAGCCGGATCGTAGCCTTTTTTCTTATCGTACTGCTTTTAGCAAGTACAATTGGGCTTACGGCGAAGGACATTGTCAAAGACATAAAGCTCGGCCTTGATCTGCAGGGCGGTTTTGAAGTATTGTACGAGGTGAAACCGGCCGATGAAGGGCAAAAAATTACCGAGCAAGTGGTAGCAGACACAGCAGAAGCACTTGATAGACGGGTGAATGCTCTCGGGGTGAGCGAACCAAGCATTCAAATTGAGGAAGGAAACCGCATTCGGGTTCAGCTAGCGGGCGTAGAGGATCAGAATCAAGCCCGGGAAATGCTCTCGACTCAGGCGAAATTATCCTTCCGTGATGTGAATGATAAGCTCATGATGGACGGAAGTGACCTTGCAGAAGGAGGAGCCTCACAATCCTTCACGGAACAAGGAGCACCGAATGTTGTCTTGAAGCTGAAAAGTGCTGAGAAATTTAAGGAAGTAACTGAACATATTGTGAGCATGGCGCCTAATAACCAGCTCGTTATCTGGCTCGATTTTGAGGAAGGAACGGACTCTTTCCAGAAAGAAGTTCAGCAGGCTGATCCTAAATTCTTATCTGCGCCAAGCGTTAATGAAGTATTTAATACAAATGAAGTCACGATTGAAGGAAGCTTTTCGGTAGAGGAAGCACAAAACCTGGCTTCCATGTTAAATGCCGGTGCCCTTCCAGTAGAGTTAAATGAAGTGTACTCCACATCGGTTGGCGCACAATTTGGTGAAAAAGCCTTAAACCAAACGGTCTTTGCAGGAATTATCGGTATAGCACTAGTCTTCTTATTCATGTTAGTGTACTATCGTTTTCCAGGCCTTATCGCTATAATCACTCTTTCAGTCTATCTCTACTTAATTTTACTAGTGTTTGACTGGATGAATGCTGTACTGACATTGCCAGGGATTGCGGCATTAATTCTTGGGGTTGGTATGGCAGTGGATGCCAACATTATTACGTATGAACGGATCCGTGAAGAGTTAAAAGTAGGAAGAAGCCTGCGGGCTGCCTTTAAAGAAGGAAGTAAAAACTCATTCTTAACTATTTTTGATGCTAACATCACAACTATTTTGGCAGCAGCTGTCCTATTCTATTTTGGCACAAGCTCGGTTAAAGGTTTTGCGACTTCTCTAATTGTCAGCATCCTTGTCAGCTTTATCACTGCTGTATGGGGAACACGGCTATTACTTGGATTATTCGTTCAAAGCAATTGGCTGAAAGACAAGCCTGGCTGGTTCGGTGTTAAAAAGAGCGATATCAAGGATATTAGTGAAGGGTACCATATGCTAGATTTGCCAACACGTTTTGACCGGATTGACTTCGTGAAGCCCCATCGCAAGTTCTTTGCTCTATCTGCCGCACTGATTGTTGCCGGCGTGATAGTACTCGGTGTGTTCCGTTTAAATCTGGGCATTGATTTCTCCAGCGGCACACGTATGGAGATATTAGCAGAAGAGCCGCTGACAGAACAGGCTCTGGAGAAGGATTTGGAAGCAGTCAATCTTTCGACAGATGACATTGTCATTTCTGGCGATCAGAATGAAATCGGAGTTGCTCGTTTTAAGGAATCGTTCTCAAAGGATCAAGTGGCCGAAGTGAAGGAGCATTTTAGTGAAGTGTACGGCAATGAGCCGAACATCAGCACCGTTTCACCGGTGGTTGGTAAGGAACTGGCCAAGAATGCCGTATTCGCTCTGGCGATTGCGGCAATAGGAATCGTTTTATATGTCACGATTCGATTTGAAATTTACATGGCGCTCGGTGCGATTATTGCCTTGCTTCATGATGCCTTTTTCATTATTGCTTTCTTTAGTTTGACGCGCTTAGAGGTTGATCTGACCTTTATTGCCGCTGTATTGACGATCATCGGTTATTCCATTAATGACACAATCGTTATGTTTGACCGGATGCGGGAAAATTTAGCGAGAAAGAGGAAGATCAAAACCGAACAAGAACTTGAAGAAATCGTCAACAAAAGCTTGCGTCAAACATTAACACGTTCCTTCAATACGGTGATCACCGTCATGTTTGCTGTCATTGCTCTGCTTCTATTTGGAAGTGAAGCTATCCGTAACTTCTCGATTGCACTCTTTGTCGGTCTGATATCAGGCACATACTCTTCCTTATTTATTGCCGCACAGTTGTGGCTTGTATGGAAGAAGAAAGAGCTTAAGAAGAAAGGAACGCTTATTACTTACAAAGAGAAGAAGCAGTGGAGCGACGAACCGCAAGTATAATATGGAAGAATTGATAGCCCACTTGCAAGCCTGAACTCAGGTTTGCAAGTGGGCTTTATTGATGGTTGAGCAGCGTTTCTTATGAATCCTTTCTTTCTTGTTCATAATAACGATAGGAACGGGATGGAGGAGGATGAAAAGTGGAAAAAGAGGAACGATTTAAGAAGGCTGAATTTGCAGCGATGATTGGTGTTGTGGGCAATATTATTTTGGCGGCTATAAAGGGAGTATGCGGAGTGATCGGCAATAGTCGTGCATTAATTGCTGATGCTGCTCACTCGGCATCTGATGTAGCAGGATCGCTTGCCGTTTGGGTAGGCCTAAAGGCAGCAAAACGGCCGCCTGATGAAGACCATCCGTATGGTCATGGTAAGGCGGAATCCATTGCAGCGATTATTGTGGCGGTACTGCTTGTCCTCGTTGGAGTAGAAATAGCCAGTTCATCCGTTAAAGCTTTCTTTGAGCCGATTGAGCCGCCGGGAGCTATTGCCATTTATGCGGTTATTTTTTCAATCGTGGTGAAGGAGGCGATGTTTCAATACAAGTATCGTTTGGGAAAAAGAGTAAAGAGTGATGCGCTGATTGCGAACGCCTACGAGCATCGCTCAGATGTATACTCTTCCATTGCCGCATTAGTTGGAATTGGTGCGGCGATGCTAGGCGGAGTCCTGGATATTGATTGGCTTGTATACGGGGATCCGGTCGCTGGCCTGGTCGTTTCAATCCTTGTACTGAAAATTGCCTGGAATATAGGTAAGGAATCTATTCATGCTACTCTTGACCATGTCCTTCATGAGGAAGAAACGCTTCCTTTTAAGGAGGCTGTCCTGTCTATACCAGATGTCCGAAAGGTGAATGCCCTTTATGCGAGGGAGCACGGACACTATGTCATTATTGATTTGAAAATTGCGGTGGATCCGCATATTACGGTAGAAGAAGGACATAAGATCGGAAAAAGAGTGAAGAAGAAGCTCTTGGAGATGGACAATGTTCAAGATGCATTTATTCATATAAATCCTAATCAGCCGGCGGTGGGAGGAAGTAAATAAAAGAAGAGAGGAGACGAAATGGATGAAGAACCAAACAACGTTACTGCTTGTCATTCTCTTTGCTCTAATTGTTGCCTTATTTGCGGTGGTCAATGTGAATACGGTAACCGTTAACTATGTGTTTGGGCAGGCGGAGTGGCCGCTTGTCATGGTCATCCTTTTCTCTGTTTTGATGGGGGGACTTATTTCGGGACTGATCGGTATTTTCCGGACAGTGAGCCTGAAACGACAGAATCACGTGCTGATTGACCGGATTGAAAAATTAAAAAAGGAAATTCAAGATAGGAAAGAGGAAAAAAGAGACAGTGGGAATGTCAGTGAAAGGCAGAGGACGGTGCCTGACGGGGATGGCAGCGCCTAAATGGGCAGGGGAGAGCCGGCATGAATCCTGGGTAACAGGGGGTGTGCAGGCTCTCTTTGCTGCTTGCTGCTTTTTCGACTGTTCGTCTATACGAAGGCCTTCCTCTAGAAAGTCATTTTGTCTGCTGATTTCAATAGACGTGCATTGAATTGGCTATCTCCCTCTTGTATAATAGTAAGGCTGAGGAGTGAGGGGATGTTAAAATCAAAGACTCGCTGGAAAGTCTATCAAACCGATGAACAGAAAAAAAATCAGTTAGCAGAACAATTAAATATCAGTCCGCTGCTTGCCTCATTGTTAGTGAATCGTGGAATGACTGAAGCGGAAGCAGCGAAACGTTTTTTATATGATCATGAAAGTGAATTTCATGATCCGTTTTTATTCAATGATATGAAGAAAGCGATTGACCGTATACAAGAAGCGATCGCTCAAGAAGAGCCGATCTTAATTTTTGGAGATTATGATGCAGATGGTGTCAGCAGTACCTCCGTCATGATGACGGTGCTGACAGATTTGGGAGCGAATGTAGACTTTTATATTCCGAACCGCTTTACCGAAGGATATGGACCGAATGAGCAGGCGTTTCGCCAGGCGAAGGAGCAGGGCTACAGGCTGATTATTACGGTGGATACGGGGATTGCTGCTGTTAAAGAAGCGAAGATAGCCGCAGACATTGGGCTCGACTTAATTATTACTGACCACCATGAACCCGGTCCTGAGCTTCCAGAAGCGCTGGCCATTATCCATCCGAAGCTGTCAGAAGACTATCCGTTTTCTTATTTGGCAGGTGTCGGTGTGGCCTTTAAGACAGCCCACGCGCTGTACGGCTATGTTCCGGAGCACTTGCTTGACTTGGCCGCTATTGGAACGGTTGCTGATTTGGTGCCTCTTGTGGGAGAAAACCGCATGATCGCCAAGGCGGGTATTAAGAAGCTCCAGCGTACGACAAGACCGGGTATTGAGGCGTTATTAAAGCTGACTTCTACTAAAAGAGAGACTATTAATGAAGAAACGATTGGCTTTATGATCGCGCCTCGTATCAATGCAGCCGGGCGTCTCGCTGATGCGGATCCAGCTGTAGAATTAATGCTCACCACTGAGAAAGACACAGCGGAGCACCTAGCACAAGAGATTGACGCGATGAATAAAGAACGTCAAGCTATCGTTTCGGACATTGCTGAAGAAGCGATCCGGATGGTGCAGGAAAGATATCCTCCTGAGGAGTATCCTGTGATTGTAGTAGGAAAAGAAGGGTGGAATGCAGGGGTTATTGGTATTGTGGCCTCTAGGCTGGTCGAGCAGTTTTACCGGCCCGCCATTGTGCTGAGCTTCGACCCTGAAACAAACAAAGCTAAGGGATCGGCGAGAAGTATTGCTGGTTTCGACTTGTTCAAGAATTTGTCGGCATGCCGGGAACTGCTTCCCCACTTTGGCGGACATCCGATGGCAGCAGGCATGACGCTGGAAAGATCAGATGTAGATGAACTGAGAGAGCGGCTTTGCAAGGCGGCAAAAGAACAGCTAACAGCGGAGGAGCTCGTTCCGTTAACGGAGTTGGATGCAGTGGTGCCCCTGGAGGAGATTAGTCTCTCTGCTATCGAGCAGCTAAATATGCTGGCGCCGTACGGGATGAACAACCCTAAGCCGAAGGTGTTAATTAAGAAGGCAGGATTTTCTGCTTTGCGTAAGATTGGCGCAGATCATACACACCTTAAAATCCAGCTTGAAAATGAAGCAGGATCACTTGACGGAATTGGTTTTGGTCTGGGGCATTACGCAGATCATATTGCACCTTTCTCGAAGGTGTCTGTCATTGGAGAGCTCTCTGTTAATGAGTGGAATAATATACGCAAGCCGCAGATTTTCGTCAAAGATTTGGAAGTGGACGAATGGCAATTATTCGATATGAGAGGGCACCGCGATATAAAGAGGTGGATGCATCAAGTGCCGGAAGAACGGACATTGATTGTTTTTAGAGAACAGACGGTACGAGAATTGCACCTAGAGAAGGAGACGGCAGAGGAAGTGCTTTTCATAGACGGAGTGGAAAAGACACAAGAGTTTTCTGTTCAAGGAAAAAATCTTGTATTTCTTGATTTGCCTCCTTCTTTAGAGATCATAGAAGCATTGATCAGAAACGGATGCCCTGCGCGGATGTATGTCCACTTTCACCAGAAAGACAGCCACTTCTTCAGTACGATGCCCACTAGGGAGCATTTTAAATGGCTGTATGCTTTTTTATTTAAACGGAAAAGCTTTGACTTAAAAAAGCATGGCGATGCTCTTGCAGCGCATCGAGGCTGGTCTAGAGAAACAATAGACTTTATGTCGAAAGTGTTTTTTGAACTTGACTTTGTTACAATAAATGAGGGAATCGTTCATTTAAATGAAAAGGCTCCGAAGCGGGACTTGGACCAATCACCGGCCTACCAATATAAGAAGAAGCAATTAGAGCTCGAGAATAAGCTTCTATATTCATCTTATCAGGAATTAAAGTCCTGGCTGGATGAGCTTGTTGTACGCACCCCTGTTGAAAATGAGGAGGAAATGAAATCATGGATTTAAAACAATATATTAAAATTGTGCCGGACTGGCCAAAACCTGGGATTAAATTTAAGGACATCACTCCTTTAATGGCAGATGGAGAAGCATTTCGCTATGCAACAGATCAAATCGTAGAATTTGCCAAAGAGAAGAACATCGATTTGATTGTTGGTCCTGAAGCCCGCGGCTTTATCGTCGGCTGCCCAGTGGCTTATTCCTTGGGAGTGGGCTTTGCTCCTGTGCGCAAAGACGGCAAGCTGCCGCGTGAAACAGTAAAAGTTTCTTATGGCAAGGAATACGGTGAAGATCTTTTGACGATTCATAAAGATGCCGTAAAACCGGGACAGCGTGTGCTGATCACTGACGACCTGCTAGCGACAGGAGGAACCATTGAAGCAACGATCAAGCTTGTTGAACAGCTGGGCGGTGTGGTAGCCGGCATTGCTTTCCTTGTAGAGCTTTCCTATTTAGAGGGCCGCAGCAAACTAGATGGTTATGATGTATTAACATTGATTCCGTATGAATAATAATTGAGAGACTGCCCTGAATGTCGGGAAGAGCCGGCTTTCGGGCATCTCTTTTTTTTATAAGCATTTTCTTGGAAGCAACACCTCCTTCTAACATAAGTGTGACAATGAGATGAAAGTTTTCGACAAATTTTTTCATTTTTTTAGAAAATGCGTGAGATACCTTTACATCTGCCGCGTTTTTTTCGATAATAGGAAATATTAGAATCTTTAAAGGGACTTAAAAATATTTTTAAATGACAAAGGTGAGTAATATATGGCGAAAGATCGGGTATTGACTGTCGATGAAGTATTTGAGAAGACGAGGAAGTATTTAAATGGAGAACACGTCAAGCTCGTAGAAGATGCCTACCAGTATGCGGCAGAAGCACATAAGGAGCAGTATCGAAAGTCAGGGGAACCTTACATTATACACCCGATTCAAGTCGCTGGGATATTGGCCGATTTAGAGATGGACCCGGCTACTGTGGCAGCCGGCTTTTTACATGACGTGGTGGAAGATACGGATATAACCTTAGAGGACATGGAAAGAGAGTTCGGCCATGAGGTAGCCATGCTTGTTGATGGAGTAACGAAGCTTGGAAAGATTAAATATAAGTCGAAGGAAGAACAGCAGGCGGAGAACCATCGGAAAATGTTCGTAGCAATGGCACAGGATATCCGGGTGATCCTAATCAAGCTGGCAGACCGTTTGCACAATATGCGGACACTGAAGCACCTGCCCGCTGAGAAACAGAGGCGTATTTCTAACGAAACATTGGAAATTTTTGCACCGCTCGCTCACCGGCTTGGAATTTCCAAGATCAAATGGGAGCTCGAGGACGTGGCGCTCCGTTACTTAAATCCCCAGCAATATTACCGGATTGTCAATTTAATGAAGCGGAAACGGGCGGAGCGGGAACAATATTTAGAAGAGGTCATTGACGATGTCCAGGATCGTTTAGATGAATTGTCTATCAAAGCGGAGCTGTCAGGACGTCCGAAGCATATTTATAGCATTTATCGGAAGATGGCGCTTCAGCATAAGCAGTTTAATGAGATTTACGACCTGCTAGCCGTGCGTGTAATTGTCGATAGCATTAAAGATTGCTATGCGGTGCTAGGCATTATCCACACATGCTGGAAGCCAATGCCCGGACGCTTTAAAGATTATATCGCTATGCCAAAAACGAATATGTACCAGTCTCTTCATACAACGGTTATCGGTCCAAAAGGTGACCCGCTCGAGGTGCAAATCCGTACGAAAGAAATGCACCGCATTGCTGAGTACGGGGTAGCTGCTCATTGGGCATACAAAGAAGGCAAGACGGTAGATCAAGAGGCTTCCTTCGATAAGAAGATGTCTTGGTTCCGGGAAATTATGGAGTTTCAGAACGAATCTGCTGATGCAGAAGAATTCATGGAATCTTTAAAAATCGACTTGTTTTCGGATATGGTTTTCGTATTTACACCGAAAGGCGATGTCATTGAACTGCCAAAAGGGTCGGTGCCGCTAGACTTTGCTTATCGGATCCATTCGGAAGTGGGGAACAAGACCATTGGTGCGAAGGTGAACGGAAAAATGGTCACGCTCGATTACAAGCTCCAAACGAGCGATATTGTCGAAATTCTTACATCTAAGCATTCTTATGGACCGAGCACAGACTGGCTGAAGATGGTGCAAACAACACAGGCTAAAAATAAGATTAAGCAATTCTTCAAAAAGCAGAACAAAGAAGAAAACATTATTAAGGGACGCGAACAAGTCGAAAGAGAAATTAAGAATATGGACTTTGACGTTAAAGATGTTATTACTATGGAAAACGTTAAGCGTGTAGCGGAAAAGTTCAATTTCTCTAATGAAGAAGACATGTATGCAGCTGTAGGCTATAACGGTATTACCGCTCTGCAGGTAGCCAACCGTTTAACCGAAAAACTGCGAAAGCAGCGGGATGAGGAAATTCTTGCTCAAGAAGCATTGAAGGATCTCAAAACCGTTCCAGCTACTCGAGTGAATACGAAGAAGAGCACGGGCGTGACAGTAAAGGGGATTGATAACCTGCTAGTTCGTCTGTCTCGCTGCTGTAATCCTGTTCCGGGCGACGATATTGTCGGCTATATTACAAAAGGGCGTGGAGTATCTGTACACCGTTCGGATTGCCCGAATGTAACGGGAGAGAATTCAGAAGACCGGCTGATCGAAGTGGAATGGGAAAGCGGAGCTGCTAATCAGAAAGAATATACAGTAGGAATAGAGATTTCAGGTTATGATCGGCAGGGCCTTCTAAATGAAGTGCTGCAGGCAGTCAGTGAAACAAAAACGAATATTTCTACCGTTTCAGGAAGATCCGACCGCAATAAGATGGCGAGGATTGACATAACTATCTATATTCATAATGTCAATCATTTACACAAAGTTGTGGAACGCATTAAACAAATTCCAGACGTGTATTCTGTACACCGAACTTTAAGCTAAGGGTGTTTTTAAAAGATGAAAGTTGTATTGCAAAGAAGTAAAGAAGCCTCTGTGAAGGTAGCAGGCGAACTCGTAGGACACATTGATCAAGGGCTTGTGCTGCTCGTTGGAGTGACTCACGAGGACGGAGAAGAAGAAGCGGCCTACCTGGCAGAGAAAATTGTTCACTTACGGATTTTTGAAGATGAGGAAGGTAAAATGAACCGCTCTCTTTTAGACACAGGTGGTGATATCCTCTCTGTGTCTCAATTCACCTTGTATGGAGATTGCCGAAAAGGGCGGCGTCCGAATTTTATGGCTGCGGCCAAGGGAGAGCAGGCAGAAAAAGTATATGACCGCTTCAATGAACTGCTTAGAGAAAAAGGGGTCCGTGTAGCTACGGGACAATTTGGTGCTATGATGGATGTCTCGCTTGTAAATGATGGTCCCGTTACCTTGATTTTAGAAAGTAAATAGTTCGCTTCCTAAGCGGCGAAGCAATAACAAAAGCCTCCGCTCCTACTTCAGTAGGAGCGGAGGCTTTTTGATTAGTTACTAAAGTAAGATTGAAGGCCGTAATAAATGCCGTTTGTCACCATCTCCTGGTAAGGAGTTGTGACGATGGCGGCTTCTTCCTGCGGATTATTTAAATAACCCAGTTCCAATAGGATAGCTGGCTGGCTATTTTCACGAATGACATGGTAATCGCCGTGGCGAACACCACGATTGCGGGCAGAAAGCTGCTGATCTAAGCCGCTGTTTACCTCGTTAGCCAGCTGACGGTGATTTGCGTGGTAATAATAGGTAGTAAAACCTCTCGCGCCAGCATGTTCAACTGTGCTGTCATAATGCAAACTAATGAATGCATCAGCTCCGTGGTATCTGGCAGCTGCTGTGCGGGAAGGTAAAGACACGTGCTCATCATGAGAGCGAGTAAGAATAACATTCGCTCCAGCATGCTTTAATTTACCATATAATCGTTCGGCTGTTTTAAGCGTAATGACCTTTTCTAATGTACCTTGCGCGCCAATCGTCCCGCTGTCTACTCCACCATGTCCCGGGTCGAGCACGATCGTTTTACCTGCTAACCCTGGGGAGTCATTGCTGGCCGCAGCTACATTGCTGGATTCATCTGGTGCTTCCTCGGCTGACTCATTTGTAGAGACAACCCAGCTTGCCACATATGCTGCCTGTCCGCTGGCTAAGCTAATTTCATACCAATCACCTGATCGAGCACGGATTGGGTAACGCTCACCTTGGGATCCTTGGGCAACGATGGAGGAGGAAGTATCCGGTCCGGAACGAAGGTTGGTGCCCTCGTATAGAATAATTGCCATCCCCTCAGCGGGCTCGCTGCTAGGAGCGGGAGCGGCCGAAGCCTGTTCTGTTTTTTCGTTTAATCGAACAAACTGTTTGCTTACCCAGGCGTCTTGACCATTATAACTGATGCTTACCCAGTCACCCTCCACAGATGAAACGGTCACTTGATCGCCTATATGCAGCTTTCCAAGTACAGTTGAGGACAGAGAAGGCTCACTGCGTACATTCAAGTTGTCGGCTGTAATAGCCGCTGTTTCACCAGAAGATCCTTGAACTTGTGCTGGCTCAGAAGCTGGAGAATTACCGTTTTTTACGCTGACAAGATAACCGGCTATCCAGCCTTTTGTTCCGTCAGAGAGCTGAATTTGATACCAGTCGTTTTCTTCCCCGATGATCTCATATTGAGCATGGCGCTGTACTTGTCCTACTAAACTTGAAGAAGTGCTCGGTTCACCGCGGAGGTTGGCTTTATCAACCGCCACCTCTAAAGTTGCCGTGCCCTCAGCCTGAGCTGCCGCTGCCGGCAGAAGAATAAATAATAGCAGGAAAGAGACAAATATAGTTATGTATTTTTTTTCCATGATCCACCACCCAAAATAATAAATACCATGTATATTTTAACATCTAAGTGATTATTTTGGTTGAGTAAAAAAACATTTTTTTGAAATTAAGCAAAAGGTCATTAAATGAGAAGAAAAATATCATAGATTGTCGAAGTTACCAAAAAAGTCGCTTGAATGCTTCTTTAAAGTTTCTTATAATGGGAACGTTAGTAGTAAATAATTGAATGATAAAACTGGTAATGGAGAAAAGTAGTTAAGAATCGCACGTGCAGAGAGGAATAGCCTAGGCTGAAAGTTATTCCCGTCAGCGCCTTAATGAATGAACACTCCGGAGGTTTTTCTTTGAACGAAGCATCGCTTTTAATAGGAGAAAACGTAAGCAGGCGTTAACTGGAAAAGTGAAAGCTGTAAAAAGCTTTAACTAGGGTGGTACCACGGGAATAAGACTCTCGTCCCTTGTCTTTGGGATGAAGAGTTTTTTTATTTGGAAAAAATGAACAGCGCTAAGGAGGAATCAGGATGAGTGTAAATATTCCACGCGGCACACAGGATATCCTGCCAGGCACCGTTGAAAAGTGGCAGCGTCTTGAACGAATAGCTACAGATATTTGCCGAACTTATCAATACAAGGAAATACGGACCCCGATCTTTGAACATACTGAGTTATTTCAGCGTAATGTCGGTAATACAACAGACATTGTGCAGAAGGAGATGTACACATTTACAGATCGCGGAGACCGCAGCCTGACTCTTCGTCCAGAAGGCACAGCCGCTGTTGTGCGCTCTTTCGTAGAGAACAAGATGTATGGTGATCCGAATCAGCCAGTCAAGCTGTACTACAACGGACCGATGTTCCGCTATGAGCGCCCGCAATCAGGACGCTACCGCCAGTTTGTCCAATTTGGTGTAGAGGCGATTGGCAGTGAAGATCCAGCCATCGATGCAGAAGTTCTTTCACTTGTGATGGACATTTACCGGGCGGCTGGGTTAAAGAAAATAGAGCTGGTTGTCAACTCATTAGGTGATCAGGAAAGCCGCCAGGCACACCGTGAGGCGCTGATCAATCATTTTGAGCCGCAAATCGGAGAGTTTTGCGAGGATTGTCAAAGCCGTCTGGAGAAGAATCCTCTTAGGATCCTGGACTGCAAAAAAGACCGTGAGCATGAACTGATGAAAACAGCTCCGTCTATTTTAGATTATTTAAATGATTACTCGCGTACATATTTTGAAAAAGTACAGAGTTATTTAACAGCTCTTGATATCCCATTTACTATCGATCCGACACTTGTGCGGGGCCTTGATTATTACAATCACACGGCATTTGAGATTATGAGCAGTGCGGAAGGGTTCGGAGCTATCACCACTCTTTGTGGAGGCGGTCGCTATAATGGGCTTGTCAGTCAAATGGGCGGGCCTGACGCACCAGGCATCGGCTTTGCCTTCAGTATGGAAAGGCTGCTTGCAGCGATTGAGGCAGAAGGGGTTGAATGGCAGACCGATGATCGTTTGGATTGCTATTTAGTGTCCGTTGGCGAGAAGGCAAAGGATTATACGGTTAAGCTTCTGCATGACCTTCGTCTAGAAGGAATTGAGGCAGAACGCGATTATCAAAACCGAAAAGTTAAAGCCCAATTTAAAGCGGCTGACCGGGTTCAGGCAAGATTTGTTGCCGTTCTTGGGGAAGATGAATTAGAACAAAACAAAATTAATTTGAAAGATATGGAAACAGGCGAGCAGGAAGAAATACCATTAGACGAGTTAACCAGCACGCTGTTGAAGAAATTGGAGGCGAAGTAAATGTTCGGCAGATCATATGAGTGCGGGAGAGTAACAGAACAGCATATCGGAGAAAAAGTAACATTAAAGGGCTGGGTACAGCGCCGCAGAGATTTAGGAGGCGTCATCTTCCTTGACCTGCGCGATCGTACTGGTATTGTGCAGGTAGTATTTAGTCCTGAGACATCTGAAGAAGCGCTGGCTGTGGCTGAGAAAGTGCGTAATGAATACGTACTTGATGTGCAGGGAGTCGTAGTAGCGCGTGACGATGAAACGATTAATGAAAATCTCCCTACTGGCAAGATTGAAGTCCAGGCAAAGGAAGTAACCATTTTAAACGAAGCTAAAACGCCTCCGTTCCCTATAGAAGACCGAGTAGAGGTGTCAGAAGACATTCGTTTGAAGTACCGTTACATGGACCTTCGCCGTCCGGCCATGTATGAAACGCTGAAAATGCGCAGCGATGTAACAAAAGCGATTCGCGACTTTCTTGATGATGAAGGTTTCCTAGATGTAGAAACACCTATTTTAACGAAAAGCACACCCGAAGGCGCTCGCGATTATCTGGTACCTAGCCGCGTACATGATGGGGAGTTCTATGCTCTTCCGCAATCTCCGCAAATTTTCAAGCAGCTGCTGATGGTATCAGGGTTTGACCGGTATTACCAGATTGCCCGCTGTTTCCGTGACGAGGACTTGCGTGCAGACCGTCAGCCGGAGTTCACACAAGTGGACGTTGAGGCAAGCTTCATGAGCCAGGAAGATATTATGTCCATGACGGAAGCTATGCTGAAGCAGGTCATGAAACGGGTGAAAGGTGTGGAACTCACAGAAGCGTTCCCGCGTATCACATATGATGAAGCAATGAATCGCTTCGGTTCTGATAAGCCGGATACACGCTTTGGCATGGAGCTGGTAGACGTATCAGAACAAGTAAAGGATTCCGGGTTTAAAGTGTTTGCAGGTGCAGTCGCAAATGGCGGCCAAGTCAAGCTGATTAATGTAAAAGGCGGTGCTGCAGATTATTCCCGCAAGGATATTGATGCATTAACTGAATTTGCAGCTGTGTATGGAGCGAAGGGTCTTGCTTGGCTGAAAGTAGAAGCTGACGGCCTAAAGGGGCCAATTGCCAAGTTCTTTGCTGAAGAAGAACAGAATGGTCTAATTACTGCTGCTGGAGCAGTAGAAGGGGACTTGCTTCTATTCGTTGCTGATAAGAAATCTGTCGTAGCGGATGCGCTTGGTGCTCTTCGCCTAAAGCTTGGGAAAGAACGCGGTCTTATTGATGAGAGCAAATATAACTTCCTTTGGGTCACAGACTGGCCTCTTCTTGAATACGATGAGGATGCTGGCCGCTATTTTGCTGCGCATCACCCATTTACGATGCCGTTCCGGGAGGATCTATCCCTTCTTGAGGAAGAGCCGGAAAAGGTACGAGCTCAAGCTTATGACATTGTATTGAACGGTTATGAACTTGGCGGGGGCTCTATTCGTATTTTCGAGCGCGATGTTCAGGAGAAAATGTTTAAAGTGCTTGGTTTTTCAGATGAAGAGGCTAAAGCTCAATTCGGCTTTCTGCTTGATGCTTTTGAATACGGTACACCTCCGCATGGCGGTATCGCGCTCGGACTAGACCGGATGGTGATGCTCCTTGCAGGCCGTACGAATCTGCGCGATACGATTGCTTTCCCGAAAACAGCAAGCGCAAGCGATTTGTTAATGGACGCACCTAGTGAAGTGAGCGAAGCACAGCTGGAGGAATTAAACTTAAGAATCCGTGAAACAGCCAAGAAATGATTTTTAAATATTTAGACAATTAACTTGCGCAGAAATGATAAATATGATATCATTTTTTCAACGAAGGGACATCCTGATGTGTACGTTAGCTTTTACTATCTGTTTTGACCGAACACTATATGTGAAGGGAGCCCGTGTCTGCAAGCTGCGTACATGCCTCTGGTAAGAGGACTTACAAGGCAAGCAGCAGGGTACCCACCTGCGGAGAGCGGGTTCAAAACACATAGCTTCTAAGACGGCACGATCGGGAGAAGCCCTTCCGTATAAGGATAGTCTACAAAAGCCTTCTTCAGTGAAGGCTTTTTCTTGTGTGCCAGGCATGGCAACTATCTAGGTGGTGAGAGTCCACTGTGGGGGTACACATCGACCAACCACTAAGGAAGCGCAAGGTACT
>NZ_JWJE02000004.1 GCF_000812025.2 Bacillus thermotolerans
GTAATATAAATTGAACCGCCGTATACGGAACCGTACGTACGGTGGTGTGAGAGGGGCGAAAATAATCAACTTATTTTCCCTCTACTCGATTTTAACGATGCTGCTCATACTGGTTGGCTCTTGTCAGCGATTGAATAAGGCTGATTTCTTCATCAGATAGGGAGTTTTCTTTAATAGCCCGGATATTTTCCTTCAGCTGGTCCACTGAGCTTGCTCCGGCTATGACAGAAGAAACGGCTTTTTGTTCAAGAAGATAACGGAAGGCCAGGCCATTCATTGTACGTCTGTCTGCAAGTTTGTTCTCCAGCTCGCTCAACAGCTCGGTTAATTCGCTTTCCGAATAGTCTAGAAATCCTTTTTCCTGAAATTTGCTTACCTTCTCTCGCCAGTTCGTGCTTAATAGGCCTTTGGCGAGCGGGCCGCGGACGACTACACTGATGTTGTGCTCTTCAATCAAAGGAAGCCATTCCTCGGGGCGGCGGTCGAGCAAGCTGTATTGCATCATAATGCTGACGATCGAGGAATGCTGAATGTATTCGCGAATGACGTTAGGGCGGATGGAGGAAATGCCATACTCACGGATCAGGCCTTCCTTTTTTAGCTCCTCAAACGCTTCGATGGTCTCGTCCATCGGATCTTCTATGGTGCCTCCGTGCAGCTGATAGAGGTCAATGTAATCCGTATGAAGGCGCCTTAAGCTCTCCTTGACCGCACTTTTTATGTATGCCTTTGATGGATCCCATGACCAGCCTTCCTTGCCATGCTCCCATCGGTTGCCAGCTTTAGTCGCGATAACCACCTGGTCGCGCACATTCTTCAGCAGCTTGCCGATGATGGCCTCATTTTCACCAAAGTCGTACAGGTCAGCTGTGTCAAAGTAATTGATGCCTTCCTCAAGAGCGGCGTCAATAATAGACTGGGCAGCTTTCTCGTCGGTTCCTAGTGACATGCATCCGAGGGCTAGTTCGCTGACGTGCAAATTTGAATTTCCCAGCGTACGTTTCTTCAAGCTCATCCTCTCCTTTCTTCCTTATCATATCGGAGGGAAATCCGCTTGGACAAATAATCTGTCTGCTTCTTATTTGGCTTGCGGCTATGGTACACTCATGAAAAAGGAGTGGAGGAATAAGGATGAATAAATTTGAAGAGAAGACCATTCAAACGGAAATGATTTTTGAGGGCAAGGTTGTAAAGCTTCAAGTGGATGATATTGAGCTTCCTGATGGAAAGAAGGCAAAGAGAGAGATTATTAAACATCCTGGGGCCGTTGCGATTCTTGCTTTAACAAATGAAGGAAGGATTGTTCTCGTTGAACAGTACCGCAAAGCACTGGAACGTTCTATTATTGAAATCCCTGCCGGCAAGCTCGAAAAGGGAGAAGGCCCTGAAGCAACTGCCCGCCGGGAGCTGGAAGAGGAAACTGGATATGTGTGTCAGAGTATGAAGCTTCTGCAGTCCTTCTATACTTCTCCAGGATTTGCTGATGAACTCGTCTATTTATATTTAGCGGAGGGGTTAACGCAAAAAGAGGAGCGTTTAATGCCAGATGAGGATGAATTCGTTGAACTGATGGAAGTAACACTGGAAGAAGCGGAGAAAATGATCAAGGACCAGCGCATCCACGACGCCAAAACAGCTTACGCGATCCAGTATTTGCAGCTGCAAAAGGCTCTGACTGAATAACAGAAGGAAAGGGCAGCCGTGTAAGCATACCCTCCTTTTTCCGCGCATACATTGGAGTAGCGGAAAAAAGGAGGAGCTTATATGCAGAAAAGGTTATCCCAGGTTGCTATCAGTAAACACATTCAGGCGCATGCCTCCATCTATGTATTCGTAGCTGTCTTGTTTTTCATGGGGGTCGTCTTTGGGGCAATCGTTGTGAACAGCCTTTCCCTCGTTCAAAAGGAAGACCTGGCCTACTACTTACAGCAATTTTTTGGACAAGTATCATCGGGACAAATTGCCGATTCAGAGGACTTATTCCAGCAGAGCTTTATTCATAATGTGAAATATTTAGGCTGTATGTGGCTGTTTGGCATTTCGATCATCGGGTTGCCGCTTATTTTTATCTTCTTATTCATGAAGGGCATTGTGGTCGGCTTTTCTGTCGGCTTCCTTGTTCAGCAGATGAACTGGGACGGTTTCTTTGTAGCAGTGGCTTCTATCCTGCCGCAAAATTTAATTATCGTTCCAGCTTTCATTTTCGTGGCCTCTGTTTCTACTGCTTTCTCCCTTCAGCTGATGAAAAAAGTGTTCATGAAGCAGTCTGGCCATTTTCAAATGTCTGCGCTGTTATCGAAGTATTTTCTGTTCTTCTTGGCGGCTGTTGGCATGGCCGCTCTGGCTGCCGGCATTGAAGCCTATATATCTCCTGTACTTATGCAGATTGTCATTAAATAAACTCAATGGTGTAATAGCGATTTATCCGGCCTTTTCCTTTAAGGAAGGAAACAAGGGTGTACTCTGTAGTCTTTCTTAAATAATAATCATTTTGTGGTGATACATTATAATAATTTCATTTTGCAACTTCCTCCCATTTTGTTATAATAAACATACATCGGCGAGGGAGGGCTAATTATGGAAAGCCGGATTGATCGTATTAAGAAGCAATTACATTCTGCGAGTTATAAATTGACACCCCAGCGAGAAGCCACTGTTCGGGTGCTGCTTGAACATGAAGAAGATCATCTAAGCGCAGAAGATGTCTACCTCCTCGTTAAAGAAAAGGCACCAGAAATAGGGCTGGCTACTGTCTACCGAACACTAGAGCTATTAACCGAACTGAAAGTAGTGGATAAGATAAATTTTGGAGACGGCGTTTCCCGCTATGACTTGCGTCAAGAGGGAGCGGCTCATTTTCATCATCATCTTGTATGTATTGAGTGCGGATCTGTAGATGAAATCCAAGAAGATTTGCTCGGAGAAGTGGAGCAGGTTGTAGAACGCGATTGGAAGTTTCAGGTAAAGGACCACCGCCTGACGTTTCATGGCGTCTGCTGGCGTTGTCAGGAGAAAGCAGAACAAAAACAAACAACAAAAGAATCGATGGAAACACAACACGTTGAATAAAAAGCCTTTCGCCCAATCGAAGGGCTTTTTATATTCTTACATACAAGGAAGATGAAAATAAAAATAGGATCAAAAAGTCGGCCGGTGTCTGGACGGCTGTTCTAATCGATTCTCCTTCTCTCATATGCTTGTATTAAAAAGCAGGCAGGTGAGGAGCGAGTGAGACGGGAATGGTTAGGTACTGTGTGGCAGGCTGTGAAGATCTTTCTTTTTTTTACATGTTGTACACTGCTGTTTTATATCGCCATGCTCTGGGTGCAGAGCAAATATGTAGAACAGCACCGTTACGAGAAGCCCGCTGGAGAAGCGATTAAGGTAGCATACTTGTCAGAGGGGACTCGCGAGGTGTGGCTGGAACGGCTGCTGCTATTTTATTTGGATGGGGAGTAATGTGAAATGAAAGAACGTCTAGAAGACTTTGTTCATTATATGGTTGTAGAAAAAGGATTATCAAAAAACACCATTTCGGCTTACAAGCGTGACTTAACTCATTATTTATTATTCTTAAATAAAGTAGAGCAGGTTGACTCATTGCAAGACGTGACGAGAACTCATATTGTCCAGTTTTTGGGCCATTTAAAGGGGGAAGGAAAGTCATCAAAGACGATTGCCCGTCATGTGGCATCTGTGCGGGCTTTTCATCAGTTTCTGCTAAGGGACAAGGCGGTAGACCAGGACCCGTCTGTTCATATTGAACCCCCTAAAATGGAAAAGACATTGCCAAAAGTATTGAGCCTCACTGAGGTAGAGGCGCTATTAGAAGCGCCTGATGCTTCTACTCCCTTCGGCCTGCGTGACCAGGCAATGCTAGAACTCTTATATGCAACAGGCATGCGGGTAAGTGAAATGACTTCGCTGGATTTGGATGATGTTCATTTAACAATGGGCTTTGTTCGCTGTACTGGAAAGGGGAACAAAGAGAGAATTATTCCAATCGGAAAAACGGCCATCCAGGTGATTGAGAGTTACCTGAATACCGGTCGGCCTAGGCTGAAGTCGAAGAAGTATCCAGAAGAGGCCTTATTCTTAAACCACCACGGCAAACGCTTATCGAGGCAGGGGTTTTGGAAAATCCTCAAGGCGCTGGCGAAGAAAGCGAACATCGAGAAGGAATTGACTCCTCATACACTCCGGCACTCCTTTGCTACTCATCTGCTTGAGAACGGGGCGGATTTGCGGGCAGTACAGGAAATGCTGGGCCATGCGGACATTTCTACAACTCAAATTTACACTCATGTAACGAAGACAAGAATGAAAGACGTTTACTCACAATTTCATCCAAGAGCTTAATGCTGTTCCGGTGACGGACGGCATTTTTCTTGTCAATAGAAAGAGAAAAGAGTAGAGTGAAGATGTAAAGGTCAGACATCTGACGAATGAATAGGATTATTCAAGTGAGAATAGGGTAAGATGGTCAGTAGGAGAACAAAAATGGAGGGAACGAAATGACGACATCTACATACAAAAGAGTGCATTTAATTGTAATGGATTCCGTAGGCATAGGGGAAGCACCGGATGCTGCGCAGTTTAATGACGCCGGTGCAGATACGCTTGGTCACATTGCTGAAAGAATGAACGGATTGCGTCTGCCAAACATGGAACGGCTTGGTTTAGGAAACATTCGCGAACTTCAAGGTGTAAATAAAGCCGATCAGCCGCTCGCTTATTATACGAAAATGCAGGAAGCCTCCAGCGGCAAAGATACGATGACGGGTCATTGGGAATTAATGGGTCTCCATATCGGGACGCCCTTCCGAGTGTTTCCCGACGGGTTTCCAAAGGAACTGATTGATGATCTGGAGCAGAAGACAGGCAGAAAAGTTATAGGAAACAAGCCGGCAAGCGGCACGGCTATTTTAGACGAGCTGGGTCCGGAGCACATGGAAACAGGGGCTATTATTGTCTACACATCAGCAGATTCTGTGCTTCAAATAGCTGCACATGAGGAAGTGGTTCCGCTTGAGGAGCTTTACCGTATTTGTGAAATCGCGCGTGAATTGACGCTTGATGAAAAATACATGGTAGGACGTGTCATCGCCCGCCCGTTTGTCGGAAAGCCGGGAGCCTTTGAACGCACGCCAAACCGTCATGATTACGCGCTTAAACCATTTGACCGCACAGTGATGAATGAATTAAAGGACGGCGGCTACGATGTGATCGCCATCGGAAAAATTTCTGACATTTATGACGGAGAAGGCGTAACAGAAGCCATCCGCACGAAGTCTAATATGGACGGCATGGACCGTTTCATTGAAACATTTGATAAGGAATTTACGGGTCTCAGCTTCATTAACCTCGTGGACTTTGATGCTTTGTTTGGCCACCGGCGTGACCCGGAAGGATACGGACGAGCGCTTGAGGAGTTTGATGCCCGCCTTCCGGAAGTGTTTGCTAAGATGACAGAAGAGGATTTGCTAATTATTACGGCTGACCACGGAAATGACCCTGTTCACCATGGAACTGACCATACGAGGGAGTATGTGCCTCTTTTAGTCTATACAAAGCGTAAAGCTGAAGGAAAGCAGCTGCCAATCAGAAAAACATTCGCGGATGTAGGCGCTACGGTGGCAGAGAATTTCAACGTAAATAAGCCCGCCTATGGGGAAAGCTTTTTAGAGGAACTAAATTAAAGGGGGAAAGAGGAATGGATAAAGTAAATATACAGGAAGCGGCTGACTTCCTTCGGGAGAAAGGCAGCAAACAGCCATCGATCGGTCTCATTCTAGGTTCGGGCCTTGGTGTGCTTGCTGATGAAATCGAGGAGGCTGAAAAAGTGGCCTATGAGGATATCCCTCATTTTCCTGTTTCTACAGTAGAAGGCCATGCCGGGCAGCTGGTATTTGGCACGCTTGCAGGAAAAGAAGTGGCGGCGATGCAGGGGCGCTTTCATTATTACGAGGGGTATTCCCTTGATCAAGTAACGTTTCCTGTTCGCGTCATGAAGGCACTTGGCATAGAGACTATTATTGTGACGAATGCAGCGGGAGGCGTAAATGAATCATTCTCCCCTGGTGACTTGATGATTATTACCGACCATATTAACAACATGGGCGGCAATCCGCTGATTGGCCCGAACGATAAGGATCTTGGTGTGCGCTTTCCGGATATGTCGGAAGCCTATAGCAAAAGGCTGCGCCAGCTGGCTAAAGAAACGGCTGAAACAATCGGCTTAGCTGTGAAGGAAGGCGTATACATGGCTAATACAGGTCCAATTTATGAAACGCCGGCAGAGGTAAGGTTGGCAAGAGTGCTTGGCAGTGATGCAGTAGGGATGTCTACTGTACCTGAAGTGATCGTTGCGCGCCACAGTGGAATAGAAGTGCTCGGTATTTCATGCATTTCCAATATGGCTGCAGGCATCCTTGATCAGCCTCTTACTCATGACGAAGTAATAGAAACGACAGAGAAGGTAAGAGCTGATTTTCTCCGTTATGTAAAAGAAATTATTAAATCGATATGAAGGGCGGGATTGGAATGAGAATGGTCGACTTGATCCAAAAAAAGCGGGATGGCCAGCAGCTGTCGACAGAAGAAATTCAGTGGATTATTGAGGGCTATACGAATGACACCATCCCTGACTATCAAATCAGTGCGCTCATGATGGCCATCTATTTTAAGGGGATGACAGAGCAGGAACGCGCCGACTTAACGATGGCTATGGTGGCCTCTGGTGACCAGATAGACCTGAGCGCCATTGACGGCGTGAAGGTGGACAAACACTCTACGGGAGGCGTAGGAGATACGACTACGCTTGTGTTAGGTCCTCTCGTAGCTGCTGTAGGTGTACCGGTAGCGAAAATGAGCGGCCGCGGGCTTGGGCATACAGGCGGAACGATTGATAAACTAGAGTCTATCTCAGGATTTCATGTTGAAATCAATAAAGATGAATTTATTGACTTAGTTAATAAAAACAAGCTGGCGGTTGTCGGACAAAGCGGTAACTTAACGCCTGCTGATAAGAAGCTGTACGCCCTTCGCGATGTAACGGCTACAGTGAACAGCATTCCCTTGATCGCAAGCTCTATCATGAGCAAGAAAATCGCTGCTGGAGCGGATGCGATTGTCCTTGATGTGAAAACTGGGGCAGGAGCTTTTATGAAAACATTGGAGGACTCCCGTGAATTGGCTCAGGCTATGGTGCGAATCGGCAACAATGTGGGCCGTAGAACACTGGCGGTGATTTCGGACATGAGTCAGCCGCTTGGCTGGGCGATCGGCAATGCGTTGGAAGTGAACGAAGCGATTCAAACGCTGAAAGGAGAAGGGCCGGAAGATTTAACGGAACTGTGCCTCGTTCTTGGCAGCCAAATGGTATATGCGGCAGGGCAAGCCGAAACACTCGAGGATGCACGTCAGCAATTGATTAAAGTCATTAATACGGGGGAGGCACTTGAGAAGTTCAAGACGTTTGTCGCTGCTCAAGGCGGCGATGCCTCTGTAGTAGATGATCCTTCTAAATTGCCACAGGCGAAGTACCAGATCGAGCTCCCGGCAAAAGAGGCAGGCTATGTCTCAAGCATTGTTGCTGATCAGATCGGTACGGCGGCGATGTGGCTGGGGGCTGGCCGCGCCACGAAGGATTCGGTCATTGACCTTGGTGTCGGTATTGTACTTACTAAAAAAATTGGCGATGAAGTCAAAGCAGGTGAACCCCTCGCTGTGATACACAGTAATACTGAGGAGGTAAACCATGTGAAAGAGGAGCTGTACAGAAGCATTCTTCTTTCCAAGGAGCCGGTTACTCCTCCCGTTTTAATCCACGAGGAAATTACAGAATAAAATAGCTCTGCAAGAAACACATCTCTCGTGTTCCGGCGGTCCGGAAGAAGCATCTTTTTATAGGATGCTTCTTTTTTTGTATAAAAATAGGCGGGATGGAAAAGATGGGTGTATATCGATTGGGAAGATAACCATCTTATGGGAGGTCATTCACTTATGAAGCGAGTTTTTCCTTTAACCGCCGTTATATGCTTGGTTTGGTCTGCGCTTTTTTCAACAGGGATGGTCCATGCAGAGGACGACAAGGTCAAACTGGCCGAGCAGACAAAATCAGCTATATTGATTGAACAAACAACAGGTGCTGTGCTGTTTGAAAAAAACAGTGAACAGGCTCTTCCTCCTGCTTCTATGACGAAGATCATGACTATGCTCTTAGTTATGGAAGCGCTGGAAGAAAAGAAGCTGTCATGGGATGAAAAGGTGCGTGCAAGCGAATATGCCGCTTCCATGGGCGGCTCGCAAATCTTCTTAGAGCCTGGAGAAGAAATGACCGTTCAGGAAATGATGAAGGGCGTCGCTATCGGATCGGCCAATGACGCTTCTGTTGCCTTAGCTGAACGGATAGCCGGGAGCGAAGAGGCATTTGTGGAAAGGATGAATGAAAGAGCGGAAGAGTTGGGGATGAAACAAACGAAGTTTAAAAATGCTACCGGACTGCCGGTCGAAGGCCATCATAGCTCAGCACACGATATGGCGATCATGGCGAGAGAGCTGCTTAAGCATAAAGATATCTTAACATTTACCAGCACATATGAAGATTATCTACGGGAAGACAGCGATAAGAAATTCTGGCTTGTAAATACAAACAGACTGGTGAAATTTTATCCGGGCGTAGATGGTTTAAAAACAGGCTTTACGAATGAGGCGAAATATTGCCTCACAGCTACCGCGTCAAAAAATAATATGAGAGTCATTGCTGTTGTCTTCGGCGCGCCTACACCGAAAGACCGAAATGCCCAAGTCACGAAGATGCTCGATTATGCCTTTCATCAATATGAAGTGAACCCTCTTTATAAAAAAGGTGAAACGCTAAGTGAGGTTCGTGTAGCCAAAGGTGACAAGAGCGAAATCACTTTGGTAACAGGAGAAGAAGTTTCACTCTTAACGAAAAAAGGAGAGAAGCAAGGGAAGCTATCAAAGGATATTAAATTGAAAAAGAACATCCAGGCGCCGGTAAAAAAGGGAGACGAGCTCGGTCAATTAGTGATCAAGAAGGATGGAGAAGTCGTGTCTTCCACTCCTCTTGTGGCCAAGGAAAATGTAGAGCGGGCCAGCTGGTGGCAGTTTTATAAAAAAGTCTTCCACTACTTTACAAAGGTAGAAACACTTTAATGCCGAAAACTCCCTGTTTTTAGAAGATTTCTTCTAGTTTTGTCATGGGGAAGGATTGTGAGAACCATTCGTCGAAAGGCTTGTTAATCCATTAAAAAGGGGGAAGCAGAAGTGAGCTTATCAGTGGATTTAGAAGTAATAGACGAAGTGCTATGTCTAAGGCTTGCTGGGGAACTCGACCATCATGCGGCAGAAGCCCTCCGCGAGCAGGCAAGCGAAGCAATAGATAATCAAGGCGTCCGTCACATCGTTTTAAACCTTGGAGAGTTGGCGTTTATGGACAGCTCAGGTCTCGGTGTGATCCTGGGACGGTATAAACATATTAAGAAAAAGAACGGAGAAATGGTCGTATGCTCCATCTCTCCTGCTGTACAGCGGCTATTTGATATGTCTGGTTTATTCAAAATTATGGGGACAGCATCGTCCGAGCAAGAGGCACTTGAAAGATTGGGGGCAGCGTGTTATGAGAAATGAAATGAACGTACAATTTAGCGCGCTTAGTGAAAACGAGTCATTTGCCCGAGTAGCAGTCGCAGCTTTTGTTGCCCAGCTTGATCCGACAGTTGATGAGCTTACAGAAATTAAAACAGTTGTGTCAGAGGCAGTAACAAATGCCATTATTCATGGGTATGAAGGAAATCCTGCCGGTACCGTGTATGTCTCCGTCATTCTTGAGGATGATGTAGTTGATCTGATCATTCGTGATGAGGGAGTCGGTATGGAGGACGTAGAAGAAGCAAGAGAGCCTCTTTTCACGACTAAACCAGAGCTTGAACGTTCAGGCATGGGGTTTACGATTATGGAGAATTTCATGGACGAAATTGAAGTGATCTCTCATAAAGGAAACGGCACGACCGTTCGGTTGAAAAAGCAGATTGCTAATAAAAAAGCCTTATGTAATTAAGGAGTTCATGCCATGGATGTAGAGACTAAGAAGCAAAAGCCGGAAATTCTGTCAGATGACCAATTGAAGCATTTGATCAAAGAGAGCCAGGCAGGGAATCAAGAGGCGAGAGATACAATTGTTGAGCGGAATATGCGGCTTGTGTGGTCTGTCGTACAGCGCTTTATTAATCGGGGGTACGATCCAGATGACTTATTTCAAATCGGCTGTATTGGCTTGCTTAAGTCAGTAGACAAGTTTGATTTAAGTTATGATGTGAAATTCTCTACTTATGCCGTACCTATGATCATTGGTGAAATTCAGCGCTTTATTCGGGATGATGGCACGGTTAAAGTTAGCCGTTCACTAAAAGAAACAAGTAACAAGATCCGTCGGGCAAGAGAGGAACTGCTGAAGCTTCACAGCCGGACACCGAGCATCCAGGAGATAGCCGACTATTTGCAGATCTCTGCAGAAGAAGTGGTGATGGCTCAGGAAGCAGCCCGCTCTCCTTCCTCTATTCACGAAACCGTATATGAAAATGACGGGGATCCGATTACGCTGCTTGATCAGATGGCAGATAAGAATAGTCAGCACGCTTTTGATCAAGTTGTTTTAAAAGAAGCGATCAGGGAGCTGGATGAAAGAGAGAGACTGATCGTTTACTTACGTTATTATAAGGACCAGACGCAATCTGAAGTAGCCACGCGGCTCGGCATTTCGCAAGTTCAGGTCTCCAGGCTCGAAAAAAAGATTTTATCACAAATGAAGGATAAAATGGGAATGCCTTAAGGCCATCAGCCGGCAAACAATGTCTTGTTTGCCGGCTTTTTATATGCATTAATGCATGAATCCCTCTAGTTACGCCCATATTAATACACAAGAACTTATGAACAGGGTGGGAAAGTGATGGAAGCGATCGTTTATATTCGACTTCGCCACCGTGTACGCCATCCGCAGAATAAAACGGTGAAGCTGAGAGACATTGCGGAGGTCATAGCGCCAGAGCATTTGCAGGGTGATTTGCTGTATACGGATATTTATAAAGTAAGAAAGAGAGAGATGCCTGTTGCTGTAGTAGATGCGATGATCGTGATCGAGAAGCTTCACGAGCAATGGCCCGGTATCGATATTCAGTTTATTGGTCCTGCGCAAACGATCGTTGATACATCATCGCCAGCAAGAAAGCCGTGGCCGCTTTTTCTGTTCGTTTGGCTTTTATTATTCGTAGGAGCAGGTCTCACCATTATGAATTTCCATGAAGATGTCAGTATGCCGGAGGTTCATATTAAGCTGTATGAAATAGTGACGGGAGAAACAACGGAGCAGCCTCTCATTTTTCAAATTCCCTATTCCATCGGGCTTGGAGCAGGAATGATTCTATTCTTTAATCATTTATTCAAAAAACGCTTAAACGAGGAGCCGAGCCCTATGGAAATCGAGATGTTTAATTATCAGCAGGATATGGATCAGTACGTCATTGTGCATGAGAGAAAAGAAGGAAGAATAAGTGATGATGACCCTCATTCATAGCTTGCTGCTCATCTTTATGGGGCTGGCGGGTGGACTGGCGGTAGGAGCTGGCTTTATTGCTTTCATTACAGTACTAGGAATTATTCCCCGCCTCATGCAGGTGACAGGCACATGGAGGAAGGTGAAAAGCTACGAATGGGCCGTTATTGC
This sequence comes from Bacillus thermotolerans, assembly GCF_000812025.2. GTDB lineage: Bacteria > Bacillota > Bacilli > Bacillales > Domibacillaceae > Quasibacillus > Quasibacillus thermotolerans. The sequence goes on from NZ_JWJE02000004.1 coordinate 11,747, forward strand.
TGGAGTGCTCGCGGGCACGCTTGTCAGCTTTGTGCCGGTAAAGCTGTATATATCAGCAGTGTGGCTTGCTCCAATGGGCTTGCTTAGCGGAGTGTTTGTCGGCTTGCTGGCCGCTGCCTTAACAGAAGTGCTGAACGTGTTTCCTATCCTAGCGAAGCGGATGGGTATCCATGAACGGATCGTTGCACTTATGATGGCGATTGCTTTTGGTAAAATAGCGGGCTCGCTATTTCATTGGCTGTATTTCATAAATCGGTAAGGGTAAAAGGATAAAGATTGCAGGGAGGGTTCAACATGAAGGATGAGCAGCTGAAGATCCCGAAAGATCCAGAGAAGCTGGATAAACTGATGGAAGAGAAAATGAGTCTCGGCACAAGCTTTGACGCGGGTGTGCGGAGGTTTACGATCCTCGGAAAGAAAGTCCATATCTACTATATTAACGGCCTGTGTGATTCGCTGTTTATTATTGGTATTTTATCGCAGCTGACACAATTGCAGCTGCATGAGAAAGAGCAGAAAAGTATACGTCCGGCCCGGGTCATCGAAAACCACCTGGTCCATCAGTCGGTGGAACATGTTGATAAAGTACAGGATGCAATCGATCAGGTGTTATCCGGTCTGATTGCTGTTGTGGTAGAGGGTGATGAACAGGCGTTAATTGTGGATGTCAGGAGTTACCCTGGAAGGCAGCCCGAGGAACCGGATACGGAGAAGGTTGTACGGGGCTCGAGGGATGGCTATGTAGAAAACATCATTATTAATACAGCTTTGACAAGAAGACGCATACGTGATGGGCGGCTTCGATTTGAAATGAATAGAGTGGGGGACCGCTCTAAGACAGATGTGGCAATTGGCTATATAGAAGGCATTGCCGACCCGAACCTTGTGAAAATCGTTAGAAAGGAGCTTAGCTCTATTGAAATTGACGGTATTCCGATGGCTGACAAGACAATCGAAGAATTTATTGTCAAGCAAGGGTTTAATCCTTATCCGATTGTCAGGTACACGGAGCGGGCTGATATTGGAGCGGCGCACTTACTTGAAGGGCATGTACTATTATTTGTTGATACTTCACCGAGCGTCATTATCCTTCCGGCAACTTTTTTTCACCATATGCAGCACGCGGAAGAATACAGGCAATCGCCGGCTGTTGGTACATTTGTGCGTTGGGTTCGTTTCATAGGGGTAATTGCCTCTTTATTTTTACTGCCATTTTGGCTGCTGCTTGCATCTCAAACAGAGCTGCTTCCCGATGCACTGAAGTTTATCGGACCGAATGAGGAAACCAACATACCGCTGGCTCTGCAAATTATCATTGCAGATGCCGGTATTGAATTCCTGAGGATAGCCGCTATTCACACGCCAACTCCTTTATCGACGGCGATGGGTTTAATCGCCGCTGTATTGATCGGACAAATTGCTATAGATGTCGGTTTATTCGTACCGGAAGTCATTCTGTACGCTTCTTTAGCAGCAATCGGAACGTACGCAACACCCAGCTATGAAGTCAGTATTGCGAACAAGCTGGCTCGTATATTTATCATTTTAGCCGTATCTTTCTTTAAAGTACCGGGGTTTGTTATTGCGACTGCGTTAGTCATTATTTATCTGGCCCGCATGCGCGCGCTGAATACGCCTTATTTGTGGCCGTTGCTGCCATTTGATCCGAAAGCCTTTTCGCAAGTATTCGTTCGGCGGGCTATTCCTGGTTCCAAGATGAGACCAAGCATTGTACATCCGGAAGACCCGTACAGACAGCCAAATGGAAAATAACGATATTGAGCTAGGAACAAATGTATGGTATATTCAGTTTAATCTAAGTTTTGCCTGCTGATAGACAGTCTGCCAAAGGGCAGCTGTCTATTTTCTCTAAAGCAGAACTGCAGTCAGGAACAGGCAAACATCAAGAATTGAGGCGATAACATGCATGCATACGGAACAGCCCGTGTAAATAAGGAAGGTCACCTGGAGGTCGGGGGAGTGGACGTTGTCAGCCTAGCTGAACATTACGGAACCCCCTTATATATTTATGACGTGGCGCTGATTAGACAGCGGGCAAGAGGCTTTAAAGAAACGTTTCAAAAGCTGGGCGTTAGCTCTCAAGTGGCTTATGCGAGCAAGGCTTTTTCGGCAATTGGTATGATTCAACTGGCAGATCAGGAAGGGTTATCTTTAGATGTTGTTTCTGGAGGGGAGCTCTATACGGCCGTAAAAGCCGGATTCCCAGCCGAACGCATTCATTTCCACGGCAATAATAAAAGCCGGGAAGAACTGGAAATGGCGCTTGCTCACCGGGTTGGCTGCATTGTTGTAGACAATTTTTATGAGCTTGATATGTTAGAAGAAGTGGCGAAGGAGCGAGGAGAGAAGGTTGATATTCTGCTTCGCGTAACACCTGGAATTGAAGCTCATACACATGACTACATCTTAACAGGGCAGGAAGATTCTAAGTTTGGTTTTGATTTAAACAATGGACAAGCGGAAGAGGCTTTTCAAAAAGCGGTTAGCAAGCCGTCATTGAAAGTGCTCGGTATTCACTGTCATATTGGTTCTCAAATTTTTGAAACAACTGGCTTTAAGCTGGCTGCAGAAAAAATTATCCAGAAACTAGCTGATTGGAAGGAGCAATTCGGCTTTACGGCAGAGGTGCTCAATCTTGGTGGAGGATTTGGGATTCGATATACGGAGGAAGACGAACCGCTGCAGCCTTCTGAATATGTAGAAGAGATTATTAAAGAAGTTCAGGCAAAAACAAAGGAATTCAACCTTGCCATGCCTGAGATTTGGATAGAACCAGGCCGGTCGCTTGTTGGTGACGCAGGTACAACCATTTACCAGACAGGATCGAGCAAGCAAGTACCGGAAGTGAGAAAATACCTGGCGATAGACGGTGGAATGAATGATAATATTCGTCCGGCGCTCTATGATGCAAAGTATGAAGCGGTGCTTGCCAACCGGGTGAATGATCCGGTGGAAGAAACTGTGTCAATCGCTGGTAAATGCTGTGAATCAGGTGATATGCTGATTTGGGATTTACCGCTTCCGAAAGCTGGACAGGGAGATCTGCTGGCTGTATTCTGTACGGGTGCTTACGGTTATTCCATGGCAAATAACTACAACCGAATTCCGCGGCCGCCTGTGGTCTTCGTTGAGAATGGCCAGGCTGAATTAGTAATTAAACGGGAAAGCTACGAAGACTTAGTCAAACTGGACCTTCCGCTGAAAGTGACAGTAAAGCAGTAAAGAAACAATAGGGGTTAGAGGTGCAGCATGGACAAAAAGAATGTTTGGTTGTTTATCATACTCTTATTAATAGCGATGGGCTGGGGAGTGTACTATGCCCTTGTTATTGTGTAATGAAGGGCCAAGTTGATCGAGTTTCAAAAATTTGGTAAAGTAATAATGAATAGTAAATACCGTTAAACAGCAATAATAATTGCTATTTAATATTGAAGAGGGATTTAGGATGCTGATTCGTTATAAGAAATCTTTTGAAAAAATAGCTATGGGTTTGTTGTCTTTTATGCCCGAAGAAAGAGATATAAAGAAACTGCAGCAGACAATGAAGGGTTATGAAACAGAAGATGATTGGCAGCTCTATTTGTGGAAAGATGAGGAAGACATTATTGGTGCTATAGGAATCAGGGTTGGAGAAGAAGTAGAAATCCAGCATATTTCTGTAAATCCGTCTTATCGGCAAGAAGGAATCGGGAAGCGAATGATCAAAGCAATAACAGAAATGCATACCGACAAACGTATCGTGCCTAGCTCATCCACCACGACTTTTTTTCAGAAGTTTGCAAAAGAGGAAGAGGGAAAAGAACAAAAAGAAGACCTGGTATAGAAACCAGGTCTTCTTTTTATATAAATAACGGCGAAGAGCTATTTCGCAGCAGCCGCTAATTGGCGGCGCGTCCGCAGAGATTCCTCACGTGCGGCCAGCACATCCGAACGGTCTCTCATCTTATGCTTGTGATAGATATATTCAGCAGCCGGCTCTTCCGCAGGCAAAAAGGAGCTTTGAAGAAAATCACGGTACTGCTTCACAATCTTTGTATCAGAGAAAGGGATGGCCATGTCTGTGAAAGACTCTTCATTTTCTATCTCCCGCAAACGGCAGGAAAGTTGATGAAGGAGGGCTTCCCTGTCAATGCTCAATTCGCCTAACTCTTCTTCTCGCTTATGAAATATTGCCACCGCTTTTGTCATTAACTTTTTAGCGCCAATGAAGTTGCCTCGGCGATGATGGTAGAAGGAAACAGCCATTTGGATCAGCCCGACCCAGACAGAATCCGGGGCCTGGTCTGTCTTCTCCTTCCAGAACTCTTCTAGCACTTCATGGCATTCAAAGTAATCGCGGTCTTCGTGAAAATGGGCCAAAAAACTCAAATACGACAACGGATATGAATACATGAATGTCCTCCTAAAATGCTAAGCTTACTATACATAATACCACAGTGAGAAACTTTCAATCAAACTAAAAAATAGTTGGATACAAACTAGAATTCTTCTATACTAGAAAGGATAAGAAGGCTTGAATAGAGAAGAATTGGTGATTAGTAATGCAGTATAACGTAAAAACAGATGTGTTTGAAGGACCGCTTGATTTGCTGCTGCACCTGATTCAGCGGCTGGAAATTGATATATATGATATTCCGATGGTGGAAATCACAGAGCAGTATTTATTGTTTATTCATACAATGAAGGAGCTGGAGCTTGATATAGCGAGTGAGTATTTAGTGATGGCCGCAACCCTTCTAGCTATTAAAAGCAAGACGCTGCTTCCTGTTTATGAAGAAGAAGCTGAAGGCGCCCTATGGGAGGAGGAGGACCCTCGTGATGAGCTGGTTGAGCAGCTGGTCGAATATAAGAAATTTAAGGAAGCCGCTAAGTACTTACAGGAGCAAGAGCGTGACCGGAATCAGTATTTCACGAAGCCGCCGAGTGATTTAGCAGTCTTCCATGACGGGGAGCCGCCGGCGCTTGCCGAGCTTAACGTTACTGTGTATGATATGCTCGGAGCTTTTCATAAGCTTCTCCGCCGGAAGAAACTGCAGAAACCTCGTACAGCTGCGGTTTCCCGGCAGGAAGTCTCTATTGAAAAGAGAATGGACGAAATCCTTCTGCAGGTGAGAAGCCGCCAGGAGCCATGCAGGTTCGAAGACTTATTTGTTGAGGGAGACAAGGAAATGCTGGTCGTTAGCTTTTTAGCTATACTAGAGCTGATGAAATTAAATGATATTATTGTAGAACAGCGTAAGAATTTCTCGGAACTGTTCGTCCGTGCGAAAGGAGGAACAGCGCATGCCGGCTGTTAACTGGTTAAGCGTCACGGAAAGCCTTCTGTTTGTGGCAGGTGATGCCGGGCTGACGCTCAAACAGCTTGCTCAAGTTCTTGAAGTGGAAGAATTTGAGGCGGCTGGAGTGATAGAAGAGCTGAAAGAACGCTACGAAAAGGAAGAAGACCGCGGAATAGTGCTGATAGAACTAGCAGGAACGTATCAGCTTGCAACGAAAAAAGAACATGCGTCCTATTTAAAGAAGCTGACAGAGCAAAGTCAGCCGCAGACACTTTCACAAGCCGCTTTAGAAACGCTCGCTATTATCGCCTATAAACAGCCGATTACACGAGCAGAGATCGAAGACATTCGCGGGGTAAAGACAGAAAGCGCTTTGCACACCCTTTCTTCAAAAGGCTTAATCAAAGAAGCAGGAAGAAGTGAGAGCCCGGGGCGTCCTATCCTATACGGAACAACGAGGGAGTTTCTTGACTGCTTTGGCTTAAAGGATGTAACAGAACTGCCGCCGCTTTCAGGCGAGCTTGCCTTCTCTGATTCAGAAGAAATGGATCTGTTTTTTGAACAATTTGAACAGGAATAAGAAGTGAACGTTAAAAAGCGGATAAAGGCCGCTTTTTTCTTTTTGTCAACGAAATGAACATGCTGCTTCTCCTTCTAAATCTCCTTGTCTCGCATATATTGGTTATACAAATAAGCAGGACAAGGGAGAGAAGAGTGGATGAGAAAAAAGCTGATGGCTGCCGTCCTGTCTTTCGTGCTGTTCATGATGGCTGGAGCTCCTCTCGTACAAGCTGATACGAGCGCAGCCAGCGCAGTATTGATGGAACAGCAGAGCGGGCGGGTGTTATATGAAAAGAATCCTCATGCCATTATGCGCATTGCTAGTATCACGAAAATTATGACGGCGGTTATAGCGATTGAATCGGACAAGCTGAATGAGGTGGTCACTGTCAGCGAGGAAGCTGTCCAAACAGAAGGGTCTTCACTATATTTACAAAAGGGAGAAAAAATCCTTCTGAAAGATTTAGTATACGGACTGATGCTTCGGTCAGGAAATGATGCTGCGATGGCTATCGCAGAACACGTAGGGGGCAGCAAAGAGGGGTTTGTCTATTTAATGAATGAGAAGGCAGAGCAAATTGGCATGAAAAACACCTACTTTGCTAATCCGCATGGTCTAGATGACAGTGAACGTCACCGCTCAACCGCTTATGATATGGCCTTATTAACAAGATATGCAATGGAGAATGAAACGTTCCGGGAAGTCTCAGGGACAAAGGTATATAGAGCGCCAAGTCCTGAAGGAGACTGGGACCGGGTGTGGCGCAATAAGAACCGGTTGTTAACGGAAAAGTACAAACATGCAACAGGAGGGAAAACAGGCTATACAAAGAAAGCAAGGCGCACGCTTGTAACCACCGCCACGAAAGGTGACCTGGATCTAATTGCTGTTACCTTGAATGCCCCCGACGACTGGAATGACCATATTTACATGTACGAGTATGGCTTTGACACATACGATCCTAAGATTGTGCTGGAGAAAGGTAAGGTGAAGGCTTCTAATCATCCTTTTTACAAAGGGAACATTTATCTCAAAAGAGACGCGGTGTATCCGCTGACGAAGAAAGAGGAAGAAGCAGTCTCCATCCGCTTCCGCCTCTTAAAACCTAAAGAGAGCTGGAAGGAAGGAAAGGTGCCTGAAGTAGTAGGAAGGGCCGAGGCCTTTTTGAAGGATGAAAAGATTTACTCTTTGCCAATTTACTACCAGGGGAAAACAGCAGAGAAGGAGAAAAAGGGAAGCTGGAAGGACTGGTGGCCATGGTAATCAGCGGAGTGATCGGAAATGGTTAACTGGATTTGGGTAGGGATGACAGTGGTCGGGCTCATCTTTGCAGCGGTAAACGGAAAAATGGAAGAGGTAAATAAAGCCATTTTTCAATCGAGTGCTGAAGCAGTTACGATCTGTATAGGGCTGATCAGCGTTCTCGTCTTTTGGCTCGGCCTAATGAGAATCGCTGAGGAAGCTGGCTTACTTCAAAAGCTCTCTCGGTTATTTAAGCCAATAGTGGCTAAGCTGTTTCCGGAGGTGCCTGCTGACCATCCTGCTATGGGGTACATTATATCGAATATGACGGCCAACCTGTTTGGGCTTGGCAATGCTGCTACTCCGCTTGGTATTAAAGCCATGGAAGAACTTAAACGTTTAAATGGGGGAAAGACGGAGGCAAGCCGGTCGATGATCACGTTCTTAGCTATTAATACGTCCAGCATTACCCTGATCCCGACAACTGTTCTCGCTATCCGTTTCTCCTATGACTCAGCGGCCCCTGCCGAAATTGTCGCTCCCGCCATTATAGCGACGGCTTGCTCGACGGTCGCTGCTGTGTTGATTGACCGGTTTTTTTATTTGCGAAGGAAGAGAAAGGGAGGGAATTAAGTGGAATGGATTTCGCTCATTTCCATGTGGCTCATCCCTATATTTATCGCATTTATTCTGCTGTACGGCACACTGAAGAAAGTACCGGCCTATGAGAAATTCGTAGAAGGAGGAAAAGAAGGCATTCATATTGCTGTGTCAATCATTCCTTATTTAATTGGAATGATGGTAGCGATTGGGATTTTTCGTGCTTCAGGTGCGCTGGACAGCCTGGTAGGGATGCTTAAACCTCTTCTGGTCTGGATTGGCCTGCCGCCTGAAGTATTTCCTTTAGCCATCATCCGCCCAATTTCCGGCAACGCAGCCTTAGGGATGGTGAGTGATTTGCTCGCTGTTCATGGGCCGGATTCTTATATAGGCCGGCTTGCTTCCGTTATTCAAGGAAGTACTGATACCACGTTTTATGTATTAACGGTTTACTTTGGTGCCGTAGGCATTAAGAAGATGGGTGATGCCTTAAAGGTAGGTCTTTTAGCAGACATAGCCGGCTTTATTGCTGCTGTTCTAATTGTGACATGGATGTTTGGTCAAGGTTAAGCGGGAAAATGTATGGCTGCATGCTGCTTAGAGGCAGCTTTTTTTATTGGCGTAATTTAGCTTGTCTTGCAAACAAGCTGGAAGGGAAGGTCGCGTTTTGAGTAAGTATCTCTTTCTGTTATTATTGGAATGAATATGTAATAATGCATAAGGACACTAATTAGAAACTTCGAGGTGAGGAGAATGGATCGGCTGCAAAAGGTCATTGCCCAAGCCGGCATAGCTTCCAGGCGGAAAGCAGAACAGTTGATTGAAGAAGGCAAGGTCAAAGTAAATGGCAAGATCGTTACAGAGCTGGGAACGAAAGTGTCAGCTTCTGACAAAGTAGAGGTTGAAGGTATACCGGTAGAGAGAGAAAGAAAGGTCTATTATTTGTTTTATAAGCCGCGCGGTGTGATCTCAGCGGTAGAGGATGATAAAGGGCGCAAAGTGGTTACTGATTATTTTCCTTTTGTTGAGGAAAGAATCTTTCCAATTGGCCGTCTGGACTATGATACATCCGGGCTAATGATTTTGACAAACGACGGTGAATTTGCGAATTTGCTTGCTCATCCCCGTTACAAAATAGAAAAGACATACGTAGCACGTGTGAACGGCATACCGCAGCGCCATTTATTGAAGCGGCTTGCTGCCGGCGTTGAGCTTGAAGATGGCAAGACAGCGCCCGCAAAAGTAAAGGAATTGTCCGTAGATAAGAAGAAGGGGCGGGCGTTAATCGAAATCACCATCCATGAAGGGCGCAACCGCCAAGTCCGCCGTATGTTTGAGGCGATTGGCTTTCAAGTACAAAAGCTGAAGAGAGAAAGATTTGCCTTTTTACACACGAAAGGATTGAATGCAGGGGATTATCGCGAATTAACTGCCCACGAGGTGAAACAGCTGCGCACATTGGCTGAAACCGGCTCGCTGCGTTAGGCATTTGGCTGTCACATATCCTTCAAACTCTTTTTTTTCAGAAAACTGTCAAGATGTTATAATGAAAAGAGGTATGCTCAAATTTTGTCGAACACTGAAGTGTTCTGGCGGCAGAGGTTAAGAAGGTGACCTCATGTCTATACTTCATAAGGAGGGGCAGAAGGTTGAACAAAAAGAAAAAGCGGCTGATTATGCGCTCCGTGATTTTGGCGGTTCTCGCGTTAGCAGTCGGATATACGTTTTATTCGAATTTGACGAAGGAAGCACGTGGTAACCTTCAAGAAGGAGACCAGGCGCCTGACTTTGTCTTAACAGATTTATCGGGAGAAAAGCACCAGCTTTCTGACTATGAAGGGAAGGGCGTTTTCTTGAATTTCTGGGGCACGTGGTGCGAGCCGTGTAAAGAGGAAATGCCCCATATGGAAAAGCTCTCTAAAGAGTACGAGGGACAAGTCGAAGTGCTTGCAGTGAATGTAGGAGATTCGGAACTGCAGACTAAAAAATTTGCTGAGCAGTACGGTCTAACATTCCCAATTGCCATTGATTCATCGAAGGAAGTGCAGAAAGCTTACGGTGTTAATCCGCTTCCGGCAACCTTTATGATCAGCCCGGAAGGTAAGGTGGAAAAGGTTGTCATTGGCGGTTTAGTAAAAGAGAATCAAGTGAGAGCGTTATTTGAACAGGTGAAACCGTAATTTAAGGAGTTTTAATATGGGGAAAGTGAAATGTGAATGCGGCCATGTAAATCCTCATGGAACGGTATTGTGTGAATCATGCGGACGGGCGCTGACGGAAGAAGCGAAGAAAGAGAAGTTTCATGATATGCGCTATGAGGGCAGCGCCCGCCGCTCTCAAACGTATAATAAGACGATTGTCGATAAAGTATGGAATTTCTTCTCCTCTGTAAAGGTCGGCGTTTGGCTCATTGTACTGACGCTCATTGCTTCATCACTCGGTACAATCTTTCCGCAGGAATTCTATATTCCAAACAATGTAACTGCCGATACTTACTACGAGGATACATATGGCATCGCCGGCAAAATCTATTATATGCTCGGTTTTCATGATTTATATAATTCTATCTGGTTTATTGCGCTGGTCGCCAGCATCGGTGTGTCGCTGGTCATCTGTAGTCTGGACAGGGTGATTCCGCTTCATCGTGCCTTGAAGAATCAGCGTGTGGCGCGGCATACGACATTTATGAAGAAGCAGCGTTTGTTTGCTTCCCGTGAAGGAACTATTGAGCCGCAGGAAATCGGTAAGGTAAAAGAAAGCTTAAAAGAGAGTCGGTACCACATTCGGGAAGAGGATGGAAGCCTTCTAGCTGAGAAAGGCCGTTTCTCCCGGTGGGGTCCTTACGTCAACCATATCGGACTTATTATCTTTTTAATTGGTGCTATGCTGCGTTCCGTAGAGGGAATGTATGTGGATGAACTGTTATGGATCCGCGAGGGAGAGACACTCGAGATTCCAGGCACAGACGGGGAGTACTACTTAAAGAACGAGCAATTTATTATGGAAAACTATGATAAAGAGAAAGATTCAGAAGTTTTCAGTGAAGCGATTGAAGAGAATGGTGTAATTGCTAAGAATTATCAGACGGATGCCATCCTTTATAGAGATGAAAACAGGGACCTGCCAGGTGCTGAACCGGAGCTTGTAGAAGTGAAGAAAGAAGATATTCGAGTGAACGAGCCAATGAAATTTGACCAGTTCGCTCTCTATCAAAATGGTTTCAGCCAAAATGAAATGAAAGCTATGGAATTCATGCTTACTAACAAAGAAACACAAGAAGCGGTAGGAGCAGTGAAGATTGACCTGTTTAATCCGAAAGATGTATATGACCTTGGAAACGGCTACAAAGTGGAATTGCTCGGCTATTACCCTGATTATGACGGCATTGGCAAGGATGGTGAGCCAAAAACAAAATCACCTGTGCCGAACAACCCGGCCTTTTTGTTTAATCTCGTATCACCGGAGCATCCGGATGGGGAAGTTGCTTTCACAGCGATTCGCCAGACGATGGAGCCGATGGGAGAGACTGATTACAAAATGGAATTCTCCAATATTGAAACACGGGATATTTCCGCTTTGACGGTCCGCAAAGACTTAACCCTATGGATCTTGGCTTTAGGCGGAACGATCTTCATGATTGGGGTCATCCAAGGTTCCTTCTGGGCGCACCGCCGTTTGTGGATTCGCCAGGTAGATGGCAAAGTATACGTTGCGGCCCATACCAATAAGAATTGGCATGGATTGCAGCGGGAGCTTGACTCTATTATTGAACATACCTCTATCCCATCTCCGGAGGATCAGCAAGCTTCTGAGCAAAGCGGTAAAGAAAAGAATTAACCATTTTGCCGCATCAGGGAAAGAGAAAAGATGTACAGTTGGCTTATTCGCACATTAGGCAGACCTCATGCGGATAAGCCACAATTGTTTATGTAATTAGGCAACTTCACCGTAAAAAGGAGGAAACGTTCCGTGTCTGATTTAGTCCAATGGAGTGGTAATTTATTATATACTTCATTCATTTTGTACTTAATTGCTACGTTATTATTCGGCGGAGCCATTTTGCCGAAGAAGAATGGGCAGAAGCAAGGCGTTAACCGTTGGGGGAAACTAGGTATTACAATAACCGTGCTTGGGTTTATTGCTCAGCTTGGATACTTTTTTACGCGCTGGGCGGCTGCCGGGCATGCCCCGGTCAGTAACTTATTTGAGTTTATTACGTTTTTCTCTATGATGCTGGTAGGAGCTTTTATCATCATTTATTTCTTGTACAAGCTGCCTGTGCTGGGTGTGTTCGCGCTTCCGGTTGCGCTCGTAACTATTGCCTATGCAAGCATGTTCCCGCGTGAGGTGAGTCCGCTGATTCCAGCGCTTCAAAGCCACTGGCTGAGTATTCACGTGACGACAGTAGCGGCAGGAGAAGGGATCCTTGCAATCAGCTTTATAGCAGGGTTAATTTACCTTGTTAAAACGATTGACCAATCTAAGAAGAGCAAGCAGACCTTTTGGCTGGAAGCGATTATGTATGGATTAATTGCTGTCATCGGATTTGTTGTCATTACTACTTCCTTCCGGTTAGCCGGCTATGAAGCAGAGTTTAACTATGTCAATAAGGAAGGACAGGCAGCTTCAGAAACCTTTACCCTTCCAGCCATTGTCGGCCCAAATGAAGGCGAGCTCTTGACCGAGAACCGCTTTGAGCCAATAGCTGAAATGCCGGCCTTTATTAATGCGAAAAAGCTGAACACGGTCATATGGTCACTGGCGACCGGCTTTGTGCTGTATTGGCTGATTCGTCTCCTTTCAAGAAAGAGAGTCGGAGCGCTTGTACAGCCGCTCGTTAAGAATGTAAATAAAGACTTAATGGACGAAGTAAGCTATCGGGCAGTTCTAATTGGCTTTCCAGTCTTTACACTTGGTGGGTTAATCTTCGCTATGATTTGGGCTCAAATTGCCTGGACAAGATTCTGGGGCTGGGATCCAAAAGAAGTATGGGCGCTTATTACGTGGCTGTTTTATGCCGCCTTCCTGCATTTGCGTCTATCAAGGGGCTGGCACGGTGAGAAATCCGCCTGGCTGGCAGTTGTTGGGTTCGTTATCATTATGTTTAACCTCGTTGCTGTTAACCTGGTTATTGCCGGCCTTCATTCCTACGCATAGGGCAAAGCGGGTGGCAATCCTCTCGCCCGCACGGGTGGATAGCGCGTCGGACATGTGTTAAAAGAGGGCTTGAAAGTCTCCGCAAAGGCGGAGGCTTTTCTTGTATAAGGGAGCACGAATAAATTGAAAAACCGTGTCGATTGATTGATAATGGGGATAGATAGTACTAACTGATTGCTTGAACAGGGAGGAAGTCAGGTGGATAAAGAAATGAGAATCCTAATAGTAGATGATGAAGAGCGAATTCGCCGTTTGCTGCGAATGTATTTAGAAAGAGAGAACTATCAAGTTGATGAAGCAGAGGATGGAGAAACAGCTCTTGACCTCGCGCTGAATAAAGAATACGACTGCATTCTTCTCGACATTATGATGCCGGGCAAAGACGGAATTGAAGTATGTAAAGAGCTGCGTGAGAAAAAAGCGACACCTGTTATTATGCTGACAGCAAAGGGAGAGGAAGCAAATCGGGTACAAGGCTTTGAGGTTGGAACAGATGATTACATAGTCAAGCCGTTTAGTCCTAGAGAGGTCGTTCTGCGGGTGAAAGCGCTGTTAAGACGTTCGTCTCCGACGACATACTTGCAGACGAACACAGCATCCAAGGATTTGATTGTTTATCCGCATTTAACTATTGATAACGATGCCCATCGAGTCACAGCCGATGGAGAGGAAGTGAATTTAACGCCAAAGGAATATGAATTGCTTTATTTCCTCGCTAAAGCGCCGGATAAGGTGTTTGATCGCGAGCACCTCCTTAAGGAAGTATGGCATTACGAGTTCTTTGGTGATTTAAGAACCGTGGATACGCACGTCAAACGGCTGCGTGAGAAGCTGAATAAAGTATCTGAGAAGGCAGCGAAGATGATCGTTACCGTGTGGGGAGTCGGCTACAAGTTTGAGGTCGTCAACGAATGAGGCTTTGGAGAAGCGTAGTAGGGAAGCTATGGATGACCATTCTTCTGCTCGTTTCTTTTGTTCTTTTCTTTCTTACCGTTTTGCTGCTGGAGTTTTTTGAGACGTACCATGCCAGTGAAGTAGAACAAGACTTATCTGATACAGCACTCAAAATTTCAAAAGTAATTTCGGATCATCAGGATAAAGAATTGGGGATGGAGGTAGCCTGGGAGCTGGTCGATGATCCGGTTCATGTCATTATTGCTGAAGATCGTGAGACATTCTATTATCCGCCGAATGATCAGCAGTTGAACAAGCTTGAAAGCCGTGAAATTGTGAACGATCCAGCCCTCTCGCGTGTCTTTACTGATAGAGAGCGGATAAAGACTGAGATCGCTGTAGATGAAAATGGACAAGCCAGCCGGCATGAAAATTCGATTGTAATAGCCATCCCGTTCGAAATGGAAACCGGCAAGAATGGGGCGGTCATCATTTATCAATCGCTGGGAGTAATTAAAGAAACGTCTCAGCAAACAACGAAGTTAATTTTGCTGGCCGCGGGTATCGCTATCTTGTTAACAACTATTTTTGCTTTCTTCCTTTCGACTAGAATTACCGCCCCTTTACGGAAGATGAGAGAAGCAGCCAATGAGCTGACGAAAGGGAACTTTGACACGAAAGTGCCGATTTTAACAACGGATGAGATCGGAGCGCTTGCTACCTCCTTTAACCAAATGGCAAAGCAGCTGAACCACAATATACATGCCCTGAACCAGGAGAAAGAACAGCTCACAAGCATTTTAAGCAGTATGGCAGACGGGGTTATTACCTTTAACCGGGACGGGACAATTTTAATTACAAATCCGCCAGCTGAACGGTTTTTGCAAAATTGGTATTATGAAACAGGAAATGAGAGTGCCAACGAAGTTATTCCTTCGGGCGTGGAGGATCTACTGAAGAAAGCGATCGAAACAGAAACAGAAGAGATTGGTGAGTTTTCTGTTCAAGGACGCTCGTATGTGATCATCGTCAGCCCTCTCTATAACGCGAAAACAGTGAGGGGAGCGGTGGCTGTCGTTCGTGATATGACAGAGGAGCGCCGACTGGATAAGCTGAGAGAGGACTTTGTAGCCAATGTGTCTCATGAGCTGCGTACGCCGATCTCTATGCTGCAGGGCTACAGTGAAGCGTTGGTTGACGATATTGCGGCTACAGAAGAGGATAAGAAAGAACTGGCGAAGATTATTCATGATGAATCGCTGCGTATGGGCCGGCTTGTCAATGAGCTGCTTGATTTAGCCCGTATGGAAGCTGGGCACATCGTCTTGAAGTTTGAAGAAGTGAATGTACCGGCCTTCATTGAAAGGGTGACAACAAAATTTCAAGGGGTTGCTAGAGAGAAAGAAATCAATTTAACATACGACATACCAAATGAACAGGTGCTGACTAAGCTCGATCCTGACCGGATTGAGCAGGTGATGACCAATTTAATTGATAATGCGCTGCGTCATACACCGGAGCGTGGGGAAGTGAAAGTCCGTTATGAACTAAAGACGGACGGTCACTATATATCCGTTCAGGACTCGGGTGTCGGTATTAGTGAAGAGGATCTTCCGTTTGTATTCGAGCGTTTCTATAAAGGGGATAAAGCGAGAACAAGAGGCCGTTCTGGAACAGGTCTTGGTCTCTCAATTGTAAAGAACATTGTAACGGCACATGGGGGAAGTATTGAGGTGCAAAGCAAGATTGGACAAGGAACAACGTTCTCCTTTTATTTACCTGAAAGATAAGAAAAGCGGCCCAGCTTCGTCTGTGGCCGTTTTTTTCTTTGAAGAACTGATTTTTCTTAAAAGATTGGTTATAGTTCGGGCCTCTTCTGTCATACATCTAGAGGGGCACTAAAATTTGGCTGGAGGCGGTATTGCAATGAAGGATTACATCAGAAGATTTGTTATTGCCTTGCTTATGGCGCTGTGCGTAAGTTTGCTTATGATTGGAGGAGGGATGGCTCAGCCAAAGGAAGAGAAGAAGCAAACGCCAGCCAGCAGCCGCTCCTCCGGGGAAGCGGATACCTACTTACATATAGCTAGAAGATAGCTGTCAGCCGCCTGGATACCGAGGTGGACAGAGTGGTCACTGTAAAGCAGGGAAATCTCCTTGCTTTTTTTTATAGCAGGTGCTATCATTTTGTTAATTCTATTAGTGTTTGTCCTAGCTTTCTAGCGGTTTACATTAATAGGAACCAAAAACATATTTATTCATCTTCGGGGCAGGGTGGAATTCCCGACCGGCGGTATGGAAAAGTTATTCCGAGCCCGCGAGCCGAAAGGCTGATTTGGTGAGAAGCCAAAGCCGACAGTATAGTCTGGATGGGAGAAGATGAAGGTCTGCCAGTGTTCAATAAGTGCAGAATTGAACATTTATTTGAGTACGACTTTTTCTCCCTCAAGCCAGGTATTGCTTGAGGGATTTATATTGTTCAAATAATCGGCAGTACCTTTCTTCTTATGAATGATGAATAAGAAGAAGGAGAGAAAGTAATGCAAAAAACGAATATTCGTCGGTTAACGTCTCTAGGGTTATTGAGTGCCTTAGCTTATTTGCTTATGCTGTTAAATTTTCCGGTTCCTCCATTTCCTAGCTTTTTGATGATCGATTTTAGCGACATTCCTGCACTGATTGCTGCTATTGTCTTTGGACCATTAGCGGGGGTAACCGTGGAATTCTTTAAAGTGGGTCTTGATTTTCTTATTACAGGAAGTGACACAGGTATTCCAATCGGTCACATAGCCAACTTTGCGGCAGGAGTCACCTTCATTCTTCCTGTGTATTATATTTATAAAAAGTTCGAATCTAAAAAAGGCCTCACAGCGGGGCTCGTTACAGGAACAGTATTGATGGCTGTACTGATGAGTGTATTGAATTACTATGTCATCTTGCCAGCGTATACTTTGTTCTTGAATATGCCGGCGATGAGTGCACCTGAAACAAGACAAATGGTTGTACTGTCTATTCTGCCGTTTAACCTGCTAAAAGGTATCCTAATGGCAGCTGTTTTCCTATTCATTTACTCACGCATGCACGTGTGGCTGCGCAGGCAGGCGGCAGCTCACCGTTCATAATGCATAAAAACCACCCTAATTGGGTGGTTTTTTATTGATTTCCTTGTTAATAAAAAAATACAAATAAAAGGTTCCTGTTTATCCAATCGATAAACAGGAACCTTATCAGCATTACTCGTATTTAGTAGGATCTCCTTCGAAAGCCTCGTCAGCCACTTTAATGGAATCAGTTGGGCATCCTTCGAATGCATCCTGCATGTCTTCTTCAAGCTCTTCGGGCACCGGAGTATTGCCTTGGTTTTCATCAAGGATAACGTAGGCAATTCCTTCATCATCGTAGTCATAAATATCAGGTGCCGCTGCGCCGCATGCACCGCAAGCAATGCATGTATCTTGATCAACAATTGTGAATTTTGGCATTGTATAAACCTCCTATCAGTGTATCTGGACCTTTTTTGGGCCATTCTGCTTTTGTTCACTGCAGTGTGAAAACCTCTATTTTCCATTGTATAGACGATGAGTGAACTTTGCAATAAAAAAATGCGACAAAAAACACGACAAAAAAACACAAAGCTTTTATAGCTAATTCAACCATCAACGAGGAATTTTGACAAATTTCATGATAAAATAAACGAAAGATCAAAGGAGAAAAGCAATGCCTTTTTTGCAGACGGTTATTTTGTTTATGATCAATCGAATTAATGGCCAAAGAACGGCTTCTTCTGTTTTTCACTTGCTCAAAGGTAAAAAGTCTTCGCAGACCATTCAGGATGCCAAGTTGTACCAGCTCGATCAATGGTTTCAGACCGTCCCTTTTCTCCAGCGTTCAATGTTTGATCAGCTGATTGAAGAGTTGACTGGCCGCCGCTTGATTGAGCCGAGCGGAGATCAATTTGTAAGAGTGACAAGTGAAGGGAAGGAGCTGGCTGATCAGTTTACTGAGACTGTTCAATCATTTACATTTCTGAATGGCTGGAAGCTGCAAGACTGTGCAAATGCTTTCTGGAAACGGCTTTCGTTAACTGTTCAAGTCGCTTCCCATCTGATTTATCAGGATGCCTCCTACTTGCCGGTTACGAAAGACGAATCGGTTCAGCGCTGGCTGAAGGCCTTCTTATCCAACAGCCGTCTATCCCGGGAGAACTTGGCTGAGCAGCTGCATGAGGAGCTGTTCCTTCTCTTGAAGGAGGCACCGCCTGAAAATCCGCTGCTCCTTGTTCTTCGGCTGACAGGCAAGAAGCGGACCGGAAAGACGATCGAACAGGCTGGAGAGTTAACTGGACTAGAAAGCACAGAATACTGGTTTCGTTTTCTGCATCTTTTGCATTGGCTGATTGAACAGGTTATGGTGCGAAAAGCTGACTGTCCGCTGCTGTTCGCTATGGTATCGGATATATATGAGCCTGTTACGCTGACACAATCAACGAAGAAGACAAAGGATATGCTCGAAAAAGGGTGGACCATCGAAGACATCATGTCCAATAGACGTCTTAAGAGAAGCACGATTGAAGATCATATTGTAGAGCTTGCTTTGAATGTTCCGGATTTTTCGATTCGTCCGTTTGTCAGCGAAGAAACAGAAAACCAAGTGCTGCAGGCAAGGGCCGCATTTCCCGGCACAAGAATGAAGACCATTAAGGAACAGCTGCCTGCGGTTTCCTATTTTCAGATCAGGCTCGTATTAGCAAAATTCAATGAATAATGAGGGACAAAGATGGTAGACCAAGTACTATTAGAACGATTTGGGTACTCTGAGTTCAGGGTGGGCCAGCGAGAGACAATTGAATCACTGCTGTCAGGTCATCATACGCTGGCTATGCTGCCAACTGGAACAGGAAAGTCCTTATGCTATCAGCTGCCTGCTTATTTACTGTCAGGAAGCGTTCTTATTATTTCACCGCTCCTATCACTTATGCAGGACCAGGTTGAACAGTTAAAAATGCGCGGCGAAAAGAGTGTGGTTGCCCTAAACTCTTTTTTAGCCTTTCCTGAGAAACAGCGGGCGCTTCGACACTTAGGCAGCTATCGATTTATCTTCCTGTCACCTGAGATGCTGCTCAGTGAACCGGTTCTTCAATCGTTACAGCGAATATCTATCGCCTTGTTTGTGGTCGACGAGGCGCACTGTATTTCACAGTGGGGTCACGACTTCCGTCCCGATTACGGAATGTTAGGCGATGTGAGAGAGCGTTTGGGCAACCCGTTAACCTTGGCGTTAACCGCCACGGCTACGCGGGAAGTAAGAGCAGATATTCTCCGCTATTTACAGCTTGAAGAAGCGGATGAGTGGGTATTCTCCGTAGATCGTCCTAATATTGCCATGGCTGTAGAGGCTGTTCCTTTTAGACAGGATAAGCAGGAACGGCTGCTTCGGTTAGTGAAGCAGCTGGAAAAGCCGGGGATTGTATATTTCTCAAGTAAACGAGGAGCAGAAGAAGGTGCAGATTGGCTAAAGAGGCAAGGAATAAGTAAAGCAGCGTTTTACCATGGGGGAATGGAACATGAAGACCGCATCTTAATCCAGCAGCAGTTTCTGCGGGACGAGCTGGATGTGATCTGTGCGACAAGTGCGTTTGGAATGGGTGTAAATAAGGAAAATATCCGCTTTGTCATCCACTATCAGCTTCCTTCCCAGCTGGAGTCTTACCTGCAAGAAATTGGAAGAGCAGGCCGGGATGGTAAAAAGGCGCTGGCTACTCTCTTATATACACCAGGAGATGAAGAGCTTCATTCTCTAATCGCAGAAGGAGAGTTTCCCTCAGACCACCAAATTATCGGTTACTTTTCAGATGAATGGAGCTTGAGCCAGACCGAACGAGCGGCTGCTCTTCAGCTGACAGATGTACAGGATCGTTTTTTACGGCATTATGCTGAACAGGCGGCCCGGAGGAGAGAGGGCACTCCTGCTGAGTATGTACGGACTAAGAGAGAAGAAAGGCTGCGGCAGAAGCACAAAAAGCTCCTTTACATGCTTAATTGGCTGCAGTCCAACGAATGCAGGCGTCAGGGGGTTCTTGCCTATTTTGGCGAAGAGCCGAATAGGGCAGTTGCGGACTGCTGTGACCGTTGTGGACTTGACCTTCAAAAGTATGAGAAGCAATGTTCGAAAGAACGAAGTGAACCATTAAATTGGGAAGAGATGTTATCTTCGCTGTTAAGAGTGGAAAAAGTATGAAGAATAGAAAAAGACAAGCGGAGCTTGTTCAAGAGCTGACGGATCAAGAAATACGAAAAGCGCTCTATATGACGCAATTCTTTTTATTGATGCTTTCTCTAGTTTTTGGCTTCTTTTTATTTGAGAATGCAGCAAGCTTTACAGAGTTATTTGAGTGGTCATTTGTAGATGTTGTACTCATTGGCGGAGGGGCTGGTATCCTCGTTGTAATGCTGGATTTATATTTTATGAAGAAGATGCCCGATCGGTATTTCGATGACGGAGGCATCAACGAACGCTTGTTTTCCGGCCAGTCAACGATCACCATTGCCTTTATCGCAGCTATAGTTGCGGTGTCAGAAGAACTTTTCTTTAGAGGAATGCTTCAGACTGCCTTCGGATTTATTCCGGCAAGCATTATATTTGCACTTGTGCATATAAGGTACTTATCAAATTGGTATTTAACAGCAAATGTCGTGCTTTTAAGCTTTGCCATTGGCTGGTTATTTGAATGGACAGGCAACCTTGCTGTTGTCATGATGACACATTTTATTATTGATTTTCTGCTTGGACTGGTCATCCGTCGTAGGCAAAATAAAAATCAATGAAAAAGAAGGAATCAGTGATGAGAAGAGATCGTTATCGTGAATTAGCAGAAAAAAACCGTATAGAAATTAAGAGAGTAAGAGATGAAGAGACAAGAGTTTTACCTTCAGACGACAGCCTTTTGTATGAGACTTCGCGAATGGAGCGGAGAAAGCAAGAAAAACAAGAGGAACTGAAGGAATACCCGCTCTTAAAGGTTATGCTTTTGTTTTTTATTGCCCTTCCTGTCTTTACTCTGTTT
This sequence comes from Bacillus thermotolerans, assembly GCF_000812025.2. Classification (GTDB taxonomy): domain Bacteria; phylum Bacillota; class Bacilli; order Bacillales; family Domibacillaceae; genus Quasibacillus; species Quasibacillus thermotolerans. The sequence continues at coordinate 32,565 of NZ_JWJE02000004.1, forward strand.
CTTTATACAATGATAAAAGACACTGGATCGTCCTCTACGGCTGTTGTAGTAGGAAATACACAGCCGCCCGAACCGTCTACTCCTGTCTATGTCGCTGCAGACGACGGGGATGAGGCAGCGGAGGAGCAGGCAAAGAAAGAAGCCGAGGAACAAGCGAAACGAGAGGCTGAAGAACAGGCAAAGAAAGAAGCCGAAGAACAAGCGAAACGAGAGGCTGAAGAACAGGCAAAGAAAGAAGCCGAGGAACAAGCGAAACGAGAGGCTGAAGAACAGGCAAAGAAAGAAGCCGAAGAACAAGCGAAACGAGAGGCTGAAGAGCGAGCAAAGAAAGAAGCCGAAGAACAAGCGAAGCGAGAAGCTGAAGAACGAGCAAAGAAAGAAGCCGAAGAACAAGCGAAGCGAGAAGCTGAAGAACGGGCAGAGCGAGAGGCTAGGGAACAGGCTGAGAAGGAAGCTGAAGAGCAGGAGAGAAGCGAAGAAGATGAATCCAGCGATGAGCAGAAAGTAGCCTATCATACTGTCCAGTCACAGGAGACGCTGTTCCGTATTTCAATGAAATATTATGGCTCTCAAAGCGGTATTGAGAAGATTAGACAGGCGAATAATTTAAATGGCAATGAACTGTCTGTCGGACAAGTATTGGAGATCCCTTTACCATAAGGAAAAACCGCCTAACGGATTACATTCTCTTGTTAGGCGGTTTTTTGCTTTTTAAAAGATTTTCTTGCTGTCTCTCTCCTCTTTAAGAATTTCTACGGCTTCACGGAATCGCTGAGAATGGATAACTTCCCGCTCACGCAAGTAGCGCAGGCCGTCGTTTAAATCCGGGTCATCACTCAAGTCGATGAGCCACTGGTAAGTCGCCCGAGCTTTTTCCTCAGCAGCAATGTCTTCATAAAGGTCGGCGATAGGGTCGCCTTTTGCTTGGATATAGGCTGCGGTCCATGGCACTCCCGATGCGTCATGATAGAAGAGAGCGTTATCGTGATTCGCATAGTGATCCCCAAGACCGGCTGCCTTCATTTGCTCCGGTGTGGCATCCTTTGTCAGTTTATACACCATCGTAGCGATCATTTCCAAGTGAGCGAACTCTTCTGTGCCGATATCAGTAAGCAAACCAACGACTTTGTCAGGAATAGAATATCTTTGGTTTAAGTAACGAAGAGCGGCTGCCAATTCCCCGTCTGCGCCCCCGTATTGTTCAATTAAGAATTTGGCCAGCATGGGATTACATGTACTTACTTTGACAGGATACTGCAATTTTTTTTCATAGAACCACATAGTTGTCTCCTTTCTCTTCCCTGTTTTCGCTTCTTATACTTGCCAAGGCCACGGCGCTTCTTTGTATTCCCATGGGTGACGAGAATAGCTATAGCCAAAGCTGGTCAAAGCTCCATATTTTTTTTCAAAGTTTCTTTTTAAGGCTTTGCTTCGCTTGACAGATTCGTTATATTGCTGGATGGCATCCAGGTCGTCGGGGTGGGTGTGGAGATAAAGAGCTAATTCTACAATGACAAAGTCTATAGCTTGGATTTGTTCCAGCTCACTATAATATTGAGGGGGTACCTGTTTCATTCTCTAACCCCCTTTTTCATTTCCCTGGTGGAATAGTATGGGTCATAGAAATATTTCCACAGGGTGCCTGCCTTTAGAGCAGCGCTCGGTGTGAATTGCTCAAGGCCTGGCGGCTGAAAACCTAAGTATAGATTAGGTGGAGTAGAATACCTCTTCGTTGTTATTGGCGGACAAGGATCCATTGGACTCACATACGGGTGGTATGTTTTATACCAGGAGGGCATATGCATTCCCTTTTGCATTCCCTTTCTCCCCCTTTCTGTAATTCATTTCATTATATGGGCGAAGTGGACAGATTATTTCTTTTTTTAGGCAGATCTGTTATTCTAATTATTATTTTGTATTTCATTTTGGTAGGAGCGAAGAGTGGTTTGGTGATATATGTATATATAGGAGCAGCTATACTGATGTTTCTTTTAGGGTTGCTTTTTTTTATGTGGAAAGAAGCACATCTTAATGAAATAAAGGAAAAGAGATTATCGTTTCGGCGTTATCCGAAGGGCAAGCCGCTTACCTTCTTTTTTATTTCCGATATTCATCGGCGGACGATCGACCGTTCGATCCCTCAGCAATTGCAGGGAAAGGTGGATTTTATCATTATAGGAGGGGATTTAGGAGAGCAGGGCGTGCCGCTTCAGCGAATCGATTATAACTTGGGGCTGCTGGGAGAGGCAGCACCTGTCTTTTTCGTCTGGGGAAATAATGACTATGAACTGCCGGAGGATAAGCTGAGGCAGTTATTTAAGAAACATAAAATCCTTCCATTGCGAAATGAGTCTTACCCGCTTATCCCGGATAGTGAGCCGCCGGTTTATTTGATGGGAGTGGATGATTTCAGCAAAGGGAAAAGCGATAAAGCCTCAGCCTTTGCCCGCGTGCCCTCTGAAGCATTTAAAATTTTCGTTAGTCATAATCCCTTTTTCGCTAAGAAGCTGACAAAAGGGGACGGGGTTTCATTGTTTTTAAGTGGGCACACTCATGGGGGGCAGATTCGCCTGTTTAATATGGGGCCTTACCAAAAGGGAGGCTGGGAGAAGCAGGGCGGGATGATGGTTCTTGTTTCAAATGGCTATGGAACAACAGCTGTGCCGCTCCGTTTAGGTGCAAGAGCAGAAACACATTTAATCACGATCCACTCTGAGGAGTAAGAAAGAGTGATCTTATCAATTGTTCCCTTTCACTTTTTACGGATAACTCACCATCTGCGTTTTATTTCATAGTATGTCATAAAGAGGTCCTTAAGCAGGGGGCAGCAGACTATGAAGATAGAACGGTTATCTGACAATAAAGTGAGGCTTTCTATTACGTACGAGGAGTTGAGGGAGAAAGGCTGTTCAAAGAAGCACATTTTGGAAGACTCTTATATCTGGCATGAAATTTTTGATGAGATGCTGGACGTGGTAGAAGAACAGCTTGAGATTGATACAGGCGGCATGATTGCTATTGAGGTTCATTCAATGGCTGGAGAAGAGCTTGTGTTAATCTTGACAATTGACCATTTTGATTTTTTGAGCGAGATGGAGGATGTGCCGGCAGAGACGGAAGGTGACATGACTGGTTGTGAATTAACATTCAAATTTGAAGACATCGAGAATGTAATCGGGTTTATTCATGATGAGAAGAAAGTGCGAAATATTCAAAGTTCGCTTTATTATTTTAAAGATGCCTATTATATGTGTTTTTCCTTTGATTTCGACAGTCAATATGAATCCCTCGAAGCCTCGCTGCTTGAATACGCTGCACCTTCGAGCCTGTCGGAAGAACTATTGAAGGAATATGCTATACTTGTAATTGAAGTGGACGCTGCACAAAAGGTGTATGAATGGTTTGTTAAGCAGGTATGATCATTTCTGAGGAGCGATTATTGAAAAGAGTGTTGTTTTCTCCTATCATCAAGGATGGTAGGACATTTTTTTGTGCGGAACAGCAAGGAGGACATTATGCAGAAGGAAGATTGTATTATTGTTGGCGGAGGACCATGCGGACTTGCAGCAGCAATTGCATTGAAGGAGATCGGTAAAAATCCGCTCGTCATCGAAAAAGGAAACGTTGTGAATGCCATTTATAACTACCCTACACATCAAACCTTTTTTAGTTCGAGCGAAAAGCTCGCCATTGGAGATGTGCCTTTTATTATTGAAGGCCGGAAGCCAAAGCGTAACCAGGCGCTGACTTATTACCGGGAGGTTGTCAGGCTGAAGGAGCTGCGCATTAACCGGTTTGAAAGGGTGGAAAAGGTAGAGAAGCAGGAAGACGGGACCTTCTACGTATACACGTCAGCTGGCATGTATCAGGCGCCCTATGTAGTCATTGCTACAGGATATTACGACCATCCAAATTATATGAATATACCTGGTGAAGAAATGGATAAGGTTTTTCACTACTTTAAAGAAGCGCATCCTTATTTTGATACGGATGTAGCAGTCATCGGAGGCAAGAACTCTTCGGTGGATGCAGCGCTTGAACTTCATAAAGCAGGGGCGAGAGTGACGGTGCTTTATCGCGGCGAGGAATACTCAAAAAGCATTAAGCCGTGGGTATTGCCTGAATTCGATGCTCTTGTCCGCAATGGAGAAGTGAGGATGGAATTCTCCTCAATGCTGGTTGAGATTAAGGAAAGCTCTATTGTGTACAAGCAGTATGGCGAGTTGAAGGAGATAAAAAATGATTTTGTTTTTGCGATGACAGGGTACCATCCTGATCATAGTTTCTTGGAAAAAATGGGTGTACAAATTGATCTCGAGACGGGTCGGCCCCTGTACAATGAAGAAACGAAGGAAACAAATGTAGAAGGGATCTTTATCGCGGGAGTCATTGCGGCTGGAAACAATGCCAATGAGATCTTCATTGAAAACGGGCGCTTTCATGGCGGGCAGATTGCAGCTGCTATCGCCGAACGGGAGCGTGCGCAATAGTTACATAAAGGCTGGTTATAATACATCGACATTATAACCAGCCCTTTTTTCATTGGTTAAATATATTTTCCATCTTGTCGCCGGTATCGGGAGAAGAGAGTGCAATGAGCAGCTTCAGCCGGGCTTTTTGTCCATTCAATCCATTCGAAAAAATGACTCCTAATTCTTTTAACTGCCTCCCGCCGCCTTCATATTCATATGTATCTTGGACGATGCCATTAAAACATCTGGACACAAGGACGACAGGTATATCTTTGTCAATAAGCTCTTTCACGGCTGGTAAAGCAGCTGGAGGCAGATTGCCCTGACCAAGTGCTTCAATCACGACACCATCATAATGCGTGTTCGCTAAGAAAGTGAGCAGTGAAGAGTCCATGCCGGCATATGCTTTAATAAGCGCTACTTGCTTATCGACCGCAGTGACTGGAAGCTTCGCTTGATGAACCGGCTCCCGCTGGAAAATAATTTTCTTCTTTGTGATAATGCCAAGCGGCCCGTATTGCGGACTGTGAAAGGTAGATATATTGCTTGTGTGCGTCTTTGTTGCATTATCAGCTGAGTGAATCTCATCATTCAATACGACGAGTACCCCTTTTCCTTTCGCTTCGTCACAGGAAGCGACGCGCACAGCAGAAATGAAGTTATACAGACCGTCTGCACCGATTTCATTATTAGAGCGCATAGCACCGGTCACGACGACAGGTACATCTAGCTCGAGAGTTAAATCAAGGAAATAAGCGGTTTCCTCGAGTGTATCGGTTCCGTGTGTAATCACAGCGCCATCGAATGGTTCGTTGTTATATGTTTCTTCAAGCAGCTGCTTCAGCCCAAGCATTTCCTTTGGAGTAATATGGGGAGAGGGAAGGTGGAAGGGGGCTGCTGAGAATATATCTGCTGTTTCGTTAAGCAGGTGATGGAAAGAATGAAGCGGATTCTCATATGAAGGCTTAACGACTCCTGATTGCTTGTCTTCTTCCATAGAAATCGTTCCGCCTGTGTGAATAACAAATATACGTTTCTTGGTCATAAGTAAAACCTCCATTTTCTGAATTGATTTGCATATGTTCAAGCTTCCCTATTAATGATACGATGAAGAAAAAGGAAAGAAAAGAGGACAGGCTTATGCTGGCAGTCTTTTCGGCAGGTATTGCTCCCGGACTAGCTCTTTTATGCTATTTTTATTTGCGCGACCAGTATGAGACAGAACCGATCACAACGGTAGCCAGGTCGTTTATTTATGGGGCGCTTTTAACCTTTCCTGTTATGTTCATGCAATATGTAGCAGAGGAAGAAGTGATTCTTTCAAATATGGTATCCGCCTTTTTGGCAGCCGGTTTCTTGGAAGAGTTCGTGAAGTGGTTCATTTTGTTTTATCTAATCTATCAGCATGTTGACTTTGATGAGCCGTATGACGGCATCGTATATGGAACAAGCATTTCGCTCGGCTTTGCAACGGTAGAGAACATTCTTTACCTGGTGGCTTACGGGGTGGAGCATGCATTCATGCGCGCTCTTCTTCCAGTATCGAGCCATGCCCTGTTTGGTGTATTCATGGGCTTTTATTTAGGGAAGGCTAAATTTAGCCGTGATGGAAAGCGGGCCAGGTGGCTGTGGCTCTCCCTCACACTTCCTTTCTTGTTTCACGGGCTGTACGACTATATTTTATTTATAGAAAAGGCATGGATTTATTATATTATTCCGTTCATGCTGCTTCTTTGGTGGCTCGCTCTAAAAAAAGTGAAACAAGCGCACGAGCTGACAGATCAGTATTACAATAAAATAATTCGCAAAGGAAGCTCCTAAAAAGGGCTTCCTTTTTTATTGATTAGAATCATGTCTAACGAAGTTTTGTATAAAAGTATACTTCTTGCAAAAAATACCCGTACACATCATTTATCAGATGGAGGGTAAAAAGATGGATATTTATCCTAAAGCAAAGCAAGCAGCAGTAAAAGCTGTATTTATCGTGTGTCTCGTTTCATTTGGCCTGCCCTTTCTGCCAGAGAAGCCAGGGGCCTTTTCGGAACAGGTCATCCAAATCGGGGCGGTCGGAGAGGATGTTATCGAGCTGCAATCAAGGCTTCAGCATATTGGCTACTACAATGGAGAAGTAGATGGCGTATTCGGCTGGGGTACATATTGGGCAGTAAGGAATTTCCAGGAGGCCTTCGGCATGCCTATTGATGGGCTTGTTGGAGAGGATACGAAAAACAAATTAGTAAGGGCTTCGAAGTACGAGAGAAATACGGCCAGATCACAAGGAGGCGGAGGGGGCGGAGGCGGTGGCCAATCAGGTGGACCGTCAGCTACAGCCGTTCCGCCAGGGTTCTCGCAAAATGACATTCAGCTAATGGCAAACGCGGTACACGGAGAAGCGCGTGGAGAGCCGTATGAAGGCCAGGTTGCTGTTGCTGCCGTGATTTTAAACAGAGTGGAGAGCGAAACCTTTCCGAATACGGTAGCAGGTGTAATTTTTGAGCCTAGAGCCTTTACAGCCGTTGCTGACGGCCAAATTTGGCTTACTCCGAACGAAACATCAAGGAAGGCTGTCATCGATGCTATTAACGGCTGGGATCCAACAGGAGAGGCGTTATATTACTTTAACCCGGATACGGCGACGAGTCCATGGATATGGACAAGGCCACAAATCAAGAGAATAGGAAAACACATTTTCTGCAAATAAAGAAAGGAGGATCATCATGCTGCGTACGGTTATCATTGCTGCTTTGTCCCTGGCCGCTATCGGCGTCGGCTTTTGGGGCTATCAGGAGCATAAAGAAAAAAACGCCATCTTAATCAATGCCGAAAACAACTATCAGCGTGCCTTTCATGAATTAACGTTTAATGTTGACCGGATTCATGATCAGATCGGTGCCGCGCTTGCTATGAATTCGAGAGAGTCTCTTTCCCCTGCTTTAGCAGATGTATGGCGTATGACGTCTCAGGCACAAAGCGAGGTCGGACAGCTTCCCTTGACTCTCCTTCCCTTCAACAAAACAGAGGAGTTTCTCGGGAACATTGGCCAATTTACGTACAAAACAGCTGTTAGAGATTTGGAGAAAGAGCCGCTGACAGATGAGGAGTACAATTACCTTCAAAAGCTTCATGAACAATCAGCAGATATTCAAAGCGAGCTGCGCAAAGTCCAGCACATGGCTCTAGAAAATAATTTGCGATGGATGGATGTAGAGCTCGCACTAGCTACCGGAGAGGAAAGGACGGACAATACTATCATTGATGGGTTTAAAACGGTAGAAAAGAAGTCCGAGGGCTTCAGTGAGTCAAATGTGAGCATGCTGCCGGGGAATAATAGTGAACTGGACACGAATCATTTAGCGAAAATTAATGCGCCCGCCATTACGGAAAAGCAGGCGGTCCAAAAAGCAAAAGCCTATGCGCAAATGAAGCATGTAGGTGAAGTTAAAGTGACAGAGAGCGGGAAAGGCTCGGATATCCCATTCTATAGTGTATATGTGGAAAGTAAAGACGGTGCCGGCAATGTGGACATAACGAAAAAAGGCGGCCATATCCTCTCTTACATGAATAACAGAGACGTAGGAAAAGCGAAGATCAGCTTGAATGAAGCGGGTAACAAAGCAGCAGGGTTCCTAAAGCAGCAGAAGATGGAAGGGCTCGTTCTTCATGAAAGCACTCAATATGACAATGTTGGTGTATTTACGTTTGTAGGTAAAAAGGATGCAGTTTTTATTTACCCGGATTCTGTTAAAGTAAAAGTTGCTCTGGATAACGGCCAGATCCTCGGTATTGTGGCGAATGAGTACTGGAGGAATCACCATGACAGAAAGCTGGCAAAACCTTCTCTGACGGAAGAAGAAGCAGAAAAGCGCATTAATCCAAGGGTTCAGGTTCAGGAGAAGAATTTGGCTGTCGTAAAGAATGAACTAAACGAGGAAGTTCTTTGTTACGAGTTTCTCGGAACGTTAGGGAAAGAGACATACCGCATTTTAATTAATGCTAATGACGGTACAGAGGAGCAGGTAGAGAGGCTGCGCCTGTCAGAGCCGCTGTATGACCGTGTTGTCTAAGCTTCATTCTAAAGGCTGCTATTCAGCGGAAGCCATATTAAGAAAAGTCTGTATTTATTGCTTCCGCCGAACGGCGGCTTTTTTTTGGAAGAATATACTCCTGCTGTATGATAGAATAAGGAGAAAAACTGTTTAGAAGGTGAAGCCATGAAAAGGAATATCCAAATTGCGATTGATGGACCTGCAGCAGCAGGCAAGAGTACTGTAGCAAAAATTGCAGCCGAGAAGCTATCCTATATTTACATCGATACAGGAGCGATGTACCGAGCACTTACTTATAAGGCATTGCAAGCAGGGGCGAATCTCGAGGATGAACAGCAGCTGCTTGAACTGCTCTGTGATTCCGACATCGGTCTAAAGCCTGGTGAAAATGGGCAAAGAGTGTACCTTGACGGCAAGGAAGTAACGAATGAGATACGAACCAACAAAGTGACGAATCATGTGTCAATTGTCGCTAAGCATGCATTGGTTCGAAAGGAAATGGTTAAGCGTCAGCAGAAGTTTGCCGAGGGCGGCGGAGTAATTATGGATGGCCGCGACATCGGCACGCATGTGCTTCCAAACGCGGAAGTAAAGATTTTTTTAAAAGCGAGTGCGGAAGAGCGGGCAAAAAGAAGGTATGCGGAAAATATTTCTAAAGGAATTCCAGCAAATATAGAGAAACTTAAAGAAGAGATCATTCTTCGCGACAAAATGGATACCGAAAGGGAAGCTGCCCCGCTAAAAAAAGCGGACGATGCCATTGAGCTGGATACGACTGATTTATCCATTCAGGACGTAGTGGATCGCATTATTTCAATCGTGGAGGAAAAGGAAAAGACATGGTAACGTTTTATCAGTTTGCTAAATCGGTTGTGAAATCCATTTTAACTCCTTTGTATCGGATTGAAGTGCGTGGCCTAGAGCATTTTCCGAAAGAGGGAGGCGTTCTTCTTTGCAGCAATCATATTGATAATCTTGATCCGCCAGTAGTTGGAATTACGGCTCCGCGGCCGGTTTCATTTATGGCGAAAGAAGAGTTGTTTAAAGTCCCGATTTTCGGGAAAATGGTTGGTAACCTCAATGCTTTCCCGGTGAAAAGAGGGATGAGTGACCGTGATGCCATTCGGAAAGGTCTCAAGTTATTGAAAGAAGGGCATGTGCTAGGTCTGTTCCCTGAGGGCACACGCTCGAAAACTGGAGAAATCGGAAAAGGTTTGGCAGGCGCCGGGTTCTTCGCGCTGCGTACGGACGCGCAAGTGGTTCCATGCGCCATAGTTGGCCCTTATAAGGTGTTCGGCAAGCTTAAGGTTGTTTATGGTTCCCCGATTGATATGGAGGAGCTGCGCAGCAGAAAAGCAAGCGCAGAAGAGGTGACGGAGGTTATTATGTCTCACATTCGCCGGTTGAAAGAGGAGAATAGCTAAACGCTTCTTGCTTGACAAATGCCGGCAATTGTTAGAAGTTAATAGAAAGAATATTTTATCAAATAAATGTAAGCAGTTCTGTATTAAGGAGGAGTACATATGACAGAGGATATGAACCAAGCAGAAGTAAATAACTATGAAGTAGGCGACAAGGTGAATGCTACCGTAGTAAAGGTAGAAGAAAAGCAGGTGCAAGTGGAAATTGAGGGCAGCAAGAAGGATGGGATCATCCCGATCAGTGAGCTTTCCAGCCTTCATGTGGAGAAAGCGAGCGACGTTGTTAATGAAGGAGACCAGCTGGTTCTTCAAGTGACAAAGGAAGAGGATGACCTTTATGTTCTTTCCAAGCGTAAGGCAGATGCAGAAACAGCTTGGGAGGAAGCGAAACGACGCTTTGAGAGCGGTGAAGTGTTTGAAGCAGAAGTGAAAGAAGTAGTGAAAGGCGGCTTAGTGGTTGATTTAGGCATTCGCGGCTTTATTCCAGCTTCATTAGTGGAAGATCACTATGTAGAGGATTTCGAGGATTATAAAGGCAAGACTATGAGCTTCAAAATTGTAGAGCTTGAGCAGGAGAAGAACCGCTTAATCCTTTCTCATAGAGCTGTACTCGATATGCAGAAGTCAGAACAAAAGCAAAAAGTGCTATCCGAAATTGAAGCAGGAGATGTTCTGGATGGGAAAGTTCAGCGCTTAACTGATTTCGGTGCCTTTGTTGACATCGGCGGGGTAGATGGACTTGTCCACATTTCCCAGCTTTCTCATGAGCATGTAGAAAAGCCATCTGATGTGCTAGAGGAAGGGCAAGAAGTAAAGGTGAAAGTTCTTTCTGTCGACCGCGACAATGAAAGAATCTCTTTATCCATCAAGGAAACGCTGCCTGGACCTTGGACAGATATCGCTGACAAAGCACCGGTTGGCTCTGAGCTGACAGGCAAAGTAAAGCGCCTCGTGTCCTATGGGGCTTTTGTAGAAGTGTTCCCTGGTGTAGAAGGACTTGTTCACATTTCCCAAATTTCTAACAGACATATCGGTACACCTCATGAAGTATTAGAGGAAGGCCAAGAGGTAAAAGTGAAGGTTCTTGACGTAAACGAAGAAGAGAAACGTCTTTCTCTAACAATGAAGCCATTTGATGAACAGGCTCAGCAAGAAGAGGAATCCTACAGCATGCCGGAAGAGAACACTGGTTTTTCTCTCAGTGAAATGATCGGCGACCAGCTGAAAGGGTTAAAGCGGGACGAATAAGAGCAGCGCGCTTGCATTTTCAATGGGTAGACCCGTTTCATTTGACAGGTTCTTCTTAATACGGAGCTGTATATCACATACGGGTAAAAGCAGGCCGGCTTTTCAATAAGCTGCCTGCTTTTCTCCGTCCTTGTACAGATTAGCAGCACCGCGCGATTATAGTTGCCTGGTATAGGGAATATTGATAAAATAAACAAGTTCAACAAGCCCTTCTTATGTTAGAAGGGTTTTATTTATAAGGATAGAGAACTGTCAACATGAAATAGAATGAATGCATGGAAAGGATGAACCTAATGGTGAAACCAGTTGTCGCCATCGTTGGCCGCCCGAATGTCGGAAAGTCCACAATCTTTAACCGCATAGTCGGTGAAAGAGTGTCGATAGTTGAAGATGTTCCAGGAGTGACTAGGGACCGTATTTATAGCTCGGGCGAGTGGTTAAATAACGAATTTAATTTAATTGATACAGGCGGGATTGATCTCGGCGATGAGCCTTTTTTAGAGCAGATCCGCCAACAGGCAGAGCTTGCGATTGAAGAGGCGGATGTTATTATCTTTTTAGCCAGTGGCCGCGAAGGAGTCACATCTGCCGATGAAGAGGTAGCGAAAATATTATACCGTTCGAAAAAACCGGTTGTGTTAGCTGTTAATAAAGTGGACAACCCGGAAATGAGAAGCCAGATTTATGACTTTTACTCCTTAGGTTTTGGTGAACCGTTCCCTATATCGGGAGCTCACGGCATTGGCCTTGGTGACATGCTCGATGCTGTGGTTGAGCATTTTCCGAAGCAGGAAGAGGAGGAATATGATGAAGATGTCATCAAGTTCTCTTTAATTGGCCGCCCGAATGTCGGGAAGTCTTCATTAGTGAATGCACTTTTAGGGGAAGACCGGGTTATCGTTAGTGATATCGCTGGCACAACGAGAGATGCGGTTGACTCGCCTTACACCTATGAAGGACAGGAATACGTCATTATTGATACAGCAGGGATGCGTAAAAAAGGGAAAGTATATGAGACGACAGAGAAATATAGCGTGCTTCGAGCTCTGAGAGCGATTGAGCGCTCGGATGTGGTACTGGTCGTCCTGAATGCGGAAGAAGGTATTCGAGAACAAGATAAGCATATTGCCGGGTATGCTCACGAAGCAGGCCGTGCCATTATCATTGTGGTCAATAAGTGGGATGCCATTGAAAAAGATGATAAAACGATGAAATCGTTTGAAGAGAATATCCGCAGTCATTTTGCTTTTCTTGATTATGCGCCGATTGTTTATCTTTCTGCGAAAACAAAGAAGCGTGTGCATACATTGCTGCCAGTCATTAATCAAGTGAGTGATAACCATGCAATGCGCGTGCAATCAAGCGTATTGAATGATGTCATCATGGATGCGGTCGCAATGAATCCAGCCCCTTCTGATAAAGGGAAACGCTTGCGAATTTATTATGCAACACAAGTGGCGGTCAAACCGCCGACATTTGTGGTGTTTGTCAATGAGCCGGAGCTAATGCATTTTTCTTATGAGCGTTTCTTAGAGAACCGAATACGTGAGGCCTTCGGTTTTGAAGGAACACCTCTTAAAATTATTGCGCGTGCGAGAAAATAAAGAAAAGCTGGTGAATGGCAATGAATAAGAAAGAGAGAGTAGCAGTACTTGGCGCGGGCAGCTGGGGAACTGCTTTAGCAATTGTGTTGGCTGACAATGGCCATGAGGTTCGTCTATGGTCACATAACAGGGAGCAGGTAACGGAGCTGAATGAACAGCATACGAATAAGCGCTACCTGCCTGATGTTATGCTTCCTGAGAATATTTTTGGCTATCATTTATTGGAGGAAGCGCTAGTCGGGGTTGAGATTGTCGTGCTTGCTGTTCCAACAAAAGCGGTACGCGAAGTGCTGCAGCAAGTAAAAGAAGTAAAAACAGATTCCTTCATGGTTGTGCATGTAAGTAAAGGAATTGAGCCTGATACTCACTTGCGGGTTTCGGAAGTCATTACCGACGAACTGCCGGAAGAGCTTTGCCGGGATATTGTTGTCCTTTCGGGACCGAGCCATGCCGAAGAAGTGAGTTTGCGTCAACCGACGACGGTAACAGCAGCTGCTGAAAATATGCAGGCGGCTGAGAGAGTGCAGGATCTCTTTATGAATCAGAACTTCCGTGTTTATACCAATGAGGACGTCGTAGGTGTAGAAATTGGAGGGGCGTTAAAGAATATCATTGCACTTGCTGCCGGTATCTCAGACGGACTCGAATATGGGGATAATGCGAAAGCGGCTCTGATTACGCGAGGGCTGGCTGAGATCGCCCGCTTAGGAGCTAAGATGGGGGCAAACCCGTTAACCTTCTCGGGATTAACAGGGATTGGCGACTTGATTGTTACTTGTACAAGTGTTCATTCTCGTAACTGGCGTGCAGGCAACATGCTCGGAAAAGGCTATAAGCTTGAAGAAGTGCTGGACAACATGGGCATGGTTGTCGAAGGCGTAAGAACGACGCGGGCAGCTTATCAGCTGTCTGAGAAATACGGGGTAAAGATGCCAATCACAAAAGCGCTGTACCGTGTATTGTTTGAAGGGCAGCACCCGAAGGAAGCAGTAGACGAGCTGATGGCACGGGTGAAAACACATGAAATGGAAGACTTGGTTGACTTCACGAAGGAGAACAACTAAATCCTGAAATAGGAGAAAACGAGGCCTTGGTCTCGGCAGAAAGGCAGCTTTTTAACCGGAACAGCCCGCGCTGTTTCGGTTTTTTGTGCAGCTGGCTCGTTCACTCGCGGGATGAATATGTTATAATCATGTCGGTAAAGAAGAAACCGCTTGCGTGACAAAGAGCGGACGTACAATAAAGATAGAAAATAAAGTACATAAACACAAGGAAAGGGGCAGTGGAGGATGTCATTAGCCATGCTCAACATGTGGATCTCTTTTATAGGGATGGGTCTTATGGTTATATCTGCGGTTACTATTTATTTGAGCAGGTACAAGCTCAAGAATGCCTTTTTGAAATTTATTTCCGCACTGTTTGCCTATGTGTGTATGATCACAGGCGGGTTAATCATGGTGTACATTGTATTTAGTGGTCCCTCATAAAGGGAGAAGGAGAGTGGACGAATGAGAAAATTAACGGTCGTGCTGGCAGGTGTTCTTCTTGCTTCTCTGATGAGCGGCTGTATGTTCCCGGAAGAAGAGCTGGCAAAGAACCAAGTTCCATATGAGGATCAGCTCCAGGCTGTCCAAACAGCTGTAGATCAATTTAGAGAGCAAAACGGCGGCCTTCTGCCAATTAAAACAAAAGAAGAAGACACACCAATGTATCAGAAATACCCAATTGATTTTAACAAACTTGTACCAGCCTTTATGGCTGAGCCTCCAGGGAATGCTTATGAGTCAGGCGGGATTTTTCAATATACACTCATTAATGTCGAAGAGGATCCGACTGTAAAGCTGATTGATTTACGGATGGCTGAACAAATTAGAAGCATCCAGATCCGTATTCGCTCACAAGGCTATCCGCCTTTTAAAGAAGACATTGCTGATAATGTATATACATTAGATTACAGCAAAATTGGATATGAAGAGGAGCCGTATGTCGTCAGTCCTTATACGAATAACAACCTGCCGCTCGTCATCTCTGGTGATGGCAATATATATGTAGATTATCGCAGTGACTTATACACGGCTCTCCGGGAATCCGGGAAAACAATGAAAAAAGGAGAAGACATCCGGTCAATCCTGATGGAAGATTCGCCGTTTGCTCCTGCTTTTTCATTTCCCTATACCGTTAATGACCAAAACGAGCCAGTGTTTATGGCCAAATAATGGAAGCTTATAAATATAGAACCCTCAACCTTAGGTTGAGGGTTCTATTATTTTTTAGAGAAATATTTTCAGTCATATAAGCACAGGACAACATCATACAATTTATTGTAGAGAACGCCGCTATCAAAAAAGCACTCAATAAAGTTGGGAGGGAATCAATTGGAAAAAGCAGATATTTTTAAAGATATAGCTGAACGGACAGGAGGAGATATTTACTTAGGAGTGGTTGGAGCGGTCCGTACAGGGAAGTCTACATTTATTAAAAAATTTATGGAACTGCTCGTTCTTCCAAATATAGATAATGAAGCAGAGAAGGCCAGGGCGCTGGATGAGCTGCCGCAGAGTGCTGCAGGCAAGCAAATTATGACAACAGAACCGAAGTTTGTTCCTAATCAGGCTATTTCAATCAATGTAGATGAAGGTCTGTCAGTCAACGTCCGGCTTGTCGATTGCGTTGGCTACGTCATACCGGGGGCAAAAGGATACGAAGATGAAAATGGCCCGAGAATGATTCACACGCCATGGTTTGAGGAGCCGATCCCTTTTCATGAGGCGGCTGAAATTGGTACACGAAAGGTTATTCAGGAGCATTCAACGATCGGCGTGCTGATTACTACAGACGGTACGGTAGGAGAGCTGCCGCGAAACAACTATTTAGAAGCGGAAGAAAGATTGGTAGAGGAATTAAAAGAAGTCGGCAAACCTTTCATCATGATCGTTAACTCTGCCCGTCCTCATCATGCTGAAACAGAGGAACTTCGCAGCAGTCTGGCCGAGAAGTATGATATCCCGGTTGTCGCTATGTCGGTAGAAAGCATGCGAGAAATCGATGTGATGAATGTACTGAGGGAAGCTTTGTTTGAATTCCCGGTACATGAAGTTAATGTTAACCTGCCAGGCTGGGTTATGGTGTTAAAGGAAAACCATTGGCTCCGGGGCCATTACCAGGAGGCTATTAAGGATACTGTCCAGGATATTAAGCGGTTGCGGGACGTGGATCGTGTGGTCGGACAGTTTGGGGAATATGAATTTATTGAAGGAGCTGGACTGGCCGGCATGGATATGGGGCAGGGGGTAGCAGAAATCGACCTTCATGCACCTGATGAGTTATACGATCAAGTATTGCAGGAAGTGGTTGGGGTAGAAATACGAGGGAAGGACCACTTGCTTGAACTTATGCAGGAGTTTGCCAATGCTAAGTCAGAATATGACCAGGTAGCTGACGCCCTTCGCATGGTAAAGCAGACAGGGTATGGTGTTGCCGCTCCTTCACTTGCGGACATGAGTCTCGATGAGCCAGAGATTATCCGGCAAGGATCTCGCTTTGGTGTTCGTTTAAAAGCGGTTGCTCCTTCGATCCATATGATCAAAGTAGACGTAGAATCGGAATTTGCTCCGATTATAGGTACAGAGAAGCAAAGTGAGGAGCTTGTCCGCTATTTAATGCAGGATTTCGAAGACGATCCGCTGTCTATTTGGAATTCCGATATATTTGGCCGGAACTTAAGCTCTATTGTTCGGGAAGGTATTCAAGGAAAGCTCTCCCTCATGCCTGAAAATGCCAGATATAAATTAAAAGAAACTTTAGAACGCATTATAAATGAAGGTTCAGGCGGGATGATTGCTATCATATTATAGACTGTATCTTACAGGCTCTCTTCCTTATAGGGAGTCTTTTTTGTATGCTTTGGAAACGGATGGTCGCTGAATTTCTATTTTTTGTCCGAAACCCAGAAAGAATACCAATTCTTAAAGGATTCTGCTTGATATGCCATATCTTATGTGATACTCTTTTAACAGAATTAATGTATGAAAACATTGATTTAACAGCTTTTTTCCGTTTTTATGTATAAAAATCGGGAAAGTGGCAGACGACTGTCAATAATGAAGTTGGATGTTGAAACCCCCTTTGGGAGGAGGTGAATGGCATGAATAAAACTGAATTAATTAATCAAGTTGCAGAAGCAGCGGAATTGTCTAAAAAAGATGCGACTAAAGCGGTCGAAGCCGTTTTTGATGCCATCCAAAACACTTTAGCAAGCGGCGACAAAGTTCAACTGATTGGTTTCGGTAACTTTGAAGTGCGCGAGCGTTCTGCACGTAAAGGGCGGAATCCTCAAACGGGGCAGGAAATTGAGATTGCAGCAAGCAAAGTGCCTGCATTCAAACCTGGCAAACAATTGAAAGATGCAGTAAAATGATTACATAGCCTTTTGGGGCTGCAGGAGGGACCATTTTGGTCTCTCTTTTTGTTTGAAGCAAGGACGGACAATGCACAGGCGGGGCGGATGCTTTCGCTTTTTTGGCAGTTATGCTACTATTTAATGAGTGCATTTTTATTTTATGATTTGATAGAGAGGATTGGAGAGTATGACTGAAGTAAATCGTGCTCAAATAGAGGAAGCTGTCCGCATGATTCTAGAAGCAGTCGGAGAGGATCCCAACCGTGAAGGTTTGTTAGATACGCCTAAGCGGGTGGCAAAGATGTACGAAGAGGTTTTCTCCGGTTTAAATACAGACCCTAAAGAATATTTCGAAACCATTTTTGGTGAAGATTATGAAGAACTGGTGCTAGTGAAGGATATTCCTTTTTATTCAATGTGCGAACACCATCTTGTTCCGTTTTTCGGACATGCTCATGTAGCGTACCTTCCTAAGAATGGAAAGGTGACTGGTCTCAGCAAGCTGGCGCGAGCGGTTGAAGCGGTTGCTAGGCGTCCGCAGCTTCAAGAGCGTATCACAGCAGAAGTAGCGAATGCCATCATGGAAAAGCTCCAGCCGCATGGAGTAATGGTCGTTGTGGAGGCTGAACATATGTGCATGGCTATGCGTGGCGTGAAAAAACCTGGCTCCAAAACTGTAACGACAGCTGCACGCGGAAAGTTTGCCAATGATGTGCATTCACGGTCAGAGCTGTTAAGTTTAATCAAAGGTTAATAGTAGGAGGCGTATGGAGCGAATGAAGGAGAATCAAAGCGATTTTATTATGATTCGGGCAATGGAAGATGGGGTGAATGTGATCGGATTAACGAGAGGAACAGACACTCGCTTTCACCATTCCGAGAAGCTTGATAAAGGTGAAGTGATGATTGCTCAGTTTACCGAGCACACTTCTGCTATGAAAGTGCGGGGCCGCGCCCAAATTATTACGAGCTTCGGCGAGACCGAGAGTGGCAAAGAGTCATAAAACGTAATGAAAGAGAGGCTGTCCCCAGGTAAAAGCCGAGCGCCTGTCATTTAAGGGGACAGCCTTTTATCTGCTTTGACAAGGGCTGAGCGGGTGTATAACCCGTTCGTATTTCTGATATTTATGTGATATAATATTTTTGTTTTATGTTTCAACGTGGTAGAGCCTATTTACATAGAAAAAGGTCGAAGTGAAAAGTATGGGATTAAGGGGTATAAGAAATGAATGAATGGCTAAAACAAAAAGAGATGCTTGAACAAAAAGTGCGTCAAAAACTGTCGTATCCTTATTTGCATAAATATATCGAGAAACCAGAAATAGAAGAATCCCGCCTGCTTATCTTAATGATGCCTTTCACAGCCGAACAGTTGCTTTCAGACGACATACAGATTTGTATTGTATCAGCCGCATTAATTCAAATTGCCCTTGATACCCATGAAAGAGTCATAGCTTCATCAGATTACATTGCAAAAGACCAGCAGCTCACGGTTCTAGCGGGAGATTACTTTAGTGGATTATATTACCGAACATTGGCTGAGACAGGGAACATTGACATGATCCGTTCGTTGTCGGCTGCTGTCAAAAGCATCAACGAGAGCAAAATTGCCCTTTATCACCAGGAGCACGATTCTGTATCTTCTATTATGGAGAGCGTGTATAAGATTGAGACAGAAATTATAAAACAGTTTTACTCCGTATTTGATCTTCAATCTTTCTTTCCGGTTGTTTCTCATGTTTTGTCTGCAAAGCGTCTCATAGAGGAAAAGCACCTTTTTGTGACAGGTGAGAAATCCGTTCTGGCAGAAGCGGTCGATAGCCTGGAAGCTTGGGGCAATAATCCGAGCCTGTCTGTAGATGGACAGCATGAAATGATTTCTATTTGCGATCAGTATATTAACCATGCCAAGGCGGAGGTGGAGCAGGCTCTGCATGATCGCTCGGTGGCAGGGTCTGTACGGGAGCTCTGCAGTCTTCTGTATAATGAAACATTTCGAAACAAAACATATCCGGAAGAGGGTTAAAGAATGACACAATCAAAAGAAGAAAAAGTTCATCGTGTATTTGAAAAGATCTCCTCTAACTACGACCAGATGAATTCTTTAATCAGCTTTCAGCAGCATAAGCGGTGGCGGAAGCAGACGATGAAGGCGATGAATGTCCAGGAAGGAGCGGCAGCTCTTGATGTCTGCTGCGGAACAGGTGACTGGACGATCGCTCTTGCCGAAGCGACTGGACCGAGCGGAAAAGTAATAGGACTCGATTTTAGCCAGAATATGCTGAATGTCGGCAAGGAGAAAATAAAGGAAGCAGGCTTAGAGCATGTGCAAATGATTCAGGGCAATGCTATGGAGCTTCCGTTTGAAGATGGAACGTTTGACTATGTAACGATTGGCTTCGGGCTTCGTAATGTGCCTGATTATATACAAGTACTAAAGGAAATGAATCGAGTCTTAAAACCGGGAGGCATGGCGGTTTGCCTGGAGACTTCTCAACCAACGATGCTCGGTTTCCGGCAGCTTTATTTTCTTTACTTTCGCTATTTAATGCCTATGTTTGGCAAAGTGTTTGCAAAGAGCTATAAAGAATATTCCTGGCTGCAAGAATCGGCACGTGACTTTCCAGGGATGAAGGAACTGAAAAGTATGTTTGAACAAGTTGGTTTCATCAATGTCAGCTATATGTCTCACACAGGCGGCGTGGCAGCAACCCATATTGGTTTCAAACAAAAGTAAATAAGCTGGGTGGAAAACATGAAAGTAACTATGCTGTATTCTTTTTTAAAAGCAGACATCGAATACATTGAGAGAGAATTAGAACAGGCCATATCCTCTTCTTCCCCGTCACTGCGTGATGCATCCTTGCATTTGCTGCAGGCAGGCGGTAAGAGAATTCGGCCAGTTTTTGTTTTACTTGCCGCGAAGTTTGGCGATTATAGAATTGAGCGTGTAAAGAACGTAGCGGTAGCCCTCGAGCTAATTCACATGGCTTCTCTCGTACATGACGATGTCATTGACAATGCGAAGCTTCGCCGCGGCCAGCCGACTGTAAAAGCAGAGTGGGATAACCGAATGGCGATGTACACGGGTGATTACATCTTTGCCAGGGCATTGGAATATATGACTGATATTGAAAATGCGGAAGCTCACCGCATCCTTTCGAATACAATGGTCGAGCTATGCATAGGAGAAATCAATCAAATTAAAGATAAGTATCAATACAGTCAAAATTTAAGAGATTACTTGCGCCGTATTAAACGCAAGACAGCCATACTGATGGCTGCCAGCTGCCAGCTTGGTGCTCTTGCCGCGGACGTACCGGATGGCCTTCACCAAAAGTTTTATCAGTTCGGTTACAATGTCGGCATGGCCTTTCAAATCACAGATGATATTCTTGATTTCACGGCCACGGAAAAAGAGCTTGGCAAGCCGGCAGGAAGTGACCTTTTGCAGGGGAATGTAACGCTTCCGGCTTTATATGCGCTTGAGGATGAGCGTTTAAGAGAGCAAATCATGCAGGTAGGCGAACATACAACAAAACAGGAAATGGCTGAGATTATTCATCAAATGAAGCGAAGCGACGTACTGGATCGTTCTCGTGCATTAAGTCAGCGTTATTTACGCAAGGCACTCGTTATACTGGATGAACTGCCGTCCAACCGAACGAAGAAATCCCTGCGTGATATTGCTAAATTTGTCGGCAAACGAAAATATTAGGGTTTTTCAGCAGAAATATTGTCAAACCATGGAATCAATGATAGTATTTTGAGGAATTGCTGTAAAAATTACATATTATAGGAGTGAAAACAATGGAAAGAACATATTTAATGGTTAAGCCTGATGGCGTACAAAGAGGATTAATTGGTGAAATCGTTGCTCGTTTTGAGAAGAAAGGATTCCAATTAGTAGGCGCTAAATTAATGAGCGTATCTAAAGAAACAGCTGAAGAGCATTACGGTGAGCATAAAGAGCGCCCATTCTTCGGTGAATTAGTGGACTTTATTACTTCTGGTCCGGTTTTTGCTATGGTTTGGGAAGGCGAGAATGTGATCGCGACAGCTCGTCAAATGATGGGTTCAACAAATCCGAAAGATGCAGCACCGGGAACTATTCGCGGAGATTACGGTGTAACAGTCGGCAAGAACATTATCCACGGATCTGACTCTCCTGAAAGTGCAGAAAGAGAAATTGGCATTTTCTTTAAAGAAGAAGAATTAACTTCGTACAGCAAGCAAATTAACGAGTGGATTTACTAATACCGCTAAAAAAACCGCTGCCAGATGGCAGCGGTTTTATTTTTTGTAAAATTCCCTGTCTCTTCCCTGTAATTTCGATATAATGAGGAGACAGAATGTTGTGATATTGCTTGGCAGCAGCGAAGAGAAAAGAGGGAAGACAATGAATGATTACGAGCAATTTATTGCAAATATAAAAAGAAAGACAGGCATTGACTTAAGTCAATATAAAGAAGCGCAAATGAAAAGGCGCTTAACATCTTTGTACGAAAAAAAGGGATGTCAGTCATTCGCTGAATACTTTCACCTCCTTAATGAAGACATGAACCTCTTAAATGAGTTCTTAGATAGAATGACAATTAACGTATCTGAATTTTATCGAAACCCTGGAAGGTGGAAGGTGTTAGAAAAGAGGATTTTACCTCGTCTGCTAGCTTCTAATAAGAAGCTGAAGGTATGGAGTGCCGGCTGTTCCACGGGAGAAGAGCCGTACACGGTGGCTATGATGCTTTCTCGCTATATCCCTTTAACAGGCCTTTCTATATTAGCTACTGATCTGGATGAAAATGCACTTCAAAAAGCGAAACGAGGCGTCTATTCAGAACGCTCTGTAGCTGAGGTTCCCACGCTGGAGAGGCAGCGTTTTTTTACGAAAGAAGGAGAGTTTTATACGGTAAATGAGAAGCTGAAACGAACGATCATCTTCAAAAAGCTTGATTTGCTTGCTGAGCCGTTTGATACAAATGTTGATTTAATTATTTGCCGAAACGTGATGATTTACTTTACGGAGGAGGCAAAGGATACGCTTTATCAGAAATTCAATGCAGCATTAAAACCAGGCGGCGTTCTCTTTGTTGGCAGCACCGAACAAATTTTTAACCCGAAGCAATACGGCTTTGAAACGGAGGATACATTTTTCTACCGAAAGATAGAACAGTAATACACCTCCTTGTTGGAAAAACAACTAGGCGAAAGGCCAGATATATATGCCTGCATGGACCCGCCTAACATTAATATTTAGAAAAATGTAAAGAATTACGACAAATAAACCACTAATTGTGGTAAAATTCTCGAAAATATATCTGTCGTTTATAACAGATACAAAAAATTATGTTATAGTAATACATAACCGCTTTAACGAGTTGAAGGGAGAAAGTGAAATGAGATATTTAACTGCAGGAGAGTCACATGGACCACAATTAACTACTATTATTGAAGGGCTTCCGGCTGGCATGCCATTGACAGCGGAAGATATAAATGAACAGCTGGGCCGCAGACAAAAAGGCCATGGCCGGGGCAGAAGAATGCAAATTGAGAAGGATCAGGCACAGATCAAAAGCGGAATCCGCCATGGCTATACGCTTGGATCACCTGTTGCTCTCGTGGTAGAGAATAACGACTGGAAGCACTGGACGAAAATTATGGGAAGTGAACCGATTGATGAATCGGCTGCAGAGGAAGTAAAGCGCCAAATTACCCGTCCTCGACCGGGGCACGCTGATTTAAATGGCGGACTGAAGTATGGGCACCGGGACATGAGAAATGTTCTTGAACGTTCTTCCGCCCGTGAAACGACTGTTCGTGTTGCTGCTGGTGCAGTAGCGAAAAAGCTTCTAGCACTGTTAGGCATAGAAGTAGCTGCTCATGTATTGGAAATTGGGGGTGTAAAGGCAGATAAAGTATCCTTTGAGAGCTTGGAAGAGCTTCGTGAGCGAAGTGAAGCGTCTCCTGTCCGCTGTCTGGATGAAGAAGCTGAGAAGAAGATGATGCAGGCGATTGATGATGCAAAAGCGAATGGTGACTCGATCGGTGGAATTGTAGAAGTGATTGCTGAAGGGATGCCGGCTGGTGTAGGAAGCTATGTTCAATGGGATCGTAAGCTTGATGCGAAGCTGGCGGCTGCGATTGTAAGCATTAATGCCTTCAAAGGAGTCGAATTTGGTATAGGATTTGAGGCAGCTGAGCGCTTCGGCAGCGAAGTGCACGACGAGATTGCTTGGAACGAAGCGCAAGGGTATTACCGCAAAACGAACCGTCTTGGCGGGTTTGAAGGCGGCATGACAAATGGAATGCCGGTCGTTGTACGAGGTGTCATGAAGCCGATTCCGACGCTTTACAAGCCGCTTGAGAGTGTAGATATTGATACGAAGGAACCATTTACGGCAAGCATTGAGCGTTCCGACAGCTGTGCGGTGCCAGCAGCAGCGGTAGTTGCAGAAGCGGTTGTAGCCTGGGAGCTTGCATCTGCAATTGTTGACCAATTCTACAGTGACCGTATGGATGCGTTAGTGGCCTCGGTAGAAGAGTTCCGCCGCTATGCGAAGGAGTTTTAATAATGAGAGAGCTGCTGATTGAAACACCAGATCAGTCTTATCCAGTATATGTTGGAGAGGGAGCGTTAGGTAAGCTGAAGGAATTGTTTGAGGGGGCTTTACAGACAACGACGAAGCTACTTGTCATCGCAGATGAGTTTGTTTCCTCGCTCCATGGCGAAACACTTAAACAAGCTCTTCCAGATCAGCTGCCGTTTGAATGGCTGACTGTGCCGCAAGGAGAGTCAGCTAAGTCTTTTGCTTCCTTTGAACGCTGCCTTACCTTTGCGCTGGAGAAAGGCCTTGACCGCAAGTCATGCATTTTAGCTTTCGGCGGAGGAGCGGCTGGGGATTTAGCGGGCTATGTAGCAGCGAGCTATATGCGGGGAATTTCATTTATTCAGATCCCAACGACGATTTTAGCTCACGACAGCGCGGTAGGTGGAAAAACCGCGATTAACCATCCGCTTGGGAAAAATATGATTGGTCACTTTCATCAGCCAAGAGCGGTTGTCTATGATACACGCTTCCTGCGGTCCTTGCCCGAGCAGGAAGTCCGCTCTGGTTTTGCTGAAGTAATTAAACATTCCCTTATTGCTGATCCGGCATTTTTAGAGGAGCTTATGGAAAAGGTAGCAGGCTTTCAGGACCTCTCTGAAGAGTTTCTTGCCTATTGCTTAGAAAAGGGTATCCAAATTAAAGGAAAAATTGTGAAAGAGGATGTCAAGGAACAGGGCATCCGTGCTTATTTAAATTTCGGCCATACATATGGTCATGCCATTGAGGCAAAGCTGGGCTATGGCAATATTACACACGGGGAAGCTGTAGCTGCCGGTATGGTATATGCTCTCTATATCAGCGAGCAGAAGGAAGGACTCCGGTTTGACTTGAAGCGCTTTATGAACTGGCTTCTTCAGCTTGGCTATCCGCTCCATTTAAATCAGTCACTAGATTTCGAAGAGCTGTATCAGCTAATGGCCAGGGATAAAAAAGCAGTTGGCGAAAAAATCCGTTTTGTCCTATTAAAAGAAGTAGGACGGCCGGTGATTGTTGAAACAAGCCGTGAAGAGCTTCAGAAAGCAGATCAATTTATGAGGGAGGAGGCTGCCGTATGATGCGGGGGATTCGAGGAGCTATTACAGTAAAGGAAAATACAGAAAAAGAGATGCTTGATGCAGCTGAAAGGCTGTTTAAAGAAGTTTTTAGCCAGAACAAGGTGCAGCCTGAAGATGTTTGTTCCATCTTTGTATCTGTAACAGAAGATATTAATGCAGTCTTTCCAGCGAAAGCTTTAAGAAGAATTGAGGGGAACTGGGACTATGTGCCGATTATGTGCATGAATGAGGTGCCTGTGCCAGGAAGCCTGAAGAAATGCATTCGAGTAATGGTCCATGTGAATACAGAGACAGCACAGCAGGACATCCAGCATGTATATTTAGAGGAAGCTGTAAAGCTGCGTCCAGACTTAAAGCAGGAAAAAGATCCTGCAGTCAACTAAGCAAAAAAGTGAAGGGATTGTGATGAGAATGAAATGGAAACAACAGATTAACGGCTTAAAAGCCTATCAGCCGGGCCGTTCAATCGAAGAGGTCAAAAAAGCATATGGACTAGAGAAGGTTGTTAAGCTGGCTTCCAATGAAAATCCTTTCGGTCCGTCCAATCAAGCGAAGGAGTGGGTTCGTTCTTATGATGCTTCTTTTGCTATTTACCCAGATGGATATACAACTGAGCTTCGCCTTGCTTTAAGCGAGACCATCGGAGTGAAAGAAAAGCAGCTTATTTTTGGAAACGGTTCGGATGAGCTTATTCTTATGATTTCAAGAGCCCTGCTAGAGCCAGGAAAGAACACAGTAATGGCTGCTCCGACTTTTCCGCAATATCGCCACAACGCGAGAGTGGAAGGAGCGGAAATTCGCGAAATACCACTTATAGATGGGGCGCATGATCTGGATGGCATGCTTAGGCAGATAGATGAAAACACAGCTGTTGTTTGGCTTTGCAGTCCGAATAACCCTACTGGCATCTATATTTCTAACGATGAACTAACAGCGTTTTTAGATAAAGTCCCAGAGGATGTGCTTGTGGTCCTTGATGAAGCCTACTATGAGTATGTGACAGCGGATGATTACTATGACTCAGTTAAAATTGTTGAGCAATATAAGAACGTGCTTGCATTAAGAACTTTCTCAAAAATTTACGGGCTGGCAAGCTTCCGTGTCGGGTATGGTTTTGGATCTGAAGAACTCATTCGCATGCTCGACCCTGTTCGTGAACCCTTCAATGTAAATACGCTTGGGTCTGGTGCTGCCTTAGCTGCTCTGGCTGACCAAGAATTTATAGATACATGCCGTGAGGAAAACGAAAAGGGCCGTGAGCAGTTCTACCAATTCTGTAAAGAAGAGAACCTCAATTACTACCCGTCTCAAGGAAACTTTGTACTCATCTATTTCCCTTGTGACAGCGATGAAGTATTTGAGTATTTAATGAAAAATGGCTACATTATCCGTTCGGGAAATGCCCTTGGGTGCCCAGGCGCTGTCCGGGTAACGGTTGGGTCAAAGGAACAGAATGAGGGAGTCATCCAGGCGATGAAGCAGTTTTTAGTAGAAAAGGCGATTAGACAGTAGGTGTTTCTAGTATGAGAGGAACTGTATTTGTTGCCGGCCTCGGCCTGATTGGCGGATCGCTGGCAAAAACAATTAAAAAGGCCCATCCGGGAGCAACAGTTATTGGATACGACATTCGTGAAAAAGAAGCCGGTCTGGCAGAAGCACTAAATATAATTGACCAAAGTGTGCCGTCTTTTTCTGAAGGAGCCGAGCAGGCTGACCTTATCATTTTGGCAGTTCCGGTCGTACAAACGGAAGAAATGATTCATCAGCTTGCTCAGCTCCCACTTAAAGAAGAAGTGATCATTACAGATACTGGCAGCACAAAGAAAAAAATCATGGATTGCGCAGAAGTGTTGCTGGAGCGGAGGATAGCATTCATTGGCGGTCATCCAATGGCAGGTTCTCATAAAAGTGGAATTGCTGCAGCAAAGGAGCATTTATTTGAGAATGCTTTTTACCTGCTCACACCTAGTGAGCACACAGAGGAGAAGTATGTAGCGATACTTAAAAAGTGGCTGGAGGGAACGAAGGCAAAGATCATCGAGCTATCCGCGGCTGATCATGACCATTTCACAGGTGTGGTCAGCCACTTCCCGCATATTATTGCTGCCTCGCTTGTTCGTCAGGCGAGCCGGCATGACCGCAGCCATCCGTTAATTTCCCGTTTAGCTGCGGGGGGGTTTAGGGATATAACGAGAATTGCTTCCTCCAACCCTGAAATGTGGAAGGATATTTCCTTACATAATAGAGAAACATTGCTTGCTTTACTGAATGAGTGGAAAGAAGAGATGGAGAGTGTGATCCAACTCATTGAAGAGGAGAACGACACCTTGCTGTTCGACTATTTCAAGGAAGCAAAGACTTTTAGAGATGAGCTTCCGGTTAAAGCGCAAGGAGCCATTCCCGCTTTTTATGATCTGTATGTGGATGTGCCTGACTATCCGGGCGTTGTTTCTGAAATAACGGCCTATTTAGCAGAGGAACGAATTAGTATTACGAATATACGAATCATGGAAACAAGAGAAGATGTGTACGGTGTACTCGTCATTAGCTTTCAGAACGAAAGAGACCGGGCGAGAGCGAAGACATGTATTGAGAAACACACCAATTTTGATTTATTTTTAGCCTAAAGGGTGGTCTGTATGAAGGAAATGGAAATAAAATTAACTGATTCAACGCTTCAAGGGCATTTAGAAGTACCTGGAGACAAATCTATTTCCCACCGTTCCATTATGTTTGGTGCGTTAGCTGATGGCAAAACAACAATTCGGCATTTTTTAAAGGGAGAGGATTGTCTAAGTACAATTGATTGTTTCCGCAAGCTGGGTGTGGAAATTGAAGAAACGGAAGAGGAAATTATCGTACACGGCAAGGGCTGGAAAGGTTTAGAGGAGCCCAAAGAGGTACTTGATACAGGAAATTCCGGTACCACGACCAGACTGTTATTAGGAATACTAGCCGGCTGTCCGTTCCATACGGTATTAGTAGGAGACGCTTCTATTGCCGAACGACCAATGGATCGTGTTACTGTGCCGCTCTCTCAAATGGGGGCAAGAATCAACGGGAGAAGTGAGGGTCGGTTCACTCCTCTTGCTATCAACGGAACGAAGCTGCGGCCTATTCACTATGAGCTTCCAGTGGCGAGTGCCCAAGTGAAGTCCGCTGTCATTTTTGCAGGGCTGCAGGCAGAAGGGGAAACCATCATTACCGAGCCGCAGCTGACCCGCGATCATACGGAGAAGATGATTGAACAATTTGGGGGGAGTGTTACCCGGCGCGGGAATGATATTATCATCCCCGGCGGGCAGACGTTTAAAGGAACGGATATATATGTGCCTGGGGATATCTCTTCTGCGGCTTTCTTCCTCGTGGCAGGTGCTATTTCTCCTGATAGTGAAATCGTTTTGGAAAAAGTGGGATTAAACCCAACGAGAACGGGCATTATTGATGTTCTAAAAGACATGGGCGCGGATATTGAGATCCAGGAAGCGCAAATAGCCGGAGAGGAAGTCGGCACAGTCACGATTCGAACATCTAACTTAAAAGGTGTAGAGATTGGTGGAGATCTCATTCCGAAGCTGATTGATGAGATTCCGGTCATTGCACTGCTGGCTACTCAAGCGGAAGGCAGAACAGTCATCAAGGATGCTGAGGAACTTAAAGTAAAAGAAACAAACCGAATTGACACAGTTGTCAGTGAGCTGAAGAAGCTCGGAGCGGAGATCGAAGCGACGGATGATGGAATGGTCATCCATGGCAAGAAAGGCTTATCGGGCGGCCATGTGTCTTCACACGGTGATCATCGAATCGGTATGATGCTTGCGGTTGCTTCTTTGGTAGCAGAAGGAACGGTAGTACTAGAGAACGCTGAAGTCATTGCTGTTTCTTATCCATCTTTCTTTGAGGATATGGACCGGTTGATTCAAGGGAAAAAGAGCTGATTATCAGCTCTTTTTTTTATTATCAAAAGCAGGTTGTTGAGCAATAAGAAGGAAAACATCTTTCATTGGCGAATATATTTAGGTAAGATATAAGTAAAAAAAGTTGCTGTCAGGCTTTTCTTTCTCTATGATGTCAATGTTAGTAAACTGTTTTTTAGAAAGGATATGAAACATGTCTTACGCACAGCAAATGCTTGAAAGTTTACAAAAGGGGGAGGATAAGAAAGCATTCTCTCTTTTCAACAAAGTTCTTTCTTTCTCAAGTGATGAAGAGAAGTTCTCGCTTGCGGAACAGTTATATAGCCTAGGCTTCCTAGATGAGGCAAGGCAGCTATATGAGCAGCTGCTGACCGCTTATCCGGAGGAAGGAGAGCTTCTTATCCTTCTTGCCGAGGTACTCGTTGATATGGATAGGGAGGAAGAGGCAGTGCTTCTTTTAGAGAAGCTGGATCCAGCGGATGAATATTATCCTCGAGCCTTGCTGCTCCTTGCTGATTTATATCAAATGCAAGGGCTGTACGAGGTGAGTGAGCAGAAAATCCAAGCCGCCTACGAGCTTTTGCCAGACGAGCCAGTTGTCCAATTTGCGCTTGCGGAGCTCTACTTAGAGCAAGGCCGTTTTCTAGAAGCGGTTCGTTTCTATAAAGGGCTGCTCTCAGGAGGGACTCAAGAAATAGCTGGTATCTCTATCTATCAAAGACTGGCAGAATCATTAAGTGCAGGCGGTGCATTTGAGGAGAGCTTGGAGTACTATGAAAAGGCAATGGATGATCATCTAGAGATTAATACGCTGTTTGGTTATGCATTTACTGCTTACCAAGCAGGCTTTTACCAGACAGCCATTGCTAAATTCAATGAACTTAAGGAAATGGATCCAGATTATCATTCTATCTATCTGTATTTAGCAAGAGCGTACGAGCATGAAGAGGAGCTTGAAAAGAGTCTCGAAGCAGCTAAAGAAGGGATTCGTCAGGATGAATTCCAGAAAGAGCTGTATTTGACTGCTGGTAAGCTGAGTCTAAAGCTTAGCAGAGAGGAAGAGGCTGAACAATACTTGCGCACAGCACTGGCCTTAGATCCCGAATTTGCGGAAGCCGGACTGACACTTAACAAGCTTCTTCTTCAGCAGGAGAGGTACGAAGACGTACTTGAGATCACTTCTATGTTGAGAAAGGACGGAGAAGCGGACCCGCAATTCCTTTGGGACGAAGCGAAAGCCAGCAATGAATTAGAGAAGTATAATGAGGCATTATTA
The DNA here is from genome assembly GCF_000812025.2 of Bacillus thermotolerans. GTDB lineage: Bacteria > Bacillota > Bacilli > Bacillales > Domibacillaceae > Quasibacillus > Quasibacillus thermotolerans. The sequence goes on from NZ_JWJE02000004.1 coordinate 62,611, forward strand.
GCTTATCAAGAAGCATATACTTTCTTTAAAGACAACGGTTCCTTTTTAGAAGAATATGGATTCTTCTTAATGGAAGAGGGAAAGCGCACCGAAGCTTTAATGGTTTTTCAGCAATTATTAAGGCAGGATCCTGCTAATGAAGAGTGGATGCTGCTAGTCGAACGTCTGCAAGAGTGAGGAAATAAAATCTATCTTTACAGAGGAGGGAATTACAAATGGCTGCCCCTGTATCTGTTCACGAGAAAAAAGACTTTATTCGCTGGTTTCTAAATCATTATCAGTTGAAAAGACGGGAATCGGTTTGGATTTTAAACTACTTAATGAGCCACGACCAGCTTATGGAAAAGGTTCACTTTGTGGAAGAGGCTCAATATTGCCCGCGCGGGATGATTATGTCTACCTATTGTGTGGATAATGCGCCGTTCCGCTTCTTTAAGGAAAATGTTATGACAACGGATGCCGAAAAAACCTTCCATGACATTCGCTTAAACAAAGAGGAAGATATTTATATTGAGCTGAAGTTCAAGTCATCTAATGTTTCTCATCAATATGCAGCCGTCTTAGAGGAAAACCCCTTCATGCCGCGAAATCTGCGGATTACAGAAAAAGATAAAGCACTTGCAGAGAAGTTCTTGAAGGAAGGTATTTACCAGTTTCAAAGAAAACGCTTGCTTGAAAAAATAGACAAGGCACTCGATTGCGGAGACAAGGAAGCGTTTTTAGAGTTAACAGAGCAGTTAAATAAACTGACATAACCCCTTTGCCCGAGCAAGGGGGTTTACTTTGTGTACACATTGAGAAGCGTTTAAAGACTGGAGGAATACTTGAAAGTACGGAAAAGGATGGTAGTCGACAGAGAAGCCCGCATGTTATGATAAAGAGGAGGTGAAAGTGATGAATTGGAATGGAAAAGACGTAGAGAGCTATAAGCAACAGAAGGAATACATAGATACAGCCATCATGCCGCTTGCTCCGGTCTCCTTTGGGGCAGAGATGAAAGAGGCGGCGTCCCAATATGAGTTCATTCAATTATTGACCATGCTTCTTGAGAAGCAGTTTAAAGGAAGAACTCTATTGCTTCCCCCTTTTTCTTACCAAAGCAAGAAGAGGGAAGAAGATAAGATTGCTGCTTTAAACAGCTGGTCGGAGGAATTGAGAGAAGCGGAATTCAAGCACATCTTCTATTTCACATCCGACAGCGGCTGGAAGCTGGTGGAGGACAAGCTGGACGGCACGCTCATATGGGTCCCTTCGGTGCCGCTCGAGCATATGGAGCCTTCTTACAAATACTCGCTCATTGAAGAGCAAGCCAAACAGTTTATTAACATTATTGCTCACAAATGGCAACAATAATTGCAACGATTCAGAAAAATGACACAATATTTGTCGTGATTTAGTTAAAGCAATATTGACCTTGTGTTGAGTTTAGATTATCATAATGTTGTCCTAGTTTATGTTTGTGCGCCTAAATTTTGTCCATTATGGACACAGCTTACAACAGAGGGGGGAAAAAAATGAGTAAACAGCCAGTATCAAGACGTCAATTTCTTAACTATACATTGATGGGTGTCGGCGGTTTTATGGCAGCTGGTATGCTAATGCCGATGGTTCGCTTTGCGATTGATCCGGTTCTTGCAGAAGGAGCAGCCGGTGAATTCCAAACGACGAACCAAAAGGTAGATGAATTGACGTCAACACCGGTTCGTGTAGACTTCTCTTATGAACAACAAGATGCATGGTACACATCTGAAGTTACGGAAACAGCCTGGGTTTACAAAGATGAAAACGGCGAAGTTGTCGCCCTCTCACCTATTTGTAAACACTTAGGATGTACAGTTAACTGGGAGGGAGATAATCACAAAAACCAGTTCTACTGTCCGTGCCACGGCGGGTTGTATGAGAAGAATGGCAACAACGTTCCTGGTACACCACCAACTGCACCGCTTGATAAGTATCCAACAAAAGTGAAAGACGGTTTTCTTCAGCTCGGTAAACCAGAGCCACAAACAATTGCATAAAGGAGGCGTAATCCATGCTTAACAAAATTTATGATTGGGTCGATGAGCGATTAGATATTACGCCTTTGTGGCGGGATATTGCTGATCATGAAGTGCCTGAACACGTAAACCCGGGTCATCATTTCTCGGCCTTTGTTTACTGTTTTGGCGGATTAACATTTTTCGTAACAGTGATCCAGATCTTATCAGGGATGTTTTTAACGATGTATTACGTACCTGATATTAAAAATGCCTGGGAATCTGTTTACTATCTGCAAAATGAAGTTGCTTTCGGTATGATTGTGCGCGGTATGCATCACTGGGGTGCTAGTCTGGTTATCGTCATGATATTCTTACATACATTGCGCGTATTCTTCCAGGGCGCTTACAAGAAGCCTCGTGAATTGAACTGGATGGTCGGTGTATTGATCTTCTTTGTTATGCTAGGCCTCGGTTTCACAGGTTACTTATTACCTTGGGACATGAAAGCGCTATTTGCTACAAAAGTAGGTATCGAGATTGCGGCAGCCACTCCATTCATCGGTGAGCAGCTGAAGACCCTTCTTGCAGGTCACCCAGATATCATCGGAGCTCAGACACTTACCCGCTTCTTTGCGATCCATGTGTTCTTCCTGCCGGCAGCTTTGCTTGGCCTAATGGCAGCTCACTTTATCATGATCCGCAGACAGGGTATTTCTGGACCGTTGTAAAATTGATTTTTCTTTAGAACGCATGTAGTTTTTTAGAAGGAGGGGAACGCTATGCATCGTGGAAAAGGTATGAAATTCGTTGGAGATTCACGTATCCCGGCGGAACGCAAGCCGAATATTCCGAAAGACTACTCGGAATATCCTGGTAAAACAGAAGCCTTCTGGCCGAACTTTCTGTTGAAGGAATGGATGGTCGGTGCTGTTTTCTTGGTTGGCTATTTATGTTTAACAGTGGCGCATCCATCCCCGCTTGAACGTGTGGCGGATCCGACGGATGCGGGGTATATTCCACTTCCAGACTGGTATTTCTTATTTCTTTACCAGTTACTGAAATACACATATGCTTCCGGACCTTATAACGTCATTGGAGCATTTATCATCCCGGGACTTGCTTTCGGAGCGCTTTTACTAGCTCCATTTATTGACCGGGGACCTGAACGCAGACCAATTAAGCGTCCGTTTGCAACTGGCTTTATGCTTCTTGCTTTAGCTTCTGTTGTGTTCTTGACTTGGGAATCTGTTGTCAACCATGACTGGGAAGCGGCGAAAGCTCAGGGTCAAATTGTAGAAGGACCGGAAATTGATCAGAATTCAGAAGGATTTCAAATTTACCAAGAAAATGGCTGTATTAACTGTCACGGCGAAACTCTTACTGGAGGCGCAGCTGCCCCGTCATTGGTGGGCACCGGCTTAAGCCCTGACGAGATAAAAACGATTGCAGTAGAAGGAGTAGGAACAATGCCTCCTGGCCAATTTAAGGGAACAGATGAAGAATTGGGCAAGCTGGCTGAATTCATTTCTACTTTAGAAGCAGAATAATAACAAAAGATGTCCTATCTCAGGTAGGACATCTTTTTTGTATGATATGCATACAGAAGCCGAGAAAGGACAGGGTGGTGTGCGGTGCAATATATATATTGGCTGTTAGCTGACAGAAGGTTTCTGCTCTTATTGTTTATAATCAATTTAGCAGGAACAGTATATGGATATGTGTGGTATGGGTCACAATTATCGAGAACAGAGTGGCTGTTTATTCCTTTCGTCCCCGACAGTCCAACAGCAAGCTTGTTCTTTACGATTGTGCTGGCAGGGTTTTTATTGAAAAAGTCATGGGGACTATTTCAAGTCCTGGCTTTGATTACTTTATTTAAATACGGCGTTTGGGCTGTTGTGATGAATGTTTTGACGTGGGTCTGGACCGGGTACTTACCTTGGGAGGCCTATATGCTGATCCTTTCTCACTTAGGGATGGCTGTTCAGGGGCTGCTGTACGCTCCCTTTTACCGCGTCAAGCTCTGGCACTTAGCAGTGGCGGCGGTATGGACGCTTCACAACGAAATCATTGACTATGTATTTATGCAGTATCCGGTTTACTCACATCTTCATTTGTATGTGGAGGAAATTGCTTATTTTACCTTTTGGCTAAGTATCCTTTCTATTTTTCTTGCTTGGTTTTTGACTTTAAGAAAACGACGGCTAAAATGGGAGCTGTAATTCCTCCTGAATAGGGATGCAGCCGATAACTTTCTCTTCTCGATTCTTCACTTGCTGCATATATTAACAGCAGAAGCGAAGGAGGGAGAGAAGTGAAAAGGCTTAGATGGCTTTTGGTTGTTTGCTGCTTTTTTATTGTCCCTATTTACGCGCAAGGAAAGGATTTTAATCCCCGCCTTCTGCAATTAGACCAATCTGCTGGACAGGCGCTAGAATTTACAAAGGCCGGTCGCTATGAAGAAGCTTCAGCACAACTGGAGCAGATTGAAAGCGAGTTGCCGCAGCTGCATCCGGACAAGGAAGCTCTTTCATGGAATGATTGGACAGTGCTTGCAACTTCTTTGGAACAAGCGCTTCAAGTCATAGAGTCACCTGAAGGAAAGGAAAGAGAGGCAGTAGAAGCCGTGACTTCCTTCCGTCTGGCGGCAGATGCGGTCGTATCTCAATATCAGCCGCTGTGGGTTGAGATGGAACAGCCGGTTATGTCCTCTTTACAATCCTTAAAGGAAACCTCCGCCGCCGCTGACTCCTCGGGTTTTCATGCATCTCTTAACACCTTTCTCGCTAACTACGATATCATTCAGCCGAGCCTAAAGGTTGATATCTCCAAAGAGCGGTTGCAATCATTGGAAGAACAAGTTCGTTATGTAGATCAGCATCGAACAGCCTTTCTAGCCGGAGAGGAACAGGAGGGGAAAATTCATCAGCTGGAGAAAGAAATGGATATGGTCTTTAAGGAAGTGTCTCAGGAGGAGGCTTCACAGCCATCTCTCGGCTGGATTATTAGTATTACAGGAGGCATCATTATTACGACGCTTTCCTATGTAGGCTGGAGGAAATATAAAGGGCATCAGGAAGAAATAAAAGAAAAGCAGAATAATTGATGCAAATCAGTAAAACGGGTAAAATAAAGATAGCAAGTAAAATACAAACGGGGGTCATACTACCAGATGGGCTTTTTAATTTACTTTCTTATTCTCATTCTCGTTCCTTTATGGGCACAGATGAAAGTAAAGAGCACGTATAAGAAATACTCGAAAGTTGCTGTTTCGTCCGGCATGACAGGAGCCGAGACGGCACGACGCATTTTAGATGAGAACGGACTGCACAATGTGAAAGTCGTAGAGACCCAAGGGTTTCTAAGTGACCATTATAACCCCATGACAAAATCCGTTCATTTGTCACCGAATAACTACCACGGTCAATCGGTAGCTGGAGCTGCTGTTGCTGCTCACGAAGTAGGCCACGCGATTCAAGACAAAGAGGCTTACGCTTTCCTTCGCTTCCGCCATGCACTTGTTCCAGTTGCTAATATCGGGTCGAACCTATCATGGATTTTTATTTTGATCGGTATCTTCACATCGGCAACGGGTATGTTCCTATTAGGGATTATTTTAATGGCTGCGGCTGTTTTGTTCCAAGTGATTACCCTTCCGGTGGAATTCAATGCATCATCACGGGCAATGGATCAAATTGTTTCCTCAGGGGTTATCCGCAATGATGAAGAACGGGAAGCGCGCAAAGTACTGAATGCGGCTGCTTTGACATATGTGGCTGCTGCCGCTGTAGCGGTCGCTGAACTTCTTCGTTTAGTGCTTATCTACACAGGAATGCAAAGCGAGGACTAACAGTAGCGTGATAAAAGATAAGAGAGGCAGGGCCTCCTTATCCTCGAAGAAAAAGGAAGCCTAAAGGGCTTCCTTTTTTTATATTTACACTTCAAGTGGCCGTTTGTTTTCATCGAGTGTAAAGCCCTCACCGAGAACATCATGAACGACTGTTACAGAGACAAAGGCGTGAGGATCAACGGAATTGATAATGTTTTTGAGACGGACAATTTCATTTTTGCCGACGACGCAATACAACACTTCGCGGTTTTCCTTCGTAAAGGAACCATGTCCTTTTAATACTGTCACGCCTCGGTCCATTTGCTTGTTGATCTTCTCGGCAATTTCTTCGTGGTGATTCGAGATAATCATAGCGCCTCTTGCTGCATAGGCACCTTCCTGCATGAAATCAATGACTCGTGTACCGACAAAAACAGCGACCAGCGTATACATTGCCTGACGATAGTCCATATATGTCAGAGAAGCAGTGATGACAACGGCATCAAAAAGGAACATTGTTTTTCCCATGCTGACACTGCGGTATTTATGAACGAGACGAGCAATAATATCCACGCCGCCTGTTGTTCCCCCGTAACGAAAGATAATGCCGAGACCTACACCGATGAAGACTCCTGCAAATAAGGCAGCTAGGAACAGATCGTCATGAAGCGGCATATTAAAGTGGTAACGCTGGAATAACCACAGGAACACAGAAAGGCTGACCGTTCCGACGATGGTGTAGTAGAAAGCGGTTTTCCCAAGCAGCTTCCACCCAATGAAAAAGATAGGGATGTTTAAGATAAAGTTGGAATAGGATGGATCAATTCCATACAGGTTATATAAAAGCAGCGTAATACCGGTAAAGCCGCCTTCTGCGAGCTTGTTCTCCATATTAAAGTGAACAAGTCCGAAACTGTAAATCGCGCTTCCGAGGAGAATAAAAAAGAGGTTTTTGAATTTCATGCCGAGTATCATATGTGAACCACCTTTACATTATAAATATTCCTCTGTTGATAATTGTCATTATATAGAATAAGCTGCTGTCCCACAATCTGTAAATGTACGGAAATACGGCTTTACGTATAAATTCATTGTCATATAAGCCAGAATTAGCTAACATAAAATTAATAAGGGAAAAGGCAGGGAAGCTTATGGACAAAACATTAAAAGAGATGCAGAAAGAAGTAGATGATTATATCGGCCAATTTAAAGAAGGCTATTTTAGTCCGTTGGCCATGATGGCACGGCTGACAGAAGAGATGGGTGAGCTGGCTCGAGAGATCAACCATTATCATGGAGAAAAACCGAAGAAGGCAACAGAAGAAGAGAAGACAATCGAGGAAGAGCTGGGAGACGTACAATTTGTCCTTACATGCCTGGCCAACTCATTGAATATTGATTTAGCGTCCGCTCATGAGCGGGTGATGAAGAAGTTTAATACGAGAGATAAAGATCGATGGACAAGAAAAGAGGAGAATGAATAATGGATACAGTAAAAGTAATTGTTGCAGGCCCGCGTGGAAGAATGGGAAAGGAAGCTGTACGAATGGTACAGGAAACTGGTCATTTTGAACTAGCGGCTGTGCTTGACCGGAAATATGATGGTCAAAGACTGGGAGACCTGGAAGGGTTTGATGGGATTGATGTGCCTGTATTTACAGACATTCATCAATGCTTTAGTGAAGTAGAAGCAGATGTGCTGATTGATTTAACGACGCCAGAGACGGGATATGTACATACAAAGACAGCAATTGAACATAACATTCGGCCAGTCGTTGGCACAACGGGCTTTACAGATGGGCAGCTAGAAGAGTTAAAGCAGCTCGCTGAGGAAAAAGGTATTGGCTGCATTATCGCACCTAACTTTGCTATTGGTGCCGTACTCATGATGAAGTTTTCACAAATGGCGGCTAAGTACATGGACAGCGTAGAGATCATAGAGCTGCATCACGATAAGAAGCTGGATGCGCCATCAGGCACAGCCATTAAAACAGCACAAATGATCAGCAAAGTAAGGGAAGAGAAGAAGCAGGGACACCCGGATGAGAAGGAAACGATGACAGGTGCCCGCGGTGCAGAGATGGAAGGCATGCATATTCACAGCGTGCGCTTGCCTGGACTCATTGCTCACCAGCAAGTGTTGTTCGGAGCAGACGGCCAAACGCTGACAATCCGTCACGATTCTTACAACCGAGCGTCCTTCATGTCAGGTGTCAAAGTATGTGTAGAGACGGTTATGAACGTGGACACGCTCATTTACGGAATGGAAAATATCCTAGACTAACGAAGGGGGCTGCTTATGAAAATCGCTTTAATTGCCCATGACAAGAAAAAGACGGAGTTAATTGATTTCGTATCAGAAAACCACAATGTTTTCTCTGACCACGAACTATTCGCTACCGGTACGACTGGCCGCAGAATCATCTCTGCCTCTGGATTATCTATTCACTGCTTTCAATCGGGGCCGCTTGGCGGCGATCAGGAAATTGGCGCCAGCATTGCCCGCGGAGAAATGGATTTAGTGATTTTCTTTAGAGACCCCCTTACGGCACAGCCGCATGAGCCGGATGTGTCTGCGCTTGTCCGTCTTTGTGATGTATATAGCGTTCCGCTCGCTACTAACATTAGTACTGCTATGTTGTTAGTCGAGGCATTGAAGCGGGGCGACTTTGAGAAGGTAGAAGGGAATAGACCGTCTTATGAAAACCGTTAAGGCAGATATATTAGCGTTTGGGGCTCATGCGGATGACATTGAAATCGGAATGGGTGGTACCGCAGCCAAATATGCAGCTGTTGGAAAGACTGTTGTTTTTTGCGACTTAACCAAAGCAGAGCTGTCTTCTAACGGAACAGTTACGTCAAGAGCAGCAGAGGCAAGACAGGCAGCGGAGATGCTGGGGGTACAGGAAAGAGTGACACTCGATCTGCCTGACCGCGGTTTGTTTCTAACAGCTGAAGCAGTGAGCAAAGTGGCAGAAGTCATCCGTCGGTATCAGCCGACGGTAGTCTTCGCACCTTATGAGCAGGATCGTCATCCTGATCATGGGGCGTGTGCTCGTCTCGTAAAGGAAGCCTTTTTCTCAGCGGGTATCCGGAAGTATGAAACTTCGGGTAAGGAAGAAGCTCATAAAGCAAAGCAGCTCTATTTTTATATGATCAATGGATTTCATCGCCCGGATTTCTGTGTGGATATCGGAGAGGTGATTACCAGGAAGCAAGAGGGATTATCTGCTTATCGGAGCCAATTCGAACTGGGAGAAGGCTCGGTAGATACTCCTTTAACGAGCGGGTACGTTGAAACGGTAATTGCAAGAGACCGGATGATGGGAAAGGAAGTAGGAAGAACGTTTGCCGAAGGATTCCTTACTTCTGCCCCTTTACTTCTAGAACGGGATTTGATTGGAGATTAAGATGAATTTAAAAATTGGTATTACATGTTATCCAACAGTCGGCGGTTCAGGAGTGGTAGCTACTGAACTCGGCAAGCTGCTGGCTGAAAAAGGGCATGAGATTCACTTTATAACGTCAGACCGGCCCTTCAAACTGAACCGGATGTACCCCAACATTTACTTTCATCAAGTGGAGGTAGCGCAGTATTCTGTTTTTCAGTACCCCCCTTATGAAATTGCTCTTGCAAATAAAATTGCTGAAATTATTAATCGGGAACAATTGGATATTTTACACGTGCATTATGCGGTTCCACATGCAGTTTGTGCGATTCTAGGTAAGCAGATTGCCCGCTCTAATGTCAAAATTGTGACGACCCTGCACGGCACAGACATTACTGTACTCGGACATGAGCCGTCCTTGAAGGCATCCATTCGATTTGGAATTGAAGAATCTGATGCTGTTACAGCAGTATCCGATGCTTTAATCAGCCAAACAATGGATGTGATCCGCCCAGAAAAGAAGATAGAAACGATTTACAACTTTATCGATGAACGGGTCTACCGTTTAATTGATCCCCGTGATCGATTGCGTGAAGAACTGGGAATAGCCCCAGGGGAAAAACTTATTATGCATGTCTCTAACTTTCGTGGCGTTAAGCGGGTGCCTGATGTTATCCGCGTCTTTCAAAAGATTCGAGAGCAGATGCCGTCCAAGCTGCTGCTTGTAGGAGACGGGCCGGAGATGACAGTCGTATGCGCGCTCGTAAAGAAGCTGAAACTAGAGGCAGACGTGCTCTTTCTCGGTAAGCAAAACAATCTTGAGGAGCTGTATTCCATAAGTGACCTTTTTTTATTGCTCTCAGAAAAAGAGAGCTTTGGCCTCGTTCTTTTAGAAGCGATGGCATGCGGAGTGCCTTGTATTGGAACAAATACCGGAGGAATCCCTGAAGTGATTGAGAATGGCGTGAACGGATTTATTTCTGAAATAGGCGATATCGAATCGATGGCAGAGCAAGCAACAAGTTTGCTGCTGGATCCGCCATTCTATGAGGAGATAAGCAAGCAGGCGATTGAAACGGTGCGCACCCGCTTCCACTCTGAAAGAATTGTCCGTCAGTATGAGGAGTTGTATATCCGATTGCTCCGCGAGCAGGAAGGTGACGGTTATGGAGAATGAGCGGGTATTCGAACAGGCCGCCCCGCTTTTGAAAAGGCTGGAGGAAGCCGGATTTGAGGCCTATTTTGTGGGCGGTTCAGTAAGGGATTACCTGCTGGGTCGTCCAATTGGTGATGTGGATATTGCAACTTCAGCGCTTCCGGAAGAAGTGAAGCATATTTTTCCGAAAACGGTGGATGTTGGCATTGAGCATGGAACAGTGCTCGTTCTTTGGGAAGGAAATGGCTATGAGGTGACCACCTTTCGGACAGAATCGGACTATAAAGACTTTCGGCGCCCGGAGAAGGTGTCCTTTGTTCGCTCGTTAACGGAAGATTTGCAGCGCCGCGATTTTACGATCAATGCCATGGCGATGGATCGGACTGGCCGTATCATTGATCCGTTCGGGGGAAAAGAAGCTTTGCAGCAGCAGCAAATCCAAACGGTCGGTCGAGCGGAAGACCGTTTTTCTGAGGATGCGCTACGAATGATGAGAGCCGCCCGGTTCACGAGCCAGCTCGGCTTCCGTCTGCACGGGGAGACAGAAAAAGCCCTCCTTCGCTGTGCCTCCTTGCTGCAGCATATTGCGGTTGAACGAAAGCTGGTAGAAATGGAAAAGCTGTTAGCAGGGAGAGACGCTGCTGCGGGCATAGAGGTGATTGTAAGGGGGAATCTGTTCCCTTACTTGCCTCGGTTAGAAGGGACAAAGCAGCAGCTTGAATTCTTTCTTTCCTATGATGTCCGCCGTTTAACAGCCAGACAAAGGTGGCTGTTTCTGTTAGCGCTCATTAAGCCGGAGGAATCGGAGAAGTGGCTGAGAAGCTGGCGTATGCCTTCTAAGAAAATAAAGTACTTAGCCAGCACGTATGAATGGCTTCAGGGGATGAAAGGAAGAGCATGGACCGATTTTCTTTTATACCAGGCCGGTGCTGACCGGACAGCAGATGTGGAAGAGGTACTAGCGGTTATGGAAAAGCGCCCTTCACAGGCTATTCAGCTCATGCAGCGTTATGAAGAGCTCCCAATTAAAGGCCGGAAGGAGCTAGCTGTTACAGGCAAGGATTTAAAGGAATGGAAGCAGGAAAAGGGCGGTCCATGGATGAAGCAGCTTCTCGAGCAAATTGAGCAATCAGTGGCGGAAGGACAAATAGACAATAGAAAAGAATCGATAAAGGAGTGGCTGAAGGCGTGCAATCTTCTGTAAGACAGCAGCTGCTGTCTGCTTTTTCGAAGGCGGACGGCGGATTTGTTTCAGGGCAAGCATTAGCAGAAATACTGGGCTGTTCCCGGACAGCTATCTGGAAGCATATTGAAGCTTTGAGACAGGAAGGCTTCGAGCTTGAAGCTGTTCGCAAAAAGGGGTACCGGATTGTGTCAAAGCCCGATAAAGTAACAGAAAATGAAATTTTAATTGGACTGGAAACAAATTGGCTTGGGAAAGAAATTGTTTCGTTAGATACAACAGACTCCACTCAAAAGGAGGCTCATCGCCTTGCTCAGGAGCCATTTAAAGAGGGAACGGTTGTCATTGCAGAGGAGCAAACAGCAGGCCGTGGCCGAATGGCAAGGCAATGGCATTCACCGAAGCATACAGGCATTTGGATGAGCGTCATTTTGAAGCCTGAGCTGCCCCCCTATAAAGCTCCTCAATTCACTCTTCTGACAGCTGTATCTGTCGTTGAAGCGATCAGAGAAGTAACCGGTCTCCAGCCGGAAATTAAGTGGCCGAACGATATCCTATTAAACGGAAAGAAGCTGACAGGCATTTTAACAGAGCTGCAGGCAGATGCCGACCGTATCCACTCTGTCATTATCGGAATCGGCATCAATGTTAACCAATTAAAGTTCCCGGAGGAGCTGAAAGAAATTGCCACATCCCTAGCTATTGAAAAGGGCGAAAAGATCAGCCGGTCGCATATTATACAGGAAATTTTGAAACGGTTGGAGCACTACTACCACTTATATATTGAAGAAGGGTTCTCTGATATTAAGAGGAGATGGGAGCGCTACGCCCTGTCGATCGGAAAGAGGATTTCAGCCCGCACAGTAACCGGAGTATTGCACGGAAAAGCGCTCGGCATTACGGAGGAAGGCGTATTAAAATTGTTGGATGATGAGGGGGTCATTCACAATATTTATTCTGCTGATATAGAGGTTGAGAAAAAAGCAGATTGATGTTCTTTAAGACTGCCGGCTGTTCAGCCGGCAGTCTTCATTCACTTCTTGAAAGCGGCAGCCGGATCAGCCGGTCGTCCTCTTCTGATGGATTGCCGCGCCCGTCTGTATTATTCGTGATTACATACAGGCTGTTGTCATCAATGTATACATCTCTCAGCCTGCCTGCTCCGCTGTAGAATACCTCTTCCGTTTGATGCTCAAGGTCAAAAACGAGAAGCTTTTCACCCCGAAGAGCCGCGACAAACAGCTTGCCATCTTGATAATCCATTCCCGAAGGGGCCCACGTTTCCTCGCCGGAGTGGAATAAAGGTATTTCCATCCCTTCCTGCTGCTCATCCCCTTCAATGATCGGCCAGCCATAATTGCGGCCGGGCTCAATTAAGTTGATTTCATCATGGGCGCGCTGACCATGCTCAGCTGCGTACATCCGTCCTCTTTCATCCCAGGCCATGCCTTGAGGATTTCGATGGCCAAGTGTATAGACATAGGACTGGCTAAAAGGGTTATCTTCAGGGATCGACCCGTCAAGGTTCATTCTTAAAATTTTCCCGGAAAGTACTTCAGGCTCTTGAGCTGTCCTTGCCTCACCGGCATCTCCGGCGGTAGCATAAAGCTTATTATCAGGGCCGATGGCGAGCCGTCCGCCGTTATGAATTGAGCCGCCCGGAATACCCGATAACAATTCTTTTATTTCATGCCACCCGTCCCCTTCATACCGCACTTGAATGATACGGTTTTGGATGCGGCTCTCTTCATTGTACGTATGGTATACGTAGGCTAGCCGATTCTTAGAGAAATCAGGGTCCAGGACAAAGCCGAGCAATCCACCTTCTCCTTCGTGGGCAATCTCCTGCTTCAGATGAAGTCGGGTTTCCTCTTTCGTGTCATCCGGTCCAATCAAGACAATGCTTCCGCCTCTCTGGCTGATAATAAAGCGGTCGCTCGCTTTGGTGATATTCCAAGGGATTTGCATTTGTGTTGCAATAACTTCTTCGCTTTGTACAGGCTCAGTATCTGTGCTGACAGCTTCTTCTTGAGGGGGCCGCTCCTTCGTAGAGGTGCAGCCTGCCAACAGAATACAGGCAACAAACATCCATTTTTTCATGCTCTTACCCCGCTTTTTACATAATTTTTGATATTTGTATCCTACCTTTTGAATTTTCAATAGTCAAAAAAAAGAGAGGCTGTTATAATAAAAACGGGCAGTATCTGTATAGAACTGCACTTCAATGTAGCTAAGCCAATAGGACAACTAAATAAGCAAACATTCTGCCTTGATCTGTAGTAGACAGGGACAGAGGGTCGAAACAACAACTAATTGCGAATCGAATCCTTCTGTCTGAAGGGTTTTTTTATTGATATTGTTTCGTCTCCTCTGAAAACAAAAGGAGGAAGCGTGCGTGAAGCAAACAAGCGATTTCATTAAAATGAAACAAACTGGCGAGAAAATTGCGATGGTGACGGCTTACGACTACCCATCGGCCAAGCTGTCAGAAGAAGCACAGACTGATATTATCTTAGTTGGAGATTCACTTGGTATGGTAGTGCTCGGGTACGACTCGACTGTACCTGTAACAGTGGAAGATATGATTCACCATACAAAGGCGGTAAAGAGAGGAGCTAAAGATACGTTCATCGTGACGGATCTTCCGTTTATGTCCTACCACATCAGTCAGGAAGAAGCGATGCGTGCAGCCGGCAAACTCATGCAGGAAGCGGGAGCGCATGCTGTTAAGATTGAAGGCGGTGCTGAAATCGCCGAAACCGTACAGCGGCTTACTCATGCTGGGGTACCGGTAGTGGCTCACTTAGGGTTAACCCCTCAGTCTGTTGGTGTGCTTGGCGGTTATAAAGTTCAGGGGAAAACAGCGGAAGATGCGAAGCAAATGCTTAAAGAAGCCAAACAGCTAGAAGCCGCTGGAGCCTTTATGGTGGTGCTGGAATGCGTACCCTATCAAATTGCTGCTGAAATTGCGCATGCTCTTCGCATCCCGGTAATTGGCATCGGAGCGGGAAATGAAACAGATGGACAAGTGCTCGTGTATCATGACCTTATTCAGTATGGTGTGAGCCGGACGCCGAAGTTTGTTAAATCCTATCATAATGTGAGTGAGCCGATCGTAACCTCCATTTCAGCTTATGTATCGGAAGTAAAAGCAGGGACATTTCCAGCTAGAGAGCATTCCTTTACGATGAAAGAAGAAGAACTGGAAGCGCTTTATGGAGGAGTGACCCCGTGAACATTATTAAGACGGTACAACAACTAAAAGCATATGTCCAAGAGGAGAAACGGCTAGGTCGACAAATCGGCTTAGTGCCAACGATGGGGTTTCTCCATGAAGGGCATTTATCCTTAGCCAAACGGGCACGGGAAGAAAATGAGACAGTCATCATGTCTATTTTCGTAAATCCGCTCCAGTTTGGTCCAAATGAGGACTTTGAGCAATATCCGCGTGACTTAGAGCGTGATGCTAAGCTGGCAGCTTCCGCAGGAGTCGATTGCATCTTTGCGCCTAGTGTAGAGGAAATGTACCCTGAGCCACCCATGATCAAGATGACGGTTACTGACCGGACGGACAAGCTGTGCGGGGAGAAGCGTCCAGGCCATTTTGACGGGGTCGTGACGGTTGTCAGCAAGCTTTTTCACTTAACGGAAGCAGATCAGGCATACTTTGGATTAAAGGATGCCCAGCAATTTGCTGTTATTGAAGGTCTGGTCAAGTCGCTGAACTTTCCAGTAAAGCTCGTTGGTGTAGAAACGGTGAGAGAAGAAGATGGTCTTGCGAAGAGTTCGCGGAATATATATTTGACAGTGGAAGAGCGTCAAAAGGCGCCTCATCTGCAAAGGGGCTTGCAGGCCGGTGTTCAGGTAGCTGAACAAGGAGAGAAGGACCCATACCGTGTTCAAGAAGCGGCGCGTGAATACCTGCTGGCCTATAGCGGTGCTGACCTTGATTATGTAGAGCTGCTTTCTTACCCGGAGCTGAAAGAGCTTGAACGTGTAGAAGGACGGATGATTCTTGCAGCCGCTGTGAAATACTCAAAAGCACGATTGATTGATAATATTATCTTTAGCGTAAATGAAGGGAAATGATGAATATGTTTCGTACTATGATGAACGGGAAAATTC
This sequence comes from Bacillus thermotolerans, assembly GCF_000812025.2. Lineage (GTDB taxonomy): Bacteria > Bacillota > Bacilli > Bacillales > Domibacillaceae > Quasibacillus > Quasibacillus thermotolerans. The sequence continues at coordinate 78,272 of NZ_JWJE02000004.1, forward strand.
ACCGTGCGACTGTCACGGAAGCTAACTTAAACTATGTAGGCAGTATCACGATTGACCAAGATCTGCTGGATGCGGCAGGCATGGTTGAAAATGAAAAAGTGCAAATTGTCAACAATAACAATGGCGCCCGTCTGGAAACATACATTATCTCAGGTGAGCGGGGCAGCGGTGTAGTTTGCTTAAACGGAGCAGCAGCCCGTCTCGTTCAGCCTGGAGATAAGGTTATTATCATTTCGTATGTCATGGTGGCTGAAGAGCAAGTGAAGGATCATCAGCCAAAGATTGTCGTAGCAGATGAATTAAACCGGATTGATCAGCTGCTTCATCAGGAAATAGCGGGCACAGTTTTATAAGGGAGCAAACAAACCGCCTCACCTTCAATGGGTTGGAGGTGAAGCGGTTTTTGTTACGGTTAAGAAAGGCGGTAAAAAGCAGGCTATTCTGCTATTGAAGAATCAATGCGTGAGGCATTGGTTCTTTTTTTATTTGGAAAGTAAATGTATATCTTATATTTGTCCAAATAAGTCGTAGCGAAGAAAGTGAAAGTTTGTTGAAGAATTGAGTGAGAGTTAACTTATGCATTGTGGAATCTTTCTATAATTGAATTGTAATAATAAGCAGTTTATTAGCGAAGCTTAAAGTTACCGCTATTTCTCGAAAGTTAAAATGTAAAACTCTAAAAGGAGGAGCGCTATGGAAGCTACGGGCTATAAAGGTACGAATAAGATGATTGCGGGTATTGTATTTGGTGTCATTACCTTCTGGTTATTTGCCCAGGCGATGGTAAATATTGTTCCAGCAGTTCAAGAGGATTTAGATGTTGAATTAACGGCTTTGAACATAGCCATCAGTTTAACTTCCCTCTTTTCAGGTATGTTTATTGTTGTTGCAGGCGGTTTAGCAGACAGGTTTGGAAGGAAGAAAGTTACCTACATTGGTCTAATTTTGAGTGTCATTGGTTCATTGCTTCCGGTACTTGCGCAAGGGGCTGTCCTATTAATCATTGGCCGTGTGCTGCAGGGCTTATCTGCCGCATGTATTATGCCTGCCACTATTGCTTTAATGAAAGCATACTTCGAAGGGGCTGAGAGACAGCGTGCACTTAGTTACTGGTCTATCGGCTCTTGGGGAGGCTCTGGAATCACTTCCTTTGCCGGCGGGGCAATCGCGACATATATGGGCTGGAAGTGGATTTTTATTTTTTCCATCATTTTTGCCTTGCTTGCGATGTGGCTCATCAAGGAAGTACCAGAAAGTAAAGCTGAAACAGATAATAAATTTAGATTCGACTTTGGAGGGCTAAGCATATTTATCGTCACCATGCTTGCGATTAATATATTGATCACGCAAGGTGCTGGCTTAGGCTGGACAAGCCTGCCAACAATTATTCTAGCAGCCGTATCAGTTGGTGGGATTATTGTATTTGTGAAGTATGAAGCAAAAAGAAAAAATGCTCTTATTGACTTTAGGCTATTTAAAAATAAACCATATACAGGAGCAACCATTTCAAACTTCTTATTGAATGCTGTCGCAGGTACATTGATCGTTGCTAATACGTATGTACAAGTAGGCCGCGGCTTTACGGCATTTCAATCTGGGTTACTCTCCATTGGTTATTTGGTTGCTGTTTTATCCATGATCCGTGTTGGTGAAAAGCTGATGCAGAAGATTGGTGCAAAAAAACCAATGATTTGGGGGTCCGCCATTACCTTAATCGGTGTTGCTTTAATGGGATTAACATTTTTTTCGGATTTAATTTATACAGTAATGGTCTTTGTCGGATTTATTTTATTCGGCTTAGGTCTTGGAATGTATGCAACTCCCTCGACTGATACAGCAGTGGCTTCAGCGCCAGATGATAAGGTAGGGGAAGCTTCGGGTATTTATAAAATGGCAAGCTCCTTAGGGAATGCCTTTGGTATTGCAATTTCTGCAACGATATATAGTACAGTAGCAGCGGTAAGTACTGTTCATACAGCTGCAACTGTCGGAATTATCACGAATGTTATTTTTGCCGCTGTTTCATTATTATCTATTGTCGTACTCGTTCCGGGCGTTTCTATAAAAAGGAAAAAGGCCGGAAAACTAGTAGAACAGGGTAATTAAATAGCGGGACAGCTATTCCCTGTCCGCACAAAACTTAAGAGGAGATGGTCCTGGTGATTGATCAATTGATGAAAATGTTAGAGGAACGGGAAGCTGAGATGATTAACATCCGCCGTTATCTACATGAAAATCCGGAGCTTTCATTTAAAGAGGCGAAAACAGCAGCCTATATTGCTGACTTTTACAGAGGCAAAGATGTGGATGTATCAACGGGTGTTGGAAATGGATATGGCATTGTGGTTACTATAAAAGGGGAAAAGCCGGGTAAAACAGTGGCGCTTCGAGCTGACTTTGATGCGCTTCCGATTAAAGAGGAGCTGGAGATTCCGTTTAAATCCAAAAACGAAGGGATCATGCATGCTTGCGGTCATGATGCTCATACAGCTTACCTTCTCGTTTTAGCTGATTGTCTTATTCAATTAAAAGGGCAGATTCATGGCACTGTTAAGATTATCCATCAGCACGCCGAAGAAGTACCGCCTGGCGGAGCTAAGAGCATTGTAGAAGCAGGGGCTCTAGATGGTGTAGATGCAATCTTTGGTATTCATGTTTTACCGGTGGCCCCTGCGGGAACCGTTGGTTATCATAGCGGCTATTCCTTCAATGGTCGCGCCTATTTTAAACTGAAGGTACAGGCAAGCGGCGGACACGGTTCTTCTCCGCATAAGGCAAACGATGCCATTGTCGCAGGAGCCTACTTTGTCACAGCTGTTCAAACGATTGTTAGCCGCAGAGTGAACCCGTTGGATGCAGGTGTAGTCACCATTGGGTCATTTGACGGCAAGGGAAGCTTTAATGTGATTAAAGACAGTATTGAAATTGAAGGAGATATACGCTATTCAGATGATGAAACGAGGGATGTGATTAGCAAGGAAATTCACCGGATGGTGAAGGGGCTCGAAGAATTATTTGGTGTAAGCTGCAAACTCACGTATGAACCCGACTATCCACCGTTGTATAACGATCCTGAACTAACTGCATTCGTAGCGAAAACCTTAATAAAAGCTGGGGATAAGCAAGCACATTAAAGAAGTAAAAGAATTTCCTAAAATGGCGCCGTCCGATGATTTTGCATATTACCTGGAGAAGGTGCCCGGTACTTATTTTTATATTGGGTGCACGCCAAAGGGAGTAGAAGAGCCTTACTTCAACCATCACCCTAAGTTTGATATTGATGAGGCTGCCCTGCTTGTCGCGGCTAAATCGGTGGGATATGTGGTGTGCGATTATTTACATATAGAAAAAGATGGATCTAATGATTAACTGCGGAGCAGGTCCAAAGTATTGCACTAAAACGGAAATTGAAAAATTTTCAAATGTAGAACCAGCTCTTCATCTTTTATGGATGACGGGTTGCTCTAGCAGGCAAGGACTCGCTAAGATGATGGGGTATTCTTTTTGATCATAAAGTAACGCTGAGAAGAAGATGGAACTGCTAAGACTCGCATTTGTATGTGTAAACGGCTCAGCTGGCTAATTCTTGAGTGATTGAGCAGCCTCAATCCATTTCTGCTTTGAATACCTCTCAAAGTGGGACACCTTTCTTCCCCTTCATGTTTTGTAGTTTCATGACACATGCCTCCTGAATCTGGCTCTTTTGCAAATCCGTGTGGTACACTGAAAAGGAAATTTGAATGAAGAAGGTGTGGAAGCACTCATGACCCATCCAACATTTGTCGTGACCGATTTTGAAACGACCGGCCATGCACCGAAAGAGAAAGATCGCATCATTCATGCTTCTTTCGTGATTATTGAAAATAAAACAATTACATACCAATATACTTCTTTTTTTAACCCTGAGCGATCGATTCCTCCGTTTATTGAAGAGCTAACGGGAATCTCAGATGAGATGGTAAAGAATGCTCCATTCTTTCATGAAGCGGCGAAGGATATACTGCCGCTTTTAGATGGCGCGGTTTTCGTTGCTCATAATGTTTTGTTCGATCTTCAGTTTCTGCAAGGAGAGCTTGAAAGAGCCGGCTATTCCCCCTTTACTGGACCAGCTGTCGATACAGTGGAGCTAGCCCGGATTATTTGGCCTACCTCTGACAGCTTCAAGCTGGGAGACTTAACCAAAGGTTTAGGGTTAGTTCATGACCGCCCTCATCAAGCGGACAGTGATGCATATGTTACAGCTCAAATGCTGATTATGATGATTGAAAAGCTGGAACAGATGCCGTTGGCTACGCTTGAAAAGCTCGGCCGGCTGGCTGTCGGCTTAAAAAGTGATGCCTATGTTCTGATTCAAGCGATTATTGAAGAAAAGCAGCATCATGTAGAGCAGCTGCCGTCGCATTTGGAAGTGTACCGGGGCCTTGCTCTCCGTAAAAAGGAAGTGAAGGAAAGGGAAAAAGCCCATAGCCACTCGTTCTCTTACCCGAAGGAAGAGAGTGAAAAGGAGGCTCTGTTCTCTGCCTTTCCGCGTTTTGAACGGCGCAGCGGTCAGTGGAGGATGATGGACCTGATCTATGATTCCATGCGGACCTCTGTCCATTTAGCGGTCGAAGCAGGAACAGGTACAGGCAAATCTATCGGCTATTTGCTGCCGGCTATTTATGAAAGCAAACGGACGGGAGAGCCGGTGATTGTAAGTACCCATACAGTCATTCTCCAGCAACAGCTGCTGAAGAATGATATGGAAAAGCTTAAACAGCTTCTTCCTTTTTCGGTAACCTCGGCTGTTCTAAAGGGAAGGAGTCATTATATTGACTTGTACAAGTTTTCAGAGCGCCTAAAGGAACCCCAAGATAATTATGATTATGTGCTGGCAAAAATGCAGATTCTAATCTGGCTGCTTGAGACGGAGACAGGGGATGTAGATGAATTGAATCTGTCTTCAGGAGGAGAGCTGTTTTGGAATGAGATACGGCAGGACGGAGATTACATGAACAAAGGCCGAAAAGCCTGGCTGGATAAAGATTTTTATATTTACGCGAAAAAGCAGGCGCAGCAGGCTGATATTGTGATTACGAATCATTCTTTTCTCGCATCGGATTTAACAGCCCAATCGTCAGTGTTTCCTTCGTACAGCCACGTCATTATTGATGAAGCGCATCATTTTGAACGGGTAGCGCGAGAGAGGCTGGGGCTGTTTATGGATCAGGTTGCCTATAAACAGCTTCTTGGCCGGCTTGGCACCTATGAACAGGAGGAGCTTGTTGTTCAAATTGATGAGCTGCTCGCTAAATATGAGCAGCCTCTGAATAAGGATGAACAGCTCGGAATGAACCGCCAGTTGCAGCAGCTTCACTTTGAGAGCGATGAATGGTTTAAAACATTGCATACGTTCTTTAGCCGTCATACGAAAAAGAGAGCTGGCCACTGGTCGAAAAGACAAGTCAGGCTGACGTCTAAAGTAAGAAGTCTGGCAGACTGGCAGCCGGTAGAATACGGAGCTGAGCGGCTTGACGAACTGCTCACTGAAGTGGAAGGGTGGATGAGAAGGAAAGAAGAAGCGCTGAATCCGTTCTGGGAACAAATGTCGGCTGCAGAGCAGGCGAAGGTGGATCAGTTTAAGGAATTGATTCATCAATGGAAGCATTACCAGCTGATGCTGGAGCGGCTTATTTTCCGGCCGGAAGAGGATGAGGTCATTTGGATGGAGGGAGACAGCCGCTCGTTAGCTAACACGTTTGCGATCCGTTCTTCTCCTCTTGAGGCGGGTGGATTAATTAAAGAAGCTCTTCTAGATAAGAAGCATGTCGTCTTCACATCGGCGACCTTGACAGTTAACGGTTCCTTTCAATTCTTTACGGAAGAATCAGGGCTTTCAGCATGTGAGCACCAGGCGGTGACCCTGCCATCTCCTTTTGATTTTCAGAAGAACTGCCGCATGGTTATCCCTGACGACGTGCCTGAAATCAAACATGTACCCCAGGATGAATACGTGGAAGCGCTCGCTAATTATTTAACGGTCATCGCTGAATCGGCGAAGGGGAGAATGCTCGTTCTTTTTACTGCTTTCGATATGATGAAGAAAACGTATGAACTTATCCGGGAAAGCGGTTTGCTTGAAGAGTACATTCTGCTCGCCCAAGGAATTACGAACGGCAGCCGGACGAGACTGACGCGAAACTTTCAGCGGTTTGACAAGGCTATCTTATTTGGCACGAATAGCTTCTGGGAGGGCATTGATGTGCCGGGAGAAGATTTATCCTGCCTGGTGATGGTTCGTTTGCCATTCTCACCGCCGGATGAGCCTTTTATCGAGGCAAAAAGCGAGAAATTGGAAGAAAGAGGGGGTAATCCTTTCTCAGATTATTCTTTGCCGCAGGCGGTATTGCGCTTCAAGCAAGGGTTTGGCCGCTTAATCAGAAGCAGTACAGACCGAGGCATGATTATTGTATTTGATCGCCGCATACAGACAAGTGCATACGGAAGGACGTTCTTACAGTCTATTCCTGATATTCCTATCGAAGAGGCATCCCTCGACGAGACGGCTCTCATTGTTGAAAATTGGCTCCAGCTTTCCGAGGAGTAAGCGTGTTTATTTTTTTCGGAATAAGGTACGCTAACGGTAGTGAAAGGAGAGGCTGGCATGAAATTAATCATCTCATTGATCATTGGTCTGAGCTGCTTGTTCCCTGGCCTAGTGTACGCTTCGGCCATTGATCTCCGTTTAGATAAGGATGAAATAGCGATCTCATTCCTGCCGTTGTCCGATGGGGAAGCAGCCCTTTTACAGACCGGAAACGGGGGTCAGTTCTTGATTAATACAGGCGAAAAGAATAGCCGGAAAGAGATATTCTACTATATGGCTAAGCTCCAAATTCGCCAATTGGACGGGTTGATTGTTACAGAGAAAAAGTATTGGCATGAGATGTTTATCGAGCAGCTGGCTGATAACAGGGGGCTAAAGAAAGTCATTACTGCCTGGCCGGTGGACGAAGAAAAGCGGGACAGCCGCCTTGCTTATGAACGGTGGGTGCCGGGAGAGATATACGACCTTGGTTCGGAAGCCTCTTTACAGCCCCTTTATTATGGGGAAGGTGATGATGAAGGCCTGGATTTTTCAATCAGACATCGTCAATCCCGCTTTTTATGGATGTCTTCTGCTTCTTCATTATCTGAACAAGAGATGCTTGCGCAGTCTTTAAAGGACAGCAATATTTTAAAGCTTCCGCAGTTTGGGAAAAAAGACAGTCTTTCCTACAATTTGCTAACTCACATTGACCCGCAAAGTGCGATTTTGTTTAAAAGCAAGGTAGATTACCCGGATGATGAATTACTAGAAGTACTCCATCAGACGTGGATTGATGTATATTATACTGATCAGCAAGGATTGATCATTATCAAATTTACGCGGGACGGCTATTCCATTTTAACGATTCCTGAGATGAAATAATCAATTCTCACTTTTCGAAAAATTACTAATGACGATGAATCATTTCCTGCTATAATATAAACAGAATGGGGGGCGTTTGAATGGAGAGGAAGATTGAGGTTTTATCAACAGTGAAAGTGAATAACCAGCCGGATCTGTATAAGATAGTCGACGCGTTAAACCGAACATTAAAGCGAAATGATTTAATGTTCGGTTTAGCCTTAGACCCTGAGGATAAAGAGAAAGCTGTTTTTACAATTTACCGTACTTAGTACATAATGAATAAGGGAGTAAGCTTTGCTAAATGAGATGAATATCAGTCATTTTAACGAGCTTCTGCAATAAGAAACAAGATAATGGAGGGTATTTTTGTGAATGTACAATTAGCACAGCGGGTTAAAGCGTTAACCCCTTCGACAACATTGGCAATTACAGCGAAAGCGAAAGAGATGAAAGCTCAAGGCATTGATGTGATTGGTCTTGGTGCAGGTGAGCCAGACTTCAATACACCTGAACATATTATCGAGGCAGCTTATGAGTCTTTAAAAAATGGCCATACTAAATACACACCGGCCGGCGGTCTGCCACAATTGAAAGATGCGATTATTAATAAATTTAAGCAAGACCAGGGTATTACATATAAACGCAGCGAAGTGATCGTAACCGTTGGAGCAAAGCACGCACTTTATACCTTATTCCAGGTTATCCTTGATGAAGGCGACGAAGTAGTTATCCCGACTCCATATTGGGTCAGCTACCCTGAGCAAGTAAAGCTTGCCGGCGGGACGCCAGTATACGTAGAAGGTAAGGAAGAGAACCAGTTTAAAATAACACCAGAACAGCTTAATGCTGTGATCACTGAGAAAACAAAGGCAGTCATCATTAATTCCCCGAGTAATCCAACGGGTATGCTTTATTCTAAAGAAGAGCTTCAAGCGCTTGGAGAAGTGGCGCTCAAGCATGATATTTTCATTGTTTCAGATGAAATTTATGAAAAGCTTGTTTATGGAGACAGTAAGCATGTATCAATTGCAGAGCTATCTCCAGAGCTTAAGGAGCAAACAATCATTATTAATGGTGTATCCAAATCTCATTCTATGACAGGCTGGCGGATTGGCTATGCAGCCGGCAACGAGAAAGTGATCAAGGCGATGACAGACCTTGCGAGCCACTCAACGTCTAACCCGACAGCTGTTTCTCAGTACGGTTCTATTGCTGCCTATGAAGGAACTCAAGAGCCGGTAGAAGAAATGAAGAAAGCCTTTGAAGAACGTTTAAATGTCATTCACAGTAAGTTGAATGATATTCCAGGCGTTAGCTGCTTAAAGCCTCAGGGTGCTTTTTACTTATTCCCTAATGTAAAGGAAGCAGCTGCTATGACAGGATTTGAAGACGTCGACGGCTTCGTTAAAGCTTTGCTTGAAGAAGCGAAAGTGGCTGTGGTTCCAGGAAGCGGCTTTGGCTCCCCAGATAACATTCGTCTTTCTTATGCGACGTCCCTTAATCTGCTAGAATCAGCCGTCGCTCGCATTGCTGACTATGTTGAGAATAACAAGAAGTAATAATAGATGGTAGTGAGAAAGCCCAGCTTAATAAAAGCGGGGCTTTTCTTTATGAAAGGGGCATTTCTTGCACTTTATCCAGAAAGATAGGTATAATGTGGATACGAAAAATGGTTGCTAACGTTTGGAGGGACTTATAGATGAAAATAACCATTACAGAAGCAGGCCAGCATGTCGGAGAGGAAGTAACGATCGGCGCGTGGCTTGCTAATAAACGATCAAGCGGAAAGATTGCCTTTCTGCAGCTTCGTGATGGAACAGGCTTTATTCAAGGCGTTGTTGTGAAAAGTGAAGTAGGTGAGGAAGTATTTCAACAAGCAAAATCCATTACGCAAGAATCCTCCCTATATATTACAGGTACAGTCCAGGAGGACAACCGGTCTCCATTCGGCTACGAGCTATCTGTATCAAGCATTGACATCATCGCTGAAGCAGAAGACTATCCGATCACACCAAAGGAGCACGGCACAGAGTTCTTAATGGACCATCGCCATTTATGGCTGCGCTCCCGCCGTCAGCATGCAGTCATGAAGGTCCGTAATGAAATCATTCGGGCAACTTATGAGTTCTTTAATGACCGCGGCTTCGTAAAGGTAGATCCGCCTATTTTAACAGGAAGTGCTCCTGAAGGAACTTCTGAGCTGTTCCATACTCGTTATTTCGACGAGGATGCTTATCTTTCACAAAGCGGACAACTATACATGGAAGCAGCAGCGATGGCACTTGGAAAGGTCTTTTCTTTCGGTCCAACATTCCGGGCAGAGAAGTCAAAAACACGGCGTCATTTAATTGAATTTTGGATGATCGAACCCGAGATGGCATTTTACAATTTTGAAGATAATCTGAAGGTACAGGAAGAGTATGTATCCCATGTTGTACAATCCGTACTGGCCAATTGCCGTCTGGAGCTTGGCCGCCTTGACAGAGATACGTCTAAGCTTGAACAGATCAAGACGCCTTTCCCTCGCATCACGTATGATGAAGCGATCGAGTTTCTGCATAAGCAGGGGTTTGATGACATCAAGTGGGGAGATGATTTTGGGGCTCCTCATGAAACAGCAATCGCGGAAAACTATGATAAGCCGGTATTCATTACGCATTATCCTACTGCTATCAAGCCGTTTTACATGCAGCCGGACCCAAACCGGGAGGAAGTCGTGCTTTGCGCAGATTTAATTGCACCGGAAGGATACGGAGAGATTATCGGAGGCTCGGAACGTATTCATGATAGGCAGTTGCTAGAAGAGCGGATTAAGGAGCATAAGCTGGATGAAGAGGCGTATAAATGGTATGCGGAGCTAAGAAAATATGGCTCTGTCCCTCACTCAGGCTTTGGACTTGGTCTTGAACGTACGGTCGCCTGGATCAGCGGAGTGGAGCATGTCCGTGAGACGATTCCATTCCCGCGTTTGTTAAATCGTCTATATCCATAAGTAAAGCAGCAAAGGTTGTCCTGTAAGCAGAATCGGGTGGCTTCTTCTCATTAGTCAGGCCTAATAGAAGGAGGCCGATCAAGGCTTATGGGGCAACCTTTTTAGTAGGAGGATAATAGAGAGAGCATAAATCGCCTCATTGTCAATCCTCATTTTTATTATTTGCCCGTGCTATACTGATGGAGAGGTGTTGGAGATGGAAGAGAAAGAATTGTTAATAGAGTGGATGGATAAGGGCATGATCAGCATCCCTCAAGTGTTGCTTACACACTATAAAGAGTTAAGACTGACAGAAACGGAACTTGTATTATTGCTTCAGATTTTTTCCTTCAAGCAAAAAGGGCAGCACTTTCCTACATTTGAAGAGCTTTCCGCCCATATGACCATCACTGCCAGTGAATGCTCCATATTAATAAAGAAGTTAATCCAGCAGCAAATGCTCATTATCGAAGAGGGAGATGCGTTAGGCTTTGAGAGCTATTCGTTAAAGCCGCTCTGGAAGAAGCTTGCCGACTTTATGATTCAAGAATCAAGGCAATCTGCCTTGCACCAGACGCTAAGCGAAGAGAAGGATCTATACACATGCTTTGAACAGGAGTTTGGTCGTCCGCTTTCTCCGCTCGAATGCGAAACATTGTCCATCTGGATTGATCAGGATCACCATGATGCGGTGATTATCAAAGCTGCTTTAAGAGAAGCGGTCATCTCGGGGAAGCTGAATTTCCGTTATATTGACCGTATTCTGTTCGAATGGAAGAAGAAGGGGATTGAGACGCTCGATCAGGCCAGAGAGTATGGCCAGCGCTTCCGAAAGGGACAGACGACTCCTGAGCAAGTAAGGCGGTCGGATAAGGCCGTGCCTTTTTATAACTGGCTTGAGCAATAGAAGGAGAGAGTCATCTATGTTGAACAAGAAAGAGATTCGTTATTGCTTAGATACGATTGGCGAAATGTTTCCTGATGCTCATTGCGAATTGAATCACAGGAATCCATTTGATCTAGTGATCGCTGTTCTGCTATCGGCTCAATGCACCGATGCGCTGGTAAATAAGGTGACAAAGGAATTATTCAAGAAGTATAAGACCCCGGAAGATTATTTAGCGGTGCCTTTAGAAGAGCTTCAGGAAGATATTCGTTCCATTGGCCTGTTCCGCAACAAAGCGAAAAATATTCAAAAGCTTTGCCGGATGCTGATTGAAGAGATGAATGGGGAAGTCCCACAAACGATAGAGGAGCTCGAGAAACTGCCAGGTGTCGGCAGAAAAACCGCTAACGTTGTAGCTTCCGTTGCATTTGATGTGCCGGCTATTGCTGTAGATACGCATGTAGAGAGGGTCAGCAAGAGGCTTGCTTTTTGCCGTTGGAAGGATTCGGTGAAGGAAGTAGAAGAGACGTTGATGAGAAAAATACCAAAAGAGGAATGGTCAATTACTCACCACCGACTGATCTTTTTTGGACGTTATCACTGCAAAGCCCAGTCTCCTCAATGTGAAATCTGTCCGCTGCTTGAGCTGTGCCGGGAAGGGAAAAAGAGAATGAAGAAGAAAGTGGTGCAATAATGCGCTCCGTCGATATTCCTTCTTCCCTGCGGCATCCCTTCTTTTTTGAAGAGAAAGCAGTGGACTGGCCGGAACAGCCTCAGTTGGGTCATCCGCCTTTTTTCATTTATGAGATCATGGATGGGGAACAGCCGTGGCTAAAAGAAGATAAAGGACAGGCTTACATAAAGCAGGAATGGGCGAAAGTACAAACTGTTCTTGAAGGAAAGTTTCGGGAGAGGAACGGGGACATTAAGAATGAGATGCGAGCGGCTATAGCCTTATTCTTTATGAAGCTATTCTGGAGCAACGGTTCACCTGTGCAAGCAGTGAACTGGGAGCATCTTGTTCAGCGTTTGGCTATTAAGCCGGTAAATGTAGAGGAGCGGCTAGGATTTGTGTTGCGACGTCCATTTGCCTATCATGCGTACGTGCAGATCAGTGAATTAATGACAGAGCAAACGAAGCAGTTGGCTAAGTATCAGGCAATGAGAGAAAAATAGATAAAAGGGGCTGTCTTCCTGCAAGACAGTCCTTTCTCATGTGTTAAAGACAAAAGAGGATGGCTTTACGCCATCCTCTTTTGTCGTACTATTATTCTGTTTCTGGATTTGCTGCTTCATTGCCGGCAGCAGGGGGGGAGGCAGGTGCACCCTGTCCCTGCTGGGTACTATCTCCGGCAGGAGGAGAAGCAGGGGTCTCGGCTGGAGGGGGGCTGCCACCGCCGTTGCCGTTATTTGGGGTTCCGCCTTGTCCTCCGCCATTGTTATTCTGGTTTCCGCCGTTTTCACTAGGAGTTCCGCCGCCGTTATTTGGGGTTCCGCTATTTCCTCCGCTGTTGCTTCCACCATTATTATTTTGGCCTTGGTCACCCCCGTTATTTCCGCCATTGCTGCCGCCATTATTTTGATTCCCGCCATTGTTCTCGCCTTCGGTGCTTCCGCCAGGTTGGTTCGGCTCCTCGCCGTCTTCTTCAGGAGTTTCAGGCTCTTCTTCCGGAGCTGGTTCTTCTTCCGGCTCTTCCGTTTCTTCAGGCGGGGCTTCCTCTTCTCCACCCGGAACAGTAAGAGAAGTAGAAGCTGAATCAACTTCTGCACCATCAACCAGAGCGGTTACGGTAAATGTATAAGATTCACCAGGCTGAGCGCCGCCGAAGGTAGCGGCATTTCCGTCCGTGGATTGCGATTCTCCTGATGAAGAGGAGACAGTAAAGCTTGGAGAGCCTTCACCGGAGAAGGACCATGACACATTAATAGACTGGCTGGAAGCATCGTAGGAAGCGGATAGTCCTTCGATGGCGCCAGTGGTTTCTGGTTCACTCTCTTCTTCCTGCTCTTCAGGTTCCTCCTGTTCTTTTTCCTCTTCTTCTTTGAAGTCTCTAAATGCTTTCTTCGGTTCTTCTCCTCTTATGAAGAGTTCGTATACCTTTTGGCTATTAGGAACTCCGTCACCGGCAATTCGAGCGGGATTTGACCCTTTAATAACCGGCAATTCCACAACGCTGTCCGGCTTCTCAAAGTCCTCTGTTTCTTTGCCGGAAGAAACTTCTTCCATTAAATTCTTAAACAACTCTTTTGAGATGTTTTGGCTGCTTCGGGATAAATACTCGCTTCGTTCTTCATATCCCGTCCAAATAGCTGCCGTGTAGTTAGTTGTATAGCCGACAAACCAGGAGTCTGGCGAGCCGGATGAAGGTATGTTATATTTTTGCTTTTCTTCAGCTGTATAGTTGGTCGTTCCTGTTTTGCCTGCAACATGGAGGCTCGGGATGTTGGCTCTTACCCCAGTCCCCTCGTCAAGAACGTCCTTAAGCACATCAGTAATCATATACGCTGTGTAATCATTCATCGCTTTTTGCGGTTTAATATCATTTTTCACTTCTGTTTCTCCGTCGGACAGGACGATTTTCGTCACGGAATGGGGCTTGTTGTACGTACCGCCATTCCCAAAGGCAGCATAGGCTCCTGCCAAGTCAAGAGGAGAGATGCCGCTCATTCCGCCAATGGCATTAGATTCATTCTCAGCTTGCGCTTCTGGAATCTCAATACCTACATTTTTTAAGAACTCATTAGCCTTTTCGTGGCCAACCTCTTGGTATGTTTGCAGCGCAGGAATATTTCTGGAGTAGACAAGCGCTGTTCTCATAGAAAGTGGTCCCATATAAGATCCGCCGGCGTTGCGGATTGGTGCTCCATTTGAATACGTATACGGACGGTCATCCAGCTGCTGATAAGTAGACCATTTCAAATATTCAATGGCTGGACCGTAATCGATGAGCGGCTTAATCACAGATCCAGGCTGACGGTGCTTTAAGTCCACCGCCCAGTTTGTACCGCGCTGAACTTCCTGGTTGCGTCCTCCGCCAATCGCCCGAATAGCGCCTGTCTGTGTGTCCGTTAGCGCGATACCAGCCTGGAAGTCTTCGCTTGGATATTGAATAATTTCATCAGTGTCCAGCAGCTTTTCCATATAAGTTTGGGCTTCCGGATCAAGAGTTGTGTAGATTTTTAATCCATCAGAATAAGGGTTGTACTCTCCCATTTCCTCTACTTCTTCTACGACTACATCGATGAAAGAGCTGAATTTAGTTTTTGACGGTTCTTCTTCAGAGTTGTCCTCAGCCAGCTGGTTAGTAACAGGAACACTCTGTGCTTCTTTCATTTCTGCTTCAGAAATCTTATCGTGCTGTTCCATGAGCGAGAGCACAACATTCCGGCGTTTCTCTGCCCGCTCCGGGTGATCAAACGGATTGTAGTTATTCGGGCTTTGCGGCATTCCTGCAAGCAAAGCTGCCTCTGATAGAGATAATTCGTTGAGCTCTTTGCCGAAATAATGATTGGCCGCTGCTTTAATGCCGAAAATTCGATCAGACATGAATACTTTATTTACATACATTTCAAAGATCTCTTCCTTGGAATACTCCCTCTCAAGCTGGTAAGCAAGCCAGGCTTCTTCCGCTTTTCGGTCTAGCGTTTTGTCAGGAGTCAGAAAAGACATCTTTACAACCTGTTGGGTGATTGTACTTGCTCCCTGAGAGCCGAAGCCCTCTGTGATGTTTTTTACTACCGCGCCGCCAATACGGATAATATCGACACCGTGGTGCTCAAAGAAGCGGGCATCTTCGGTAGCAAGAATGGCATCCTTCATTAGCTGAGGAATATCTTCATATTGGACGTAATCTCGTTTCTCTGAACCGATAGATGTAACAAAATCACCATTCATATCGTAAATTTTCGAAGAAACGGGGTCACGCAGGAGCGTTTCATCCAGCTTGGGTGCATCCCGTACCATGAAAGCAAAGGTGCCGGCACCAATCGCTAGCGATAAAAGAAATAAAGCAGCAAGAGTGATAAATACTTTTTTTACGAGAGACCTTTTATTATTTTTACTTTTGGCTGCTGGCTTATTATCTACCCGTTTTTTCTTTTGCTTCTTTCTTTTTTCCATGCGCGAATTATATTGATCAGACATTTATTTCATATCCTCACTTTCAATTAAAATAAAGAGGCTGAACTTAGTATGCTCTTATATGGTAATAAGCCGTTTAAGTTTCATCTTCCGCAAAGTATAATTTATCCACGATCGATAAATAATGAAGGCAGGGATACAGACCAAGCGGAACCGAAAAAGCTGATTCTTCTATTTCTGCCTTTGTAATAGATTTGCGGCCTCCGTTTTCCATGCGGTCCCAAAATTCAAAAAGGCGTTCCGCTGGAAGGTAGTAGACTTCCTCCGTTAATGAGAAACGAATAATAACGAAGCTGATCCCGCCTTGCTTTGCCACTTTTCTCATGTGAACAAGCTGATGGTCATGGAAGTTTTGCAGTGGAAAAGACGTGCGGCTTTTCGTTTCTTTTGCTTCGAAATCTATATATTTTCCTCGGTACACTCCATTATAGTCGGTCGTGGAAGGCTGCTTAAAGTAAGCTTCTTTAATAACAGCAGCACTTCGTTTTGGATAATCTACCTGAACGATTTGTACAGGCGTCGGCTTTTTATGAATAACCGCTATATTCTGTTCAAGGTAATAAGCATTTGTTTCATTTAGATCCTCTTCAAGCGTCATCCCCCTATTACTGTAGCTGTTCTGCATGGTCGGCTGCTTGCTCGCGTTTGCACTGGCTGCCGGCACATACTTCTTTCCATTTGGATACCTGATCGCTGTCATCCTATACACCTCACGAGATAATACATATCATAACAGAAAAAGTCTGGAGGAAGGTAAGAAATTAGACCGATTTTATCCCGCTCTTAAAAAGAGGCAGGAGTGCTGCTTTTTAGCCGCCAGCTTGGCAGAATCACCAACTTTTTCAATTTAACCTTTTGTCTGCCAATGTATATTATAACCTTTTTTGAAGAATGCGGCATTATCAATAAATGGCTGTTTCGAGTCTTTCTTAATGTCGAAATTTTTGATTATTTTGTCTGTGGTCTTCTTTCTTTGCCGAATAGCACCTAGTTTTGTCAAGCGGGAAGGAGTTTATAAAGGAAAGAAAGAATTGAACCCATAAGGAAATAGCAAAGGAGTGGGGATGGATGACGAGAGAAGAAGTGCTTCGTACACTGAATGAAATTGAAGAGAAGGTAGAAGAGATTGAGCGTACGTTACAGAAAAATGTCAAGGTCATGCACAAGAACCAGTACTCAAAAATTTCCGAGAAGAAACAGGCAGTGATGGAACGTATCGAGTCACTTGAAAAGGGAGCTGATTTCCTGCTGTCCGCTGCTCCTGAGTCCAAAATGGTCCAGTCCTTTAATATGTCCTATGAGCCGGTGTAAAGACACTCTCCTTGAACAGTGGAAAAAAAGCTTATAGAATGTTAGAGATACAAAGAAAGATCAAGGGGAGAATACTATGCAAAGACTTCAAGAGCTGACAGAAGAGTTAGTAAAAGTGGTCAATCAGGCGAATGACCGTTACCACTTAGCTAGAGAAACGGGAGAAGAAGGGGATTTTTATAAAGAAGTAAAGCCGTTTGCCGACGAAGCTAAGCGGTTGTCTGATGAATGGGAAGAAGAGGTTATGAGAAGCTTTCAGACGAGACGATTTAAGTATATTCACTTGCCCCAGGTCAAAGCAACCATAGAGAATATCGAGTTGCTTTCTGTACAGGCTTTCTTTCCGAAAGCGAGCTATACGCGTTTTAGAAATTACGTAGAATCCACGCTATTTGTCCTGCAACAGCTGCTAAAAGAGCTAAAATAAACCGCACCTTTCCTCATCTTCCACATACTATGTGGTAGCAAAAGATGTGGGAGGGAAAAGGATGGACTCTTGGCACTATAGATATCCGTCTTACAGGCACTTTTCACATTATCCGCCAAGATCTTACTATGGGCCTCAATTTCCGCCATCAGGATATTCTCCGACTTCTGGAGATTTGTGGAGCCACCCGCTTTATGATACGTATATGCCTGAAGGTCCATATCACATGTATCCGACTGCTTCGGCAAGTCCGCTTTCAGCATCACAGCCAAACAGCGGAGGGTCGCTCTTGCTTCAGTCCTTTAAGAACAAGGACGGGTCGTTGGATATCAACAAAGCGATGGAGACGGCAGGGATGATGGTGAATACAGTGTCGCAGATTTCAAAAGTTGTAAAAGACATGGCAGGCTGGATGAAGGCTTGAAACGTTTGCGCTCTGAAGGAACCTTTTTCCTTCGGGGTCTTTTTCATTTTTGCGCCTTAAACAGGGAACAATTCACCTTTCAAATGGATCGTTTGTTCGATACAATAAAGGGGAGGTGAGAGCGATGTTATCAAACAGAAAATCGCTTCAGGAAACGATTGATTGGCTGAGAAATGAAGATGCTGTTCATTCCAATATTATTCATTGGCAGACGATTCCTGAAAAGGCAGCGAAAACTGTTCCTCTGCCAGCGGATCTGGATCCGCGACTGGCGCAAGCATTAGAAGGAAGAGGCATTGAGCAGTTATATACACATCAGTTATCCGCTTTCGAAGCGGCAAGAAAGAAGCAAAGCTTCGTAGCAGTGACACCGACTGCTTCAGGGAAAACGCTTTGTTATAACCTGCCTGTTGTTCAGTCTATTATTGAAGAGCCGGAGGGGCGAGCTCTTTATTTATTCCCGACAAAGGCGCTCGCTCAGGACCAAAAAAGTGAAATAAATGAATTAATCCAGGAGATAGGGATACCGATTAACAGCTATACATATGATGGGGATACGCCGGCGAATATTCGCCAAAAGGTACGTAAAGCGGGGCAAATTATTTTGACAAATCCTGATATGCTGCATTCAGCTATTTTGCCCCATCATACGAAGTGGGTTTCCTTATTCGAGAATATAAAATATATCGTCATTGATGAGCTTCATATTTATCGCGGGGTCTTCGGCAGCCATGTCGCGAATGTATTGCGCCGGCTGCAGCGGATTTGCCGCTATTACGGCAGCGATCCCGTGTTTATTTGCACCTCTGCCACTATTGCGAATCCGCTGGAACTGGCAGAAGCGCTCACCGAGAAACCGATGACGCTGATTGATAATAACGGGGCACCGTCAGGAAGGAAGCATTTTGTGTTTTACAATCCGCCGATTGTGAACAAGCCCCTTAATATCCGCCGCAGTGCTACGCTGGAGGTGCGCCGGCTTGCAGGAGAGATGCTGAAAAGCAAAATCCAGACGATCGTCTTTGCCAGAAGCCGGGTAAGAGTGGAAATTATTCTGACATATTTACAGGAGCTTGTGAAAAACGAGCTTGGCCCTAAGTCCATCAGGGGTTATCGGGGCGGTTACCTGCCAACCCAGCGGCGCGAGATTGAAAAAGGGCTCCGTAACGGTGATATTTATGGAGTAGTCAGCACGAATGCTCTTGAGCTTGGTGTGGATATCGGCCAGCTGCAGGTGTGTGTGATGACAGGGTATCCCGGCACGATTGCCAGCGCTTGGCAGCAGGCAGGAAGAGCCGGACGCCGGCATGGTGAGTCTCTCGTTATTATGGTGGCAAGCTCTGACCCGCTTGACCAGTTTATCATTGATCATCCGGACTACTTCTTTAATCAGACACCAGAAACAGCCCGCATTAACCCTAATAATTTAGTGATTTTAGTGGATCACTTGAAATGTGCGGCTTACGAGCTTCCTTTTAAAGAGGGGGAAGCATTTGGAGATATGGAAATAGAGGATGTACTGGAATTTTTAACCGAAGAGAGGGTACTGCATAAGAATAGAGATCAGTGGTTCTGGATGAATGATTCGTTTCCAGCTCATAATATCAGCTTGCGGTCCGCTTCTCAGGAAAACGTCATTATTATAGATATTACAGAAACAGCCAACCACCGGGTCATTGGCGAAATGGATACATTTAGTGCGATGACACTGCTTCATGACGAAGCTATTTATTTGCACCAAGGCATCCAATACCAGGTGGAGGAGCTGGACTGGGAAGAAAAGAAAGCGTATGTACGGGAAGTGGACGTTGATTATTTTACGGATGCCAATTTGGCTGTGCAGCTGCAGGTGCTAGAGGAAGACAGGACCCGCGAGAAGGGACAAACTACGATTTCCTACGGGGATGTCGCTGTACATGCAATGGCAACAATCTTTAAAAAGATTAAATTCGATACGCATGAAAATATCGGTTCAGGTCCTATCCATTTACCGGAAATGGAATTGCATACAAATGCGGTCTGGATGTCCTTAAATGAAGAATTCGAGTATTTCTCACAGGATCGCCTTGAAAATGGGCTGATTGGCGCTGCTCATGCTCTAAAAGCAATTGTTCCTCTGTTTGCTATGTGCGACCCGAGTGATGTTCATGTGGTGCCGCAAGTAAAGGCGAGTCACAATGAAAAGCCGACCATATTTGTGTACGATCATTACCCTGGAGGCATCGGGTTGAGTGAGCAAGTGTTCAGCCGGCTAGAAGACATTCTAAGCCAGGCCGCAGCGCTAATCCGCCAGTGTCCTTGCCAAACGGGGTGCCCGTCTTGTATTGGAACCGAAGCGGTGTTTGATTCGGCCAAAGAGGATGCTTGCCGTCTGCTTGAACGGTTTTCACTAACGGGAGAGAAGTAAACATGGGCTTGTCTAAAAAACTTCAGCGAATGAAGCGCCATATAATAAGAGAAGAAGCGGAAAAGGACCCAACAGACATCCCGTCCTTTGACAGTCTCGAGCTTCCTTTTAAGGAGGAGTGGGAGAAGGCGGGGGTGAAGCCGTATGTTCTTGATGATCAATTCTGTCTCATTCGTGAGGTTCGCTATCCGCTTTCTTACAAGCATGGCCGTCATCAATTTGAAGAGGTAGAACAGGCCGTTCATAAATGGAACGAATGGGAAGGGCAGCATCCGCTGTCAGCTAAGGGCTTATCTGCTTCGGAGTTATTCTTTTTTGATACAGAAACAACCGGTCTTGGCGGGGGTACAGGAAATGTCATCTTCCTGCTCGGCTATGCACGTATACAAGGTGAGGAAGTCGTGCTGCGCCAGCACTTCCTTCCTGGACCGGGAAATGAAACGGCGCTTTATGCGAGCTTTCTTGAAAGAGTCGATTACAAGACACTTGTTACCTACAACGGCAAATCCTTCGACTGGCCGCAGGTAAAAACAAGGCATACACTCGTACGTGATCATGTACCGAAGCTTCCGGAATTTGGCCACTTTGATTTGTATCATGCCTCAAGAAGGCTATGGAAACGGTCGATGGAAAGAGTGAAGCTGGTCAATGTAGAAAAGGAAAAGCTGGATATTAAAAGAAGCGAAGATGTTCCGGGTTACTTAGCGCCGATCATTTACTTTGACTTTATTGAACGAAAGCATCCGGAGGGTATATTGAAGGTTATGCAGCATAATGAGTGGGATATCCTAACTTTGATGACACTTTATACTCATTTAAGCTTTCGCGTGTTAGAGGAAGAAGCAGAAGCCAGCAGTGCCGAAAAGCTCGAGGTAGCTAAGTGGTTTGAAGCAATCGGCGAGAAAAACCATTCCGTGAAAGCCTACAGCAAGCTCGCCCATGCAGAGGAAAGGGCTGTACACACCACCGCTAGACATGCGCTGGCTTTTCATTTGAAAAGAGAAAAAGAATGGGAACGGGCCATCGAGCTCTGGAAGGAAGTGTGCGAAAAAGGCACACGTTCCGAAAGAGTAGAAGCTCATGTTGAACTGAGCAAGTATTACGAGCATCAGGAAAAGAAATACACTGAATCGTTGCATCATGCAGATAAGGCTCACTTTCTTTACGACGGAAACAGCCGGACAAGAAAAGAGGATCTGGAGAAAAGGAGAGCAAGGCTAAAGAAGAAAATGAGCCGGTAAGAAGCTGTGCTGCCAGCAATAAATAGAAAGATGGATGGAGTGGATGAAACATGCATCGTGCTTTGTTCTTATTATTTTTTATTATTATAGGATTAACAGCTTTTCTAATGACGAATTTGAAAGATGACTTCTTTAGCTTCTTATAGACAGGCAGTAGGATAGGGATTTGTTCAAGATAATGAAAAGCATGAAGGAGAAGGTTTTTTGCATATATAAAAGTAATGAGCTCTTCCATATCACTTCCTGCTGATTAAACCTGCTTATCTTCAAGGATGGGAACGATAAGGCTGAGATTCTTAGAGAACTATGACAAAAGCAAGGGGGACACCTCTTGCTTTTGCAGCATGTGTTTTTTGGCAGTAACATAGTGGAAGGAGGATTCATGGTGTCTACTTGGACAGTCACTGGCTATAAATCATTTGAACTCGGTATTTTTAAATCCAGCGATCCAGCGGTTGTTTACATAAAAAAAGCGCTGAAAAAGGAGATTTCCATCCTCTTGGAAGAAGGAATGGAATGGCTGCTCATCAGCGGCCAGCTAGGCGTTGAGTGTTGGGCTGCTGAAGTGTTTTTTGAGCTTAGAGATGAGTATCCTCATGCCAAGCTTGCTGTGCTCACACCATTTTTGAACCAGGAGGAGAAATGGAACGAGGAGAACCAAGCATATTACGAAAACATATTAAGCCAGGCAGACTTTGTAGAATCAGTGTCAAAGCAGCCATATAAAAGTCCGGCGCAGTTTCGTAATAAAAGTTTATTGCTCCTAAATAAATCAGATGGATTGCTGATTGTGTATGATGAGGAAAGGGAAGGTTCTCCGCAATATATGTGGAAGATGGCCAGTGACTTTCAGAAAGAGCATCCTCTAGACGTTCGCCAAATTACATTTTATGATCTTCAGACTGTTGTGGAAGAGGAACAAATGAAAGAAAATGACTGGTGGTAACTCGAGAAGAGATTGACAAAATGGCCTGTTTTTGAAAAAATGAACAAGAGAAGGTGTGGAATAATCGAGGTGATGACGGGAATGTTATCTAATAAAGTGAAATTGACAAGCAAAGATATTTTAGAGAAAGATTTTAAGACGTCTATGAGAGGATACAATCCGGATGAGGTGGATCAGTTTCTTGATTTAATTATTAAGGACTATGAAGCATTCAACCAAGTGATTGAAGAGCTTCAACAAGAAAATCTCCGTTTGAAAAAAGAAAGTGAAACGAGGAGCAACCGTGTACAGCCGGTTTCTTCACCGCAGCCAGCCGCTGGCACAACTAATTTTGATATTCTTAAGAGGCTATCCAATCTGGAACGTCATGTGTTCGGAGACAAGCTTTATAACGAGTAAAAAGGTAAATAATAACAATTTAAAAAGAGCTATTGCTTCCTATGAGTTTTTCTTTTATAATAGGACAGTATGATCGATAATAACGTTCGGGTAATCGCTGCAGCACTTATGCTGTAGAGGAAAGTCCATGCTCACACAGTGCTGAGATGCCTGTAGTGTTCGTGCCTAGCGAAACCATAAGCTAGGGCAGTCCGGCTTCGGCTGGATTGACGGCGGGGAAAGCAGCCTAAGTCTTCGGATATGGTGCAAGTACTCTGAAAGTGCCACAGTGACGTAGCTTTATAAGAAATTATAAAGGTGGAACGAGGTAAACCCCTCGAGTGAGCAACCCAAATTTGGTAGGGGCACCTTCTTTGAGGAAATGAACGAGAAGAAGGGCGGGTGTTTTGTCACCCGCAGATAGATGATTACCGCCGGAGTACAAGACCGTCCCTGGTCGTTTGCAGTACGATGGTACAGAACATGGCTTACAGAACGTTATTATATCGGGATTTAATTAGGTGATGAAACTCTCCATCTGGGAGAGTTTTTATATTTACAGCGCAAATTCCTTTCGATCGTTGCTGGGTTGAAGGAAAGGTCATAGTGCTTGAGTAAAAGCTCTCCCGTGCGGAGAGCTTTTATTTTATATGTACATATCTTATTATAGGGGAATAGGCAGTATTTATTTTCAAGGTGCAGGTGATAAAATGACGACGTATACGTTAATGGCTACAGCGGCCATGGGATTGGAGGCGCTTGTCGCTAATGAAGTGAAAGCGCTTGGCTATGAAGGAAAGACCGAGAATGGGCGAGTAGTTTTTAAAGGCGATGCAACAGCCATTGCCCGTTGCAATATGTGGTTAAGAACAGCAGACCGGGTTAAAATTGTGGTCGGTGAATTTAAGGCAAAAACATTCGACGAGTTGTTTGAAGGTGTGAAGGCACTGCCATGGGAGCGGTATTTGCCCGAGGATGCCGAATTTCCTGTGCAGGGTAAATCGGTGAAATCGACATTATTTAGCGTCTCTGATTGTCAGGCTATTACGAAGAAAGCAATTGTGGACCGGCTGAAAGGCAAGTACAAGGTAAGCACGTGGCTGCAAGAAACGGGTCCTTTATTTAAAGTGGAAGTGTCTTTATTAAAAGATAAAGCGACATTGACAATTGATACGAGCGGGGCAGGTTTGCATAAACGCGGGTACCGGATCGCGCAGGGGGGAGCCCCTATTAAGGAAACACTGGCGGCTGCTCTTATTCAGCTGACGAACTGGCATCCTGACCGGCCATTTGTCGATCCATTTTGCGGTTCAGGCACCATCCCAATTGAAGCAGCTCTCATTGGCCAGAATATCGCACCGGGCTTTAACCGGGAATTCCTCTCAGAGACATGGCCTTGGATTGGTGATGAGGTATGGGAGCATGTCCGGGTTGAAGCGGAGGATCGGGCAAATTATGATCAGCCTCTGGATATTCAGGGGAGCGATATTGATCATAAAATGGTGGACATTTCCCGCCAAAATGCCTTTGAAGCCGGCTTGGGCGATTTGGTTCAATTTAAGCAAATGAACGTGAAGGACTTCTCTTCCTCAAAGGAATATGGGGTTATTGTCGGCAATCCGCCTTACGGAGAGCGCCTTGGCGACCGTCCAGGGGTAGAGAAAATGTATCAGGAGATGGGGCAGGCTTTTGCTGATTACGATACTTGGTCTATTTATATATTGACATCTCATGAAGGCTTTGAAGATTTTTATGGCAAAAAAGCCACTAAAAAGAGAAAGCTGTTTAACGGATTTATTCGAACAGATTACTATCAGTATTGGGGCAAGCGCCCGCCAAGAAATACAGACTGACCTCAGCTGATACAGTGACTGGGGAACTCTTTTTGAGATGTAGAAATATAAAGAATATTTGGTACAATAGTAAACAAGAAAGCTGCTATGAACATGGCTGATTAGTGTAAGGACATGCCGCTTGAAGCGGCTCGCCGGCTTTAAGGAGAGAATCGATAATCTAAAGAGAAAACAAAAAATAATCAGCAGCCTTAAGCCGCATGCATCCGTTGAACGTATCTTTTAGGGAGGAAATGAAGTGATCGGAAATGTGACCTCTGGTTTGAACTGGTTTCAGTTGTGGGGAGCAGGCTATCTAGTTTGCCTTTTGCTATTGTTTTGGTTCTACAAAAAGTGGATTGCAGATGGACGCTATGAGATGAAGCGGATTCAAGTCTTTTACTTCACTCTCAGCCTGATCCTATTTTACTTAGCCGTGGGAAGCCCGGTGGCTGTCATTGCTGCAGAGGAGCTTTTCAGTGCGCATGTGCTGGAGCTGATGGTTGTACTGTTTATCTCTGTGCCCCTCTTTATTTTAGGACTGCCAAAGGAGTTTTTGCGCTCTTTCTTTTGGTCTTACCGCATGCGCGTGATGCTGAAGTTTTCTACTCATCCATGGGTGACTGCCACTATCTTTAATGTGGCATTATCTGTCTATCTTGTACCTTCCGTTTTTAACTGGCTGCAGCAGCACACGTTGCTGCTGGGGATGAGCCAGGCGGCATTGCTGGCTGCTTCTTTTTTTATGTGGTGGACCATTATTTCACCGCTGCCTGAAATGAACCCGTTGTCAGAACCGGTAAGGGTGTTGTATGTATTCGTAGCTTCTGTGCTGCTGATGCCAATTGGAATATTTCTTCTGATTGCCAGTACACCCTTTTACACGGTGTATGCAGAAAGCGTCCAGCAGCAGCTGCCTCAGCTGAATGCCGTGCAGGATCAGCAGCTGGCAGGTGGCTTGTTAAAGGCTGTTCAGCTTAGTTCCTATGGATTTGCCTTGTTTCTATTAATTGTCAAGTGGGCGAAGAAGGAAGAGGAGCCTGATGATGACTACCCATATTCCCCTGGACAGGCAATAAATGGTCCGGTGAAGAAGTAAGAAGCAGTGGTTTTTATCTAACTGCTTCTTCTTTTTTTGTCTTTTTATAGTCAGTTTTTCGAACGATTATCAAAAGAAATAAAAAAATGTTCGTGAATTCATTGAAATTCTTTTTTATGTTGATATAATATGAATACATTCTAATAAGCGTCTTCGCTCATATAATCGCAAGAATATGGCTTGCAAGTTTCTACCAAATGACCGTAAATCATTTGACTATGAGTGAGCAGTGAGAAACAGTCAACAGGCTGGCTATTTTCGTACCCAAAGGGCATTGCTTCACTCTATTTTTGAGGGAAGCAATGCCCTTTGGGTTTTTCTTTGTTTAAATAATGGATGAAATTGAAGGGAGATAACTAATGAGAAGCTTACAGGAAAAGATTATAAATGAAGGAAGGGTCCTTTCTAGCCAGGTGTTAAAAGTAGATTCCTTTTTAAATCATCAAATCGATCCACAATTAATGAAGGAGATTGGGGAAGAGTTTGCCCAGCTTTTTGCAGGGGAGAAGGTTACGAAAATCCTGACGCTTGAATCAAGCGGCATCGCCCCGAGTGTCATGGCGGGACTTGCCTTAAATGTTCCCGTTGTCTTCGCCCGAAAGCGCCAGTCTTTAACGTTAACAGAGAACTTGCTGACAGCCGAGGTTTATTCTTTTACAAAGAAAGAAACAAATCGTATTGCTGTTTCTGCTTCTTTCATCACAGGTGAAGATCATTTATTGATCATAGACGATTTTCTGGCTAATGGGCAGGCAGCCTTAGGCTTATTAGATATTGCAGACCAGGCCGGTGCTTCTGTTGCGGGTGTTGGAATTGTCATTGAGAAAGCTTTCCAGGATGGCGCCCGGCTAATTAGTGAAAGAGGAGTAAGAGTAGAGTCTTTAGCAAGAATTCAATCACTTGAAAATGGCAAAGTAACCTTTGCGGCAAAAGAAGGAGTGACATCATGAAGCTCTCGTTCTTTCAAACAGCTTCACTCGGTATTCAGCACGTATTAGCAATGTACGCAGGAGCAGTAATCATTCCTTTGATTGTCGGCGGAGCAATGGGGCTGACAGCTGAGCAGCTGACATACTTGGTTTCTATTGACCTGTTTACATGCGGGCTTGCTACGTTCTTGCAGGTATGGAAAGGGCGTTTTATCGGAATTGGTTTGCCGGTTGTGCTGGGCTGTACATTTACAGCGATTGGACCAATGATTGCCATTGGCGGTTCTTATGGTATCTCAGCGATTTATGGAGCGACCCTAGCTGCAGGGGTTTTCGTCTTATTAATCTCCACAGTCTTTAGTCAGCTGGTCCGTTTCTTCCCGCCGGTCGTGACAGGTTCTGTCGTGACAGTTATTGGCTTGACGTTAGTGCCGGAAGCGCTGAAGAACTTAGGCGGTGGAGCCGGCAGTCCTGACTTTGGTTCTATGTCTAATATTTTTCTTGGTTTTATAACGCTCCTTATTATTATTGCTCTATTCCGTTTCTTTAAAGGCTTTGTTCGCGCAGTAGCAGTCTTGATTGGCTTGCTTGCTGGTACAGCTATTGCTGCCTTTATGGGCAAAATTGATTTTTCGCCAGTTCAGGAAGCTTCGTACTTTCACGTGGTCCAGCCTTTTTACTTCGGTATGCCGACATTCGAATGGTCAGCTATTATTACAATGATTCTCGTAGCGATTGTCAGCTTGGTAGAGTCAACGGGTGTATATTTTGCTGTATCGGACATTTGTGACAAGAAACTAGAGAAGAAAGATTTAGCAAAAGGGTACCGTGCAGAGGGGTTAGCTTACGCACTTGGGGCTATCTTTAATGCTTTTCCTTATACGGCTTTTTCCCAAAACGTGGGACTTATGCAAATGTCAGGCGTGAAGTCAAGAGCAGTGATTTTCTACGCGGCCGTTTTCTTAATGCTTCTTGGATTAGTACCGAAAATTGGTGCCTTCACGACGATCATTCCTACTTCCGTTCTTGGAGGAGCGATGATAGCAATGTTCGGTATGGTAGTCGCTCAAGGGATTAAGATGCTGAGCCGTGCGGATATGGCTTCGCAGGAGAACTTATTAATTATCGCTTGTTCAGTCGGTATGGGACTTGGCGTGACAGTCGTCCCTGATCTGTTTGCCAGCTTACCGTCAGGTCTGCAAATTTTAACAAGCAATGGCATCGTAGCCGGCAGTATGACAGCGATCATTCTGAATATTGTCTTCAATGAAATTGGCCGCAAGAAATCAAGCACCGCGGTCGAACTGGCAGAACAAAAAGTTTCCTAATCAAGGGGCTGCATTTGCAGCCTCTTTTTTTTAAAAAGAAACAGCGGCTGACCTTTAATCATATAACAAATGTCCATTTATCCATTTTAAGCTTGTATCTTGTATTGCTTGTTCAGTTGAAGGTACAGGCTTTTTTGCTTTGTCATCAGTATACGGCTCTAAGGTGTATAAAGAGCACCGCTTTCTCAAAAGCTAGCTGTATCCTATCATTCTGTATTTGACGAAAAAGTCAAAAAACAATGAAAGTGGTATTGAAAATCATTATCGGCTGTGTTACTATGAGAATGAGGATGATAACTATTATCAATAATTAAAATGAAAATAAACAAAGGTGGTGCTTTATATGGTTTGGATGTTCGTAACAGCAACAGTGGTCGTTTATGGCGGTGTAATGAAGTATGTCATCGATCATGTTAACAAACCACAAGTGCCACATAACTAATAAGTGAAGGAAAAAGATAGACAAGGCAGAGCTCATCTGCCTTGTCTATCTTTTTTGTATTTTTTCTGTCTTTAAGGTGGGACCAGTTGCTCAGTTACTCTTCCTGAATGAACGCCACCTTATCGTATCCGCACCCATTGCAGTACATTAGATGAGGACAAATCTCATCTTTCGCTGTATTCGGGTAGCCATCTCCCATTTTTACTGTTTCTTCATCATTATAATGGCCGTATGGATCTAGGAAATCAGACACTTTGCCCGAGTCGTCCAGCTGGGAGTGACATTCGGGGCAATACATTTCCAATTCTTTAAAGGCATTACACAAAGGACACATAGCCATGAGCATCTCTCCTTTTTGCTTTTCCATTTAGTATTCATATTTTCTACTGCTGCTATGTAAGGAACAAAAGAGAAAGCAGGACAGCCATAGCTTCTTTTTTATATAGGAAAGTAAGAGAAAATCGTTTACAATAAGTAAAAAAGAAGCTTGTCTACTACGGATGAGAACAATTATGCAGGTGAGGAGATTTGATGATGTCAACAGCAACTATACAGCAGACAATGGCACCTATCATTGCCAAAACCGTCAGCCTATTTGAATTATTTGAGCGGGCGGGTGATGAGGAACGTGCACGAAAAGCGAAGTTATTTTTACAGAAGCTTCATAATGAAGAATTTATCGTAGCTTTCTGCGGGCACTTTTCCGCTGGGAAATCAACGATGATTAATGCGCTGACAGGAGAGAACTTGCTGCCGTCAAGCCCGATTCCGACAAGCGCTAACTTAGTAAAGGTTCACCGGGCATCTGAAGACTTTGCAAAGGTTTATTACAGAGACAAGCAGCCGCTTCTTTTTCAAGCGCCTTACCGTTTTGAACGAGTAAAGGAGTTTTGCAAAGATGGAGAAGAAGTAGAAACAATTGAAATCGGTCATAGTGAATCCAGCCTGCCAAGTGAAGTGACGGTGATGGATACACCAGGTGTGGATTCAACAGATGATGCCCACCGTATTTCGACTGAATCAGCCCTGCATTTGGCTGATATGGTTTTCTACGTAATGGACTATAACCATGTTCAGTCAGAGCTGAACTTTATTTATACAAAGGAACTGCTTTCTCACGGAGTAAAGCTGTACTTAATTATTAACCAGATCGATAAGCATAGGGATGAAGAGCTTTCATTCGATGAATTTAAACAGTCCGTTTATACATCGTTTTCAGCCTGGGGGGTAGAGCCGGAGGCATTTTACTTTACGAGCTTAAAGGCGCCTTCTTTTCCGGGGAATGACTTTGAGGAAGTAAAGAGCCTTATTCACGAAAGCATGGAAGATCGGGAAGAGCTGTCTTTTCGTTCGGCTGAAACAATGATGAATCGTCTTGTCAGCGAACATCTTAGCTGGCTTGAGGAAGAACAGGCAGAAACGAAAGAAGAACTTGCAGAGATACTTGGCGAGGATTGGGATAAGGAAGAGCTCATTGAAAAAGAACGGGAGACGAAAGCGCAGCTTGACAAGCGTGATCCAGAAGCGCTTGTTCGCCAGATTGAAGAAAGCCGTGAACAAGTGCTGCAAAATGCTTATTTAATGCCGGCCTCTACACGGGAGCTTGCACGTGAATATTTGGAATCCGCTCAGCCAGACTTTAAGGTAGGGCTGCTATTCAGCAAGAAGAAGACGGAAGAGGAGCGCAGGCGGAGACTGGAGAACTTCTTAACTGATCTACAGGAGAAGACGGAAACACAGCTTAATTGGCATCTTCGCCAGCAGTTCAGCAGCTGGCTGAAGGAAAGCGGTCTCCGGGATGATGAGCTGCAGCTTGAAGCGGAAGAGCTGTCGGTGCCTGTTGATGAGTCGGTGATCACCAATACCGTAAAATCAGGCGCGGGCGTAACCGGTGACTATGTACTTACTTATAGTGATGATGTAGCCAATCAATTAAAGAAACGGGCGCGTGAGCTGACAAACGAATTGAAGGAAAGGGCAGCTGGCCGCATGGGAAGCCAGTTTGCTTCCGAACGGAAAGAGTGGCAGGAGAGGTGGTCTGCTTGGCATAAAAAGGTTGAAGCACTTCATAAGCTGGAACACCTGGAAACAGAGGCATCTAATAGACAGCAAACGATTCGCCGCTTACTGGCGGAAGACGGAATGGCTATTCCTCAGCGATATGAGGGATTTATTCAGGAATGGGAGCAGCAGCTTCGTGATGTAACAGTCTTTAATGAGGACTTAGCCGCTGATTGGGAGTCGAAGGCTGTTGAACAAGAAGAAAAGATCGTTCAAGAAGCAATACGGACTATGGAAACTACGGGTACGAGCATGGAAGAAACAGCCGGCCGCCTTCGGCATATGAGCGAAAAGCTGAATGGAATTCCAGGCTTCCAGCGCTTTATTGATGGATTAAAGCAGAAAGCCGGTCGACTGGAACAAAGAAAATACACGATTGCTTTGTTCGGGGCATTCAGTGCCGGGAAGTCCTCTTTTGCCAATGCACTGTTGGGCGAAAAGGTACTTCCAGTGTCTCCTAACCCGACAACAGCTGCCGTGAACCGTATTCATCCGCCTGATGACACTCACCAGCACCGGACAGCAGACGTTCATTTGAAGACGGAAGAAGTGATGCTGTTTGACCTGCAGCAATCGTTAGAGTTTTTTAACCGGACCGTTCAAACCCTGGAGGAAGCTTATGAAGCTGTTCCTGGACTATTGGGGAACAAAGGCGGAGACGGCAAGGAAAATATTCACCTTTCTTTCCTGAAGGCCTTTTACGAAGGTTACACCGAATATAAACAGCACCTCGGCCAAACGCTTTCTGTAGACTTGCCGGCCTTTAAAGGGTTCGTGGCAAATGAAAAGCAAAGCTGTTTTGTGGAATCGATCGACTTGTATTATGACTGTGAGTTCACGCGTCAGGGCGTAACGCTTGTTGATACGCCGGGAGCGGACTCCATTAACGCTAGACATACGGGTGTTGCCTTTGAGTACATTAAAAACTCAGATGCCATTCTATTCGTTACGTATTATAACCACGCCTTCTCTAAAGCTGACCGGGAATTCCTCATTCAGCTGGGCCGTGTGAAGGATGCGTTCGAGCTGGACAAAATGTTCTTTATCGTTAACGCCATTGACTTGGCCAGCAGTGATGAGGAGGTAGACGAGGTCATTGGTTATGTAAGTAGCCAGCTGCAGCAGTATGGCATCCGTTTCCCTCGTATTTATGGACTGTCGAGCCTGCAGGCAATACAAGAGCTGGAGCGCGGGGATAAAGACCATCCGAACTCTAATATCCTGCCGTTTAAGCAGGCGTTTGGTCAGTTCTTAGAAGGTGATTTGACACAGATGGCCGTGCAGTCGGCGGAAGCGGAATGGGAGCGGGGGCTGGAGCGTTTGTGCCAGTTAATCGCTACAGCGAAAGAAAATCGGGATAACCGCGAACAGAAGCAAGAAGAGCTGAACAGCCAGTATGACCAAATCAGCAGCCATCTGGAACAAGAATCGCTCCAGTTGATGGAAAAGCGGTTAAATCAAGAAATGGATGAGCTTGTGTTCTATGTGAAACAGCGGGTCTTCTATCGTTTCTCTGATTTCTTCAAGGAAGCGTTCAATCCGGCCTCTCTCGGCAGCAGCGGCTCTCAGGCAAAGCATGCGCTGCAGGAAGCGATGAAGGAGCTGTTAAACTCAGTAGGCTACGACTTTGCCCAGGAGATGCGGGCAACGAGTCTTCGCTCAGAGAACCAGGTGCATAAGCTGCTTTCTGACAAGCATGAGCAGTTAAAGATGCAATACGAGTCTATTCAGTCCCAGTTGCAATTTACGGATATTGAATGGCCCTCAAAGGAGACACCGGACTTCCCGACTGCTTTTCGGGAAACGCCGCTTTCAACCTTTGATAGTGCCTTATCCCTGTACAAAAATGCGAAAGCTTTCTTTGAGAAGAACGAAAAGCAGCTGATGCAGGAAAAGCTTGAGGACATGTTATCTAGCTTAGCTGATGAATATTTGGAAGAGGAAAAAGCGAAGCTTCGCAATTGGGCGAATGATGAGCTGTATCATGGAATGGGTCTTATGAAAGAGACGCTATCCTCTGACATAGAAGAACAATTCAGTGCTTGGCTGCAAGTGTTAAATGAAGCAGAAAACATTGAAGAATGGGAGCGCGTGCTAATTGGACTTGAGCAAGCGTAGAGAAGAGATCCTGGATCGCTTTCACGCCTGTGCCACATGCCGTCATTTTCAGCCGGTGAAAGAGAAGAAAGGCATGCGTTACCTCTGCAGCCGGCTACAGTATGAAACGAAGCCAGATTATCAATTTCGCTGCTGGAATCCAAAGGAGCAGGTGGTTCAGCTCATGAAGAAGAAGCTGGGGGAGTTGGAGGAAGAGTAGAAGGAAGGCATCAAAGGGGGAGAAATAATGGAGTACATTCGGTCCATCGACTGGCTGGCTAATCATTTACATGATGCTGACGTTTGCATTATTGATTGCCGATTTGATTTAAGTGATCCGGCAGCCGGTGAGCAGCAATATAAGAAAGGTCATATTCCGGGTGCCTATTATGCTCATCTGGACCGGCACTTGTCCGGTGAGAAGTCAAAACACGGGGGCAGGCACCCGCTTCCGGACATAGAGGTGTTCCGGCAAACCGTTGAAGCTTTCGGGATTACTGATACAACAACCGTTGTTGCTTATGACGGCGGGGAAGCAATGTTTGCCGGTCGTTTCTGGTGGCTGCTCTCTTACATTGGCCATAAGCATGTATACATTCTTGATGGAGGTTTTGATGAATGGAGGAAACAAGGGTTGCCTGTTTCCGTAGATATTCCAGCGCCTGGACAAGGCTCGGTCTCCATCGGCATTCAAAAGGAGTGGACGGCCTCTTTAGAGGAAGTGAGGAAGGCCGCGCTTGAAAAGGACGGAACGATTTTAGTTGATTCCCGTGCACCTGAAAGGTATGAAGGAAAGACAGAACCGCTTGACCGAGTGCCGGGGCACATCCCTGGGGCTATAAATCACTTCTTTAAAGAGGGGTTTAACGGCTCTTTCTGGAAAAGCGAAGAAGCGCAAACCCAGCGGTTTCAATCGCTTGATCCGAAACGGCCGATCATCGTTTACTGCGGTTCGGGAGTATCGGCGACGCCGAACATTATTGCTTTAAAGCAAGCTGGATTTCAGAATGTCCGTCTGTACGCTGGAAGCTACAGTGACTGGTCTTCATATGAGGAGCTGCCGGTGGAAAAAAGAACGGAGAAGTAATCAGCCGCCCGCTGTATGGGCGGCTTTTTCTTCCTGTTCACCCGCTTTTTTAGAAAAGCTTATGGTAAAATAACAGCGAGGTGACAATATGAAAAAGGAAGAACACTTGCTTCTTGTCGATGGGATGGCATTATTGTTTCGTGCTTTTTTTGCCACAGCGGTACGAGGCCAATATATGAGGAACTCAAGCGGCTTGCCAACCAATGGGGTTCAAGGGTTTTTAAAGCATGTTTTGCTGGCTGCTGCGCATAAACAGCCAACTCACTTAGCTGTCTGCTGGGACATGGGAAGCTACACGTTCAGAAATGATTTATTTGCAGATTACAAGTCTAACCGGCAGGCGCCGCCGGACGAGCTTCATCCGCAGTTTGATTTAGCGAAGGAAGCAGCTGCTGCGTTCGGCCTCCCGAATGTTGGCGTCCCTGGGTATGAAGCGGATGACTGTCTCGGTACTATTGCGAAACAAGAGCACAAAGAAAGAAAAGTAACGATCTTGAGCGGTGACCGCGACCTTCTTCAGCTGCTGGATGACCAGTTGGATGTGATGCTTCTGCAAAAGGGGTACGGCAATTACATCACCTATACAGCGGAAACCTTCTATGAGCAATTTGCCATTTCTCCAAGACAATTCATCGATGTAAAGGCACTTATGGGAGACCCAAGTGACGGCTACCCAGGGGTAAAAGGCATCGGAGAGAAAACTGCCTTTAAGCTCATTAAGGAGTATGGCTCCATTGAAGGCATTCTTGCGAATATTGACCAGTTAACTCCTTCTCAGCAAAAGAAAATGTCTGCAGGGATGAATGTGCTTGAGCTATCCAGACAGCTTGCTGAAATTCATTGCGAAGTCCCTGTTCTGTGGCACATTGAGGAAGCAAGGTGGCGAGGAGTCGAAGAAGAGGCAGTCAGGGCAGTCGAGGAGATGGAGTTACATATGCTGCGCCGTCAGCTTATTCAAATGAACGTCTCTATGTCCATCAAGGATATAGATGATCCATTTTCATCAATTTAAGGCAGGGAGAACCATGAAGAAAAAACAATCACTCGATGAATATTTGCTTAATTTAGAAGCGCGAGGATTTAAGTTTTCTGATGACATTATTCATTTTATTTATTTTGGCAAAAAATCAACGAATGCTTCTGATGCTTTAATGATTGTCGCAGTGGAAATTACGCTGAAGGTACAAAAAGAGTTTGACAGCAGCTTCTTTCTATCACTTGTCGAGCAGCTAGCGGAGCAGAAAATCGAAGACAGGCAAAGGGCGTTAGAATTCGCGGAAGCGCACGGTTTAATACTATAAATAGATGACCCAAAAAGGTGGACAGCTACAGGTACTCTAGCTGTCCACCTTTTTGATTAAGCAGCCGCGGGACACACAGAACAAAGGTGGCTAGGCGGCTGCTAAGAGAGGATGAGCTGTTCCGTCTGGCGGTTTTTATTCATTTTGTTTTCCTTCATTTTTCTGAATGCCTTCGCGGGCTAGGCTATCCGCCCGGTTTTCCTTGCTTGGAATCCATTTTACAAAAAATAAAGGAAATTCTTTTGACAGCTTCAAAATCTCATCTAATAGCGGCTTGTACGCTTCTTTATGGATGTATTCCTTCTCAATCGATTGTACGACTGTTTGAGAATCGCTGCGCAGAGACACGGTAGCGGCCTGTTTGTCCTTTAATAGCCTTAATGCCTTGATAACGGCTATAAATTCCGCTTCGTGTGTATCCTTCATACCTAGCGGGAAGGAATGGCGCTCGACATGATTTCCATCTTTAACAAATACACCTGCTCCGGCCCACCCGGGGGACCCGGTGCTTGCCCCATCCGTATATACTTCAAACAATAACTTTTCCTCCTTTTAGTTCATAAGAATAAATTTTACGGAATTATCCGATTCCTTGCAACGAAAAAAGATGGCCATATAGCCATCTTTCCTGCTGACTATTTTGGGAAGCGTTTAGCCAGGTACCCAAATGGAGTATCCAGCAAGGCCACGATCCATTTCAGTATATAGGTGGTAAGAAAAATTTGCAGCCAAACGTCCGTTGGGTAAGTGCCAAGAAAAGCAATGCTTGTAAAGATGAGTGTATCAATCAATTGGCTGATCATCGTACTTGCGTTATTTCGAATCCAAAATTGCGAGTCCTTCGGAAATTTTTTTTGCAAATAGGAGAAAATATGAACATCAACCATTTGGCTAATTAAATAGGCCGCCAGGCTTCCTGCGGCAATACGAGGAAGAAGGCCGAATAATTGTTCCATCGGCTCTTGGGCGAAATCGGTAGAAGCAGGTTCAAACAATAGGACCATTTGCATGATAATGGTCATCATTAACAACGTGAAAAAACCGAGCCATACCGCTTTTTTAGCATCCTCTTTCCCATAGCGTTCATTGAGCAGGTCAGTCGCGAGAAAAGCCGAGCCGTACATTGTATTTCCCAGTGTAGCTGTCAGTCCTAAAAGCTCCACTGTCTTGACGACCTGCAAATTAGCCAGTACAGTGGCTGCTCCTATCCAGACAAACAAACCAACGCGGCCAAACAGTCGATACATAATTAAAAATATAGTAAAGTTAACAATAACAAATAAAAGGGCAAACCATTCATTGAACATGCAAATTCTCCTTTTTAAACAGCGAATGGAGAAAGTGATTCGCTGGTACTAGCAAGCTGCAGCATAGCGTACATTATACAAAATTAAAAAAATAGGTCAAGAGGAAAGCAGGGATGGGAATGAAGATGAAGATTCAATGGCAATATGAATTTAAAGGACGAAAGACAAGCTTCGAATCCGACTGGCTTGACAAGGAAGCTGTCCTTCCGATTGTCGAAGATTTAACAAGAGGTGGCAGGCTCAAATCCGCTGTCATTATAGATGAGTTGGCGAATGAATGGACGGTTAAGGAATTCACAAAGCTGAATGCAAAGCTGGATGAAGAACCGGGTGAGATAGAGGTGTACTTTGATGGAGGGTTTGACCGGCAAAAGCAAGAGGCGGGCTTAGGGATAGTCATCTATTATAAGCAGAGTGGTGTAAAAAAGCGTTACCGGGTGAATGAGCACTTAATGCAAATGGAATCGAATAATGAAGCGGAGTATGCCGCGCTTTATAAAGCAATGGAGCTGCTTGAAGAAATAGGCGTGAAGCAAATCCCTGTGACCATTATTGGTGATTCTCAAGTTGTTTTGAAGCAGCTGGAAGGAGAATGGCCTTGCTTTGACGAACAGCTCAACAGGTGGCTTGACCGTGTTGAAGCGAAAATAGAGGCCCTTGGTATTAAGCCGCTTTACAAATCTGTAGATAGAAGGCAAAATAAAGAAGCGGATAAATTAGCTAATCAGGCTTTACAACGCGTTTTTGTGAACAGCCACTCTGTGATGTCTTAAGCAGTGACTCGAATAGAAAGGTGTGACACGTTTGGACAGAAAACAGCTAATGGAAGAAATTGAAGATATCTTACACACATATTGCAATCATTGTTTATTGAAAGCAACCTTCCGAAAGGAAAAAGGAAAGGCTTATGCTCATAAATTTTGCATTAAACAATGCACTGTAGGCGAGCAGATTCGGAAGTGCGGGGAGCAATTATTGAAAATTAACTAAATGAAAGCATATAAAAAAGCCGGCTGATTAGCCGGCTTCGGTTTTTTTAGTAAGATTACAGTTTTACTACGTTAGCAGCTTGAGGGCCACGGTTTCCTTCTACGATTTCAAAAGAAACTTCTTGACCTTCTTCTAAGGATTTGTAGCCGTCTCCTTCAATTGCAGAGAAATGAACGAATACATCGTCTCCGCCTTCTACTTCGATGAACCCGAATCCTTTTTCGTTGTTAAACCATTTTACTTTACCGTTTTGCATGTTAATGAATCCTCCTAAATCTTCGAAGCACTTTTCTAGTGCTCAAATCAAAATTATTCATTATGAATAAATCATTCATAATAACTTGATAATACAGCAATAATTGTAAATAGTCAAGCCCAAAAAGAAAATAAATGGGCAATTAGGAGCGGGAGGGTGAGTACCTTGTGCCGGTCTGTGTCTTATAGTAAACTTGTTTTAATGAGTTTATTCAGGAGGTATTTTATGCCGACGCCAAGTATGGAAGATTACATAGAGCAAATATTTATACTAATTAATAAAAAAGGGTATGCACGTGTATCCGATATTGCGGAAGCGCTGTCAGTTCATCCTTCCTCTGTTACGAAAATGGTGCAGAAGCTGGATCGGGATGAATACCTGGTGTATGAAAGGTACAGAGGGCTTATGCTGACATCTAAAGGCAAGAAGATCGGCAAGCGGCTCGTGGAAAGACATACACTATTAGAAGAGTTCCTTCGGGTGATCGGTGTAAAGGAAGAGCATATCTATGAGGATGTAGAAGGCATTGAGCATCATTTAAGCTGGGATTCAATTGATCGTATTGCGGATCTAGTGGATTACTTTAATGAAAAGCCGGAAAGAGCCGAAGCATTACGGGCTCTTCAGCAGAAGCCCGCTGAATAAGCAGCTGCCTGACAGGCAGCTGCTTATATTTTTTGTTGTTTATAGTTCTTTGTGCCTATGTACATTTGACTGTTCTTTTTTTAAGATAATGGACTATAACTATTTTTAGGATGGTTATTACATATTAGGAAGGGAAAGAAGAAAATGGACATACGTGCAAATTATCAAGATGTCTTGGCACAAATTGACCGCACATTGATTCTTAATATAGAAGATAGATTCCCAGGAGCCCGCTGTGTAGGCGGAAAGTATTCTCCGGCTTCTCACATGGTAACCCTTTATAAAGAGGATATCGCTATTCAATGCGAGCGGCTTCTTGGAGATTGCAGCCGTCTGAAGGAATACGAATGGATTATTTTGGCACATGAGACTGGACATGCGATGGATCAGGAGCTGCCCGCCTTAAGCGAACGACTATCTCAAGAGAAGAGCGTGGATATACTGGCACAAATCGAATTAAATGCATGGAGGAACGCTGAAGAGCTTTTTGCTTTTATTGATCAAGAGCTGTTTCAGCTGGTGAAAGAGGAATCCTTGCGGTACTTCTCCAATAGTCCTCTTATCCGCTCATCCTCCCATTAATGCAAACAAAGC
Source organism: Bacillus thermotolerans (assembly GCF_000812025.2). Taxonomy (GTDB): domain Bacteria; phylum Bacillota; class Bacilli; order Bacillales; family Domibacillaceae; genus Quasibacillus; species Quasibacillus thermotolerans. The sequence continues at coordinate 116,804 of NZ_JWJE02000004.1, forward strand.
TATCCTTTTCAAAAGGGTAGCTTCAGACTGTAGACAGACTCGATGGAAATCGAGTGTCTACAGTCTTTTTATTTTGCCTGTAAGCGTGTTGGTTTCCACTCCAGATGCTTCGCTTTTCGCGGGGCGGGCGGTGAGCCTCCTCAAGCTGCGCTTTGCGGGGTCTCACCTGTCCCGCTGATTCCGCAGGAGTCTGTGCGTCTTCCATTCCAATCAACAAGAGTAATCAAGTTCATATAGCCGTACAGTCAGCCTTGTTTTAAAATAATAGAAAGCTATCCTTGTCAAAAGGGAGGCTTTATTTTTTTGCTTCGCATAGCCAAAAGGTTCATCAGTTGTTAATATTGCCGAATAGATGATAGTTCCCTTACAATGAAATAAAGATGCATGAAGGGGGAATGGGAGTTGAGCACGTCATCCTGGCAATCAGATGCGAAGGGAAAATGGAATGAAAGGGCAGGTATGTGGCACAGTAAAAGTGCTGATATGTGGGATGGAGGAAGCCGAAAGTCGGTTGTTCCTTTTTTTGTTAAACATATAGAAAAGGAAAGTCTTGTGGCTGACTTAGGCTGCGGCGACGGATATGGCAGCCAAAAGCTTCATCGTGAGGGATACACAGTAACAGGAATAGATTTATCCAATAAAATGGTGGAGCTCGCTAAGCGATTCGAAGGGAAGGGGTTATCATTCAAGCAAGGAGATCTATCTCAGCTCCCTTTCACGACTGGACAGCTTGATGCGGCGCTGGCCATTAACTCGATTGAGTGGACAGAACAGCCATGGCAGGTGCTAAAAGAGGTTCACCGAGTCTTGAAGCCTGGCGGAAAGCTGTGTGCAGCCATTTTAGGCCCAACAGCCGGCCCAAGAGAAAATAGTTACGAGCGTCTGAATGGAAAGGCAGTCATTATGAATACAATGATGCCATGGGAGTTCGAAAGGCTGGCAGAAGAACAAGGCTTCGAGGAGATTGAGCAGCATTATGTGTACAGAGACAGCGCAGCTACGATTAATGTAGAGTCTTTGCCTGCCGAGCTAAAGCAATCGCTAACGTTTTTTACGCTCTTTATGCTAAGAAAGTGCTAGGGAGAAGGAATAGAATTGAGATAAAGAAGGTGTTCATTTGTTTGATCCAACGGCGTTTGACAATATTAAATTTATCATGCAGGCGGAAGTGTACGACCGGGAGCTAGAGGGCCTGCTTCGTGTCCAGGACCGGAAAGATCAAATTGATCTGGCTAAGCTGAGCCGTGAAGCTTCCATTACTTTCTCTTTGAAAGCTCGTCCCAGGCTTTCTGTGATGCTTTCCATTTCCTCCAGCCTTGAGAAGCTTGCCGGTGAACTGCTTGATATACCTGAAGCCACACCGGGGGTCATGCTGGAGATTACATACAGCGGGGGAGAAACGGTGTTGACTACCCGGCGGATGGATCAATTAGAAGAGCAGTGGGGAGAGGGAAGAAGATATGAACGGCTGAAAATAGAATCAAACCAAAGGGAAACGATCTATAAGCACCACATTCATTTCAACCGTCTGATTACAGAGGATATGATAGAGGAATTCGGGGCGCTCGTGGACTTTATTATGGAGACGTTGGATGACAAGACAACAGAAGAACGATAAGCAAGACGACGGGAGAGAGCAGAAATGAGAACGTTAACAGTACAGGATGTAACGAAATCATACGGGGAGAAGGTATTGTTTGACCACCTGTCTTTCACGATTTCAGAGAAAGAACGAGCCGGCCTAATCGGCATTAACGGCACAGGAAAATCCAGCCTGCTGAGAATCGTAGCTGGTAAAGATCTTCCTGATGAAGGTGAGATGAAAGCGCCTAATGACTACTCCATTGCCTACTTAGCACAGGAGCCGGACCTGGACCCTGAGCTTACTGTAATGGACCACCTGTTTCTAAGTGAAGCCCCCGTCATTCAGCTGCTGAAAGCATATGAGCATACATTAAAACAGCTGGAGCTTGAGCCGGACAGCCAGCTAGTGGCAGAGAAGCTGTTCGACCTTCAGAAACAGATGGATGCTCTTGGCGCATGGGAAGCAAGCACAAATGCGAAGACCATTATGACAAAGCTTGGCATTCAGGATTTTAATCGAAAGGTTGGAGAGCTATCCGGGGGACAAAAAAAACGTGTAGCACTCGCACAAGTTCTAATAGAAACGCCAGATTTGCTTATTTTAGACGAGCCGACGAACCATTTAGATTATGAGACGATTCGCTGGCTGGAGGACTATTTAAGCAAATATACAGGCGCTTTGCTGCTTGTCACACACGACCGCTATTTCCTTGACCGTGTAACAAACCGTATCTTTGAGCTGGACCGCGGACGCTTATACACATATAAAGGAAACTACCAGGATTATATTGCTGCAAAAGCGGAGCGCGAAATACAGGAGGCAGCGGCAGAGGAAAAAAGGAGAAATCTATACCGCCGGGAGCTTGCCTGGATGAGACGTGGGGCAAAGGCAAGAACGACAAAACAGAAAGCAAGGATTGACCGGTTTGAGCAATTAGAAGGCAAGCTTGGGCAGGGGCCGAAGAAAGATCAGCTTGACTTATCTGTCAAAGGCAGCCGGCTCGGGAAGCAAGTGTTTGAGTTGAAGGATGTAACTAAAACCTTTGGCGAGAAAGTAATCATCAAGGATTTTAATTTGATTGTGAAGCCTGGCGACCGTTTTGGCATTGTCGGCAAGAACGGCAGTGGCAAATCTACTTTCATGAATATGCTTGCTGGCCGAATCCCGTTCGACAGCGGAGAAATGATCACAGGGCAAACCGTGAGAATCGCTTATTACACGCAGGAGCGCGTAGATATGGATGAGAATCAGCGGGTAATTGCTTATATTCGTGAATCAGCAGAGGTAGTCGTTACTAAGGCGGGAGAGACGATTTCAGCTGCTCAAATGCTTGAACGCTTTCTTTTTCCGATGCATGCACATGGTACGCCAATTTCTAAGCTTTCAGGCGGTGAAAAGCGGCGGCTTTATTTGCTGAGACTGCTGATGACGCAGCCGAACGTGCTGCTCTTGGATGAGCCGACGAATGATTTAGATACAGAGACGCTAACTGTGCTTGAAGATTATCTAGAGGATTTCCCTGGTGTGGTTATTACAGTCTCCCATGACCGCTACTTTCTCGACAAAACCGCGGATCAGCTTCTTGTCTTCGAAGGGGATGGCGCGGTCGATTCTTACTACGGCTCCTACAGCGACTATTTAGAGGAGCAGTCCCAGCTCGAAAAGAAAACGGAACCCCTGCCGAAGGAGAAGAAGCAGGAGGAACAGCCAAAGAGCAAGGCAAAGAAGAAAAAGCTGACTTATAACGAGCAGCGCGAGTGGGAAACGATAGAAGATGATATCGCTAAGGTAGAGGGCCGGATTGAAGAAGCGGAGAAAGAACTCGAGGAAGCGGGAAGTGACTTTGAAAAGGCTCAAAGGCTCAGTGAAGAAATTGAGCAATTAAATGAACAGCTTGAGCATTACATTGAGCGCTGGAGCTATTTATCTGAATATGCGCAATGAGCAAAGATAAGCCATCCCTTCTATAATATATGTTAAAATGTCCGTAACGATTTGAGTAAGTGAAAGGAGCCGTTCGTTTTGCGGATTTTGAAGATTGAACCTACACCAAGTCCAAATACAATGAAAGTAATTTTGGATGAAGAACTGCCAGCAGGAAAAAGCAATAACTACAAGTCAGGAGAAGCAGAAGGTGCTCCGGAAAAGATACAGGCTATATTAGCCATTGAAGGCATCAAAGGTGTCTATCACGTGGCAGATTTTCTAGCTATTGAACGCAATGGGAAGTATGACTGGCAGAAGCTGCTGCCGCAGGTAAGAGAGGTATTTGGCGAAGCTGCAGCCGAGGGACAGGCATCAGTTATCGATGATGCTTTTGGTGAAGTCCAAGCATCTATCCAAGTATTTAAAGGTATTCCAATTCAGTTGAAGTTAACATCAGCCGATGAGGAGAAGCGTTTTCCGCTTCCTGATGAATTCATGGAGGCGTTCCAGAAGGCTCAGCTGGCGGATGATAACTATGTGCTTCAGAGGAAATGGGAGGATTTTGGCATACGTTATGGCGATTTAGACGAAATCGGAAAGGAAGTAGTAGAGGAAATTGTTGCGGCTTATCCGAAAGAGCGTCTTGAATCCCTGGCGAGTGCCGGAGCCGCAGGAAAAAGCGTGCCGGAGGCGAAGCGCCGCGGCCTGAAGCTTACTGTCCAAATGTGGCAGGAAGAGGAGGACTGGCGCCGCCGTTATCAGTGGTTGGAGCAAATGGATGATCCAACGGAGGAAGACTTGCCTGTGCTCCAGCTAGCTCTCGAGGATAAGAAGCCTGCCGTCCGCCGGCTGGCGGTTGTTTACATCGGCATGATTGAAGATCAATCGGTCTTACCGCTTTTATACCAGGGCCTCAAGGATCCGACTGTGACGGTACGCCGCACGGCCGGGGACTGTCTGTCAGATTTGGGGTTTAAAGAGGCAATCCCTGCTATGTGTGAAGCGCTCAAGGACAAGAGTAAGATCGTGCGCTGGCGTGCGGCCATGTTCTTATATGAAGTAGGCGATGAAACGGCATTGCCAGCTCTGAAAGAGGCAGCAGAGGATCCTGAATTCGAAGTGCAAATGCAGGTGAAGATGGCCATTGAGCGAATTGAGGGCGGAGAAGAAGCAAAAGGCTCTGTCTGGAAGCAGATGACAGAAGCAAGAGAAAATCGATAAATGGAGGAATAAATATGACAAATGCTTATGAAGAATATATGAAACAAATGGTTATTCCAATGCGTGAGGAGCTAACAAATGCTGGTTTTAAAGAATTAAAAACGCCAGAGGAAGTGAGCGAGTTTGTTTCTAACGCAGAAGGCACTACATTGGTAGTTGTAAATTCTGTTTGCGGCTGTGCGGCCGGGCTTGCCCGCCCTGCTGTCGTTCAGGCGGTTATGCATGAGCCTGCTCCTGACAACCTGGTTACAGTCTTTGCCGGTCAAGACCGGGAGGCAACAGCGCAAATGCGTGAATACTTTGATGGGTATGAGCCTTCCTCTCCATCCATTGCTTTATTAAAGGGACAAGAGGTGGTTCATTTCGTTCCACGTGAAAACATTGAAGGAAATGATATGGGCTCTATCATTCAAAATTTAACAGAAGCATTTGATCAACACTGTAAATAAATAAAAGCGGAATGTCTTTAGGCGTCCTTCAGTATGCAGGCAAACAGATGAGGCGCTTGTGGAAGTCTGGAGGATGTCTTTAGGCATCCTTTTTTTAAGGAGAAAAGATGATTGTATCTACAGCTGCCAGGACGAACGATAAACTGAATGAGCGAGCACAGAGTGCAGCCGAACAGCTGCAAGCACCGTTCGTTTTAAGGAAAAAACGCTCTATAGCTGCTCTTCAAAAGGCTTATAACACTGGATGTTTAATTGTCGGAAAGGACCGGCTGGAGTATTATCCGTTTGGATCGGCCGAACCTTTTTTCTTTCATCCTAATTCAGCGTCCTTTCGGGTTAAGCGGCTGATGAGGGGAGAAGTAGATCCTTTTATTGAAGCGGCGGGCCTTGAGAGAGGAATGACTTTACTGGACTGTACTCTCGGTCTTGCCTCAGATAGTATTGCAGCAAGCTGCGTTGTCGGGCAAGAAGGAAAAGTAATAGGAATTGAGGGAAATCCGGTTCTGGCTTATATTGTAGAGCAGGGATTAAAAGAATGGGAATCACCTGTAGCAGAAATGAATGAAGCGATGGCCAGAATTTCCATTAGGCAAGGGAACTACCGGGACATATTGCCGGGGCTTTCTGATCAGTCAGCAGATGTAGTTTATTTTGACCCGATGTTTACGAAGGCAATTTCCGCCTCGGAAGGCATTGCTCCATTAAGGCATTTAGCTGTATATGAGGAATTGAATGAAACGGCAATAAAGGAAGCGCTGCGCATTGCCCGAAGGAGAGTGGTTCTTAAAGACCACTATCAATCGCCGAGATTTAAGCGGTTCGGATTTAAGCAGCAGATTCGCCCTGCTTCGCTTTTCCATTTTGGAATCATAGAAGTGAAATAGCAGCAGCACGTTTATAAGTAAGGAGAGAAAAAATGAGTCGAAACGAACGTCAGTACCTGGATTTATGCCAGCATATCTTGAAAGAAGGAATAAAAAAAGAGGATCGCACGGGAACGGGGACGATTTCCGTATTTGGAGTGCAGATGCGCTTTAATCTGCAGGAAGGATTTCCACTTTTAACGACAAAGCGTATTCCTTTCCGCTTAGTGGCAAGCGAACTGTTATGGTTTATTAAAGGGGATACGAATATTCGTTATTTACTTGAGCATAATAACAACATTTGGAATGAATGGGCGTTTAAAAACTGGGTAGAGAGCGATGAGTACACAGGTCCCGATATGACGGACTTCGGTCTGCGCGCCCTTCAAGATCCGGTGTTCAATGAGGAATATGAAAAGCAAATGAACGCATTTAAAGAGCGTGTTTTAACAGATGATGTCTTTGCGGCACGGTTCGGCGAGCTTGGTGACGTATACGGCAGCCAGTGGCGGGCTTGGAAAACGACCAAAGGAGAGGCCATTGATCAGCTGGCAGATGTGATTGAAAACATTAAGAAAAACCCCGATTCCCGCCGGCTGATTGTATCGGCCTGGAATCCAGAGGACATTCCATCTATGGCTTTGCCGCCATGTCATACACTGTTTCAATTCTATGTAGCCGATGGCAAGCTTTCTTGTCAGCTGTACCAGCGTTCTGGGGATATTTTCCTCGGAGTGCCGTTCAACATTGCCAGCTACGCTCTGCTGACTCACTTGATCGCACATGAGTGTGGTCTTGCACCGGGAGAATTCATTCATACGATTGGGGACGCGCATATTTATACGAATCATATTGAGCAGGTGAATAAGCAGCTGGAGAGGGATCCGAGAGAGCTCCCTCGCCTGTCCATTAACGGAGAGAAGCGTTCGGTGTTTGAGGTTGAGCTTTCTGATCTCTCTATAGAAGGCTACGACCCTCATCCTGCTATTAAAGCCCCTGTAGCTGTTTGACAACAAAGGAAAGAAGGGATAGCATGATTTCTTTTATTTGGGCAATGGACAAAAATGGGGCAATAGGCAAGGATAATGCCCTTCCGTGGAGACTCCCGGAGGATTTAAAGTTTTTCAAGGAGACAACGATGGGTCACCCTATTGTGATGGGCAGGAAGACGTATGAATCCATCGGAAAGCCGTTGCCGGGCCGAGAGAATATAGTCGTTACTCGCAACCCTGCCTATGAAGCTGACGGGTGCACGGTTGTTCACTCTTATGAAGAACTGCTGGAGAGAGCAAAAGAAGTGGAAGAGCTCTTTGTTACTGGCGGAGGAGACGTGTTCAAACAGATGATGCCTTACGCGGATAAGCTGTATGTAACGTATATTGATGATGTATTTGAAGCAGACACCTATTTCCCCGAGGTGATCGATTGGGGAGAATGGTCGCTCCTTTCAGAGAAGAAAGGTGAAAAGAACGAAAAGAATCCTTATGATTATTACTTTCGTATTTACGAAAGAAAGCACTCTTAAAAAATAGGCGAGGCAGTATTTTCTGCCTTGCCTATTTTTATTACTGCCCGCCCGTCCTCGTTTACCGCTGCGATATTTTGGCCTTCACCGCCATGCACTTTCCTGTATTTCTGCTAAAGTATTTGCTAGATCAAGAACGGATGGCAGAATGAGCGGGATTATAATAAAAAACGAAAACGTCCAAGCTGTGCTCAAAAAAGTGTGATGCTGCTGCATCCTTGCGTCCCGCATTGCACTGCTTGAAGTCCCTTTTCACTTATAGCTGAAAAATAACCGCTTAACCGCACTCCAAATAAGAAAAACCATGCTATTCCAATAGAGCTTAAAATTGAAATGACTTTCATCCAAGCTCTTACCCGTCTCACCTAAAACCCTCCCATATCAATGAGTAGAATTATATCATTTTTAAAGTAGTTCTTATCCGGTCTCCATTGACTAATTTAGTTTATTAGTTTAGCAAATAAATCAAAATATATATTATTGTACATTCGGAATTTTACAGGAGCTGCTGTAATTGTGACAGAGGTTATTTAGAAGTCCAATATAACAAAAAATAATTATGCTCTTTGCTTTTTCACAGAAATGCAGATCATACACTTAAAGCCTGTGAATCCCTTGTGTACTCCCCGTTTATAACAAAAAAACAGCAAAATAAAATATGAGAATACAGACTGTAATTATTATTCTGAAAATACTTGATTTTCTAACATGCTTAAAGGATAATAAATTTAACCTGAAAGATATAACTAAAAATTTAGAAATTATAGTTCTAAAGGAGGGAAAGGCTTGAAAAAGTGGTGGAAAGGGATTGCGGCTACCGGACTAGCAGGATCTATGCTGCTGGCTGGCTGCGGAGGAGAAACAGGGGGAGAAAGTGGAAGCGGAGAGCAAGGCGCTTCTGGCAATAACCAGGGAGAAACCTATCAGATTGGGGTAACGCAGCTTGTTGAGCACCCGTCTCTTGATAACGCTTACGACGGCTTTAAGAAGGCCATCGAAGACGCAGGGCTTGAAGCGGAATTCGATGTCCAAATCGCTCAAGGAGACCAAAACAATAACCAAACGATTGCGAATAACCTGGCGGGTAATAATGTGGACTTGATTTTTGCCAACTCTACGCCTAGTGCGGTAGGGGCCTTAAATGCGACGAAGGATATTCCGATTGTTTTCACCTCTGTAAGTGATCCAAAAGCAGCGGGATTAGTGAAGGACCCGGAGAAACCAGGAGCAAATGTCACAGGAACAACTGACCTGCACCCTGAAGCGATTCCGAAAACGATTGAATTTATGGCTAATGAATTTGAAGGCAAGCGGGTAGGGACGATTTACAATGCGGGTGAGCAAAATTCTGTTGCTCAAATTGAAGAGGTGAAAAAGATCATGGAAGAGAACGGCCTCGAAGTCGTGCCGGTTACCGTATCCGCTTCCTCAGAAGTAAAACAGGCAGCAGAGTCGCTGGTTGGAAAGGCGGACATGATCTATATTATTACAGACAATACGGTTGTATCGGCGCTTGAATCCGTTATTCAAGTAGCGAACCAGGAAGACATTCCTTTGTTTGTCGGCGAGCTGGACTCTGTTAAGCGGGGCGGCTTTGCGGCTTACGGATTTGAGTATTATGACATCGGCTACGAAGCAGGCGAAATGGCAGCCAAGATTTTGAAAGAAGGGGAAGCACCGGCCAATATGCCTGTTCAGCCTCCACAAAACTTAAAGCTGCTGATTAATGAACAGGCTGCCAAAGAAATGAATATTGAAATTAAAGAGGATTGGAAAGACCAAGCTGAATTTACAAAGTAATAAGAGGAAGGGCTTCCTTTTTTGGGAAAGCCCTTCGTTTGTAGCTCAGCCAATAGGCGGTTTAAGGATAGGAGCAGATCGTCTGCGGCTTTCATCTAGGAAGTTAGACACCTTTTTCCTGACAAGGAGGAGATTAAATGTTTACTGCTTTATTTGGCTCAGTAGAAGTGGGCGTAATTTACGCTATTATGGCTTTAGGCGTGTATTTATCTTTTAGAATATTAGACTTTCCTGATCTAACGGTCGATGGAAGCTTCGTCACAGGCGGAGCGACCGCTGCTGTACTGATCGTATCGGGGGTAAGCCCGGTTTTGGCAACAGCCGCTGGACTAGGAGCCGGATTTCTAGCCGGTTGTATGACTGGAATTCTGAACACAAAAGGCAAGATTAATCCTATATTATCTGGAATACTTATGATGATTGCACTTTACTCAATTAATTTACGGATTATGGATAAGCCAAACATTCCTCTCCTTGCAGAGGAAACCTTAATGACTCAGATTACCAGCTGGTGGCAAGGATTAGGAATTGACAGTTTGATGGAGGGGCTTCTCTCCTCCGTTGGCTTAGGTAATTTCATCCCGGCCACATGGGGGATCTTTGGGGTCATGCTGGTGCTTACTTTCGTGATTAAGAAGCTTGTGGATCTTTTCTTGAAAACAGAAATTGGTCTCAGCTTGCGGGCAGTCGGAGATAATACCGGGATGGTCCGCAGCTTTTCAGCTAACACGGATTGGCTGAAGGTGCTGGGCCTTGGGATTGCAAACGCATTGGTTGCTCTTTCGGGGGCTCTTGTTGCTCAGTACAATGGATTTAGCGATGTGGGTATGGGAATCGGTATGATTGTCATCGGGCTGGCGTCTGTCATCATCGGTGAGGCCGTTATCGGCAATGCGACCATTGTACGGGCTACGCTGGCTGTATTGATCGGGGCCATTCTCTATCGTCTGATCGTCACGCTGGCTTTAAGAGTGGAATTCCTGGAAACGGGAGATATGAAGCTGATCACAGCAATCATTGTTATCTTTGCACTTGTAGTGCCTAAATTGGTTGATAAACAAAAAGCAAAATCAAGAAAGAAAAAGCGGGCGGAGCAATTAGGAGCCGCAAGCGCGAATGGAGGGAACCAGGTTGCTGCAGCTAAATCAGATTTATAAGGTCTTCTATGAAGGGACACCTGATGAGAAAATTGCTTTAAATCAATTAAACCTGCAGTTAAATGCTGGTGACTTTGTCACTGTCATTGGAAGTAACGGCGCGGGGAAATCAACTTTGATGAACATTATATCTGGAAACATATTTCCCGATCACGGCCATGTGGTTATTAATGGAACAAACATGTCCTCCATGCCCGAGCATAAGAGGGCAAAGAGAATCGGCCGAGTCTTTCAAAACCCGCTCGCCGGCACAGCACCAACGATGACCATTGAAGAAAACCTGGCGCTTGCCTATAACCGCACAAAACCGAGAACCCTTCAATTTGGAGTCACGAAGAAGCGCCGTGATTTTTTCCGTGAACAGCTCGAGATTCTTCATTTAGGGTTAGAGGACCGTTTGCAGGCGAAGGTAGGGCTATTGTCCGGTGGAGAACGGCAGGCGCTGTCATTATTAATGGCTACCTTTACAAAGCCGGACATTCTTCTGCTGGATGAGCATACAGCGGCACTGGATCCCGCAAGAGCAGACTTAATTACAAAGCTGACGAAGGAAATTGTAGAGAAATTCCAGTTAACAACTTTAATGGTTACCCATAACATGCAGCAGGCCCTCGATTTGGGCAACCGTTTGATTATGATGGATAAAGGCCAGATTATCTTTGAAGCGAATGAACAGGAAAAGATGGCTCTGACAGTGGAGAAGCTGCTTTCAGAATTCCAGCGTATCAGGGGAGAGGCGCTTTCGAGCGACCGTGCCCTGCTGGTATAAATCGACATATGTCATTTTATTATATTTAGTACACCACTACCGAAAGTAGCGGTGTACTTTTTTGTTTTCTCCTTAATTGAGTTTTTATTTGAGAACAGGGAGCGTCCGCAGACGGTCATCTTCAATAGAAAATGACAGGTAAAGGAAACTTTTTCATAGTTGGTTCGTAGTTAAATATAACCTATGGAATAAGTATACTTACATAATCAAAATTATTTTTCATTAGCAGAACAGTGAACCTCACAATGGGAGATGAGCGGAAAATGGCAAGAAATAATGTTGATAAGGAAAAGCGAAAAAGAAAAACAAGCAAGGGCGATGCGGTAAGCGATATAGCAGAAGTTCTTCTTTATATACCTGAAATTTTGGTATTCCCATTCAAAGTTATCATGTGGATACTAAGGGTGATAAAAAGGTCGATAGGCAGTGTATTTGATTCCTTATAAAGGAGGCTGGTTCAGAGTGTATGAACACAAATTTGTGAGAATTAAGTTATCTTCTTTTAAACTTGTTCCAGAAGAAGATTATCATGCGGTGATTCATGAACACGAAAAGGAAGGGTGGGAGTTAGTTCAAATTTTTGCACCAGGTATAAAAGGCTACGGTACACCTTCTTTCTTTGAATTAATATTTAAACGGGAGAAAGAGAGATAGGCAACTGAAACTCCTTGCGGGGAATAAAGGGAACGATGCCTTTTTCACCAATAAAGCACTTCATTTCCTTCATGATAATGTTTAACGGTTGACTGCTTTCATTTTCCTTAATAATGACAGGCTGAAATGAAGAGGTCGAGCTGGAGCAGGAAAGGGCAGACTAGGCAGAGCTGTATCGCTTCGCTTAGTCTGTCTTTTTTGTTTCTTTTTCTTGCTTCAGGGGAAAAGAGAGATGTTCAGGCTATACATTTCACGATATAATAGCAAAAGATTGATTGAACAGTAAGGATGTGGAAGTGTGCCAAACATTAAAATTGTCACGGATTCAACGTTGGATATGAAGCCGGAGGAGCTAAAGAAATATGATATTACGGTCGTTCCGTTAACGATCACAGTCGAGGAAGATAACTACGAAGATACAATAACCATTTCGCCGGAGGAATTTTTAACACGTATGCAGCAGTCGAAAGAGCTGCCCAAAACCTCTCAGCCTCCAGTAGGACGATTTTTAGAGGTATACAATGAATTAGGCAAAGATGGAAGCCAAATCATCTCGATTCATATGACCGGAAAAATGAGCGGTACGGTGCGTTCGGCTGAACAAGCGGCGGAACTGAGTGAGACCGATGTAACTGTGATCGATTCCGGGTATATCTCAAGAGCGCTGGCTTATCAAGTAATAGAGGCTGCTAAGATGGCGAAGGCTGAAAAGGGTGTAGATGCGATTGTGGCTCGCCTTCGGGATATTCGGCTGGAAACGAAGCTGTATATCGTTGTTGATACGCTTGAAAATCTAATAAAAGGCGGGAGAATTGGCAAAGCAAGAGGATTCATCGGTTCCCTCCTGCACATCAAGCCGATTGCTCATCTGGATGCCGGAGAGTTAACACCTGTGACGAAGGTGCGCAGCCATAATCAAGCTGTCAAATTCTTGTCTACACAAATTGCAGAGGAAGTAAAGGGCAAGCAAATTATGAAAATCAGTCTTGCTCATGCGGGTGGGTACGAATTGGCCAGCCGCGTGAAAGAAAAGCTGATTGAACTGACTGGCTTTGAAGACGTAGAGGTCGTTACGACGACACCGGTTATTTCTACACATGCTGGGCTCGGAGCGCTTGGGGTAATGTACTGGGCGAAATAACAAAAGCTGTTCTCATTAAGAGAACAGCTTTTGTCCCGTTATTAGGCCGGCATAGGTGTCGGTGTAGGTTTAGCGTAGCCTTCGCCATATTTCTGGTCGATGTGTTGGCGAATTTCTTTAAGGGAATGTCCATCTTCCTTCATTAGGATAGATTCAGCTGCAATCTCCAGGCATACGGCGCATCGTGTGCCGTGGTCATCCCATACGATTTTCTCTTCCGTGATTTCAGCTGCAAAGCAATTTAAATTGCTTTTATGTCCGGCCGAGTCGCCGCAGCCACAGTAGCACGGCATGAATTCAAGAATATCGGGGTGTTGAGCTGCAGCTAAATAGACAGCTTTCATTTGATCGTCTTTATCTTCAAGAAAGCTTGGCATGTCCTTAATGGAAGAGGTAGTTTCCTGAAGGTCACCGTTGGCTAGTGTATGTACATGACCCTCTTCGTGATGGTCTGCTGTTTCGGCCTGCTCGGTTTTTGAAGAACATCCGGCAATTAAGACCATCAAGGCAGCGAGTGTCAAAAAATAATAGAGTGCTTTCATAGAATAACGCTCCTTTATAGTGTTTTTATCGTATGAACAAGCATATTATACTATATGATTACACAAGAACCTACCTGAAGGCGTAAAGTGTGGTGCGTGTGTGTCAAAAAAAGTATGATATAATCGAAATTAATAGAATTAAAGAGGTGAAGGTGTTGAGGAAATGGTGGATCATTTTCTTTGCTCTTCTGTTCGTCACATCCGGGTGTTCACAGTGGCCTAACGAACAAAAAGAAGTGATTCCAAAGGATTTGCATATCGTCTCCATCGGCGATTCCTTAACTCAAGGAGTAGGAGACAGCTCGAACAGCGGAGGATATATTCCTTACTTAGAGCAGCGGCTGGAGCAGCTGGATAGCGTGAATGATGCCCAATTCGAGAATTATGGCATAAAAGGGAACCGAACTGACCAGCTGTTAGATCGCTTGGATGAAAAAGAAGTGCAGCAGGCGATCCAGGAGTCGGATGTAGTGGTCATCACGATTGGTGGAAATGATGTCATGAAGGTGTTTAAAGATAATTTTATGAAGCTTCGTATAGAGGAGTTTGAACGGGAACAGGAGCTGTATGAGGAGCGGCTTCATAAAATTATTCAAACCGTAAGAGAGCAAAATAAGGAAACGGGCATCGTATTAATCGGCCTTTATAATCCTTTCAGAGAAGTATTCGGTGATGTAAAGGAAGTGAAGGAGATTATGAGGGATTGGAATGCAGCCAGCAAGAGCATTGTAGAAGAATACGAGCGAACCAGCTTTGTTGCGGTAGATGATATTTTTCAGAACCCGCAGGAAAACCTCTTATACAAGGATCAATTTCACCCAAATGACCGGGGGTATGAATTGATCGCCGAGAGGATTTTTGAAACGATTGAAGGCAAAGAGCTGGAAAAGCTGACTAATAGAAAAATTATTTACGTAAACGAGGATAGTGTATGAATAAACGTTGGAAAATCGCATTTTTATCGTTATTGACCCTCAATGTGGTGATTGTTGCAATCTTAGCGATCGGCTTCCTTTGGCCGATTGAACAAGAACCTCTGCCGGCATCAAATCCTCAAAAGGAAGCGGTAGAGTTTCATATACAATCCAACAAAGAGGATTTGAATCGGGTAATTAAAAGCTTTCTTGATGAGCAGAAAGAAGGCGGACGGGTAGACTATAATGTATACCTGCGAGATGAAGTAGAATTGTACGGAGATATCCCCATTTTCTCGGAGCGAATTGATTATAAATTAACGTTTGAACCAGAAGCGCTTGAGAATGGCAACGTAGTGCTCAGACAAAAAGGGATCAAGGTCGGACGAGTGAACCTGCCTGTATCCTATGTGCTGAAGGCGGCACGGGATGCTTATGATTTTCCAGAATGGGTAAAGATCATGCCAAACGATGAAGTGATTTACATTTCTCTGGAGGATATGGAATTAAAGAGTAATCTAAAGGTTAGAGCAGACCAGATTGACCTGAAGAAAGATGATATTCAGTTTACTCTTCTTATGCCCACAAAAGAGTAAACGTTAGAAAGCAAAAAAGAGAGAAGCAGGTACCCGCTCCTCTCTTTTTTTATCGTTGGCATTCAAAAGAATAGTCGTTTGTAAGGTGGTTCTGTATGTGCAGCAGCACTTTCCCATTCACCTCGTCACAGCGGGAAGTTAATAAGCTTATTTCTTTTGAGTTAAAATAACTGCTTGAAATAATTAGGCAGAGGCATGCTAACACGAGCAGTACAGACAACCATAAAGCCGATATAAAATAATTATTTCTCAATAAAGCCATTCTTCTTTCCCCCTTTTTCTATGTATCCTTCCATCCGTTCAGTTTCCCCTTATTTCAGGGCCCTCCATCCTACAGCATACCACACGTCGTATATAGGTTAAATCAGTATAGCTGCGAGTGACGAGCCAATTTAGTTTCCAATTAAAGAGGATCATATTAAAATAATAAAAACAGGGTATATTTCCTAAAGAGGTGATTGTAGATGGAAGAAAAAGCAACATTTGCTGGAGGCTGTTTTTGGTGTATGGTTAAGCCGTTTGATCAATATCCAGGCATCAAAAAGGTCGTATCAGGATATACGGGCGGCTTTACAGAGAACCCAACGTATGAGGAAGTTTGCAGTGAACAAACAGGACACTATGAAGCGGTCGAAATTACTTTTGACCCGTCTGTCATCTCTTATGAGGAGCTCCTTGATATATACTGGATGCAGATCGATCCGACAGATGCTGGCGGACAGTTCCATGACCGCGGACAATCGTATCAGACGGCGATCTTCTACCATACAGAAGAGCAGAAACACCTGGCAGAAGAATCCAAGGAGAAGCTGGACAAGAGTGGACGTTTCCCTATGCCGGCAGCTGTAAAAATCTTGCCGGCCAAGACTTTCTACCCGGCAGAAGAATACCATCAAGACTATTATAAGAAGAACCCGCTTCATTATGAAGCTTATCAGGAAGGTTCAGGAAGAGCGGCATTTATCCGCAACCATTGGGGAGGGAAAAGGATTGGAAAATAACCTAACAGATACGAAGAAAAAACTGACGCCTATGCAATATGAGGTTACGCAGAACAACGGTACAGAGCCGCCGTTCCGAAATGAATACTGGAATACATTTGAAGACGGCATCTATGTCGATGTAGTTTCCGGAAAACCGTTATTCTCTTCGCGTGATAAGTACGATGCGGGCTGTGGCTGGCCAAGTTTCACAAAGCCGATTGAGGAAGAAGAGATTGAAGAAAAGCAGGATTTAAGCCATAACATGGTGCGCACAGAAGTGAGAAGCAAAACAGCTGATTCCCACCTCGGCCATGTATTCCCGGATGGACCTGGGCCGGCTGGACTGCGTTATTGTATTAATTCAGCTGCTCTGCGCTTTATTCCAAAAGAAAAAATGGAAGAGGAAGGCTACGGCAAGTGGCTGGTATTATTTGAGGATAAGTAATTGTGAACCTTAAGCTTCCATGCAGTTTTATCTTTACACAGCCCCTCGTCCTCCTTTATATTGATTGGAAAGGAGGAGAGGGGTTTGACACGTAAATCTTTTTTTCATTACTTAATGAAATTTCGTGAAGAGCCGCCGAGGGATGAATTGGCGGCTTTCGCTAACCATGCATTTAAAGATCACAGTTTCCCGAAGATGGCAGATCAATACGACGAGATCAGCCGCTACCTGGAGATGAACGGTTCGTACTTACCAAGCATGAGCGTCTTTGATGAGGCATGGGAACGCTATATAGAAGAGGCTTAACCCCTTTATTGTCGGTCGATGAAGGGGTTCTTTTCATGAGGCGGAAAGAAAATGAAACATACTGCTCCCTTTATGCGTATATATAGAAGGTAAGTAAGATTAATAAAGGGGGAGTCTCTATGTCTTTTTTTAATAAAATGTTGGCAAGTATCGGTGTAGGAGGAGCAAAGGTAGACACGAAGCTGGAAAAAAGCGAGTACATAGCCGGAGAGACTATTAGGGGACAGGTTGAAGTGAAAGGTGGAAATGTCCAGCAGCGAATTGATTCTATTTATTTAACTCTCTATACCACTTATACACGGGAGATGGACGATACAAAATATACAGACCGGGCTGCTTTATACACGCACAAATTGAATGAGCCATTTACTATTAGGGCAAAAGAAGAAAAAGTGATTCCATTTGCGTTAACCGTGCCGATGGAAACACCGCTCACCTATGGGCATACACGCGTGTGGATCGCTACGAGCCTGGACATTAAGAGTGCACCGGATCCGACAGACAAAGATTATATTGAAATCCGTCCCGCAAGGATTCCTGCGGCTGTTCTAAAGGAAATGCAAGGAATGGGCTTCAGGCTGCGCGAGGCAGAATGTGAACAGGCACCTAAGCGGTTCAGAGGACGTTATCCTTTCGTACAGGAGTTCGAATTTGTACCGGTAGGCGGTCCGTTCGCTGGCAAGCTGGATGAGGTGGAAATCATTTTCCTGTCCCAAGCAGCTGAATCTGCTAACCTGCTGATTCAAGTCGATCGCAAGGCGCGAGGGTTTGGCGGATTTCTAGAGGAAATGCTGGAAATGGATGAGACCTACGTAAAGATCACCATTTATTCTAGCGATCTTAGTCGGCTGAACGAGAAGTTAAAAAGCTTGATCGATAAGCACTCCTAAGCAGATTATACCTCCTGGCTCCTAACCGGCCAAAGAAGCCTGAAGAGTAAATCAATTGCCCGTCGTTTGGAAAAAGTCTACAATAATGTTCGCAGGAAGATACAAACTAGGAGGTTTATTATGAGTGTTCATATTGGAGCAAAGGAAAATGAAATAGCAGAAACGGTTCTTCTTCCGGGAGATCCGCTGCGCGCCAAGTACATTGCTGAAACATTTCTAGACAATCCAGTCTGCTACAATGAAGTGAGAAATATGTTCGGCTACACAGGCACATACAAAGGAAAGCGAGTATCTGTACAAGGAACAGGGATGGGCGTTCCATCCATCTCTATCTATATCAACGAGCTGATGCAAAGCTATAATGTGCAGAATTTGATTCGTGTAGGTACATGTGGAGCTATTCAGAAAGACGTACACGTTCGCGACGTAATCTTAGCCATGAGCGCTTCAACGGATTCAAAGATGAACCAATTAACCTTTAATGGAATCGATTATGCGCCAACCGCCAACTGGGATTTACTGAAAAAAGCGTTTGACGCCGGTACCGAAAAGGGCTTAGAGTTAAAGGTAGGAAATGTTTTTACAGCGGATATGTTCTATAACGACAATGCTGAGCACGAGAAGTGGGCTCAATACGGTATTCTAGCCATTGAAATGGAAACAGCCGCGCTCTACACATTAGCTTCTAAGTTTGGACGCAAGGCTTTATCTGTTTTGACTGTCAGCGATCACATTTTAACAGGTGAAGAGACGACAGCTGAGGAACGCCAAACTACTTTCAATGAAATGATTGAAGTAGCGCTTGAGGCGGCCATTCAAGAATAAAGAAGGAAAAAGACGGCCTTGTGTTGTTCAAAGGCGGTCTTTTCCTTTATTATAGGCATAGACAGAAATCAGAATAAGATAACCGAGAGTGACGGAGAAATCAGGTGATGAGATGAAGAAGGCAAGCTGGCTGCTGACAGGCGCTCTTCTGCTCAGCGGGTGTCAGCAGGTAAGTGAGACTGCTGACAGCGGCAGTGAGAAGCCGGCAGAAGAACAAGCCGAAAAGATTGAACCAGTAGCAACAGAGCAGGAAACGGCAGGTCAGCCAAAGACCTCGCCAGGCCCGCAGCTAGAAGCTGCGTACTTTAATCAAATCAAGCAAATAGATGGGAAAGCAGTAATTGCGAACCCGGAAAATCCGCTAGTTCTTGTGAACAAGGAGTTTGCTTTGCCGGCAGAATATAAGCCGCAGGACTTAGTCCGTCCCAATGTGGAATTTTCCTTCGGCGATCAAGATATTGATAAAAGCTACATAAGAAAAGAAGCTGCGGCTGGTTTAGAGAAGATGTTTGCAGCGGCAAAAGAAGCGGGCATCCAGCTGTATGCCGTTTCCGGTTACCGTTCGTATGAGCGCCAGCAGGAAATCATGAATAATCAAATAGCGAGTGTCGGCTCCTTCGAAAAGGCTGCTGAGACGGTGGCACCGCCCGGACAGAGTGAGCATCAAAGTGGACTGGCTATGGACATATCAGCAGAAAGTGTGAAGTTTGATTTAGTCCAATCCTTTGAGCATACAAAGGAAGGGCAATGGCTAGCGAATAACGCCCATAAGTACGGATTTATTCTGCGATACCCGAAGGATAAGGAGAATATCACGAAATATGCCTACGAACCGTGGCATTTCCGTTATGTGGGTGTAAAAGCAGCGACCGAGATATTTGAAAACCAGTGGACCCTCGAAGAGTACTTTAAGGAAGTAGAAAAAATATAACTATCTTTTCCATTTACTAACCGTGATTCACCTTTTGGAGTGATAAGAAAGAAATCCGGATTTTTGTCTTCCGGCCCCTTCATCTGTGTATGAAGGGGTTTTCCTTTGTAATTCATTAGAAAACTGATAGAATGTAAGAGTTAACTAAATGAATATTAATGCATAGAAAGCGGTGAGCATCATGGATGAAAACAAACCCGCCCAGCATGAGGGTAAGCATCCATCTCATTATATACGGTTGAAAAGATTTCACTTCATCATGCTTTTATTCTTTACCGTATTTATTACAGCAGCTTTAACGACGTTCGCTCTTGCTTTTGGTGATGAGAAAGCGACCGACGTCGGTGTAGTATCAAGGCCAGAGTTTGAAAAGCTATATGAAGCCTACGATAAATTGGAAGCGAATTACTATAAAGATATCGACCAAGAAAAGCTCATCGACGGAGCGATCAATGGAATGGTTGAATCTTTAGACGATCCCTACAGTGAATATATGAATGAAGAAGAGGCGGGGCAGTTCCAAGAAAGCGTGTCTTCCTCCTTTGAAGGTATTGGGGCAGAGATACAAGAGGAAAAGGGAACCATCAAAATCGTCTCACCTATCAAAGGCTCCCCTGCAGAAAAAGCAGGTCTCCAGCCAAATGACCGTATTCTTTCCGTTGATGGAAAGAGTTTGCAGGGCATGAGTTCATCAGAAGCAGTGATGCTGATCAGAGGCGAGAAAGGAACGAAGGTAACTTTAACGATCCAGCGGGCCGGCGTTAGCGAGCCGATGGATATAACCATCACGCGTGACGAAATTCCGATTGAAACGGTGTATGCGGAAATGGATAAAAATAATGTCGCCCATATTCAGATTACCAGCTTTTCCGAGCATACGGCTAGTGAGCTGAAGGAAGCGATCAAGAAAATGAAAGCAGAGGGCATGCAATCGCTCGTGCTGGATCTTCGGCAGAACCCAGGTGGATTGTTAGACCAGGCAATTGAAATTACCAGCATGTTTGTCCCGGAAGGAGAAGTGATTCTCCAGGTAGAAGACAGCGAGGGAAACCGTGAGAAAATGCTGTCCGATGGGGGAGAGAAGTTCGACCTTCCTGTGGCGGTACTAGTCGATGGGGGCAGTGCTAGCGCATCTGAAATTTTTGCAACAGCGATGAGAGAGTCGGCTGGCGTACCGTTAGTGGGGGAGAAAACATTCGGCAAAGGAACTGTACAAACAGCGGAAGGCTTCAGTGACCAGTCAAACATGAAGTTCACAACAGCTAAGTGGCTGACACCGAAGGGAAACTGGATTCATGAAAAAGGAGTCACACCAGACGAAGTAGTTGAACTCCCAAGCTACTCAAAATTGTCGTACATCAACCCTGACAGTGAGCTAAAACTGGACAACTTGTCCGAAGAGGTGAAGAATGCTGAGAAAGCTCTTGAAGCGCTCGAATACAATCCAGGAAAAGTCGATGGTTTCTTCGATGAAGAGACCGAAGAGGCAGTGAAAGCTTTCCAGGAAGAAGCGGATCTAGAGGTGACAGGCGTAATTACCGGTGATACAGCTGTCGAGCTGATGACCAGTCTGCGAGAGAAAATTGAACAAAACGATACGCAAAAACAAAAAGCCATTGAATTGTTAACGAATGAGCAGAAGAATGCGTCTTAATAAGAGAGCCTGTTTCTCCTTTTGAAGGAAGAAACAGGCTTTTTTTGTGCAATAAAACCAGAATGTCGTTTTTGCAAAAAGAATGTCGATTTTGTAATGCAAGTGTACATTTTGCAAAACGGTTTCTTTCCTCCCGTTTTACGAGCATATTTTGTTGAGGTAATTTATGGACTATTATCCAAAATCATAGATATAAGTATAATTTTATGTAAATATCTTTAAAAAGGAAATATTGATATTTCAAGGTTTTAAGGAAAATAAGCGGCAAGCTACTAGAGAAAGGTCCTAGTTAAGAAATAGTTAGATAGTTTGCTATATATTCCCTCTCTTATTACAAGGCACCCATGATACGATTTCTATGTCAAACAGCAAGAGAGAGGAGAATGAAAGACATGAAAAAGAAAGTAGTCGTTTCACTAGCACTATCATTATCATTATTTGGAGCTCCGTTTACAAATGGGGCAGAGGCAGCAGAGCAGCCTTCTAATACATATCGTTGGTCACCGGAAAGCAGCTGGAATTTCTCAAACTGTCAGCAGCTTCTCAGCAAGTATGAATTCCAACAACCAGCACAGGCAGCTCAACCTGAGCAAGCGGCACAGCCAGAAGCAGCTCCGTCAGAGGAAACAGCAGAACCGGCTCAACAACAGCCGGCACAAACAGAGGCAGGCCTTCACGCGTTTGAACAGGAAGTTATTGATCTAACAAACCAAGAGCGCCAGAAAGCGGGATTACCAGCTTTACAGATTGATCAGCAATTAAGCTCCGTAGCAAAGAAGAAATCTGAAGACATGCTTGCAAATAACTATTTCTCCCACACGAGCCCAACATACGGATCTCCATTCGATATGATGAAGGAATTCGGTGTAAGCTACCGCTCAGCAGGTGAGAACATTGCTAAAGGACAGCAAACACCGGCTCAAGTTGTGGATGCCTGGATGAATAGCTCAGGCCACCGCGCAAACATTATGAGCGAAGACTTCACTCATATTGGTGTCGGCTATGTGGAAGATGGTCATATTTGGACACAAATGTTCATTAAAAAGTAAGAGACAAGAGCACCGCGGTATCCGCGGTGCTTTTTTTGTCGAATTCCTGCTTTCATTCCTTAAGTTTGCATAATAGCCAGCAGATGCTTAGTATAAATTTATATACTACTTTTTCTGGGAGAGGGATTGTATGGGGAGGAAAACTGCGCTAATAACTGGAGCTTCAAGAGGAATTGGCAAACGCACGGCTATAACGTTGGCAGAGAACGGTTATAATGTAGTGATTAACTATCACAAAAGCAAAGAGGAAGCTGAGAGTCTCGGACAGCAGCTGTCTGCAGCGTTCGGTGTGCAAGCAGCACCGATACATGGCGACATTTCAAAGAAAGAGGATTGCGAGCGGCTAATCCAGACAGCAGCCGCTGAATTTGGCAGCATAGATATCATCATACATAACGCAGGCCCTTATGTCGCTGAGAGAAAGACCCTGGATGAATATTCATGGGAAGAATGGGAATACATGGTCAATGGAAATTTAAACAGTGTATTCTATTTAACTAAATTATCGCTTCCTTATATGAGGGCGAACCAGTGGGGAAGGGTGATTACCTTCGGCTTTGACCGGGTGGAAACGGCTCCCGGGTGGATCTATCGCTCCGCCTTTGCTGCGGCTAAAACAGGCCTTGCTTCTTTTACAAGGACTCTTGCAGCTGAAGAAGCGTCAAACGGGATTACGGCTAACATGATCTGTCCCGGCGATATTGCGGGAGAATGGAAGGAACGAGGCATTACCGAAGCACGGACAGCTGAACATGATCTTGTCCCCGTAGGGCGTCCCGGAACAGGAGAGGATTTGGCAAGAGTTGTTGCTTTTCTCGTATCAGAGGATGCTGATTTTATGACAGGAAGTATTATCCCGGTAACTGGCGGACAAGATGTATTAGGCAAAATTCATCACATAAACTATCAAAAAAACCGGATGTAAGCCATCCGGTTTTTTACAATAGTGAGGCGCTCTGCCGTTTTTTCCGCTGCATGATAATGAGGCGGGTGGACAATGTCAGGGCACCTGTGGCTAACCCGACAATTAGACCAATCCAGTAGCCATATGCTTCCCATGCTGTGAAGTTAGCCAATACATAGCCTAACGGCAGGCCGATGACCCAATAGCTGATCATGGTCATGAGAAAGGTAATATTGACGTCCTTATACCCGCGCAGGGCGCCCTGCACAGGAGCCTGAATGGCATCCCATAGCTGAAAGAGCGCTGCAAATATTAGAAATTGAACAGCCAGTGACAGTACCTCCTGTTCTTGTGTGTAAAGGCTGGAAATCTCTTCGCTGAACAAAAGAAGCAAGGCTATGCAGGCTAATGAAATACAGACCGCTACCGTGACCCCGAGCCAGCTGTATACTTTGGCGTCCTTCCACCGCTTGGCTCCTGCTTCAAAGCCAACCAGAATCGTCAAGCTCATTGATATACTGAGCGGGAACATGTACAGCAGGGACGAGAAGTTGATAGCAATCTGGTGAGCCGCAATCACGTTTGTGCTGTATTCGCTCATTAATAAGGTGACCGCAGAAAAAATGCTTGTCTCAAAAAAGATGGCTAAGCCGATCGGAATACCGATGAACAGGATCTCTTTCCATTTCTTAAGAGAAACTGCCGGCAGTTGCCGGAATATCTGATAGCTGGCAAAGGGATGATTACGGTGAATGACATAAACAGCGATTAAGGCAATCAGCCAATAAGTAATCGCTGAGGCGTAGCCTGCTCCTACCCCTCCCAAAGCCGGAAATCCTAATTTTCCAAAGATCAGCACATAGTTAAAAAAGATGTTCAGCGGCAAGGAAATCAACGTAATCACCATAGAAATCTTTGTCAGGCCGAGTGCATCGATAAAACAGCGCAGCACCGTATAAACAAAAACAGGCACAATGCCATAGGATAGGGCCACCACATATTCTTTTGCAATCATCCGTACATGAGCTTCCAGGCTCATAGCATGTAGTACGGGGTCTAATGTAAGGCTGCCTAGAACAACTACGACAAGCGAAATAGCGACCGACGCATAAATGCCTTGCATGACGGTAAACGGCACGCTTTCCTTCCGATCAGCGCCAATCAGCTGCGCCACGATAGGGGTAATGGACAGCAAAATGCCGCTTAAGCCGGTAAATACAGGCACCCATAAGGAGGAGCCGATGGCTACGCCTGCGAGGTCATCGGGTGAGAAGCGGCTCGACATCATCGTATCGAAAAAGTTCATAGCATACATGCCGATTTGTGTGACAAGGATGGGAACTAAAATGTAAAGAAACTGCTTTATTTTTTGGTTAATAGTCACCGTTTGCTCCATTCTACTCCCCCTTTTTCTATAAAGTTCAATGAATGGAATAAAGAAAATTATATCACAAACATTTAAATAGGTGTGAAAACATAAGACCCCCTTTAGCCGGAAAGGCCAAAGGGGGAGTTTTTGAACCAGCGGATCAAGAGAAGAAAAGACGGCAGCTGGAATTAGGCTTCCAGTGCTTGTTCGTCCGCTTCCTGGTTTTGCTGGCGAAGAGCATATAAAGTGAATAAGTCTTTCGGAATTTCATATAAATCAAAGGCATCCTCATGCTCATTGATCTGTAAGTAAATAGCCGGCCGTGTGTCGTTCGCCTGTACGGCATAAGGCAGCTTTTCCGCCGCCTTGCGAGAGCGCACATTGGCCTTGCGAATTTTCATAAATACGGACTCGATACCCAGCTCAAAGAACAGCTCGTGAAAGAAAGCTTCCTTTGCAGGCATGTTGTACCCTTTTCCATGATAGGGCTTGCCAAGCCACGTGCCGAGGAAACCGGCATTATCATTCACATCGTACAGAGTAATGGTGCCAATAGGCGCTCCCCATTCGTCTGTAATCGTCCGTGAGATCAGTTCACCATTCTCCTCTGAGTCGATCATTTGCTTCGTAATAAACAAGAACTCCTCGTAGGAATGAACTTTGTGGCGCACGAAAGGGAAGACATCTGGGTGCGTCATCAAGTCGAATAGTACCTGGCTGTCGTGTACATCGCGCTTCTTTAACATGTAAATCCCTCCATATGAGGGCACTCCGGTCCTGTAGTGTCCGAATCCACCCTCGAAATTTTTCATAGCGTTCATAAAAAATTTCGGGGTGGGAATCGAACCCACTAGAACCAGCCATAGAAGCTGGTGGCGCACCATTTGCCTTCCCTAGTTACCATAAAAGTATTGTCATTTATAAATATATAATACGTAAAAAAATCCTATTTGCAAATAGATTTTTTTCTGTTTCTAAAAAAAATTTTTAGAAGCTAAAAAGGGCCTACAGCGTACAACAAAAGGTTTAGTGAAAGAAGAAATTGGTAATAAGTATCTATTTAAATTCCGTTTAATCACTACGAAAACGGAAAGATATAAAGTGACTGGTTGTTTGCTTAAAGGAGGAGTCTATTGTGTATTTATCTATAACTATAAAGCTGATCATCGGATTAATTGCTCTTCTCGTAGTTATTCGTTTGCTGGGGAAGAAAACTCTTTCCGAGATTACACCCTTTGATATTGTTTATCTAATTCTATTAGGAAGCTTCCTTGAAGAAGGAATATATGACGATAAGGTTTCGCTGCTTCATATTTTGTACTCGGTTGCTCTTTGGGGGGTTTTAGTCTTCTTAATTGAGGTGCTCGCTGCAAGGGTGGACTGGGTGAGGCGCCTTATGAAGGGAGAGACAGCCAACCTGATTGAGAACGGAAGGATCAATCAGGAGAGGTTAAAGCAAGCTCATATGGAAATGGAGCAGTTAAGAATACTAATGAGAGAGAAAGGGTATTTTTCTCTTTCGGAGATTGAATTTGCTACGCTAGAGACGAACGGCGGGTTAAGCATCTTACCAAAAGCGAAAGCTGAGCCTGTAACACCGGACATGCTTAATATTCATCCAGAAGAGAACGCACCGACGTATATGCTAATTGACGAGGGAAAGGTTGAAAAGAAGGAGCTGGCTATTGCCGGGAAAGATAAACATTGGCTATTAAAAGAGATTCAGAAGGAAGGGTACGAGAAGCCAGAAGATATCTTCTATGCGGAGTGGTCAGAAAAGAATGGCCTCCTTATTTATCCATATGATAATGAAGGAGAAAGACACTAAGTCTTTCTCCTCATTCTGTTGATAAAGTCTTCTGTCAATGGACAAACAGTGAAAAAATATGTAGAATCTCCTCAGAATACGTGAAAGAGGAGGTTTTTTTATGTTCTTTTCTCACACCTACCAGGAAATTGAACAAAACCGGGCGTTCTATCTTCACATGTATGATGCTTCCCATCAGCTTGTC
>NZ_JWJE02000040.1 GCF_000812025.2 Bacillus thermotolerans
ACTTTTTCAGTGCCCTCGTTCAATACAGAGATCATCTTCTTAAAACTGCCTAGGCTTTTTTTAAAATGTCCTTTACAAAGGGTACACTTTACTTAGAAATTGGGCTTTTTAACGTTATAAACTCGCATTTTCCTGGCACTATCTTCAATGAAAGTCTGTTTGGAGATCTGTTAAACTTTTCTTTGGTTGCTTAATATTTATTATTTTTATTTGAATTTTTCACATTATGTATTTTTAAAAAAATTCTTTCTGAATCTAATTAAATGCCTCATCCGCCGGGATTTCTTCATGCCTGAATAAAGAAGTATAATAAAATCTCTTGAACCTCCCACGACTAAAGTCGCGGGATTCTATTGCCCTTTCGGGCAGTAAAACCCTAAGACTTGTCGTCGTAGAATTCCTGCTTCATCAGGACTTGCCTGGCTGTTCCCAGGGCTTACTGTCCCTCCATTACTGTTAAAAAACAGTACCCGACGCCGCAGC
>NZ_JWJE02000041.1 GCF_000812025.2 Bacillus thermotolerans
GCCGCAGCATCGGCAGGCACACCCCGCCGTTCCAGCGGTGTATGAGACACGGAAATCTTAAGCCGTGGCCAGCTCTTCTTGAAGAAGCCGGAGGCCTTCTTTTTTTATATTTTTGGCCGCATTAATATCCCTATCGTGCTCTTGGCCACAAGAGGAACATGCCCAAATACGTTCAGATAAAGTAAGCATGACATTCTTTTCTCCACAGCCCCCGCACTGCTTAGAAGAAGGGAAGAAGCGGTCAACAAGAATAAGATATTTTCCTTCCCATCCGCATTTGTACGAAAGAAAAGTTTTAAATGTCGACCAGCTCACATCAGAGATGTGGCGGGCTAACTTTTTATTTTTAACCATTCCTTTCACATTCAGGTCTTCCAGTACGATCACTTGGTTTTCGTTAACGAGCTGGCGGCTGATTTTGTGAAGAAAGTCTTTTCTTTGATTGGTAATTTTTAAATGCAGTTTCGCTACTTTTCTTTTCGCTTTAGCAAAGTTCTTGCTTCCTTTTTTCTTTTTGCTTAGCTGTTTTTGAAGGGAAGCTAAATGTTTTAAACTTCTGTTTAA
>NZ_JWJE02000042.1 GCF_000812025.2 Bacillus thermotolerans
TATTTCTATTTTTGGTTGAATAGGGAGGACCTGTTCGATTTTCAACGACACAAACCATTGTCCACTGGAATGCCGGGTAATCGTCGCTGTTTGAATCTTTCCAGGAAAGCCGTCTTCTGCAAACATTTTGCGGTGTTTGGCAGACAAACGCACAGGGACCCATCCCGCCTTCGGCAGTTGTATCTTTTGTTTTTCAATATCTAACTTAATATTGTTGTTTGTGCTTTTAGTTGTATAACTTTGCTTGGCAGCGTGTTTCTTTTTGCGCCTAGGATAACGATTCTGCCCCTTAAAAAAACGCTCAAATGCGTCATCTACATTTTCCATCGCTGATTCTAACGCAAATTTATCTGGTTCTTTTAAAAAATTATAGTACGGATGGTCTTTCAACTGATTGAACGCTTTTTTAAATACGGAATAGGAAAGACTTTGACCAGTTTCTTTATATACTTCCATTTTTTCATTTAAGTAAAAGTTATAGGTGAAACGAGCCGAACCGATGGTTCGGTTAAAGTAAGTTTCTTGCGAATGGAGGGGGTACATGCGCAATTTCAATCCAAAGAAATGTAGTCTTTTCCCTTCTTTTTTAAGTTCTTCATTTCTATCTTTTGTGGTTTTTCTAGCCATGTTCTTTCCCCCTTCCACTTAAACGCCCATCGGTCGTCCTCTTTTTCGCTTTTTCGTTGGCTGATTTTGAATATAAGCTTTAATTTGTTCTTCTGTTCGGTCGCTTACTGTGCAGACAAAATACGAAGGATTCCACAGATGTCCGCCCCACAGTTCTTTTTTTAACTCTGGAAACTCTTTGAACAAAAAGCGAGCCGTATTGCCTTTTAGTGCTTTCATAATATTCGGTAGGTAATGCTGAGGAGAACAATCGATTAACAAATGTATATGGTCTTTATCTGTTTCCATTTCAACTATTTCAAACTTATGAACCTCAGATTGTTCTTTCAGCATTTCTTTCAAACGTCTTTCTACTTCTCCATATAATAAGGGTTTTCGATATTTTACACACCAAACCAAATGATATTGGATGGCGTAAACATAACCTCTGCCTTTTCTAATTTTCATAATATTCTCACCTAAATTTAATTTAACATATGTGTTTTTTTATTACAAATAAAAAAACCGCCCGCACACTCATGACTGAAGTCACGAGTGTGCGGGCGGAGGTCATCAAATTTTAATAAGGTATCAATAATTAGAATTCCCCTCCCTCATCCCAATTCACACACTTTACTCTTCCTTGGTGTACAATAATTTTTATTTCTCCATGCTACGTAAACCCAGCGAACGTTATCTTTCCATCAAACATAGCAATAATCTTTATTATTTAATTTTATTGTATCCAGCTACGCCCTTATCGCATAGAGATCAATCTTTAACCCTCTCTATCTTATAAAATCACTCTAATTTATGACATGCTCATAAGAACAACTCTAAGTCACCTATCTATTAAGAGACAGTATACTTAGCTTATATCAGAGAACACCTTCTTTACAAAACACAAATGAAAGAAATTCCTTTTATTGGATACGAAAATCAATGTCTGTTTTTGAGATTATTTGTCGAATATCTTTTAATAAGAGTAAACATGCAATATATTAGACTTAATGAATATTATTCATAAAAAATTAATTAAGGAGAGTCGCAATTGGAGACGCGAGAAGTTTGTTGTGATCTGTTAACCGAGATTAGCAATGTACGCAACGCAATGCTGTCAGTTGGGATGTCAAAGGGCTTTGATCATACGGAAACTCTAAAATACAGCCAAGAACTCGACAAATTAATTTTTAAATACCAAAGTAAATACAAAAAAACTTCATAGAATATTTTTAAAATGTCCATAGATAAACGTTAAGGTAAGGACTAAAATAGAAATAACTGGATTTAACTCACCTAACCATCCCCTTTATATCTCAATAAAAGGAGGTGAAAATGATATGAGACTAGAGCAGATAAAGACTGCACTAGAAATACTGATGTAATATGAGGATTGCCAAATCACACAGACACTTTCAAAAAATGAACATAAGGTAGCCTCTGTCAGTTATATAAAAGAAAAAGCATGTTTTGAAATCACTTATTTAGAAACATCGGATATTGAAACTTATACTGATATCGAATCAGCTGCTCTAGCGATAGAGAAAGTACTAAATGGTTAACTAACAACCTGCAATTGCTCGTAGTCAGCCCTTCAATCTATTACCTCTAAAGTCATTCACATCGAACCTCCTGCTCTTTCTTTGTGAAAGAGCAGGAGACGCGAGCCCAGGCATTTGTCTTTCTCTATTTCTACTTTAACCCACGAATTCAAAATTCCTCTCCCTCATCCCACTTCACACGCTTCACTTTCCCCTGGTGTGTAACAATTTTTGTCTCACCATGCTGCGGCAGATCAGCAACTTTTACTTTTCCATCGCATATGACAAGAGCTTTATTATTTAATTCCATTATGTCCAATTCTATCCTCATTGTATTAGAATCGCCTGTTAGTTCTTTTAATCTCACAAAAATGCCCCCATTCTGTTAAAATAAAAGTGTCAGCGATATTTTAGAGACCGGAAGAAATCCTGGCTTTTTGTATATTTCTTTCCCAAAAGGGATAAACTGCTTAAAGTAAGTTATTGTTGAACCCTCAACATCCAACTGAATAACCCTAGTCCTAGCCGGGGCCCCCGGCTTTTTTTAATTGATTTCATTTTTTAAATATTTGTGAATACACTATAGAGAGCTTAGAAATAGCCCCGCTGCCTCTTTTATCAGTGAATAACCTCAACTTGCCAGGCCGATGCCTGGCTTTTTTATTTTTCTCTTCTCAAAAATGGGCTTAGGCATACAACTAGTACACAAATTCTAAATCTGCATAGACTATTATTGATTCCATAATTCACCGAGGGGAGGTTATCAAATGCGCTTTAGAAATCCACATAATAATTGGTCAGGACGTAAACAATGCCATCCTGGATTCTGTCCTCCACAAATGCATCCAACCCAATATGATCCTCCACAAATTTCACCAACACAACACTTTGTGAAAACAAATTTATATAATAGGGTAGTTCCTCACATTCACCCTTCTCACACTACAACAGTAAATAAACATATGACTACTCACCAACATTACTTCCCACATACTGAATCTGTCGTCAATGAATACCACGAACAACACATCATGTGCGGAAAACCGTGTAATCCGTGCCGTCCGCGAAAACCATGGTAGCCAGGTTATAATGCTTGAAAGCATAAGGTTCCTTATTCAAGGCCTTATGCTTTTATAAAGTTATTTAATAACCAACCTCCATTTAAATTGCTCACTTTCAATCAATGCAGTAATATAGGCATAGATCTATATCATTGAAAGTGGGGATTTTCAATGAGTTATGAATCTGAATTATACATATTCATGAGAGAGTTAGGAAAGTTAATAGATGAATACTATAAATGCGAATGCCCTGTTATTAAAGAGCAAATATATACTGATATTAAGCTTCTAAGCGATGCTTTATCTCTATGTGATCGAGCTCACTAAAAAGCTTCACCTACTTGTATATTTCCCTTGGAAAAGAAGATACTGTATAAAGAGGAGTTTTTTTCCTCGATACTCCCTATTCCCATTTCTTTGAGCCAGGATGGTTCTTCCCCTGGCTCTTTGTGTGTCACTTTTTTGGCCGTACTCCGACGTAAAGTATTCTGGAACCTGCTTACTTAAACCGTATGCTCTATCCGAATAGCCTTTTTAGATTTGTGTATATTAATTAACATAAAGCCGAGGTGATTTAAATGTTTCATTGGATTTACGACCACGTTATTAACACTACCTTTTTTGTTTTTGCCGCTATTTTTCTCGCTCCTGCTCTCATGATGGGTATCATTTGGCTTTTACCTGAACCTGACTCCAAAAAAGATAAGCGTTAATTCCAATGAAAAATTTTTTATTGAACCTCCCCATGTCGCAGTTTGTATCTGTAACCATGATTAGATCACAGCTTGAACGCACTTTTCACTAAATGCCTTATTTAGAGAAGGAATAAATCCAAAAATTGTCTAAATAATTGGATCTTTTTCTGTTTATTATTAAGCCCTCATACGGTAATATTTAACTATGAGCTTTTACACTTTTCCAGATAAAGGCAAACCTCTCGAAAGATTGGGACGCAAAGCCTCAGGTCTAAGGTTTTTAACTATGATAGCTGGGCTACCTAGAGTATATTTAGGGGGTAAGCATGGTTGCCAGTACTAGTGAAAAAGAATTGGATAAAGAATGGATAGACCTAATAATTGAAGCTCGAGATTTAAGAATTTCTATTGATCAAATCAAAGATTTCCTAAAGCATTCTTCTTAGACCTAATTTATGGTCTTTTTTTATAATTTCACTCACTTAGTTCTCAATATATATCTACCTAGCAATCTTCCATCCTTTACGGAGCCTGCTATTTAACTCGTGCTTTTGGAGCCGTTCATACAACAAGACCCTCTGTCCCTTCTCTCTCCGGAAGAGCAAATACCAGCCGGCCTTTCGCTTAGCTTTTCTCATAGGGTAGCTCTCACTTTCTTTTTCCGTCTCTTATAAGCCTGATATTCTCTTAACGGCAAGAAGCCTTGATGCTCTGCGCTATACGCAAGCAAACTCAGCGTGTGAGGATATTTGAATTCAAACAGCTTCTGCTTGATCCGGAAAGCCTCTGTTTCCACTCCCTTGATGTCCACTACTTCAATGCTACCGTCTAGCTTATGAACCTCAAAGTCTGCTACATATTCAATCTTCCGATGCGTGACTCCATTTTTCTTAAACGCCTCCTGCAGCAAGTACCTTGGCTGGATTCGGAAGAATAGAATTTGTTTGTTCTCCTGCAGCCATTTTAGCTGTTTGTAATACCTTGCTTCGGCTTTGCTATCGAAAGTAATCCCGTCAATCGTTATTTTCTTTGAACCGTACTTTGATTTTCTAGCCATTTAACTGTAAGCCCCCATTCAAACAACGCATATAAACACGCAGCACCTCCTGGTACGATACATGTATCAATAAAAGGAGGTGCTTTTCCTATGCCACAACAAAAACTAACCATTGTTCCCGTTACATTACATACCGAAAACGAAAATAATTCTGCAACAAAGCCAACAGTGCTTTC
The DNA here is from genome assembly GCF_000812025.2 of Bacillus thermotolerans. Classification (GTDB taxonomy): domain Bacteria; phylum Bacillota; class Bacilli; order Bacillales; family Domibacillaceae; genus Quasibacillus; species Quasibacillus thermotolerans. The sequence continues at coordinate 5,137 of NZ_JWJE02000042.1, forward strand.
CTCCAATCCTACTTGCACGATTAAAACGGCAAACGCTGAAATTTCCTTCTTTAACGGTGTAGATGAGCACATCATCCAAGCGGTCATGAGGGAGTTGAAAAATGGGTGAAACACGACTATACAAGCGTTAAAAACATTTATATCATTTGCGGTAAGATAGATATGAGAAAAGGAATTGATGGGCTTGCCACACTGATTCAAGATTCTTTCGAACTTGATCCATATGGCGATTCCATTTTCTTATTTTCAGGGTGGAGTAAAGACCGCTATAAATGTCTGTATTTTGATGGTGATGGCTTCGCCATGCTGTATAAGCGTTTGGATAGTGGAAAACTTCAATGGCCAAAAGATGAAAATGAAGTACGCCATCTTTCACAACAGGAGCTTCGCTGGCTCCTTGAAGGGTTATCCATTCAGCAGCCAAAAGCCATTCAACCATCGCCAAAAGGTGCGTTCTAAATTCGTTCAAGTCGTTATTTTTATCTTTATTTTCACTGTTCGAACTGATTATAATAGGAGGAACGAAACTGAACGAAAGTGGTGAATGATGTGACGAACGTTTCTTCTACGAATGAAAATCAATCTGAGAAATTAATTCGATTGCTTGAAGATCAATTAGCTCATTCGAATCAACAAAATAAAGAGTTATCGAAAAAGTTGGATCAATCGTTGAAACAGATTGAATCGTTAACGCAACAACTTCAACACTTAACCAAGCTCTTATATGGCTCTAAAACAGAAAAATCCAAATACAATACGCCCGACGGGCAAGTGTTCTTATTTGAGGATGACCCGTCTTTTACTGATCCTGAGCACACAGAAGAACAAAGCCAACAGACCATTTCTTATACTGTTGTACGAAAAATTCAACCAAAAAAACGAAATGATTCCTTGCGTGAAGATATTGAAATAGAAGCTATTCACCATCATCCAGCAAATACAATCTGTGACGGTTGCCATGATCGAATGATAGAAATGGGCAGTACAATCGTGCGTGAAGAGGCGAAATTTATTCCTGCGAAAATGATGAAAGTTCAACATATTGAACACGCTTACAAAAGAAAAGCATTACCTCAAAGGAAGTAATGCTGGTAGGAATTTTTAATATTATTAGTCAGCTCATTTAAAATAATTTTTTTCTTTCCCTGAGGTAAATGGCAGCTTAAAATTAGCAAATCAACTAGGTCAGGTTGTTCCTCAGCAATTTCCTGCAAGTAATCCCTGCCAAACTCTTTCATAACAGGTAGCAAACTGCTCATTTTTAATGGAAATCCACATCAATTCTCTTTTTATTTGTTTGAGTTTGTTTAGGCATGATAACTTCTAGTACACCATTCTTATAAGAAGCCTTTATACCTTCCTCAGAAACAGGAGTGGGTAGTGTAATAGCTCTGTGAAAGCTACCTGTGTATCTTTCTCTCCTATGCATATTCTCTTCTTTAATCTCATTAGTTCTGTTAATTGAGCCACTAATTCTCAATACATTATTTTCAATATCAATGTTTACATCTTCTTTACTCTGTAAGCCTGGAATGTCACAAGTTGCTACTACCTCTTTATCTGTTTCATGAACATCCACTCTTATATTCCCCAATTGATTCATTTCATTGTCTAAATGAAAAGGGAAATCATTGAATAATCTGTCAAAATCTCTCCTAATGTTAGTTAATTGTCTAAATGGATCATAAGGTATTAATGCCATTTGTATCATCTCCTTAGTTATTTTTAACAAATATATTTTTTACATTTACTATGTAATTATTCATTTAAGGGATAAGCTGAGTCAGTTTTAGAAAAGCATCCTATTACAGAAAAAGGAGAGCCTAATTAGCTCTCCTCAGTGTCATTAGTTTTAACCTCATATCCAAAAAGCTGTGACCTTTCATCAGGTATCCATTTTCCATCTCTAATCCTGCTCAAGCCCTGATACAAAGAGCCTCCTATAATATTCTCTAACCATTTGGAGCATTCAGTCATAGTATCAAAATCATGTAAGTATACTCCATTTTTATACAGTGAATACTTTTTATGTTGCATACTAACACCTCCTTTGATTGATACATGTATCGTACCAGGAGGTGCTGCGTGTTTATATGCGTTGTTTGAATGGGGGCTTACCTTTGACTTTGGTGCATAGCAGGCCTAAAGTGTAAAACGCCTTCCAATCTAGTGGGATAGAAATAAAATTAAACGTAATAAAAAAGCACTGATGTTAACTGAATCAGTGCTTTTTGTTGACTATTCTTACTCTTTCCACTCTCTCTAAATAACATTACAGCATATTACTTGCCCCATAACTTTTGAAGGTCTAATGGTACATATACTTCATTTCCATGAATTTGTCTATGTATTAGTGGATTCGAAAATTGTTCGATCGTATATCCTTCTTCTTTACGACGCACTGTTGAATTTAGTCCAATCAGTTTTTTCACATATTCCCTTTGTAAGTTCATACGCTACATCTCCTTGTTCCTCATATTTGTGAAGGGTTATTCCATATATGCTGTTAAATTTCCCACTTTTCCTAAAAAAAAAAAAATGCGTTGGACAAATTTCCATTCACTGTGCCTGCAGTCCTGCCTGTTTTCTAGCATCGATATAGTACTTTTTGTATCGATTGGAAGTTTTTTAAACACATAATCAAGCCTCTTTCTTCTCACTCTAAAACTGCTGTTCAAAACAAGGAGGGATTATTCATGACAGTAATCAGTGATGTCAAACAAACGCTGGCTGGATTAAAAAGTGCGCAAGCCAGCTTCGAAACTTTTGCTCTTGCTACAGACAACCAGCAGGCTAAGCAGCTTTACCAGAATGCAGCTCAGCAAACACAAATGATTCTAGACAGTATTTCCCCGCGCATTCAGGAAATTGAACAAGAAGAACCGCAATACAAACAACAATAAAGGAAGGGAGGTTAGCCTCCTTTCCCTTTCTTTAATTACTGGCAGCATGCATGTTATAAAACGGCAGGCTAAATTCTTTTCTCTTTTATCTACTCTGAGATAAGCGACGACAAAACCCTAGAAAGTGCAGGTGCTTTTCATTACAATTATCACCTAGAATTTATCACACAATTGTTCGACCAAAATGGTTTACCAAAGTCTATATTCAAAATAAGATTCAGCAGCATTTTGATCTGACTCATCAAAAAATGTTGGATTTTGGAGCGGGTACTGGGGCCAACTGTAACTTGTGTTCACCCGATCATTATTTTGGAATAGACCCTGATTCACGCAGAATTGATCTTGCTAAGCGCCTATATCCCCCCTTATCGGTTCGAAACCTTCGCAGGGGAAGAGACTCCTGCAGAAAACAATAGTTTTGATGTGATCTTAATTATCGCGGTCCTGCATCATATTCCCCCGGAAATGGCCAAAAGCTATGTGCGGGAATTTAGAAGAGTGTTAAAACCTGGCGGGAAAGTGATTGCCATTGAACCATGCTTCGTTGAAAAAACCCCGATCTGCAACTGGTTTATGAAGGTGAACGACAAAGGAGATTACATTCAAAAGGAAGAAACATACCTGAATTACTTTACGAAGGAGAAGTTCCAATGTCGTGTACTAAAAAGGTTTAAAAAATGCTTTTTCTATAACGAGCTGTACTTCACGGCTTTGCTTTAGCTTTTATTAGATATCAACAAAAAGCTTTAGGCACCTAACCATTTATTGGATCTTCACTAATAACGCTAGGGTCTTTTCTTATTATGACGTTGCTGGTTGAAGAGAACATGAATGTGCAACTTATTCGAGAACGAGCCCGTTAACCTTCTTCTCGAGTAATAAATGACATTTATGACATGTCAGCAAGAAGGCCGCACAAAGTGCAAAGGATAAATTTGATCATTTCTCTTCCGAAAATTTATCAATTCTTTCGAATGGTCACCAATTGGTCACCAACTCAAAAAACTAGAAAAATCTGTAAACAAGAAAACCTTGATATATCAACGTTTGTGGGCATAATAAAAACGGGACAAGGTGAAAATTATCCACCCTGCCCCGAAGGATATCCTATTCAAGTTAATTCAATTATCCTCTTGCTATATCTCTATGTCAAGGTTTTTAACTTTCTGATTATGATTAATTTGGATGGAAAATAAGCGTTTTTGGTGGGTTTGGTCTCCAATTCGTCCCCAATCAAAATCAATGAAAAATCTTCTATTCCTTTGTTCCTAATAGTACTGCTCTACATAATTCACTCAGCCGATTAACTGGAAACTCTACTTCTATACCGTCACTCAGCACGACTATCGTACCCTCTCCTTCTTCTGTAGGTTTTACCAGCAAGTCCCTTCTTCCTGCAACAGAGATCGGCTTCATTTTCAAACATATAGTCGTCTAGATCTTTGAAGTTTTTTATATCTCTTAGCGACAATTAAATCATCTACCCCCTGAACTGTGATTTTACTTCACTATACAAAGATTACCGCAGAGAGAGTTATTCGCAAAAAGGTGAAAAAATGAAGTTTAGTGCAAGGAATTAGAATGTTTATCAGCTCCGTATATTAAAAAATTATTAATAAAGGCGGTTAACTTAAATAAATGTCAAAAGGCATTTTAGAAAACAAACTAACAAAAAATAGGCTTTGTCAACGTATGCTGTTGATTCTCTTGCTGAATTAGCCGGACAGGTTAGTTTAAGCAATCTGGAAAAGAGGTTGGTAAAGGGGCACGGTAAGCCTCTAAAGAATTAGCTCTGTATTCTCCGGGATTATCTCTGGCTTATATGGCAATTCTATTATTAGTAAAACCACTACATAGCATCGTAAGTTTTAGAAAGGAGAAAGGCGTATGGATTCTCTCTGGCTGGAGTATGCTTGGACATTGTTAATTTTAATTGGATTAGAAGGGTTGTTGTCAGCTGACAATGCCCTTGTACTGGCAGTTATAGCCAAGCATTTACCTGAAGAACAGAAAAAAAGAGCTATAAATTATGGAATTATTATGGCCTTCGCCTTCCGTTTTGCGGCACTATTCGTCATTTCTTTTATCGCAAATGTCTGGCAGATACAGGCAATAGGAGCAGCCTATCTTCTTTACTTAGGCTTAAAGCATGTCATTCAAGCCCGGTTCGGGAAAAAAAATGAAAATATTCATAAGGACGTTGAAGAGGAGGCTGCTGGTAAAGGTTTCTGGCCCACGGTAGGGAAAATTGCCTTAGCTGACCTAGCTTTTGCAGTTGATTCCATTTTAGCTGCCGTTGCCCTGGCCCTCGGCCTTCCAGATTCACCGCTCGGTAACTTCGGTGGCATGGACGGAGGACAGTTTATAGTTGTTGTTCTTGGAGGGGTTGCCGGCCTTATCTTAATTAAGTATGCTGCAACCTGGTTTGTGCAACTTCTTGATAAACGTCCAGCATTAGAAACAACAGCATATGCAATTGTGGCCTGGGTCGGTGTCAAACTTGTTGTAATCACCCTCGCCCATGAGGATATTGGTATTTTAGATCCTCATTTTCCTCATAGTACAGCTTGGACCCTGGTCTTCTACGGAGTATTAGTCAGTATTGCTCTAATAGGCTGGTTTGCACCGCGCAATAAGTCATTCGAGAAAGGTAACCTTAAAAGGTAACAAAGTAAAGAGGAAGGTTGTAAAAAATAGCCTTTCTTTTTAATTAGGCTCTTTTAAACAATAAGATTGATATTCAAGATATAAAAATAGACCATCATTTCGATGGTCTTGTTCAACTTAAGCATCCGTCGGTTTAATAAAACTTCTGCAGCTATTCCTTATCTTAAAAAATGGCTTATCGAGGTTCAATAAGCCACTTCCACACATATTGTATTATTTTGATAACGCGACTTTTATATGAGCTAAGTGATGCTCTTCATGCCAAGCTAACTTGGCAACTTTTGTTGCAACTGTTATTTTACCGTTTATCTGGTGAGTAAAAGCCCGACCTAATTGCCCTTCAGTTAAACTATGTCCTAAAGATACGATGCGTTCATTTATACCTTCTAACATTCTAATAGAGCTTTCTACTGGAAGCTTTGTATCCGGCTGAATAGCCCACTTTTCTTCATCAAAAGCTGGTACTGTGGGGTTCTCATCTGTTAAAGCCAGCTTCAAACGCTGATACATGTTCAACTGAGAATCTGCAATATGATGGACAAGTTGACGAACTGTCCAGCTACCTTCACGATAAGTTTTACTTAATTCCTCATCACTTAATGGGTCGACAGTTTCTCTTAATCGAACCGTGTAAGCTTCGATTTCCTTGAGCCATTCTTGAATATTTTCTAATGTTACTTTTTCAGGGACCTGTAGCTTCCCAATTGGGTATCTTACATCCATTTCCAATCCCTCTTTTCTCTATTCGTTATTTTTTTACTTATAAATTATCTTGTAATCCCCGTTATATTTTAACATAAATACCTAGTTACCTTATTAAGTGTTATTCAGGAAACCAGCCCGATTAAGGAGATAATACAAGGAACCTTTCTATTGATGCTAAGGATACCAAGGAACGAGGAAGCTCTCTTCTACATACATGCTAAAAAAGCCCGGCGGTAACTGGGAATTTATTATTTCTTTATTTCATCATGTTTCTAGAATGTTTCACGAAATTCCACCCGCGCCGTTGAACACTCTAATTAACTATCGTATTTGGTGCTAATTGAACTAGCTATTCTCTTTTTTCCCATAATTCGATAAATTGTCAAATTAAGTAGTAAAAACCCCTTGATATTCCTCGAAATCTCCTTAAAATTTAATAAGTGTGTGTAAGATTTCCCAAAGATCGACTTCGAAGAATTACATAAAAAATTACTATTCAGTAGGAGTTGAACAAAATGTACCAACTTTCAGACGAAATGCTCCTCAGTGCTTATCAAAAGGCTAAGGAGCTTGATAAAGAGAACAAAATGCCAAGAGACTTTATTACCATGATGGAAGAGGAGCTAAAGAAAAGAAACCTTTCCGTGTACGCTAACAATAGTATTTAGGATATTAGGGAAACACCGCCTCAGCTATTAAAGGTGTATCTTTAAACGGTAAGATTTCATTTTCTTTCAATACGTACCTTGAAGACCGCTGGATAAAAAGCGGCCTTTTTTATTTGTTCATTCACTTTCTCTAATACTACGAACAAAAAAGTCGAGAAAAAACCTAATAGTTAGTTTATAACTTTCTACTTTGGATAAATAGATATAGTTAACAAACACCACCATTTTCGACTTTTTTATCTGGAGATGGAGGCTGGCTGTTTAACTAGTTTATTGTACTAGAAGGGGTCATGAGAAATGCATCAGTTGTCAGACGAAGAGTTGCTTATTGTATACAGGGAAGCCATAAAGCTTAATAAAACAGACAAGCTGCAGCAGGGCTTTATAGACCTTCTCAAAGAGGAGCTAAACAAAAGAAACCTTTCTATTAAGGCGAAGAACATAGAGGATTAATAAGAGCTTTTCTACATAATTAAAAAGTTCATAAACATTTTCCAATTAAGATAAAGGTGAAAAACTGTCCATAGAAAAGGTGAAATCAAAAGTATAGATAACTTTTGATTTCACCTTTTTAATTTTAATTCTCCTATGTAAAGGTTTTAAAAAGCTAACCGGTGTTTTTAAAATAAACCTTTCCTTCTAAAATGATTCAACGTGTTCAGCTCTCAGAAACTTGAGTAACATATTCGAAATTCTTTCCCTCATCTTACACGCTTCGCTTTCCCCTAGTATGCAATAATTTTTGTTCCGTCATGCTACGGAAGATCAACGACCGTTACCCTTCCATCGAACATGACAAGAACCTTGTTATTTGGTTTTTATTGTATCCAATCAGCCCTCATTACACGAAAAGCGTTTTCAACCCTCTCAATCTTATAAAAAGTATCCTAATCCATGACATGCTTATCAGAATAAATCTAAGTTACCTATCCCTTAAAAGGCAGTATACTTAGCTTACATCGGAGAGCACCTTTGTTATAAAACACAATGAAAGAAGTTCTCTTTATTGGATACAACAATCAATGTCTTTTTTTAAGAGTGTTTGTCGAACACCTTTAAATAAGAACAAATATTCAATATATTAGATTTAATGAATATTATTCATAAAAAATTAATTAAGGAGATTTATAATTGGAGACGCGAGAAGTTTATTATGACCTGTTAACCGAGATTAACGATGTACGTAACGCAATGTTATCAGTTGGAATGTCAAAAGGTCTGGATCATACGGAAACTTTAAAATACAGCCAAGAACTCGACAAATTAATTTTTAAATATCAAAGTAAATACAAGAAAACTTCACACAATATTTTCAAACTATCCATAGATAAACGTTAAGACAAGGACTAAAATAGAAATAATTGGATTTAACGCCCTAACTATCCCTTCATATCTCAATAAAAAGGAGGTAAAAATAAGATGACCCTGGAGCACATCAAAACATCACTGGAAACATTGTCATATTACGAGGATTGCCAAATCATACAGACACTTTCAAAAAATCAAAATAAGGTAGCCTCTGTCAGTTATATAAAAGAAAGAGCATGTTTTGAAATCACTTATTTAAAAACATCGAATATCGAAACTTACACCGATATTGAATCAGCCGCCCTAGCGATAGAGAAAGTACTAAATGGCTAATTAATAATCTTCAATTGCTCGTAATCAGTCATTCAGTCTATTACCTCTGAAGTCATTCACATCGAGTCTCCTGCCCTCTCTTCGTGAAAGAGCAGGAGGTGACGGCCCTAGCATTGCCTCTCTCTATTTTAACTTCAACCTACTAAATTCAAACACTTCTCTCCTTCATCGCATTTCACGCGCTTCACTTTCCCTTCGCGTATGATAATTTCCTTCTCACCACGCTGCGGCAAATCAGCAATTTTTACCTTTCTATCGCATATAACAAGAGCTTCATCATTTTACTCCGTTATATCCAGTTCTACCCTCATTGCACTAGAATCGATCATTAGTTCTTTTAGCCTCACAAAAATACCCTCGATCTGTTAAAATAAAGGCGTCATCGATATTTTAGAGGCCGGGATCTTTCCTGGCTTTTGCATATTTTATTCATTTTTTGGGTATGTAACTTATAATCAAGGTCATTCCACAACCACCTCTACTCAACTATGATATGAACCTTGATCAGCCGGGCGAATGCCCGGCTTTTTTAAATTTCACTGCTACTTTGAGCTTCATTGAAAGTTCTTGGACAAGAGATGCATCACGGGAACTACATGCTGCCAGCTTTCGACCTTCTCCTTCGCTTCTCCTTATTTCTTTGTATATTTCTTTTTAAAAAGGATAGACTGTCTAAAGTAAGTTATTGTTGAGCCCTCAACATCCAATTGAATAACCTTTGTTCTAGCCAGGAGAAATCCTGGCTCTTTGTGTGCCTATTTTGGCGAGGTGCGACGTAATCAATTCTTTCAACAATTTTGCTTTATAATCCGTATAATAAAACTATCTTGAAACCTGAAGGAATTGATTTATGCACAGTATCAATACCTTGACCCCAAAATAAAAACTGCGGAGGTAAAATATTGATTACAGAATTACGCACCAAACGATTATTGTTACGAAAAATGAAGGCTGCAGACTCAGCAAGCTTGTTTGCAATCTGGTCCGATCCAGAAGTTACAAAATATATGAACATTAATTGTTTTACGAACGAAACACAAGCAAAGGAGATGATTGAATTACTTGATAATTTATCCCAGGAAAACAAGGCTGTTCGTTATTCAATAATTGAGTTAGAATCAAATAAAATTATTGGTTCCTGTGGTTATAATTCTTTAGACTCCGATCACTCTAAAGCTGAAATTGGTTATGATATCAGTAAAGCCTTTTGGGGCAAAGGTTATGCGACAGAAGCTATTTCCTCTTTAATGGATTATGCATTTACTTCATTAAAACTTAATAGAGTAGAAGCAAAAGTTGTACCTGAAAACATCCCTTCTATAAAAGTCTTAGAAAAGTTAAACTTTACGTACGAAGGAACAATGAGAAAGTGCGAAAAATCAAACGGAAAATTTATGGACCTAAGTATTTATTCAAAATTAATTACAGATTAACTCGTCATGACCACTCCCGAAAAAGAGATGTTGATTATAGTAAGCCTTTGTTAAATTCTCAACGTCCAGCTGAACAACCTTAGTCCTAACCGGGAGTCCTCCCGGTTTTTTAATTTAATTTCATTTTTTAAGTCTTCGTGAATATGATATGGAGAGTTCAGAAATCGCTCCGTTGTCTCTTTCATCAGTGAATATCTTAACTCACCAGGCCGATGCCTGGCTTTTTTTATTTTTCTCTTCTCAAAAATGGGCTTAGACATATAACTAGTACACAAATTCTAAATCTACATGAACTATTATTTATTCTATAATATATCAAATGAGGGTTATCAAATATGCTTTAGAAATCTACATAATAATTGGTCAGGACATAAACAATGCCCTTCTAGATTCTGACCTCCACAAATTTCACCAACACAGCACTTTGTAAAAACAAATTTATACAATTCAGATTAATTCTTATGATTTTCTTTGGAATGCGATTATATTGAGGGCCTTCATACTGTAACTCCCCGCTTTTTATCTTTATTGGCGAGGTTTGGAGTAAATATTTTATTTTTATAATTTGCGTAAATACATACTAATAAGAAGAAAATATAAACTCCTGGAATTATTCACCTTGGTATATGCCTTAAAAAAACCCTTTTAACATACTCATTTTTTTAAAAGCTTGTTATGTAATTTTGAAAGAAGCAGCAATGAGAGAATTGACCCAATGAAGGTGAGCGACATATCCCACTGCGCATCCCACATATCACCCTGCATCCCTAAAAAATCTTTAGAGGCTTTTCCTCCTTTTGCGACTTTAACAGCGATCCATTCGATAATCTCGTACAATGCAGCGATGGCAAGTGAAATGCTTATACTGATAGTAAATAACCAGAAGCCTTTGCGTATTTGAGCTTGCCGAATTAATACTTCCCTTATCACGATCACAAATAAACCTTTCAATAGATGTCCAAATCGATCATAGTGATTTCGATGTAAATCAAATACCTCTTTTATCCAATTAAAAAGAGGAACTTTTGAATATGTGTAGTGTCCGCCGACAAGCACTAGAATCATTAACACGGCAATAATTATATAAGAAAGAGTGGTAAGGCGAAATCTACTATACGTTGCTATCACGATGATGAATCCAGCTATAGCAGGAGCAGCCTCCGCTGCCCAGGTCATATAACTGGCGGGCTTGATGACAGACCAGATAAGAACTGCAGCCACCATGAATAACAAAAATAAATGAATCCTCGTGCGGTTATTCCCTTCTCTTTTCACTTTTCTCCCTCCTGCTAAGAGCTCTTTACCTGTAGTGTTCGGAAAAGAGCGATCCTATATCCAAATTTTTTAAAGCCGCTCTCAAGCTGGCCGTCTAAGAACAGCGGATAGATTCGATATAGAACAAACAAGCCCTTTTGAACCTTAGTTCAAAAGGGCTTATATTGCAGGGAAGAAACCGTGCTAGAAGAAATGACTAGTCTCGTTATTTATTTTGGCCTGACAACGTTTGCTGTAAAGTCGAGTTAACAGCCATGCCTACTACAGGTTTAGCCATTTGCTGAACAGGTTGACTGTTTATTAATGCACTGGTCACGTTTTTTGACATCTGCTGAAAAGTCCCATTTTGCAACCCTCTTGATATCCCATAAATAGCAGCTCCAGTAGCGCCTGCCGCTAATAGAGATGTGATCATCATTCCTCGTTGATTATTCATAAAAAATCCTCCTTCCTTTACTAGATACTCGAGTGAACCGATTCTAAAAAGACGAGTTTTAGAAACATGTTTAGCATTATATACATGATGATTAATTATGCTGGTAACTATTTACCTGCTTATAAAGCGACTATTAGAGATTTCAATATCAGCAGTAAATTGCCTAGAATAATTGTAATTGACTATATGAATGTAAACAAAAGCAGCTTAGCATAAACTGTTGTGTATATGCAGGACCCTGATAATAAAAACGAATAAATACTTTCATAACAAAAAGCACTGATTCAGTTACCATCAGTGCTTTCTTTGACTATACTTTTCCTTTTCTACTCTTTCCATTCCCTTTAAATCAGCTCTACAGCATGTTACTTGTCCATAACTTGGAAGGTCTAATGGTACGTATACTTCATTCTCCTTCAAAAAAGCCGATAGTTTTGGGCTATTTCAGGAATTTCTATCCTCTTTCTATTTGGCCGGGTCGTTTTTGCTGAATTGATACATGCTGCGGGCGTCTTGGATAATTAGCCTTGTCCGTGCCAGGGCCTGTAAGATCACCCCTCTGATCTACATTCGTATATTCAACCTGCGTTCTTAATTCATCCTGCTGGGCTCTTAATTCTTCCTGCTCAGCCCTTACTTCCCGCTGATTTTCCTTTGACATGAATTCCACCTCCTTTCTATAGGATAGATAGAAATCTATGCCAAAAAACAGGTAATTTTTGCTTAATAAGTCTATGGGTGCTATTCAACTCTTCCTTAAAATGCAGATTCAGATGATCGAGACAACCTTCCATAGGTGATAGTACGAGTTATATTTGAATAGTCTTAATGATGTACCGGTTGGAATCAATTGGATAAAAAGGAAGCGTAAACCAATGAAGAGGATGCTATTTTCTCTCGCCGCAGCGCTTGTGACCCTTTTCTTTCTTGCAGGGATTGCATCGGCTCACGTTACTGTGTTACCTAATGAAACAACGCAAGGAAGCTATGAGATGTTTACAGTAAAGGTTCCTTCGGAAAAGGATGCCGTGTCTACCACACAAATTAAAATTGATATCCCATCAGAAGTAAATATAAGTCGTTTTGAACCAAAACCAGACTGGACATATGATATTCAAAGAGATGCAGCAGGTAAAATTATCAGTGTGACATGGACAGCAGAATGCGAAGGTTTGACATCAACTGAATTTGCATTGTTTAATATGCAAGGAAAAGTAGCAGCAGATGCCACAGAAATTATCTGGAAGGCTTATCAAACATATGACGATGGAAGCGTAGTTGAATGGATCGGAGCACAAGATACAGAAAAGCCTGCTTCGGTGACTACTGTGCACCCTAAGCCAACTGATAATGGTGAGGATAACGATCAATCTGCACAGGCGGAAGACGAGGAAGAATCAGCCACAGGATCATCGATAGAAGAGGACGCACAGACAACCAGCCTTTCTGGCATGCCGCTTTTTGTATCTATCGCCGCTTTAATTATAGCTTTATTAGCGCTTATTCTTTCTTTCAGAAGACGATCTTGAGATATGTTCAAGAAGACAAGGGATTGAATTCTCTTGTCTTTTCTTGTTAGTCTAACAAACACTTCCCTCTAACTGGTTTCCACTTAGACATGGCAGCTGCCTTCCCTCTGTTTTGTTTCTACAGTGGGATCTAAACCTTCTTTTTGGCCCACTTAAAATTTTTTCACTTTCCATTGCGAAAGAAGAAAATAAAAAGCGTGTTCATACTTGTCTCGTTATCTGCTCTGGCTTACACAAATTTTAGATGACTGAAACAATATTATGTTAACATCTAATGTTAGCTTCACCTTTAAATTGAATAACCGTCGTGATGGTCCCTTGCGTTCCCTTGCTCGTTAATTTCGTCTAAACCGAGCCTTTGTTCATATCTCTTACCGCCTCCTCCTGTTACAAAAAATCTCTAGACTCCCATAATGGTTTTGCAGAATAGCAATTAAATGTTTCAACTTCCCGCATTAAGGATAAATGAAAATGACCGAGCAAATACAAATTGTTGCTTATCAGTAATTGTTTCAGGAGGGAAATATGAATAAAGATAGTGCTCTTTCTATTGCTTCATTATTAATTTACATTGTATTGCTTTATACGTTAGTGACCGGCGCTTCGTACGGAGTGCTAAACATATTGGTGATCGCAGCGATGCTACTTTTCGCAGCCCTTGGCATCTTTTTTGGACGGCGAGCTCCGGTAGGATTTGCACGATGGACCTTATTAATTCTTAATATCATCGCTATTGTCGTTACTATTCTTCTCGTTGCGTTTGGCTTTGGCATCAGTGAAAGCTAAACGGCCCGTTTGTTTTCTACATAAAAGGCTGAGGACCCCTATGCACAGAGGTCCCCAGCCTTTTTACCTATTCCTTATTTGCATGCCATTAACAACGAACAGGCAGATAATACAAGAAAATAAAGCAACGCAGATATACCACCTTGCTTTAAAGAATGGGTCTTATGCATGTTTCGCCTGTTTTATTAAAGGCACAATCTCCAGAAAATCATCCAAACGACCTGGCGGCATCTCCAATTGAGACCCGTCACTTAACACAACTGATAGATTTTCCCCTTCTTCTGTTGGTTCTACAAATATGGCAGAAAGCCCGCTCTCCTTGCAGCGGATGTCTACCTCATTCTCAAACATAAAATCATCTAACGCATGAAAGCTGTTTATGTCCTTTAGTGACAATTAAGTCATCCCCTTTATTCATTACATCTAGTTTCGGATATATCGCTATACAACTAGCTAAGTATAGGTGTCCTTATACTTATATTATCAAAATTTTCTTGAAATTCAATAACCTATACGCAAAATCGATAACTTTTCACTAAATAGTATATTTAATAGATGGATTCATAAAAGACTGAAAGAAGAAAGGGGTAAGGCATTAGGCTACCCTTGCTTTTTATTCTTTATACTAAGAGTTCTTGTACAGTTACTCCACCTTTACCTTCACTTTCTCCATTGCGTTGTACCCGTATCCTTTGCGGTTCCAGAAAGGAGTTGACGGCTGCATGCGGTGGCCTGAATCGGTAGCCTTCGCCATTAATGTGTATTCTCCTTTTACTGGCACGGTCCAGTCAAACGCCCACTTCACCCAGGCATAGTTCTCTGCAGGAATAACCTTCGCGTCTGACCACGTACTCCCGCCATCAATGCTAATCTCCACCTTTTTTATCAGTCCCTCGCCACTCCAAGCAATCCCTTCGATCGTATGCTTGCCGGTATTGAGCACTTCCATATTCGATGGCTTTTGGATGATTGAATTAACATTCATCGTAGTCACTGGAAAAGCTCCTTCGTCACTCTCCTGGTATGGATAGTATACATAATCTACCGACTGAAACGGCCCCTCAAAGGCAGAATCAATGACATAAATTTGTTTAATCCATTTGACAGAAGACATTGCATACCATTGTGGAACGATCAGCCGAAGAGGATATCCATGCTTGAAAGGAATAGGCTGGCTATTGTATTCATAAGCAACGATCGTATCCGGGTGCATCGCTTGATCAAGAGGCAGACTTCTCGCATACGTATGGACAGTATCTGTGTCCGTCCGCTCTCCGTAATCGTACCCTTCTACGACCACTTCTTTTGCTGCGTCCTTCAGCCCTGCTGCCCTAAGAAGTGTACGAAGCGATACCCCCTTCCATTCCCCTTGGGTGATCGCTCCCTTTTCCCATTGCTCGCCAAATACCTTTGGCTCGAATAGACTGCGTTTATTCCCTGCGCATTCCAGGACCGCCTTAATGGTTCTTGACGGCAGCCGCAGCAAATCCTGCACAGAATAGCAAACGGGCTTCTCCACTAGCCCGCGAATAGGCAGCCAATAGTAAGCAGACGTAAAGGATGGGTAAGTAAAATGGTTTCGCCTGTAAAACAATGAGGGATGAACGAGATCTGTCCGTATATGTTCAATAGGTGATTCCTGGTTCTCAGGCTGAAGACTGCGTGTTGTTAAATAAGACTTAACAAAAGAAGAGTGTGGGAATATCATAACTCCCTCCCTGAGCGAGAATATTTTATCTGCCTATATGTATGAATCCATTCTCAGTTGTATGATAGATAGGTTTTTCTTCTCGCTTTGCTGTGCTACTATTGGATAATAAAGGAACGTTAAACAAATGATGCAAGAAGGATGGATGGTATTAAAATGGGTAACAGCAGAGGAGAAAACGATTTACCTTATTCATAGAAAAAGACCAGCCCATTACTAAGGAACTCGGGCTTTCGTTCGTATTGTACAAATTATATTTCCATATATTATAATTTTCATTGGGTTTCTGACCTGCAAGTAATCTGTTAAAAAGGAGTTTTCCAGGTGAAAAAGCACATATTGCTCCCTGCCTTATTTTTATCCTTCAGCACGGTCATAGCGGCGTGCGGAAGCGATGCAGGAACGAACTCTGCTAATGAACAGGCTCCAGCTATCCAAGAGGGGGCAGCAGAGGAAGAAAATAAAAAAGATGCCGCTTCTTATCCTGTCAAACTAAATGAAACCGTTACCTTAGATGAAGTCATCTATAGCGATGACGGCTTAAAAGGATTTAAAGCGAAACTAAAGCTGACTGTGACAGAGGTGACTCGCGGACAGGAAGCTTACGAGCAGCTGCAGCAAGTGAATAAATCTAATAAGCCCGCCCCTGAAGGCTTTGAATGGGTACTTGTGAAAGTGAAGGGCAAGCTAGCAGAGGCCGAAACAGAGGAGTTTCCGTACTGGTTATCGGCGATGAACTTTAAATTTGTTTCTGAAGATGGTGACATTTACAATCAAGAAGCATCCGCTGCCGTTCCTAACGAACTGGATGCGGAGCTGTTTAAAGGAATGGAAGAAGAAGGATATTTTGCGGACTTAATTGAAATCGGAGATGAAGTGACACTGAAGTATGAAACGCTCGATGCCCGCGTCTTCTTTCAAACTCAATAATGCCAAAAAGCTCGGCCTTCCCGGGCTTTTTCTTATATCATTGAAGAATTCACTGCTGCTTTATCAAAGGATTTTTAGCCCCTAAAGCCATTTTTAACATACTATCACTAATCAACACCCTCTTTTGATTGCTGGGCAAGCGGACAGCCAGCTGTCTAAACAAGATAATTATAAGTACACAAAATCATGTATACTTACTAACGCCAAATGGACACTTTACGCTAAATAAAAAAGAAGAAGCTAACCGGTAGATTATTACCTTCTTCCTCTGATATCCATTTATGATTTACAGTGTTGCCAAGCTCTTTAAGCGCATGGCATCAGCCTCTTTTACAGTCTCTTCGTCGTGGCGAAATTTGTCATCAAAATCTTTCTATCTTTCTCTTCCCTTTTCCTATTTGGCGGTGGTAAAATGCCCGTAGAAGCTCCTTATATTTATTCATAAAAAAGGAGTTTTACAAGTACTCAAAACGGAAAGAGTACTTATAAGCACATTATGTATGAAGGAGGAAAAGGACATGACTCTACTTTTTACGAAAGCTATGGAAGCCTTCAAAAAAGATGCGGAACAACAGCGTACAGCTAGCCATCAAAACATGAACACAAAGCCACTTGCTAGAAAATCTAAGTAATGTCTTACAACTATTTATTGGGGTGAAGTAAACACTTTGAAAGTTCAATATGATTATTCTAGTACAGTCATCCCATGCCGGATGACTTTTTTATTATTCCATCAAGGATGACCCGATGAACCCCTATTCTCCCCTGATGCTTAATGTATGACAGGCGGCAGGTCTTTTGACGGTTTCTCCTTTAGTGATAGGGTGATCTTCCTTTCTTTGTCTATCGCTGCAAAAAAGACTTCTTCTATGTTCTTGACCCCGGCGCTTTGCAGCTTTTCTACAAACCAAACAGGATCCGCCTGCAGGAAATCCAGCACCTCCTCGTATAATTTCCCATCCACGACAACGGGATAAGAAATATCCGCACCTGCTTTTTGAATATGCAGATCCCCTGCGGTCACCGGCTCCTTTGAAGGCTTTTTCATAACAGTAAGCTTACCGTTCCCCTCAATGATAGCCAGTTCTACATGATCGATGTTAAAAACGTCCTTCTCTCTTAACATAAGCATTAAGTTGTCAATGGAATATTGAATGTCCTCCAAGTGCTTATGGATAATGACTCCGTCCTTAATGACGATGACAGGCTCGAATGTAAGAAGCTTTCCTATTTTTCTTGACTTAAGCTTGACAACTGCTACCAGCTTCTGAAGAAGGCCAATAAGGATAATTGCCACAGCTGTATGTATATGTTCAATGTTCGGATCGGCTATGTCTGCTCCTACTACAGCGCCAAGGGCCAACAAAATCAGGAAATCAAAGACAGGAAGCTCTCCGATTGATCTTCTCCCCATGAATAATGTCGCCGCCAGCATTAATGGCAGAATTGTAATCATTCGCCCTGCCAGGATGAGAAATTCTTTCATGTCTAACCCCATGCTTTTCCTCCCATTGCTTAGTCAGAAATAGGTTGCCCCATTTGCATAAGAAACATTTAAGAAGCCATCTTAAATACAAAAGTATTTAGGAGGGTTTCTATTGAAGAAGATGAAAAAAACAACAGCCGGTTTCTTATCCGTCCTGCTTCTTGCAGCTTGCGGCGCCAATGAGCAAGGGATGGAAAACAGGCCTGAAGACACAGATATCACAGAGAACATGTCCGTCCGGAACATTACGTATTATGACAATAAAAGCCAAGGACACAACCAATCCCGATTGCATATAGCGGATGAAGCAGAGAGCCGGGTTGAGCAGCTAGACGACGTACGCGAAGCCACCGTAATCGTTACAGATCAGAACGCCTATGTCGCAGTTGTATTAGAAGGCAAGCCGAAAGGCGAGGGGCGGAAAAATACAGAAAATAGAATTGCGGATAAAGTGAGGGATGCAGACCAGGGACTGCAAAATGTGTACGTTTCCAGCAATCCTGATTTCGTTAACCGCTTGAACGACTTTCGGTCTCGTCTGCAAAGCGGACAGCCCGCCGGCTTGCTGGAAGAGTTCCATGAAACAGTCCAGCGCGTCTTTCCAAACCGCCAATAATACAGTTCCTGAAGTTCTCATTAGTTTAAAAAGCCCGCTCAAACTTGAACGGGCTTTTAATGAGTAACAGCTATTGCTGGTTTTGTTGACTTTGTTGACTTTGCTGGCTTTGCTGAGACTGTTGGTTTTGCTGGCTTTGTTGGGAGCTCAACTGCTGCAGCTGCTGTTGAGACTGGTCAATTTGCTGTGTCATTTGATTTAACACATTAAAAGATTGAAGTGTCTGGCCCACACTTCCAAGCATTTGAGCAGCTTGCTGGACGGTTTGCTGAAGCTGCTGAAAAGTTTGCTGCTGCTGACTTTGCGCTTGCTTTCTGAATTGCTGCATTTGCTGAAGCAGCTGTGAAGCCTGCTGATTTTGCATAGCAGGTGCTTGATCAATAGAGCCAAGCTGCTGTCCCGAGCTTTGCAGCTGGTTTAAAGCGGAAGCCATAGAATCTAATTGGCTTCTCAGCGGCGCCAGTTCTTCACCAATTTCTTCCTCAAATTTCTTTTCGGCTGCCCTTTCTGCTACTGCCTCTGTTACTTCTTCTGTTGTTTTTTTAGGCAACGTCCATTCCTCCCTCACTGGAATTACCGTGTCTTCCACGGCGAAGTCACCTGCTGCCCTATCCGGCTGTACCGCTCTGTTAGTAAAAGCAAAGTACGCAATCGTTGCAATTACAAGACCTGTGATCAAGAGTATCATGATCAAACGTACCACCTCCCGATGGCGACCGTGTGCAATCTTCCTTGCAGCACACTGATATTATGGACACGGTGAGTGACTATTACTTATTCCAATAACCATTTCTTAAGGAAAAAGACGGAAGTGCTCTCCCCTGAAATTGTCAGTGTAAAAAAAGAAAAACCGCAGAAATTATAAGAGATAGCGCACAATATTCAAAATGAGGTGGTGTAACGATGAAAAATAAAAACAATATTCAGTTCTTGCCTCTTGTCGCTTCTGTCGGCATCGGCGCTGCCACTTACAGCCTCATGACAGGACGAGGCGGACAGCTGACAGATATGGTCCCGCTGTTTAGCACAAGCACTCAACCAGTTAAAGGCTCTAAATAACCATTGATTGAGCAGCGCGCTTGATCCTTGGCCTTGCTTAAAATAAATAAACAGAGAAGCCTGTTCAAACACCTTGGCTTCTCTGTTTTATTTTTTCTTATATATTTATTTGCAGGCATTGTATATTTATCATAAAAAAGGAAATCATGATAAAGTAAGTCATTGCTAGTCCCTCAATACCTAGCCTAAATAACCTTTGTCAAAGCCAGGAAATTTTCCTGGCTGTTTTTTGTTCATGCTCTTTATAAAAGTTATTTTGTAAAATCCCTTTATTTTGTTACATAAATGTTACATAATTATAAGTGAAATTATTTTGTAAGGAGGAACACTTTTGGTTCCAATAGAACTCATTTGTCATGAGCTCAAACGATTAGTTGATGACTATTACAAATGTGACAACCCTTTGATTAAAGAACAAATACATAGCGATATCAAATTGCTAAGTAAAGCTCTATTTCTCAGTGATCAAGACGATTGACAAGCCACACAGCTCATAGGACCTCAACTAAAAAAACGCACTGATCCAAGTTATCTCCGCGAACAGTCAGCTTGGGTCATTTTCATCTAACGATACAGTAACGACCTCTGTATACTCTCCTTGAGCAATTTCCTGGGGAGTCGCATCTGTCATTAACTCATCCTCCGTATCTATTCCCTCTGCCCATACGGGTTCATCTCTGCGTTTTTCCTTTTTCATTGTCATCCCTCCTTTTGCCTATATATTCCCCATGAATTATGCTTTTATTCTACTATCCTCTACTATTCACTGACTTTATATGAAAAGAGGCCGCCAGCTGTATTTCTAACAGCCGGCGGCCTCCCTTTCATTACCTGCCGTAAGGATCTTATTATTGAGCTGTGTAGCCGCCATCCACTAATACGGTCGTTCGTCGTTCCTGTCATGAAGTCGTTCTCTACTAAAAAGACAATTGCATGGGCAATCTCTTCCAGCTTTCCTAAACGGCCGATCGGATGTTTGGCTACCAGGCCGTCGTAGAAGTCTCCCAGCTCTTCCTTGTTCACCATTCCTGATTCCACGTAGCCAGGAGCTACAGCGTTCACACGGATATTGCGGTCAGCATATTGCAGTGCTGCTGACTTCGTTATTAATCATTAAGTTCACTGCTCCTTTTGATGCGTTATAAGGAAGGGCACCTGCTTCTCCTACACTTCCTAATATGGAAGCTGTATTGACGATCACTCCTCCGCCTGTTTTGAGCATCTCACGGATCGCATGCTTCATTCCGAAGAAGACGCCATCCTGGTTCACCTTAATGACTTTTTGGTAGTCCTCATAGGACATCTCATGCGTCTCACCAAGGATACCGATACCTGCGTTATTGACGATAATATCCACTTGACCATAATGTTCTGCTGTTTCCTTCACCATGCTCGCAACTGAATCTTCATCCCCTGCATCTACCTTGATAAACTGTACGTCTTTTCCCTGATTCTTCAATTCCTGTTCTACCTGCTTGCCGCCTTCTTCATTGAAATCGCCAATAACTACTTTTGCCCCCTTATCTGCGAAAGACTGCACCGTAAGCCAGCCCAATTCCTGAAGCCCCACCGGTAACGATCGCTACTTTTCCTTGTAAGTCCGTCATCAAATACCTCCTTTAATATAAAAACCATCTCTTTACTATGTCACTATTTTTCAAAGATTAAACAAAATAGCACTAGAGACTCGTCAGCTCTTGTGTATGTTTTCACGTAAACAGGGCAACGTAACACTATGTAAGGAATCTATTTTCTTACACGTATCTTATAAGGAGATATAAGTATATGAATTTACAAAAGGAATATGTGAAAAAGCTGGCAGGGATCCATTCAGTCGCACGCCATAAGGAAACAGAGAATAAGCAAGATTCTTTTTTGCGACCGCTCGTACATAAGCAAATTCACGGAAGCGAAGTATACGTACCTCTAGACCTTGAAAGATTATGGAGCAGATAACCCAAATGCAATTAACCGACATCAGCCATTTTGCAGAATGGCTGATTGCCTCCCTTCTCCCCGCATGTTCTTTTACACGCTTTAAAGTACAATGACTGTGAAAGAAAGGTCTATATAGCCGTTCATTATTTTCCGTTCTTCCTTCCCCCGTAACAACCATTCTCTTTCTTTACATTGTATCTCTCTGCCGTATACAAACTATCTAGCTCTGTGAGTGAGTGCTTATCTTTTCTCCGTCCCCGCTATTATTTTTTCAGAAGTGATACCGTATAAGCAAAAAGCCGTCAAAACTGACGGCGCCCTTTCCAGTCTTTTAAATACATGATGGTATCTTTATCGCACACCGTTGGCAGCGAATAGCTTTGCTGATACTTCTCATGCCCTTTTCCTGTAACAATGATCCAGTCTCCCTCGCTGCTCTGATCAAGCGCATACCGGATGGCCTCTGTGCGATCAGGGATAACCATGCCGTGTCTGCGACCAGCCCGTTCATTCAAAAGCACCAACGACTCAACCATCTCATTATGAGGAACGGAGTTTAAGTCATCCAAAGTTAGTATGTACTTATCGCTCCATTCAGCTGACACACGGATCATTTCCTCTCTCTTGCCCTCGTCCCTATTACCTCTGAAGCCAAACACATGAATAATCCTTTTAGCCCCGCATTGTTTAGCCGTACGCAGGCAATGAAAAATTCCATCGGCTGTATGGGCATAGTCCACGATAACCGTCACGCCTTGCTTGCATGCTAATCGCTCAAACCGGCCGGATACGCCACTAAATTTCTGAATGGCCGGCAGAATTTGTTCGTTTGTGAGCTTCAGCTGCCGCGCAGCCGCAAATGTCAATACAGCATTATATAAGTTATGTGTGCCAGCCATCGTAAATTGGATGTTCGTTTGTTTTCGCTGCTGATCGACCACTTTTACCTTAGCGCGCTGGGGAAGAAGCTCTTCCAGCCTGATATCTGCGTAAGGAGCAGCTCCTACAGAACATACACGGCTGCCGCGCTTTCTTAACCCGGCTGAAAGCTTCTCTCCCCAGCTATCGCCTATATTAATAACCGCTGTGCCGTGATCTTTCATCTTATTAAACAGCTCTGCCTTCGCTTGGAAGTACTGATCCATCGAGCCATGGTAATCTAAATGATCCCGGGAAAGGTTCGTAAACACACAACAATCAAATTGAATGCCTTCTAGCCGATACTGTGCTAATCCATGAGAAGAGATTTCCATAATTACGACATCATCCTGGCTTTGGACGAGAAGCTCATTGACAACTAGCACATTAGGGGTTGTATTAAAGGATGATAACTCTTTTTGATTAATCACATTCTTGATGGTTCCCATAAGGGCACACGAAAGGCCATTTTGTTCAAAAATATGCTTTAAGAGATAGCTAATTGTTGTTTTTCCATTTGTTCCTGTAATGCCGATGATGGTCTTTCGGCTGGATGGATGCTTATAAAACCTCTTTGCCAGCCTACCTAGTATTTGCCTGCTGTTGTTCACTCTTATATACGGGACAGAAAGAGACGGAATGTCATCCTCGCCTACGATGGCGATGGCCCCTTTTTCAATCGCATCAGGTATGTAGGAGTGGCCATCCGCCTTGTACCCTTTAATAGCTACGAACAGGAAGCCAGGCTGAACATTCTTGGATGTATCAGTTATCCCTCTCACAAACGTGCAAGGAAGAGAGTGTAATATGGTTTTATTTGCGAATCCGTTCATTAAATCATGTAAATTCATAGGGATCATTGGCTCCTTACCTAGATTTCAGACTATAGATATTCTGAAAGAAAAAGGCGAAAAACGGTACAAGCGCTATCTAATAACGGAGAGCTGAACTTGATTAACTTAACAGTCAGCACTCTGTTCTCTTCTGATCCCCTTTATTTTTTCCCAATGTGGAAAGGAATATGAAGAGTTTTGCTAGCTATGTAAAGACGGCCTCTATTCGGATCGCTTCCAGGTCCGATACACCACATAGACGACCATAATAAAAAGGACAAGGATTATCTGCCATTCAACCGTTAGCTTTAGTACCTGCTGGACAGAATAAGCTTCAATGGTTAATGAAGGGACTTTCCCTAGTGTACTTGCCAGACTAAAGGAGAGGAGTCCCATTTGGCTGTAGGCGGCAGCTAACGTCACAAAACCCGACGGAACAAATGGAAGCACTCTTAATAAAAGCACCAAACCTATCGCTTCCGCTCCTTTCGTCTGTTGGAGCTTCATCAACAATCGATGCTTCAGCTTTACACGCAGCTTCTGAAGTCCTTTCCGGTACAAAACGAAACTGACTACCGCCCCTGCTGCTTCCCCGGCAATAGATACTAAAAGCCCTATCTCAAATCCAAAGAAGGCGACATTGGCCGCTGTAATAAATGCACTAGGGAGCACACCGGACACGGCTATTAAGATATTCAAAATGATACTGATGACAAAGGCTAGCACCGGGTTGGCCGGCATCCAAGTCATAGAGTTACTCTCCAATTGCTCACCCCTTTCTATTAGTTGTTTTATCATTACTTTACCAGAAAAAAAATAGAGGATAGCAAGCCCCTGATAAAAAATGCTTCTTATGCAATTGCCAGGAATTCCTGTAAAAGCATTAAAAGAATGTCGAGACGGGTAAGCTCTAAACGAGGAATACCAAAGAAGGCTGCGTAGATGAACGTCAACCCAATCTATGAGGAATGTGTGAAAGCTTGTCTTGCATGTATGGAAGCTCGTAATGTTTGCTATGATGCATGCTTAAAAGAAGAAAATGTAAAGATGATGGCCGACTGCATTCGGACAGATAGAGAATGTGCAGGTACATGCGCATAAAGCGATGCAATCAAGCAGACCCTTTGCCGCGCGAATCTGCCAGCTGTGCGCAGACATTTGTGAAGCTTGCGGAAATGAGTGCAGCAAACATAAGCATGGCCATTGCCAAAAGTGCGCTGAAGTATGCCGCAGGATGGCCTCTTAACCTCATCATTTTATTCTTGCAAGAACCCTGTAACACATCACGTGCTTACAGGGTTTTTGTTTTCACCTCCCTACTCTTTGTTTGTCGCCCGTCTTTCGTCCGCACCAGTCCTGACAGCTAGTATAGGCTGGTATTCCTTATCTCACATACAGTATTCCACATACTTATTCGCGCTTTACATACAAATGGAACATAGGCGTTACTAAGCTTAATTAAAATGAAAAACACATCTGTATAGTGCAGCCTTGTGTGTTTATAAAAATGCAGAAGACGATTTCGCAGCTTTGACTACTTGAAGGAGGGCGAGATACATTGGATAAAAAAACCAACTTACTGATCCCTGGCGGCTTATTTATCGGAATGGGATTAGGTTTAATTTTTAACAATGTAGCGGCAGGCGTATTTCTTGGACTGGGTACTGGATTTATTTTTTCCACGTTAGCCGTCTTATTCAATAAAAAGCGGGAACGCTCTCAGAGCTAAAAAAATGCATCACTACCTTACGAAACAGACTAGGAAAACCCATTTAATATATTTTATTTTAATGTATATTTTTCACGTAAGGGAAAGACTATGTATAGCAGTTCATTTGTTAGCCCCTCAATAGCCAGTCTGAAATACTCGACAGAGCCGGGAGAAGCCCGGCTCTTTTTTGTTGAATTACATACTGCCAAACAAGCCTTCTTTATTGATCTCTACCAATAGCCGGTCGACTTTTTTCTCATCAGGTGCATCAGGAAGCTGCGTTTCCTCCGCGGCTCGCTTTAGGTCATGGTCATACGTCTCTATCATTTCAAGCGCTTCCTCAAAGGAGAAAGCTCCGGTTCGGCATTTTAATAATAAATCCCGGTTAGGACGAAATGTGCTAAAGTCTCCTGTTCTCAAAATTTCAATAGCACTCGTAAGCAGACGGATACTGTGCATGAAAAACTTCGTGTCGTAACCGAATTTCTCTATTAGCTCTTCCTGCCCCGCGCCGCTCCGCTGCCTGCTTTTTAACTTTTGAATTTGTGAACTGGCATACCCGCCAAACTTCTTTTCAATCCGTTTAGAGAGAAATAAATGGCGGCGATCGATCAGCTTTTGCCCCAGCCGGGTAACTTTTACATAGTCTTGCGGCCTTGCAAACAAAAGCTCAATATTATTAGGGACACCCTGCATGGCAGACTGCACAAACTTATTAATATGGAAAATAGTTATGTCTATGTCATCTTTTGTGTTTTTAAAGTTCTTTCCTCCGCTTGTGTCATAGCCTTTGAACGCTTTCAGACCAAGATAATAATTAATAGGGGGAATGCAGACCCCCTTGTAATCTTTGTCAGAGGTATCCGTATTCGTTCCATAAGCGTGGCTGCCGGTTAAAGATAGAAGAATTGTTCTTTCCTCGAGCCAATCCGTATGAGTCACCTGTACGTTCACTTCTTTCATAGTACCTCCCTTTCTAAATGAGAACTGCCTGCTTGAGTTTATTCATGAAAAAAGCACCCTAATCGGATGCTTCTTATTCTTTCTCACTTATAGCTTCTTCAAATACATATTTCAAATATACATCTAATAAGTCCTCACTTAAGTCCATATCAAACATCTTACTCTTATAGCGGTTCCCCTCAATCTTCAGTGTATCCCTTTTTAACAGGCCAAACCTCGCCACTTCGACCTGAAAGGAATCCTTTAACCGCTCAGGCAAGCAATTTTTATCACCGAATGGAAAACGGATATAGCAATTACCCTTATATTGGATTTCAAAATTCGGGCTGTCATAAAACTTTAAAGCAGAAGAAACCGAGGCCACATCCTTTAATTCATGATGCAGGTGCTCAAAGAAACCATGGATTAATTTAGCTGCATGTTTCTTTGCTTCTGCTGTATCGCGCTTCTCTCTCACCTTAGCGGAATAGTTCTCTTTTAGTGTTTCTACGAATTGCTCTTTGAAATTCATGTCCTCTCTCCTTTTGATTATCCATATTCATTTATATCGTTCGACAAAAAGAAGAAGATACCTACATGGGCAGGCAGTAAATGAAGGCCTTTTACACTAGTTATGTATTCCGCTTTTCTTAGTTACTTACCCTCTTCCCTCAAAAGTAAGCCTCACATAAAAAAACGCACCAGACTAGCCAGTGCGTTTTTTGGATTACCACCAGAAACAGCGTTTCCGGAAATGGAAATCATCTCTATCGTCATGTCTGCCACGACGGCCTCTTCCATCACGGTCATGATCGCGGTCTCTACCATGATCTCTGTCACGGTCTCTGTCACGGTCTTTGTCACGGTCTTTGTCGCGATCTCTGTCGCGGTCTCTGTCGCGATCTCTGTCGCGATCGCGTCCGCCGCATCCGCAGCCGTGGTCTCTGTCGCCGCGTCCTCTTCCGTCATGATCCCGATCACGGTCTCTATCTCTATCACGGTCTCTGTCACGGTCGCGTCCGCCACATCCGCAGCCGTGGCGTCCTCTTCCGTCACGGTCCCGATCATGGTCTCTATCTCTATCACGGTCTCTGTCACGGTCACGTCCGCCGCATCCACAGCCATGGTCTCTGTCGCCGCGTCCTCTTCCGTCATGATCCCGATCACGGTCTCTATCTCTATCACGGTCTCTGTCACGGTCACGTCCGCCGCACCCACAGCCGTTGTCTCTACCGCGGTGCCCTCTTCCGTTATCGTCAAAATACCATACACTCATCTTTCTTCCTCCTTTCTTATGTGTTAATACATTCTATTAAATCGGCTGTTAATCGGCCTCGGCATTTGTCACGGTCGGTCCTGAAACTACAAAATATTTACTAATATTTTCCAGTTTCCATACGACAATGAACCATACGAAAAATGTCTTTTCCCCTATACCAATAATAAAAACAGAAACCTCTCATGAGAGTCCCGCAAAGCAGCAAGAAATGCAAGTCAAAATTCTGATGAGTTCATATATACCTTCCATTCCAAAAGCGTGCATTTATTTCCAGTTTTGTTAACACAAAAAAGCGAGCCTGCTTCCAGGTATAGTTACAACGAAATGCGTGCGACTCTGTGGAGCAGCTATCCTATTACAGGTCGTTTTTTAACCCCTTATGTAAGATTAGAAGAAGTTTTGTCGAACATCTTTCAATCGCCCTCTAAAGTTGGCATAATGTGTAATGTTGTAGTTGATAGTGAATAAATGTTTGAGGAGCAGGAAAAATGAAAAAATGCACACTCCTTCATGAATTGACTGCTGAGATTAATACCAAGAGAACATTAATGATCCAAACCGGCATACATAAAGGGCTTGGGCACTTTGATACATTGAAGCACAGCAAGGAATTAGACCAATTAATTTATAAGTATCAACGGCTGCTGGCATGCTCGCAGCAGAGAAGCCAATCATAATAAAAAGGAGAAAGACTTAGTGTCTTTCTCCTCACGTTGTTGAAAAACAACTTAGTCAAGAAAACCCTGGTGAATTCTCACCGGGGTTTTCACTTTTTTTGAATTGTTAAATGGAATCTTCTATAATATGAGAAGTGAGGTGGAGACCAATTTTCTGTAAAGAGCGGAGTTTGGCCCACTTTTTCAAGTTTT
>NZ_JWJE02000043.1 GCF_000812025.2 Bacillus thermotolerans
AAGCTCCCTTCCGTCCGCTCGACTTGCATGTATTAGGCACGCCGCCAGCGTTCGTCCTGAGCCAGGATCAAACTCTCCAAAAAGATGTTTGCATTGCACAGGATGTGCAGGCATCTGCGTTGTCACAGGACGTGACGATCCTAGCAGATGATCCTTTACTCATAAATAAATCAAGAATTAACTGGCATGTATTTTGTTCAGTTTTCAAAGATCAATGTTGTCTTTCTTTTTTAAGAGTCAACTTTAATATCATATCATATTATAAAGAACAAAGTCAACATCTTTTTTATTTCTTTTTCAAAGCGCTATTTTCTTCGACAGGTAAATAATATTATCATGTCTAGAAAACAAAGTCAATCGTTTTTTCAATGATTTCTTTTTCGCTTTTACTTAACGCCGCCTCTTTCAATGGCGGAATATCAATATAACACGTCTCAAGAAATAAAGTCAACACAATGGACGAAGAATTATTTTCCAGCAATCCTTTAAGCAACGCTTAGTTTCGTCCTCTTCCTGACTCAGCTTATAAACCTCTGTCAGAACTGGCGATCCACGCTAACAACCAAACTATTCAAACTCAGACGGATTCCCTATAAAGATGAAAAGTTTTATCTATTATCTCTCTCCCTTTATATACTCTGCAGTTAATTTCTCTTGAATTTTGCACATTGAGTAATTATATATAGCATGCAAAATAAAAAGCCGCCCCGAGAAGCTGGCGGCTGTCTTTCTCGGACGGCATGACCCGTCAGGCTTTTAAATCTTTTACATGGTTCACAAGCTTTTCAAAGCCATCGATCTCACATTCCACCACATCACCGTCACGGATCACGACCGCTCCTGGCGTTCCGGTGGAAATAATGTCTCCAGGCAGAAGCGTCATGACCTTTGAATGGAAGGAGACGAGATTCCATGGAGTGAAGGTCATATTCGATACGATATTTTTTCTATGTACATTTCCATTAATAATAGTAGAAACGTGTAAATCTAACACATCTGTTACCTCATCCTTCGTGACAAGCTGCGGCCCAAAGCTAAAGAAGGTATCGAAGCTTTTCGAGCGGGTTAAATAGCGCGGGTTGCGCTGCAGAATGTCTTCTGCTGTCATATCAATGATTGTCGTAAAGCCGGCCACTACATCCGGCGCTTCCTCTTCCGATACGTCTTTGCACTCTTTACCGATAATAATGCCTAACTCTGCTTCCGCTGTTGTGCGGTCGGACTGCAGCGGAATATTAATTTGATCTCCAGGCCCGATAATGGTCGTATCCGGCTTCATAAAACTTGCCGGCTCCGTATTAGGCGCTTTCTCACTTAAATCGGAAGCGTGCTCTACATAGTTCAAGCCGATGCCCCAAATTTTTCTCGGATGCCGGTATAAAGGTGCATATTGGACGTCATTCGCCGGGATCCCTTCGCATGCTTCTATCGCCTGCTTCCCTTCAGCGTCATACCACTTCCGCATGTTCTCCAGCTGCCCGGATTGAATGATTTCAAATAGCGAGACAGGCCAGTCTGTACCTGACGTGCGGTTCACCTCTTCTAGCAGCACAGCTCCTTTATCCGTGATCACCGCTCCAAGCTCTTGTTCATTCCTTTTGATTGTTGCTAAACGCATGGTCACTCCATCCCCTTTTTCTCTGTTTATGAACCACAAACCGCTGCCAAATTCTTATCGCTTGATTAAAGAGTTGACTGAATGTTCTTGATTCATTTCTATTTTACAACATTTTTCTTTTTGTTTCCTCACTCAACTGTCGAGAATTGGAAAAATAAAAAGCAGACCAGATTGCCTGGCCTGCTCCTTACACTGCTCTATAATAAATGGTTGCTTTCGTATCATACACTTCCCATTTTTGTTTATTTGTATTGGCTCTTGATTCAGTTTCATTCGCTACCCAAAATCGAAAGAAACCCTTCCTGGTCCGTAGTCCGCACGTGGCCACAGAAAAGTTCTTGCCAAAAGGCCGGTCCACTCAGCCGGTTAGATCACTCTTCTAGCAAAGAATGTTGCCGAGCTTTTCCGTCAATTTCATATTCTCGCGATAATCAACAGGACAGTCGATCAGAACGGGTTTGTTTAGGCTGATCGCTTTTTCTAAAGCCGGCTTTAGCTCCTCGCTCTCTGTCACTTCTACCGCCTCAAAGCCATATGCTTTAGCTAACTGAATAAAATCAGGATTTCCAAACTTTATATGCGATGCGCGGCCGAATTCTTTCAATTGCTTCCACTCAATCAAGCCGTACCCGCCGTCTCTCCACAGTAAAATGATGACTGGAAGGTTTAGCCGCTTGATCGTTTCAAGCTCAGCGCTGGACATTTGAAATCCCCCATCTCCGCATACGGCTACAACATTACGATCAGGATGAACCATTTTTGCTGCGGCCGAAGCAGGAACAGCCACCCCCATGGAAGCCAGCCCATTAGAGATCAAGCATGTGTCCGGCTGATACGTATGGTACATTCTGGCCAGCCACATTTTATGAGCACCGACATCCGAAATAACGATATCCTCTTCATTTAACACCGCACGCAAGTCGGAGATAATCTTCTGCGGCTTCACAGGGAAGCCTTGATCATTCTCATACTCTGTCAGCTCTTTAAGGGCTTTTTCGCGCACCGATAATACCCATTGGTTATCTCGCTCTGTTTTTGGAAGAGCGTGTGCGAGCTCTTCTAAGTTATCATTCAGATTTCCAATGACATTCAGCTTGACCGGATAATGACCATCCGTTTCCGCTTCTCTTGTATCGATGTGCAGAATAGGCGTGCGACCATCCGGATTCCAATTCTTTGGAGGATATTCAGCCATGTCAAACCCAACCGCAATAATTAAGTCTGACTGAGCAAATCCGCATGTAATATAATCATCACCGCTTAACCCTGCCGTCAATAGGCTTAAGTCATGATCCCAAGGCATAGCCCCTTTCCCCATAAAGGAATGAACAACGGGGATGGAAGCTTTTTCAGCCATTAAACGCAAGTTCTCGGCAGCTTTCCCTCTTGCTATGCCATCCCCCGCTAGAATAAGCGGCTTTTTCGCTTGCTGAATGACGTCTGCGGCGTCTTTTATCACTCTTTCGCTTGCTTCCGACATCGTGTGATCCGTCAGATTTAGCGGAGTCCCTTTCACTTCCATAGCGGCTACATCTTCTGGCAAGTCAATGTGAACAGCACCTTGCTTTTCTTGCGTAGCCACGCGGAAAGCTTTCCGCACAACCTCGGGAACAATGTCTCCTTTTTTGATTTGAGTGTTCCACTTCGTTGCCGGTTCATAAATAGAAACAAGATCATAATACTGATGGGAGATTTTGTGCTGGCGGTCAAGCCCTGCTTGACCTGTAATGGCAATGACTGGCTGGTGATCCATGTTGGCGGTCGCAACGCCTGTTAACAGGTTCGTTGCCCCTGGGCCTAAGGTGGCTAAACACACGCCTGGTTTGCCTGTCAGCTTCCCGTATATGCCTGCCATGAAGGCTGCTCCTGTTTCATGCCTCGTTACAACAAACTCAATATTTGATTCCAAAAGCGCATCCATCACGTCGAGGTTCTCTTCTCCCGGTACTCCAAAAATATATTCTACTCCTTCGTTCTCTAAACATTTGACTAGTAATTCGGCTACTTTCATCTCTTCACACCTTCTTCCATGCGATTGATCTTTATTTGTCTCTCTCCTTCTTTTCCACTTTTTTGCTAGAAAAAACAAGATAGCCCAAATCTAGAATGGTTCTTGTTTTGAATTTTGCACATTGAACTTTAAAAACAAACCATAATTAGCTGCTACCATCTCTCAAATATAAAAAACAAGCCTAGATTAGCCAGGCTTGTTTTTTATATTAGCTATTAGTCCTTTCTCACAGAATGCTTCGGGCGGACAATGATTTCGTTTGTATTCACATACGCCGGCTGTGTTGCCGCATGGACGATAGCGTTAGCGATATCCTTCGCTTCAAGAGTTGTACGGTCCTTTTTATTATTCGTGCGTGTTTCAAGCACATCCGGGTCGGTAATATGGGTAGCCAGCTCGGTTTCTACCGCTCCTGGCGAGATATTCGTTACACGAATGCCGGTTGCAGCCAGCTCTTTTTCCATGCCCATCGATAAAGCGCGAACGGCATACTTCGTCGCAGAGTATACACTGCTTGTCGGGAACACTTCATGTCCGGCTACAGAGGAAATGTTAATAATGTGCCCGTTATCCTGCTCAAGCATGGTCGGCAGCACGGCGTGGATGGCATACAGCACGCCTTTAATGTTCACATCCACCATCTTTTCCCACTGATCGACAAGATCATTTTTCAAGAAGGACAGCAGCATGACGCCTGCATTATTCACTAGAATATCAATAGAGCCGAACGCTTCCTTCGTCTGCTTCGCCAGCTCCTCCACCTCTTCCTTGCTCGTTACATCGGTCTTTACGATGATGGCTTTGGCGTCTGTCTCCTGCTCAATTCTTTCCTTTAAAGCCTCCAGGCGTTCAGTACGGCGGGCACCGAGCGCCACGTTTACGCCTTGCTGGGCTAAAGCGATGGCTGTCGCCTCACCGATTCCGCTGCTCGCTCCTGTAATAATCGCTGATTTACCGTTTAATGACATGATTGGGACCTCCTAGTTTCTTCCTACATTTCATCATCAAGTGTACAGTATCCCCTCTTTTCTCTTCAATTCATACGCCTTGACAAACAAAGCCGCCGACCCATCTAATCGGTCAGCGGCTTTTCCTCTTATTGAATATATCTTCGTGCGCCCGCGTACTCTTCGCCATAGCCGGATGTTTCAATGTCATCGATACGGACATGCGTGGAGCTGTTAGGCGAGTGAATCATTTGGCCCTCGCCGATATATACGCCTACGTGATGAACCCGTCCTTTTCCTTGGTTGTACGCAAAGAAGACTAAGTCGCCAGCCTGCAGGTCTTCTCTTTCAACCGGCTGGCCGTGTGTCGCCTGTACGGAGGAATCTCTCGGAATGATGATGCCGTGTGAATGATACAGCGTGTACGTGAAGCCTGAACAGTCAAAGCCGAACCCTGACATGCCTGCCCACAAATAAGGAAGGCCTAGAAACTGCTTTCCTGTCTCTACAATGTCCTTCCCGGTCGGTGTGGGAATCGCTTCTTCATTCTTATAAATCGCTGCGTCGGCCTTTTTGAGCCATTTCTTCCCGTCAGTTGGTGTCGCGACGAGCACTTCGTCCTTCATTTCTTTTATAACCGGCAGGCGTGTATTGAAGCTTAACTCCTTAAACGGTTTCGTTGTCTGCTTGTTGTCATATAGCCAGGCCGTGTTAGATGTGACTAAGGCGAACGGCCGGTCGAGGTGGTTTTCAAAGCTCTTTCCTTTGGCCAGCTGCGCTTTCGGCATCCAGCCCGGATACCCAAGCTCATGGCGTGGTGTTGGCTGGTGATGAACCGCTACCTTCACCCAGTCGCCTTTTTCCTCTAGCACCGTGACCTTGGATCCGTACAGCGCTTGTGTTTCCAGGCTGCCGACGAGTCCGAGCTTTTCCTCATACATCATGCTCGTCGTCCACTTTCGCAAGTCAACTGGATTGGCCGCTGACGGCTCGTCCACTTCCCTTAAAATATCCGGCTCTGTCCATAAGGTGGCGGCCGTTACATCAATGTAGTACGTATTTGTGCTGTTCCCCTTTGCTTCCGCTAAGCCTGCACCTATAAAAAGCACACTCGCTAAAGCCAGCATGAATGCATACCATTTCTTCATTTTCGGCTTCATCCTTTCTCCCATTTATTTATTAAGAGGAAGAAGTGTTCTTCCTTTTAATCCCTAAGCCCGGCTCCTGGCTGACTTGAATCGTATCTTTTTCATACAGGATGCCTTCAAATTGCTGGTCTTTAATCCACAGCGGAGCATCTAAGTCGATTTTTGTGATGTTCGGATGAGCGACCGCCAGATGGATAGCGGCGGATACGCTGACCATGGACTCCATCATGCTCCCGATCATGCACTCCACCTCGGCGGCTTCTGCCATATCGGCAATTTGGAGCGCCCGGCGAATGCCCCCTGTTTTCATCAGCTTAATATTTAAATAATCGACGGCCTGCTCGGACAGGAGCTTCATCGCATCCATCGGAGAAAATAAGCTTTCATCTGCCATAATCGGTGTACGGACGTGCTGCTTGATGATCTTTAACCCTTGGATATCATGCGCTTTTACCGGCTGCTCGATCAATTCGATGTTCAGCTTTCGATTCTCCATTTCCGTAATGATGTTGAGTGCCTGATTGACGGTCCAGCCTTGGTTTGCATCAATCCGGATCGTCACTTCCTCTCCTACCGCCTCGCGTATGGCGTAAATTCTCTCCAAATCCCTCGGCCAGTCCTTGCCTGCCTTCACCTTGATAATAGAAAATCCGTCTTCGATAATCTTCCTGGCGTCCGCCATCATTTCTTCCTTGCCGCCCACACTTACCGTCATGTCGTTTCGAAGCTGATTCGTTTCCCCGCCAAGAAGTTCATAGAGCGGAATCTGCCAATACCGGCAAGCCGCATCATAGACCGCTATTTCTACCGCCGCTTTAGCGCTCGTATTTCCTCTGCATGATTTCTGAATCAGCTCGGAAAGAACGTGTAGCTTGGTGATTTTTTGCCCGATCAGCTTCGGCGCAATAACCTCTTTGATGACACTGACAATGCCTTGTGTGGAATCACCGGTAATGGCAACCGTCGGGGCAGCCGCTCCCATCCCTTTTAACCCGTTATCGAGCTGAATTTCCACGAAGACATTATCGATCGCCGTGGCTGTGCGCAAAGCGGTTTTAAACGGCTTGACTAGCGGCAGTTCTTCAACGGACACATGAATGTGTTCAATGTACATCGCTAACACCCTTTCTTTATAAAGCAGATAAAATATATGACGTCATAATTCCGTAGTAAGTGCCAAGCAGGCTTCCCAATACGGCCATTAAGATACCGATGGGGATCAGCGTTCGGTTGAAGGCCCCTGCTAAAATCGGCGCGGAAGCAATGCCGCCGATATTCGCAAGCGAGGCGACGCCCATCGTAAATAAGTCGAGCTTAAACACCTTCGCTAAAATCGCCATGATTAGGCCGTGGAAGAACAAGATCATAAAGCCTGAAATAATGTAAACCGGCGCCTGGAACAGCTGAGAGAAATCCGCGTGAGAGGCGATCAGTCCGATCACGATATAAAGCATGACTTTGGAGATTTCCATCGAACCCGGCAGCTTGCCTATTTTGGTGACCGCTAAGATCAGACCGACGGCTGAAGCGATAATAATCGTCCAGGTCGTCGCATTCACCGCCGCGCCAAGCTCGGGCAGGCTCTCGCCAATTTTTGTCGCTGCGACGGAAACGAATAAGCTCAAAGCCAGGAATCCGATCAACTCCACAAAGCCAAATGTGTGATTTTGATCCTTTTCTTCCACCTCCAGCTGTGCGGTGATCTCATCAATGTAGGATGTGTCTGCCTTTGTCCATTTATTGAATTTCGCCGCCAGCGGCACGAGCCAGAACAAGAACATGACCCAAATCGAATAGTTCACCGTGTCCATAATCAAGGCGTAGCCGAATATATTCTCCGGCACATCCAAAATTCCTTGTAAAATGACCATGTTCGCCGACCCGCCTGTCCAGCTTGCGCTTAAGGCGGAGAACGCCTTCCATGTTCCTTCTGCGTAAAAGCCTTGAAGAAGAGCAAATGTAATAGTAAAGCCGCCGACAATACTAATGGAAGCAGCGAGGAACGTCAGCAGCATTTTCGGCCCAAGACGAATAATTTTCCGTAAATCGCAATGAAGCAGCATCAGCATGAGCATTGCCGGCAGCAAGAGCCCCCGAATTGTGCCGTAAGCGTTTTCAACAGAGTCACTCGCTGAAAATACCCCGAACGTTTTCATCAAGGCGGCACCTAAGTAAATAAGGACAATCCCTGGTACGTATTGAAAAAACTTGCCGCCGATCTTTTTCTCCGCAATCGCAACCGCAGCCGTGAAGGCCAGCAGAAAACAGACAAACGTGACACCATCTTGAATCATTTTTCTCCCTCCTGTTAGTAAAAAAATAAAAAATCCAGCTGCCAGAAGAATGGAACCTTCCAGCAGCTGGATTTCAATTGCGTGAACAAATGAAGCAGCTACTCTTGAATAATTTGATTGTATTTAATATACGCGTTTTTAAACGCGACCGTTAAGGCTTTTTGGGAAGCGCCAAAATATCTGTTCTCGATTTCCTCAATAATGTCTTCCATATCCATGATCGAACGGCCTACAAAGATCGACTGAACGAATCGGGACGTGAGGGAGATTGTCGAAGAACATTCCGCTTCCATAATTTCATGGCTGTCACGATCAATGACAAGACCGATAAAGTACGTATTGAATTGCTGCATAATCGGGTTATTGGACGCTGTTTTGCTGTCCCCGATGACGTAAATTGTCCGTTTATGAAACACGAAGGTTCCTCCTGCCATTCAGCTATCGCGCGGGGCATCTGCATGGGATACATGTAGATGTTCGTCGCAATATGTATGGTACATTTATTTTAATATACTATTGAAAAATTTACAATATTTAAAATTGGTTTTTTATAGAAGAATATGATAGTTATGTAGACTGCAGGCAAACTAGTTTTTATCTTAAGATGAGGCTGCCCGTTTCCATTCCAACGGGCAACGGATTACAAAGCTTGGATAGCTGTATGATCTTCACGTATATAAATGAGGTCTTCTACTATCCTTTGATGTGGATTTATTCATTAGGTCAATATGTTTCTCCCTCTTCACGGGAGGCAGCTGGCGAGTAACTGGACCCCTTTTTCAATTTCTTCAATTGATAATCCACCAAAGCCCAACATAATATAAGCATTGCCTTCGGTGGTTGGGTTAAGCCAAAACCTTGACGGGGAATAAACTTTGACCCCCTTCTCTAGGCCGCTTTCGATGAGCTCAAGAGCTTTTGCCTCTTTTAGTTCCAATAAGATATGTAAGCCTGACTTTTCTCCCACCACCTTGACTTGAGTGCCCATATATTGTTCAATGCTCCTCAGCAACGCCTGATGTTTTCTTTGATACACCTTGCGCATTCTTCGAATATGCCTTTCAAATTCCCCTGTTTGCATGAACAGAGCCATAGCCCTCTGAATAATAGGAGAGACAGCTTGGTTATACGCCGCGCACGTTTGTGAATATTGAGCCATCAGAGAAGGCGGGAAGACGATATAACTTAACCGGGCTGAAGGAAGAAATGATTTAGAAAATGTGCCTAAATAAATGACCCTTTCCTGTTCATCCAGGGATTTTAGCGAAGGAATCGGATGTCCCCGGTATCGAAATTCGCCGTCATAATCATCCTCAATAATGTACCCTCCAGTTTGATAAGCCCACTTTAGTAATCGCATTCTTTTGGAAATGGACAGAATCATACCAAATGGAAATTGGTGAGAAGGCGTTACGTATGCGGCTTTTGCCCTGCTCGTTTGAATGTGCTCTACGGACAATCCATCCTTCTCAAGAGGCACGGGATCAATCTGGCATCCCTGATCCTCCAAGACCGACCGAATTCCGCTATAACCCGGTTCTTCCATAGCCACAGTGTTTCCCCGAAGCGCTAAAAGGTGGCAGATCAACGCCACAGAGGCTTGAGTCCCGGCCGTTATAAGAATCTGTTCTGGCGCAGAGCGTACACCTCTGGATTGCAGTAAATAGTTTGATATTTCCCGCCTTAATTCAAATTCTCCCTGATTCTCATTATATTGAAATAACCAGTTGCTCTCTTGATCCACT
The DNA here is from genome assembly GCF_000812025.2 of Bacillus thermotolerans. Taxonomy (GTDB): domain Bacteria; phylum Bacillota; class Bacilli; order Bacillales; family Domibacillaceae; genus Quasibacillus; species Quasibacillus thermotolerans. Next base: position 9,764 of record NZ_JWJE02000043.1, read on the forward strand.
GCGTCTGACAGGCATTTCTTCCACTGCTTCAAGGGAAACTTTTCAAGGTCGACATTTCCATATTCAAAATCCACAAGGACTTCGCTTGGAGGCTTAGATTCCAACATAACAGGCTGTTCCACCTCAAGCGGACGCAGTAAAGGCTTCTCCATTTCAGCTACCCATATTCCGCTTTTAGGGACACTTTCGAGGTATCCTTCCGCTTGCAGCTGCTGATAGGCTGCCTCCACCGTATTCCGGCTGACCTTTAAATGAGTCGTAAGCTGGCGAATGGATGGCATCTTCATTCCTGGCAAGAGCCGGCCTTCTTCAATTTCCTTCTTAATCCAATGATACAGCTGGCTGTATAAAGATTCTGGCAGCTCCTTGTTTAAAAACGGGGTAAGTTCCATTGTTAACCCTCCATCTGTCCCTATTAAACTTTTTAATTCTGTCCCTTTTACTATGTACAGAATTTTCATAAAATGATTTTATCATTTATAAAGAAGGATGGGATGAAACATGCAGAAGATCCGCCAGGAAAAAAGACTATGTACAGACGATAAGCGTATTGATCAGTTTTTAAGCCACGCACGGACAGGCTACCTTGGATTAACGGATAAGGAGAATCCTTATGTTGTTCCTTTAAATTTTATCTGGATGAATGAAGCTTTGTATTTTCATGGAGCTGCGCACGGGAGAAAAATCGATTTGATCCAGGCCAATCCTAACTGTTGTTTCACCGTATGTGAAGAATACGGAACCACGGTAAGTCCGATACCCGCCAAGACCGATACGGCCTACATGAGTGTGATGCTGTTTGGAGCCCTGGAAAAGGTAACAGATTTACAAGAAGCGACTACGGCCATGCAGGCCATGCTGGATAAGTACGTGCCCGGCTATTACGATCAAAGCCTTTCATCGTCTCATGTTGAGAAATACCGGTCCTCACTAGGGAGCCATACAGTTGTTTTTAAACTCACTCCGAGCGTACGAACGGCGAAAGAAAATCCATTAGATCCGCAATTGGCTTTCTATCCAGGCAGGAATGTTCAGATGGATACCTAAATCTGGCCCCATTGTTGAATACAAGCGAAACACCGCTCTTCAGCTAAACAGCCATGCTCGTTCAACCAACACCTTTGTGTGAACAGAGCCTATAATAAAAGCCCTTCTCGGATCAGAAGGGCAAATACATGACGTCCAAAAAACAAGTTCGCTTGAAACCAAGCGAACTGTTCTCATTTACATCGAATAAAGCACACCCTTACCCTTTCGCAAACAGCTCCTTCTCCTTCCAGCCGCCAAACCGGAAATAAAGGAACGCGCACAGGCTGCTGATGACAAAGCTTAAACCGATCCCCAGGGCGACGCCCGGTTCCCCGAACCATTCCGCAAAGGCAGCAGACATTGGATATCTCAGCACCCAGAAAGAGATGATATTTAACACCAATACTTGCATCATTGCGCCCGATGCTCTGACGACCCCGTTCAATACAAAGTTCAGGCCCAGGAACGGATAGAAAAAGGCCACGAGCCGCACATATTCACCTCCAAATTCAACCGCCGCTTGATCCGCGATGAACAGACGGATGCTCCAATGGGAAAACAGGAAAAGCAAAACCGCGGCCGCTAGCATAATCGCTAAGTTCAAAAAGACGGCGTATGTGGTGATTTGCTTCACCCGGTCCCATTTGCCGGCCGCAATGTTTTGCCCGGCCATGCTGTTTACGGCTGTGCCAAGCGCTTGAGCCGGCAGAATGAGCAGGCTGTCGAGGCGCTGGGCCACTCCGTACCCGGCCACCGCGTGACCGCCAAACGATGTGACGACACTCATAATCGCCGCAGCCCCGGCTGAAATGACCATCATTTGCAGGCCGGCCGGAATGCCCTGGCTTAAAATGAGCGCGGTCTCTCTTCTCGATGGAAGCGACGGCACCGAAAACGGAATGAGCTTGTGGCGCAGGCTGATGAACAGCCCATATAAGAAGGCGGCCCCTTGAGCCACGACGGTGGCATAGGCAGCTCCTTCAATTCCTAAGCCTAGCGTATGAATAAATAAAGGATCGAGCACCGCATTCAGAAGGACAGCCATAAACACAAACCGGATCGGCGTTTTACTGTCGCCGAGTGACCGGAAAACCGTGCCGATGAAGTTATAGCCGAATAAAAACAAAATACCGATAAAGTTAATCTGCAAATAGCTGACCGCTTCAGGAACCATCGCATCCGGCGTTCCCAACAGCCGCAAAATATCCTCCGCAAGCAGGACGCCGAGCGCACCGAGCGCAATCGCCATGCTGGTTAACAGAACGACAAACGCATTTACGTAGCTCCTTAGCTGCTCGGAATCTCCTTTTCCTTTTAGCTGTGACAAAATCGTCAGCGTGGCATTATTGATGCCGATAATGAAGGAAAGCACAGTAAAGATCACCGTACTCGAGATCGCCACCGCGCCGAGGGCATTCGCCCCGAGCAGGTTTCCGACCCATAAGCTGTCAATGAGCTGATAAGACACCTGCAGCAAATTCGTCAGCAGGATCGGTGTAGAGAACGTCAGCAGCTGCCGCCAAATATTTCCGCTCGTAAAGTCTTGCTGATTCATAGAAAATCTCTCTCCTCTTCTCTGTCTCTATCATACCCTCAACCGAACAAAGGACATAAAGATCTGCTTGCTTCCTTTATCCAAAATAAGCCGCCACTAGGGGCGGCTTCAGACGGCAAACAAACTCGTCTTTATCTTAGGATAAAGGCTGCCCGTTTCCACTCCAGACGCTTCGCTTTCCGCGGGGCGGGCGGTGAGCCTCCTCAAGCTTTGCTCTGCGGGGTCTCACCTGTCCCGCTCATCCCGCAGGAGTCTACGCGCCTTCCATTCCAACGGGCAGCGGCTTATTAAGTTTGGCTAGTCGCTTGATCTTCACGTACATAAAGAGCCAGCTTTTCAAACAAGCATGCCCTCTCTGCTTTTTGCCGATAAACTGACAAGCCGCCCCAATGGACGGCTTGAACCAATGAATTACGAATAAATCCCGCTCTCCAAACGAGCCAACAGCTTCTTGTAGCGCTCAGCCCCGCCCGTTTCGGATAACGCCGCGAGCCGGCCGGCCGCCTGTTCGGCCATTTGAGCGGACGCCGCTTCCCGTGTCTTTTCTAACAGCTCCTCGTAAACAGGCACAAGCGCCGTGCTGATCCGTTCCTTCTGCTCCTGCACATAATCAAGCACCGGCGTCATCATGCTTTTCTCAATTTCATCCCGAATCACTTTATTGCCGCCCTCTGCAAAAAACTGCGGCGATGTTTTGTAGTCCTTGAACAAGGCTTGAAACAAGCCGGCATGAATCGCATGAAGCCCTGGCTCGAACGTAAACTCCGGCAGCCCTTTCGCCTCGATTCCCTTTAAATGAACGGACGGCAGCAATTCCCGCGTTTCTTTTTCAAGCAGCTGAACCAAATGGTCGAGGCTTTTTTGGATAAATGTCTGCAGGCGGAAAGCAGACGTTCTCATTTCTCTCGCCATTTCCTCCGCCGTAAAGCGAATCACTTCATTCGTCATCCGGTGCAGTGCGGTGAACATGTCATCAAAGGCGTCAAACGCCGCCGGGCTGAAAATGAGCTTAAACTCGTCGTTGTACCGGTAGAACAAGCGCTGTCTCGCATAGAACAGCAGTTCTTCAATTTCCTCTTCAAACGCTTCCCTTTCGGCTTTAAACGAACGGCTGCCTATATAGCTTAACGCTTCGGCGAGCTGGCGATTCAGCTCTTTGCGATGTCTTTCCTTCGCGGTCTCATCCTCTTCCGCAAGACGAATCCGCCGCTTCAGCTCCATCACTGCCTGCTTCGTATCCGCCTCTGCCTGGCGCAGCACCGAAACGGCTAAGGACTGCTTCGTGAATGGATAAAAGCGCTCCTCGAATAACGAAAATCCTGACAAGTCAAAGGCCTGCTGGGCCGGTACCTCTTCTTCCCCCGTCTTCAGCATCGCGCCGTACCGTTTTTTCTCCTCCTCGGTCATTTTGTCGTGCGCTTTCTTCTTCGCTAACAGCGCCAGATGGCTTGATACCGGGTAAATGCGCGCCTGATGAATCTGGCACTGGATGAGATTTTGCTCTACATGCTGCAGCACGGACAATAGATCCTTTTCGGAGGTGGCCAGATCCGCGGCATTGACGATAAAGAACATGTTGTCTTCTTCTTTAAAGTTCTTCACTTGACCGAGCTGCATTAAAAAGGCACGGTCCGCGCGCGAGAAGGCGTGGTTATAATACGTGACGAACACGACGGAGTCCGCACTCGTCACGTAATTAAACGCCATTTCCGTATGGCGGGCGTTCATCGAGCCGGCTCCTGGTGTATCGACAAGCACCATTCCTTGTTCCGTCACAGGGGCGGAGTAATACAGCTGAATACGCTCGACGAAGCAGGCCTTCTCTTCGACACTGACAAACTCTGTGTACGTGTCGACCATCATGCGTTCCACTTTCCCAAGCCGCGTGCGCATGTAGTTATAGCCGGAAAGCGCCGCACGCAGGAAGGAGAACTGCTCGAGCGGGAGAGCGGCGAGCGGACTAAATAACTCCTCTTCTTCCTTCTCCTCCTGGTCTTGCTCCTTTGCTTCCTGCTTTTTCGCCATCAGCTCGTCATGCTCCTTTAGAAGCGCCGCTAAATGCTCGACGCTAGAAGCGGTCTTTCCGCTGAGCTCGAGCGCCTGGTTAATGTCCTTTAAAAACTGCTCCTCCGTTTTAAACAGCAGCATCACCGTTCCGTGCCCATGCTCCGCGTCCGGTGCGCGGATTTCGTTAATAGCCGCTGTGGTCGGATTCGGGGACACGGGAAGAACCGTCTCTCCAAGCAGGGCATTGGCAAATGACGACTTCCCGGCGCTGAACGCCCCGAATAACGCAATTGTGTACTCGTTCTTTTCCAGGCGGGCAATCCGCTCCCGCAGCTTGTCGATCGTTTGCTCCATGTGCCCCGCTTCCGCAAGCAGGGACGCCTGCCGCTTCACCTCCTGAATGCGCGCCTCTAAGTCAATCGGCTCAAAGGCTTCCGGCTCTCTCTGCCCTATCCACTGCTCAGCCGCCTCCCGGATGGAAATAAAGCGCGGCTTCTCCTTCGCCGCGGACGGCTTTGACTTCTGAAACGCACGGAACGGCCTTTTCTCCACCTTCTCTTGCCCGCGCACCGCCAACGTGTCAAAGATGCGCTCGTACAGCTCTCTTTCCTTTTCCTTCAACGCCTCGCGTTCGGTCCAGGCGCTCATTTTTTCCTCTATCGCTCGTTGCTCCTTCTGAATGGAGATGACCTGCTCCTTGTTGCGTGCCATCGCTTCTTCCTCCAGCGGTTCCACGATATCGGCATACGCCTGCCGGTACAGGCTTTGCAGCTCACGCTCGACGTCCTTGGCGTAATTCAGCACGTAATCACCCGTCAGGTTCGCCCCGCTTTTCACAAGCTTCACTAATAAATCAGGGGAAAAGACGACCTGGCACTTGCGAATGCGTTCTCTTCGCTCCTCCGTGATGACACCGAATTCCGTCAAAAGCCCAATGATTTCCTCCCTTAGCGGAATATCCACGTAAGTCAGCCGGTTTTCATTCAGCGCCTGAAAAAGCTGGTCCAGGCGCCTCTCTTTCTCCTCCTTCGTCTTCTTTCGGGAGAATAAGCCGCGGACCTGGAAGGACAGCTCCCGTGACTCAAGAAATTCCCGCACGAACAGACGTGTATAGTAATCCATCAGCTTCGCATTATGAAACACGTGCGCCACGCGCTGATCGAACATGGAGACGAACGAATGCTGGCGCGCAGCCACCGCCTCCTCCCGCTGCGCAGCCTCTGTCTGCTCCTCCTCCAGCTGGCGGAAGGAAGACACGTACTCCAGCAGCTCGTCGTACCGGTCTATTCTTTTAGCCGACTGCTCCTGCTGCTTTTTCAAAAAGTTCATCGCCAGCATAAGCGATTCCTTCAGGATGTGGGCCGTAATTTGCTGCTGTCGGCTGGCAATGCGGTCCGCCAGCTGCTCCTTTAATTCATCGAGCTGGTTATACGGGTGCCCCGCATCCTTTAATGACGTGAAAAACAATCCGCTGTACGTCAGGTGATGGTCGCTAAGCGCCCCATGGATACGCTTGGCAAACTCGTCGAAAGGAAGCTCGCTCGCAATATGCTTATCAATTTGATTAATAATTAAGTAGTTATCTTTTCCCCGTTCCACGAGCTGCCGGTTAAATTCAAAGTTCTCCGGAGACTGGACATGGTTGTAGTCCATCATGTAAAACACAACGTCTGCCAGGTGAAGCTTCGATACCGCGCTTACCCGGTGGGCGTCATCGGTCGAGTCAATCCCGGGTGTATCGAAGACGGTGACCCCTTCCGGCAGCTGGCCGGTCCGGTGGGAAATTTCGACCTCCTCGACGGTGTTGCCATCGACGCAGTACGCTTGAATATCCTCTAAATTATACGGATACGGAAAGGTTTGAACCGTTCCATCCTTGAAGGTCACTAGCGCGTACGGCTCTCCTTCCTTCACCTTGACGATGTTCGCGCTTGTCGGAATCGGGCTTGACGGCAATAGGTCCTCCCCCATCAATTCATTAATCATGGTGGACTTTCCTGCGGAGAAGTGACCGTAAAACGCAATCACATACTCCATGTTATCCAGCTTCTCAATCAGCTCCATACACGTCTTCGCGCTTTCCCGATCCTCATAATCAATAAATAGCTGATACAGCTCATGAAGCTTCGGCAGCAGCAACCCGCGGGTCGGCCTTTGCTGGGACAGCCATTTCTTTAATGTATCATTCAGCATCCGCTGTCCTCCTCTCTACTCTTTATGGCCTTTTTTCCTTATTGTATCGAAAACGGCATAGGATTTCAGCCTATGAGCGCATAATAAAAAGAACTGCCTCCATACGTGTGAAGGCAGTTCTTCCTTGTTAGTTATTAAAGCTTGCGGAACGATGATTTGCCTGGATCGACTGCTTATAAAAAGTCGGGGCTGTCTTCTTCAAGAAGACGAGCACCGCTGCCGTGATCAGCATTTCCGGCACAAGGTACGAAAGATTGTACACGAGGGAATACAGCGCCACCGGTGTGCCTTCAGGTGCATAGCTTCCAAACCAGATCACCCCGGAAAGGAAATGGCACACAAGGCGCAGCGACGTCCCCAGCAGAAGCCCGCCGAAAATGCGGCCGATCGTCACCGTCTTATGGAAAACGAAGACGCCGCCAAGACCAAGCACCGCGAAGGCCAGCGGATAGTCTAACACAAGCTGGACGGGATGCACGACATACCCGCCTGTCAATAAGCTGACGATACCCACTAAAAGCCCGGTCACAAACCCGGCCTGCCAGCCGCGCCGGAACGCCATAATGAAAATCGGCACCATCACAAGTGAAATGGACCCGCCGAACGCCCAGAGCGCACCGAATTCGATGTAGCTTAATATGACGGACAGCCCCGCCATGATCGCTATTTCGATCATCGTAATTAATCTGTTTCTTTCCATAAAAAAGTCCCCTTTCTTATCCAAAGGGGTGCAAAGATACAATAGCTTGTTCACATTCACGAATCATCAGCTGTTCTCGTATCTGTCACACATTCCCTACGCTGGCATCACCCAGTTCAGGTTCATAGAGTTGAGGATTTCTACCTCTCTCAGTCTAAATAGACACCCCTAGTGGACTTGTATGCTCTCAATATATCACAAAATACTGAAAGTGAGAACCCGTCAAAAAGAAAGGCAGTATAAGGCGGGAAGAATTGGAAAGGATAATCAACGTCATCATGATGCAAGGAGGGAAAATTATGAAAAAAGATGAAAATCAGGACAAACAAAGCAAGCTTGGCACAGGAGAAAAGGAGAACTCCTTAACGAACCGCCAAGGGCACCCCGTGACAGACAACCAAAATGTACGTACGATCGGCAACCGGGGTGCGATGACGCTTGAGAACTATGACTTTTTAGAAAAGATCTCTCACTTCGACCGTGAGCGCATTCCGGAGCGTGTCGTTCATGCGCGCGGAGCCGGGGCGCACGGCTACTTTGAAACGTATGGAAAAGCCGGCGATGAGGATGTCACAAAATATACACGCGCGAAGGTGTTTCAAGGTGCCGGCAAGAAAACGCCGGTATTTGTCCGTTTTTCTACCGTCATCGGCGGGACGGAATCGCCTGAGACCGCCCGTGACCCGAGAGGATTCGCTGTCAAGTTTTATACAGAGGATGGAAACTGGGATCTTGTCGGCAACAACTTAAAAATCTTCTTTATCCGCGATCCGCTGAAGTTCCCTGATATGATCCACGCCTTTAAGCCGGATCCTGTCACGAACGTCACGGATCCTGAAAGAATGTATGATTTCGTGTCGCAGTCTCCGGAGGCCATCCACATGATCACCTTTGTCTTCTCCCCTTGGGGCATTCCGGCCAGCTACCGTGAAATGCAGGGCTCCGGCGTCAATACATATAAGTGGGTTAACGCAGAAGGCAAGGCCGTACTGGTTAAATATCACTGGGAGCCGATTAACAACAAAATTAGAAACTTAACACAGGCAGAGGCTGAAAAAATTCAGGCCAAGAATGTCAGCCATGCGACCCAGGACTTATATGAAGCCATTGACCGCGGCGAATACCCGGAATGGGAGTTAAATGTTCAAATCATGGAGGATGGCGAGCATCCGGAGCTGGACTTCGATCCGCTTGATCCGACGAAGCTTTGGCCAAAAGACCAATTCCCCTTTCTGCCGGTCGGCAAAATGGTGCTGAACAAAAACCCGGAAAACTACTTTGACGAAGTGGAGCAGGCGGCATTTGGAACAGGCGTGCTCGTTGACGGGCTGGACTTCTCGGACGATAAGCTGCTGCAGGGACGCACCTATTCTTATTCGGATACGCAGCGCTATCGCGTCGGCTCCAATTACCTGCATCTGCCAATCAACGAGTCAAAGAAACGCGTAGCGACGCATCAGCACGGCGGCCAAATGAGCTACGGCGCCGAATATGCCAAAGGGAAAAATCCGCATGTCAACTACGAGCCGTCGATCACAGGCGGATTTGAAGAAGCGGAACAAATCGGCCAGGAGCATCAGCCTCATTACAACGACAGGCTGGTGCGCGAAAAAATCAGCCGCCCGAATGACTTCAAGCAAGCCGGTGACACGTACCGCGAATTTGAAGAGTGGGAAAAGGACGAGCTGATCAGCAACCTGGTCGACGCTTTGAGGGTGTGCCGCAAGGAAATTCAGGATACCATGATCGATCACTTTACAAAGGCGGACGAAGAATACGGACGCCGTGTCGCTGAAGGACTTAAGCAGGCTATGCAGGAAACAGAGCATACCGGCAGCGCAGATGCGGATGAAGCCGTCGATGAGGCTAAAAAGCTCGGCGGCGAATCGGATGGTTATTAACCGCGACTTCCCCTCGCTTACATAAGCGGGGGTTTTTTGCATTCCTCTTTCCCCTGCTCACGAAACCATCGTACCTGCCATACACTAAAACGAAGCAGAGCTTTGTGACTATCGCCCGTTCGCTCATTTTTTAATGATTACCGATGAAAGCAGGTGCGTACATTGAATCATACCGTCAAACCCGGCGAAACCTTGTCCTCCATCGCCGCCGATTATCGTGTGTCTGTCAGCCGCCTTCTGGCAGCCAACCCTGGCATCAACCCGAACCTGATTTATCCAGGACAGCGAATCCGCATTCCTGGGCTCCCTTCCCCCTCCTCCAGCCCTTACGACATTCACGTATCACTGTCAAATAGAAGACTGACGTTAAGACGCAACGGTGTGGTCCAGAAAACGTATCCGGTAGGGGTCGGCCGAATGGTCTCCCAGACGCCTGTCGGAGATTTCGTCATCATTAACAAAGCGCCTAATCCTGGTGGCCCGTACGGCACGATGTGGATGAGTTTGTCGAAGCAGCATTACGGCATCCACGGCACGAACGACCCTTCCTCCATTGGGAAGTTCGTCTCCCGAGGGTGCATCCGCATGCACAACCGTGATGTGGAAGAGCTCGCCCGCACCGTTCCAATCGGGACAGCGGTGCACATTCGTCCTTAAAGCCGTAACGTTTGAAAACCCATAAATTCGGGCATAACGAAGAAGAAAAGGAGGAATGGAAAATGACAGAAGAAAATCATGCTCTCCGGAAAGACGGACAGCTGCAGCCCGATAAAGTGGACGATACGCTGGAACGAATGAGCTCTGACCGAATGGACAGCATTTTACAAGATTTTGATTCCTTTAAATCCTATTTAAAACAGCGGTTGGAAGTGGCAGAAAACATCGGCTTGAATGAAGAACAGCTCGCTGTGGTCACAGAGAAAATCGCTGACTATTTAGCCGAGCACGCCGAACCGAAAAACCGTGAAGAAAAGCTGCTTCAGGAATTGTGGAAGGTCGGCACACAGGATCAGCGCCACCATTTAGCCCACATGCTCGTTAGACTGGTGGACCAGCAATAGACCCATCGTCAAACCTCTTGCACATACAAAAAACGCCTGCCGGCCGGCAGGCGTTTCACGTTTGATCTTATTTTACTGGGACAGATTGTTCTTCCACTTCAACAACCCAGTTGAACGGATCTGGCTCCGCTCCTTTTTGGATGCCTGTGATCGTGTCATACAGCTTCTTCGCCGTTGAGCCGATCTCCCCGTTATTAACGACAATCTTTCTGTCCTCCCAGAGGAATTCCCCGATTGGAGAAATAACGGCCGCTGTGCCTGTACCAAACGATTCTTCTAACTGGCCAGACTGGGAAGCTTCGTAGATCTCTTCCATTGATACACGGCGCTCTGTCACTTTCATTCCCCAGTGCTTCAGCATCTCAATCGTAGACTTTCTTGTGATCCCGTCGAGAATGCTGCCGTTCAGCGCTGGCGTCACGATTTCACCATTGATCTTGAAGAAGACGTTCATGCTTCCTACTTCTTCAATGTATTTCTTTTCTACTCCATCGAGCCAAAGCACCTGTGAATACTTCTTCTCATCGGCAACTTCCTGCGCCTTTAAGCTCGACGCATAGTTTCCGCCTGTTTTCGCTTCTCCGGTACCGCCGGCAACCGCGCGTACAAATTTGTTTTCCACTAAAATCTTAACCGGCTTAATGCCTTCCGCATAGTAAGAGCCTACCGGCGACATGATGATGATGAATTTGTAGTTATGGGCTGGAGCAACGCCAAGGAACGGCTCCGTTGAGATAATGAACGGACGGATATAAAGAGACGTTCCTTCTGCGCTCGGTACCCACTCCTTATCTACTGCCACCAATTGTTTCAATGCCTCCAGTGCCAAGTCTTCATCAACGGCAGGAATGCACATCCGGTCGTTGGAGCGGTTTAAGCGCTGGAAGTTTTGCGTCGGACGGAATAATAAAATGCGGTCATCTTCCGTTCTGTAAGCCTTCAGTCCCTCAAACACACTTTGTCCGTAATGAAAGATCATACAAGACGGATCCAATGAAAGCGGTTGGTACGGGACGATGCGGGGATCGTGCCACCCTTTGCCTTCTGTATAATCCATGATAAACATGTGGTCCGTAAAGTGTCTTCCAAACCCTAGCCCGTCCTCGTTCGGTTTAGGCTTTCTTTCGGAAGCAAGCTCCACCTGAATAGTATGTTCTTCTGCCATTTCGCACTATCTCCTTGCTGTGTATAAATTTGATAACTCGTTAGAACTAGTAATGAGTATGTTGATATAGTTTACTATTTTTTCGAATCTTTTAACAATAGTAAATGCAAAATTTATTTTAAAGTATTTCGACTTTTTTGTCCAATTGAATTTCAGGGCAGCAACCCTTGTTCCTTCAGAAACGCACTCGCCACCTCTTCGGCTTTCTTCCCTTCGACGCTGACCTCGTAGTTCATCCCCCGCATTTCTTCATCCGTCACCTTGCCGGCAAGCTGGTTCAATACCGTCTCTAATTCCGGGTATTGCTCTAATGTTTCCCTTCTCAATAGCGGCGCCCCCTGGTACGGCGGGAACAAATGACGGTCATCCTCCAATACAGTCAAGTGGAACCGCTCCAGCTCACTGTCGGTCGAATACGCATCCACGAGATTAATATCGCCCGATGCCACCGCCTGATAGCGAAGCTTCGGCTCCATCGTCTGAACGGAAGGGAAACGAAGCCCGTACAGCTTCTGAATGCCCAGATAGCCGTCTTCCCTGTCAGAGAACTCAAGCGTAAAACCGGCCCTGATGTCTTCTTCCACGCGCGCTAAGTCCGATATCGACTGGACATCGTGCTCCTCAGCGAAGGTCTCTGGTACCGCCAGTGCGTACGTATTGTTGTAGGCCATTGGCTGAAGCATCACGAGATCATACTCCTCCAGCAGCCCTCTTCTCGCCTGCTCGTACACGTCCTCCTGATCCGCGCTCACCGCCTCTTCCTTTAGAAACTCAGAAATCGCCGTACCGGTAAATTCCGGATACAGATCGATTTCTTCTGAACGAAGGGCATTGAACACAAAGGAGGTTTTTCCAAGCCCCGGCTTCAGTTCAACGTCAAGATCAGTTTTCTCTTCAATCAAGAGCTTGTACATGTTCATCAGAATTTCCGGCTCCGCGCCCATCTTTCCGGCAATCACCAAGCTTTCTTCTTCCTTCTCTAAAAGCGCAGGAACAAAGGTCAGCGCGAACAACACCGCTAACGCTGTGCCTGATAGGATGACGGACCGCCGGAAGGACAGCTTCTCCGCCATGCGCAAAAGCACGTCAAAGAAAATCGCTAACAGCGCCGTTGGGATCGCCCCGATAATAATGAGCGGCGCATTGTTGCGGTCAATGCCAAGCAAAATGATATCACCAAGCCCGCCGGCGCCGATTAACGCCGCGAGCGTCGCTGTTCCGACGATTAATACCATCGCTGTCCGTATGCCCGCCATCATGACCGGCATCGCCAGGGGCAGCTCCACCTTTGTAAAGAGCTGCCGGCCGTTCATGCCCATCGCCTGGGCGGACTCGATGACCGCCTCGTCCACACCGGTAATTCCTGTGTATGTATTTCGCAAAATAGGAAGCAGCGCATACGCCACTAAAGCAATGACAGCCGGCACTTTGCCGATGCCAAACAGCGGAATCATTAAGCCAAGCAGCGCCAGCGACGGAATGGTCTGCAGGACGGCTGTGACCCCAATGATGCTTTCGGCTGTCTTCTTGTGCCTCGTCAGCCATATACCGAGCGGCACGGCGATGAGTACCGCAAAAAATAACGCAATGAACGAAAGCTGGATATGCTCAATGAACGCCTGCAGCAAATCCCCTTTTCGCTCATGGAACGTTTGGATAAGTGAATCCACAATCCTCCTCCTTTCTTCCTGTTGACTGTCCGTTTGTCTCTTGTTTACCCATGCGGAGCTTTACTCATTCTGGCTCCGGGAGAAAGAGTCAACAGAACAATGCCAAGAAACAGCAAACCCACGCCTGCCCACGCAGACGGAGGCAGCACTTCCCCGACATAAAACACACCGAGCAGTGCGGCTGTGAGCGGCTCAGCCAGTGACAAGGTCACCGCTGTAGAGGCCGGCACCCCTGTCAGGCCGCGGGAAAATAACAAATACGCCAGGCCCGTTGCCAAGATGCCTACATGCAAGCTAACCATTACCCCGCTCATTTGCGTGATCCACGACAAATCATAGATCCATAGAAACGGCAGCAAAAACAGCGCACTTAAGGAAAAGACAACCGCCACCACTGCTTCGGGCGGCTTCTCAGCAAGCAGCTGTTTCGTTACGAGTGTATAGGCGGCGAAGGTAAAGCCTCCCCCAAGAGCCAGCGCCACTCCGGCCGGCTCAATCACGACCGCCTCCTTGCCGGCAAACAGCAGCAAACAGCCGACAACCGACAAGGCCGTCGCTCCCCACCAGCGGAGAGACGGCTTCTTTCTAAAGAACAGCCATTCCAACAAGCCGGCTAAGACCGGGGCGCTGCCAATCGTGACTACTGTACCGACGGCCACGCCTGTGATCTTCACCGCCGAGAAGAAAAAAGGCTGGAAAAAGGCCATGGCCACCGCTGCGGCCAGCGTGTTCTTCACCGGCCAATTCGTCCAGTCCAGCTTTCTTTGAACGAGGACGATCACTAACAGAAACAAGCCCCCAATCATAATACGCATAGCGGCGACTACGATCGGATGGACCCCGTCCGGCAAAAAGGTCTGCGCGGTTCCCGTCGTTCCCCACAGAATCGCCGCCAGCAGCACAAATAAAGCAGATACGTTTTCTCTCATTTGTCACGTTCCTCTCCCGTATAACGCGTCAGCTTTTCGTTCCTTTCCTATTTTCACATAACTTTCCTGCGATTTGAAGCTTCTCTCAGAGAAGAGCATCTTTTTACACAATTTACCGATGTTGCTTTATACTTGATAGTAAACATACTGTTGAGAAGAGGTGTACACGCCATGGACCTACATGCGTTGCTTAAGCAGTTTCAAAGCCGGACTCCCACTATACTGGGAAGCGAGAATTTTTCCAAATTTGCCGTCCTGCTTCCGCTGATTGAGAAGGATGGAGAGATTCATATATTGTTTGAGGTTCGCTCTCATCACATGCGCCGGCAGCCGGGCGAGGTTTGCTTCCCTGGCGGACGGTTTGACCCCGGGGATGAGGATGAACGCTTCACCGCCATCCGCGAAACGTCGGAGGAGCTGGGCGTTGCTCCATCTGATATTGAACATGTCGTTCCTCTTGACTTTATGCTGTCTTTCAGCCGAATCATTTACCCATTCGCCGGCGTCCTGCCGTCCTCAGCCGAGCTGAACTTAAATCCCGATGAAGTCGCAGAGGTATTTACCGTGCCGCTTCCTTACTTGCTGTCTGTTGAACCGGACTGCTACCCGATCCACTTCAAGGTGGAGCCGGAGGAGGACTTCCCTTATGAGCTCATTAACGGAGGAAAAGAGTACAACTGGCAGACCCGAAAGGTCAATGAATATTTTTACCACTATGAAAACCGCGTCATTTGGGGAATGACCGCCCGAATTTTAAAGCATTTTCTCGATATGGTCAAAAAATCAGCGCCATCCACCCGCTTTTCCTCTTGACAAATCCTTCAAATGATAGATAATTGTGAATAAATTAAGAATACGGATAGAATGAAGGGACTAGTAAACAGGTGAAATGCGATAGAGAGTGGAGTCCACCGGCTGAAAGGCTCCTCGCAGGAAGCGGTTGAACCTGCCCTGATGACTCATTGCTTATGAAAACATAAGCCGTTTTCCCTCGTTACGGGTATGTAAGCGGGCGCTTCCCCTTCGGAGCGTCAATAAAGGTGGTACCGCGGAAAGCATGTCTTCCGTCCTTTTCTAAGGATGGCGGCATGCTTTTTTTGTTATCGAATTCTTACTCATCATCAGCTGACGAAACAGCTACACCACTATAAAGGATGGATCAATCGTGAAGAAATCAAGAATTGTCGTGAAGATCGGCAGCAGTTCGCTCACAGATGAACAAGGAAATATCGTCGAAGCCAAGGTGCAGGATCACGTCAGTGCCATTGCGAGGATGCGCCAGAGCGGGCATGAAGTGATCGTCGTCTCATCCGGCGCCATCGCAGCAGGCTTCCGCTCGCTCGGCTACACCTCCCGCCCGAGAACGGTCGCCGCTAAACAAGCGTCCGCCGCGGTCGGCCAAAGCCTCTTAATCCAGAAGTACATTTCCCTGCTGGCGCCTTACGGCTTAGTCGCCGCCCAAATGCTGTTAACGAAAGAGGATTTCTACAGCCGCGGCCGTTTTTATAATTTTTATACGTCCATGTCGGAGCTTCTGAGAGCCGGCGCCATTCCGATTATCAATGAAAATGATTCAATTTCCATTGAAGAGCTCACTTACGGGGATAACGACATGCTTTCAGCTCTTGTCAGCGGCTTTACCCAGGCCGACGCGTTAATCATTTTGACCGACATTGACGGCTTATACGACAGCAACCCGAATACGAACCCGAAGGCGAAGCGGTTCCACTTCATCCCTGACGTGTCGGAGGAGCTGCTATCATATGCCGGTGACAGCCACACGTCCATCGGCACGGGCGGCATGAGGTCAAAGCTGCTAGCCGCGAGAAAAGCGCTCTCCCTTGGGGTGCCGGCCTTCGTCGGGAACGGTTCAGGCGAGGAGAAGCTGTTGGACATTCTCGAAGGAAAAGGCAGCGGCACGTATATCGGCTCTCCTTTTAAAGGGCACATGCAAATGAAGAAGCAGTGGCTCGCCCATCATGCGAAGGCGAACGGAACGATTACCGTCGACGCAGGAGCCGAACGGGCCATTTTGACAGGTGGAAAAAGCTTGCTGCCGGCTGGCGTGCTAGAAGTAGACGGACTGTTCCATGCAATGGATGTCGTCACGGTCGTCAACGAAAAAGGGGAAACGATCGGGAAAGGGCAAGTCTTTTACTCCTCGATCGATTTGGAGAAGGTAAAAGGCCGCTCGAGTGCAGAGGCGAAAATCTACTCGATCAATGAACGGGCAGAAGTGATTCACCGCGACAATTGGGTCACAATGAATGTCACGATTTAATACAGAGACTGGAGTGAATAGGAATGAGTGAATTAATAGAGAAAGCGAAGCTGTTGAAGAAGGCCGCTTATGAGACAGCGGTTTTGTCAGAGGAAAAGAAAAACGAAGCGCTAGAAGGAATCGCCGAGGCGCTGTTAGCAAATACAGACTACATCCTGCACGAAAACGGAAAGGACATGGAAGCCGGCGTATCAGCAGGTCTCTCCCCTTCCCTTCTCGACCGCCTCAACTTAACAGAGGAGCGCATTCACCAAATCGCCGATGGCGTACGCCAGTTAATTAAGCTGAAGGACCCTGTCGGAGAAACAACCGAACAGTGGACGACCGACAACGGCTTGAACATCGAAACGGTGCGCGTGCCCCTCGGTGTGATCGGTATGGTATATGAAGCACGCCCGAATGTAACGGTAGATGCGGCCGCCTTATGCTTAAAGGCAGGCAACGCGGTGCTTTTGCGGGGCAGCTCATCTGCTTCTCATTCCAACCAGGCGTTAGTCAAAGTCATGAAAGGCGCGCTTACGTCCTCGCCTATTCCGGAAGAAGCCCTGCAGCTGTTAGAGGATACAAGCCGGGAAACCGCTGCTGAGATGTTCCGCCTGAATGATTACTTGGATGTACTAATTCCGCGCGGCGGGGCGGGCCTCATCCAGACCGTGATTAAACAGGCAACGGTTCCTGTACTAGAGACAGGCGTCGGCAACTGTCACGTCTTTATCGATGAAAGCGCCGAGAAAGAGATGGCCATCAACATTGCAATCAATGCTAAGCTGCACCGCCCTTCCGTCTGCAATGCAGCTGAGTCGCTATTGATCCATGAACAGTGGCCTCACAAGGAAGAGCTTCTGCGCCGGCTGCATGAGCATTCCGTCGAGCTGCGCGGTTCCTCCGACCTCGCTTCCGCCTTCTCCTTTGTGAAGCAGGCCGAGGAAGAGGACTGGCATACAGAATTTTTGGCTCCGATCTTCGCTGTCAAAACAGTAGAAGATGTGCAAGGTGCCATCTCTCATATACGGACGTACGGCACGAAGCACTCCGAAGCGATACTTTCCGAAACGCCGGAGAACGTACAGGCCTTCTTCGAGTCGATTGATGCGGCTGTTCTTTACCATAACGCATCTACCCGCTTTACAGACGGTGAGCAATTCGGCTACGGGGCCGAAATCGGCATCAGCACCCAGAAGCTGCATGCACGCGGGCCGATGGGCTTGCGGGCCATCACAACCACGAAGTCTCTCGTCAGAGGAAACGGCCACATTCGGGCATGACAAAACAAACGGCGGCTCTCTCTTTTAGAGGGCGGCCGTTTGTTTTGTCTTTATAGCTCGGAAAAGGCAAGGAGAATGTAGTTGCTCTCCTTCAGCTCGAACCCTTGCTCAATGAGATGCTCCCAAATGTAGCGGTCCAGTGCATACGGGTTCTTCCGCTGAAGCGCTGCCACGATTTCCTTATTAATGGCCAATGAGTAAATATGTTCATCAATAATAAAGGTTGCATGGATTTCTTTTGTATGGCCCCAGTCAAATAGCAGCATCGTTTCATGTTCCCAGTCATGAAACTGGACCTCCATGCAATTCATCACATGATAGAAATAGTTTTCATGATCCAATACCTTCGCAAGGTAGCCTCTTAGCATTCCTGATGTATTCATCTAAGCCCTCCTGAATAAAAGGTTCACCTAATCTATAAATATCTTATTCCCCTTTTTTTGCAGTAATAACAAAGGTTATGGAAAAATAGCGATTCAGCTTGCTCAGACTGCTCACAAACTCGTCTGCCATCTCGTTTGCCTTAGGATGGGCAGCTGTTCAGTCTTCATTCCAGGCGCTTCGCTTTCCGCGGGGCGGGCGGTGAGCCTCCTCAAGCTCCGCTTTGCGGGGTCTCACCTGTCCCGCTCATCCCGCAGGAGTCTCGCGCCTTTCATTCCAACGGGCAGCGATTTGTAACATTCGGATAACTGTACGGTCTTCACATACCGAAAGAGTCGACACGCTTTCAAACAACCATTCTCTCTTCCCCTCTCTTGGCACCGCTCCTCAAGTCTGTTACCCTTTCGTATAGGTGAACGAGAGGAGAGAAATGGATGAAAACGTTGAAATTTACGCTGGCCATCCTCGTGATCGCTTTATCAGCCTACAACCTAGCCGCTCCGGCTTCCTTCTATGCCCCCTTGTCTCTGCTTCTTTTAAGCGGCCTTCTAGTCATTCTTGGGACAGAGGAGCTTCAAAAAGACCGAAAAAGCGGGCTAGGCTATACCATTCAGGTAACTGCTGTCTTTTGTTTGGCCACAGCCATCTACACGCTGCTCGGTAACTAAAAAAGGATAAGAAAAGCGCCTGTCCGCTTTCCCTACCCTTATAAGTGTTATTTCAATTCTTGGATCGTCATTTGCTCGCCTTCTGTTGTGTACGTGAAGTTGACTTCCGTGCCAGCTTCCATTTCAGTGAACTTGTTCATCTCTTCACTGTCTGGAGCAACCTGGAAGGCACGCGGCTGCCCGTCCACTTCGATTTCAACCGTATGCGGGTCGGCTACGCCGTTAAACGTGCCCGATGCTTCTGTAGCTCCTGCAGTTGGCTCTTCAGCTGGCTCTCCACCTGTCTCCTGCTCTGTGGATGTCTCCTCTTCGTTAGATGGTGCCGCACTAGTCGGCTCCTCATCCGCTGGATCTTTCTCTTCAGGAGTAGGCTCTTCTGTCTCTGGCTCCTGCATTTCTACATTATCCTGCTCTTTTCCTGTACCTTCTCTAAGGTCAGGAGCCTTTTGCCCTTGATTGCCTTCATCTACCGGCTCCTCAGGAATTCCTTCTTCTGTAGGCTCCGTGTCTGTTCCGTTTTCATTCGTTGTGCCATTTTCTTCAGTGGTGGTTTGATCTTCAGTTGTTTGATCCTGCTGATCGGTAGTTGTTTCCTCTTCAGCCGGCTCTTGATTCTCCTGCTCCGTCGTGTCGTTTCCGCCGCATCCGGCCAGCACGCCTCCGGCAAGCAAAGCAGCTCCAAGTGTTAATGACCATTTTTTCATTCGTCTCTCTCCTTTCGCTTACTCATCTTACCGCCTACATTGTAACACATCTGGAATTTTCCGCTAACTAAATATCCCTTCTCCTTCAAAAAATGAGACGGAAGGTGGAGTCTACCTAAAAAACTCCCAATTTTTCGGTTCAGTTGCCAGAAAAAAGCGATATAATGTAACATTGTATACAGAAAGAAGTGAGGGATTAACTATGAAATTAGACATTCATCCTGCGTTTGATCCGTGGGAATCTTATGTAGACATTGAACAAACGGGCCGTTTGCAGCTTTCTAATGTGGAATTTACGACCACTACCTTATGCAACATGCGATGTGCCCATTGTGCAGTAGGCTATACTCTGCAAACAAAAGACCCGGATGCGCTGCCGTTTGATTTGCTGAAGCAGCGGCTTGATGAAGTGCCCCACTTACGGGCGCTCAGCATCACCGGCGGCGAGCCCATGCTGTCGAAAGCGTCCGTCCGCAATTACGTGTTACCACTTTTAAAGTATGCCCACGAGCGGGGCGTTTATACACAGCTGAACTCGAATTTAACGCTCGATCTTTCCCGTTATGAAGAGATCGCGCCTTACCTGGACGTGCTGCATATTTCCCATAACTGGGGAACGGTTGAGCAGTTTGCGGAGATCGGATTTGCGAATATGGAACGAAAGCCTACATTTAAGCAAAGGGAAGCGCTGTTTGAGCGAATGATTGAAAACAGCCGTGCCCTGTCACAAATGGGCGTCATGGTGTCAGCGGAAACCATGCTGAACAAGAGCACGCTGCCGTACCTGGAGAAAATTCACCGGGAAGTTACTGAAGACATGGCTTGTGCGAGGCATGAGGTGCACCCTATGTACCCAAGCGATTTTGCTAGCGCACTGGAGACGCTTTCTCTGGATGACACAAGAAAAGCGATTCATCACCTGCTCGACATCCGCAACAAGGACGTATGGATGCTGTTTGGTACGCTGCCGTTCTACGCTTGCAGCCGAAGAGAAGAAGACCAGGAGCTGCTTGAGCGCCTTCGCCGTGAACCAAACGTGACGATGCGAAATGACCCCGACGGCCGCTCCCGGCTCAATGTCAACATTTTCAACGGTGACATTATCGTGACCGATTTCGCCGACGCTCCTGCGTTAGGCAACATTCAGACGACGACGCTAGAGGAAGCTTACCACACGTGGAACGAGTCGAAGCTTGCCGCGAGCCTCAACTGTCATTGCCCAAGCGTCCAGTGCCTTGGCCCAAATATTCTCGTTAAAAACGCCTATTACAAGGATGTCGACTTCACGAACAAGCAGGCCGCCGTGAGCGGAAAGTAACCTGACCTTGTATGGAGCCATATCTATGAGGAAAAGCCGGCTTGATGACAAGCCGGCTTTCATATGTCGACAAAAAGACAGGATATAAAGATCGTGCCGCTATCCAAGCTTTATAAACGGCTGCCCGTTGGAATGGAAGGCGCGCGAGACTCCTGCGGGATGAGCGGGACAGGTGAGACCCCGCAAAGCGAAGCTTGAGGAGGCTCGCCGCCCGCCCCGCGGAAAGCGAAGCGCCTGGAATGGAAACCGGCAGCCCCACCTGAAAGCAGCAGACGGGTTTGTCTACAATCTGAAGCTGGCTTTTCTTCATAAATCAAGTGTCTCCTCCCCACAGACAGCTTTTAATTACTTCTTATTGAACGTTTTATGATATAACTAACATGAGAGAATCCAAGAATGCGAAATAAACACTTAAAATCATGCTGCAGGGGGAAAAAGGGATGTCAATTACAGAACAAAACACCCAGAAAGAAATATACAAAAATGACGAATTGTATAAATTTTTATCTTCTAAAACGTGGGAACTCACTGAGAAGTGGTATGCCTCGGTAGATAAAAGCAGTGCGTCAGGTGTCTATTCATCCGATGATCCGGACATTATCACTCAAGTGAAAGAACAAAACCATAAGTTTCACGAGCAGTTTTCTAAGCTGTTCTGCAAGCACCATCCGAATTTCTTCCGGGAGCTGGAGGACTGGGTCTTAACGGTCGCAAAGGACGAAGAGCATTTACGGACGCCTTTTCATTCGATTTTGCAGGAGTTCTTTAATACGCAGGAGCAGTATTTAGACATCATTGAGGAATTTATTCGCTTGCACCGGGACGAATACTCGGAAGAGGTAAAAGCTAGCTGGAGACGAGCGGTGACACAGGCGATGGGTAAAATCATTACATGGTTTGCGCGGGAGCACCATAAATACGCGGAATCGAAATTAAAGGCCCAGCAGGAGATGATTAACGAATTAAGCACACCTGTCATCACCTTGACCGATGACCTGGGCCTGCTGCCGCTTGTCGGAGACATCGATACAGCAAGAGCGCAGCTCCTGCTTGAATCTGCCTTAGAACAATGCGCCGAAAAGGGCATAAGCACCCTGTTTATTGATTTATCAGGCGTAGTGATGATTGATACGATGGTGGCCCAGCGCCTCTTCCATCTCGTCGACGCCTTAAAGCTGATCGGCATCAAGGCTGTCATTTCCGGCATCCGACCTGAAATCGCTCAAGTCGCCGTTCAGCTTGGCCTGAACTTCAGCGAGGTTTCCACGACCTCTACATTGAAGCAAACCATCAAGCAGCATTTTTAAATTCTATTCTTTACCTATTGTAAGCCCCTTGTCTCCTCAAGGGGCTTACCGTTCGTTGCCCCAGGCGACTAAACCACCTGAGTCTTCCTGTTTTCTATTCTTCTCCCCTTCTCGATTCAGTAAACGAACAGCTTCACCTTCGCTTTTTTCTTACAGAAATGACAAGGCACCTCAACAAACTCCGGCAGCTTTCGGGCGTGAGGAATAGGGAACGTTAGAAGACCTTCCTTCACATGATTACGGCAAACGACCACGTTCATGGAAAACTCTCCTTCTCGTGAATGATTATAAATATGGGAAATGACTTGCTTATTACATGTTATTTGTCTGGGAACCATGATATTACTCCACGGCTTTTGCTGGCCTCTCCTGGACGGCAAAAGCCGTGGAACGTTCCCGTTTTATGTGAAGTATTTTTCTAGATAAAACGCCGAGTGTGATGATGAGAATCGCACCGAAGGCAATAATGCCGCCATTAAACATAAACAACTGGCTTAATGTTAATTGGGCCATGAGTACACCGCCGACAATCGGTCCAAAAATCGAGCCGATTTTGGCAATTCCCATAGCTGTTCCATTCCCTTTGCTGCGAAAAGAAGTTGGGTAGAACATAGGGGTCGAGATGGTTAAAATCCCTTGGGCGCCGATCACAAAAAAACCAGCTAAAGCGACTAGCATAGTTAACATCATTCCTTCTATCGGCAAACCAAGCAGCAACATAACGATGCACCCGCCAATAGGGAAAGCTGAACAAGCGACCATGCCGTATTTGTCCAAAATCCAGCCGACAACCGGTCCTCCTAAAATGCCGGCAATGTGAAAAACAGATGTGGTCACGGATGCTTCTGCTAATGTAAGCCCAGATGATGTTAACAGCTGCGGCATCCAGCTGTTTAACAAATAGACAACGAAGGAAGAGATGATCGAAACGATCCAAATGATCGGTGTCACCAGGCGCAGAGGACCGGCAAATAGCACTTTTGATGTAAACTTCCCCTCCTCCCTTTCCACCTTGTCTACTATAAACTCAGCATCTGGATGAACCTTCAGCTCGGGTTTTAACAGACGGATTAACTGCATAATCTGCGCTCTGCTCTTATTTTTCACAACTAGGGGTAGCAACAGCGTAGCTGTCATTACCCGCAATAAACTGTATTAAATTGGGAAATTCTTAATGGCGTCATTATAATGATTTTGGGCTTC
>NZ_JWJE02000044.1 GCF_000812025.2 Bacillus thermotolerans
TAAAAAAACCTCCTCTTTCACGTATTCTGAGGAGATTCTACATATTTTTTCACTGTTTGTCCATTGACAGAAGACTTTATCAACAGAATGAAGCCTCCGACTAGTCGGAGGCTTTGGGTTACACGGTGTATTTTTCCACTTCAATCAACCGGTCCGCGGCTTCACGCTTCTTCTTGATTAGGTTCACCGGTGTATATCTTGTCAGCTTGCGAAGAACAGACAGCATCATCCGCAGGCTATCGCCTTCCTCTACCGCAATCAACGTTTCTTTCGCATGTGCTTCTATTTCATTAAATGCTTCTTGACAATAAATTTGTGTGTACAGCAGCTTTTGTTTCGCTTTTTCTTCCCCTTCTTTATTGAGGGCTTTTTCTGTGCGCAGGACGACCGATTCCATCGCATAAATATGATTAGCTAAGTCAGCGATGTTCGCGAGAACCTCCTGCTCCTTCTCCAATGCCTTTCCATATTTCTGCACGGCAAGACCGGCGGCAAGAAGAGCAATTTTCTTAGCATTCTTTACTAAATACTTTTCTTGTGCGAGCGGTGCATCAGCAACTTCCTCTGGCATGAGCATCAACACTTCTTTCTGTAATGCTTGCGCCTTCTCGAACAGCGGCAGTTCGCCTTTCATGGCTTTTCGGACGAAGGTACCCGGCACAAGCAGGCGGTTAATTTCGTTCGTGCCTTCAAAAATGCGGTTAATTCGGGAGTCACGGTACATTCTAGCAATTTCATATTCCTCCATGAAGCCGTAGCCGCCGTGGATCTGCACTCCCTCATCGACAACGTAGTCGAGCACCTCAGTTCCGAAAAACTTGCCGAGTGAACACTCAATGGCATATTCAGCAATTGAAGCAGCGGTTTCGCGGCCATCTTTCTGCTCCTCCTCTGACAGCTGACTCATCCGGTCTTCAAAATAACCAACCGTTCTATAAATAGCGCTTTCGCTCGCATAAATTTTTGTCGCCATATTAGCCAGCTTCTCTTTAATGAGGTTGAAAGAAGAAATAGGCGTCTTAAATTGCTTGCGACCATTTGCATACTTCACGGAAATATCCAACGCTCGTTTAGCACTGCCGACTGTACCTACTCCCAGCTTGTAGCGGCCGATATTCAAAATATTGAAGGCAATCACATGACCTCTTCCAGCCTCCCCGAGCAGGTTCTCCTTCGGCACTTCTGCATCTTGAAAAATGAGTGTGCGGGTGGATGAGCTTTTAATTCCCATCTTATCTTCCTCTGCTCCTGTCGACACGCCTGGGAACTCTCTTTCTACAATGAAAGCAGAGAATTGATCGCCGTCAATCTTTGCATACACAACGAACACATCAGCAAATCCAGCATTTGTGATCCACTGCTTTTCTCCATTTAAAATATAATGAGTTCCCGCTTCATTGAGGCGGGCTGTTGTTTTCGCTCCAAGCGCATCAGATCCGGATCCTGGCTCGGTTAAAGCATAGGCAGCAATTTTCTCGCCTACAGCTAGAGCAGGCAAATACTTTTGCTTTTGCTCCTCATTACCGAACAAGACAATCGGCAGGGAACCAATGCCTACATGAGCACCATGTGTAATTGAGAAGCCGCCGGCCCCTGCCATCTTCTCGGCAATCAGTGCAGAACTAATTTTATCTAAGCTGAGTCCTCCGTATTCTTCCGGCACATCTGCCCCCAATAAGCCGAGTTCTCCTGCTTCCTTCAGCAGCTTCACGGAGCGGTCGAATTCATGCTTCTCTAAATAAGGCACTTCCGGCATGACCTTCTCATTCACATAGTCCTCCGTTGTTTTCGCAATCATTTTTTGCTCATCCGACAAGTCCTCCAATGTGAAAATATCCTCACAAGCTATATCCTCAATTAAGAAGGCGCCACCCTTCGTTACCCTTTTGCCTGTTTGGTTGGCCATGTATGATTCCTCCCATTCTCTTTGTTTAGTTATCACTTATAACAGCTCAAACACACCGGCTGCTCCCATGCCTCCTCCAATGCACATCGTAACAACCCCGAATTGTTCGTTTCTCCGCTTCATTTCGTGAAGCAATGTCAGCGTCAGCTTAGCTCCCGTGCATCCAAGGGGATGACCTAAAGCGATGGCACCTCCATTGACGTTCACTTTTTCTTCATCTAATCCCAGCTCGCGAATGACCTGGATGGACTGGGAAGCAAAGGCTTCATTTAATTCAATTAAGCCAATATCGGACAGCTCGAGTCCAGCGAGTTTCAATGCTTTCGGTATAGCCACGACCGGCCCGACTCCCATCACCTGGGGCGGTACGCCGCCTACAGCAAAGGAACGGAACTTCGCCACCGGCTTCAACCCTAAAGACGTTGCTTTCTCCCGCTCCATGACCATTACTGCTGCAGCCCCGTCACTTGTTTGTGAAGAGTTACCCGCCGTTACTGTTCCGGTAGCGGAAAAGACCGGACGGAGCTTAGCCAGCACCTCGGGGTTCGTTCCTGGACGTACTCCTTCATCCTGAGTGAAGCTGAATTTTCTCTCCGCTTCCTGATAATTTTCATTCACATAGCGCTGTGTCACTTCTACAGGCACAGTCTCATCCTTGAACTTCCCTTCTTTAAGCGCCCTTGCAGCCCGCTGGTGACTCCTTACAGCGAAAGCATCCTGCTCCTCCCGGGTAATCCCGTATTTCCTTGCTACTTCCTCTGCGGTATGCCCCATCCCCATATAATATTCAGGCATTTCTTCCGCAAGACGAATATTCGGGCGAACCACGTGGCCTCTTGTCGGCACAAGACTCATGGATTCCGCTCCACCGGCGATAATCGTTTCTGCCTGGCCGGTCATAATACGTTCTGCCGCATAAGAAATGGCCTGCAGACCCGATGAACAGTAGCGGTTGATCGTGATGCCGGGTACCGTGTACGGCAGACCGGCCAAGGCACCGATATTTCGCGCCATATTCAGCCCCTGCTCTGCTTCCGGCATAGCACATCCCATGATAATATCATCGACTTCTCCTTCGTAATTCCCCGCACGCTTGAGTGTCTCCTTTACTGCCAATGCACCGAGGTCGTCTGGACGCACATTTGCAAGAGATCCCTTTTTAGCCCGGCCTACTGGTGTTCTAGCGCCGGCCACAATGACTGCTTCCTTCACTTCTTCCTCCCCCTTCCACCGTTTATTATCAATTACGCAATGGCTTTCCGTTGATTAGCATATGCTGCATCCGCTGCTGTGACTTTGTCTCTTCAATTAAGCTTAAAAATGCCTCCCGTTCTAAATTCAGCAAGTATTCCTCCTCAACTTCTGTTCCAAACGGCACTTTACCGCCCGCAATTACGTAGGCAAGCTTAGAAGCAATTTTAAAATCATGTTCTGAAATGTAACCCGACTGTACCATAGCCCGCGCTCCTAATAATAGCGCGGCATAGCCCGTTTCCCCCACAACTGGAATTTTCTTCTTAACAGGCGCCCGGTAGCCGCTTTTGTAAAGGTGCAAAGCGGCTTGCTTCGCATCATAAAGAAGATGGTCCTCATTGAAAGTAATAGCGTCCGTCTTAGATAAGAAGTTATTCTCCCTCGCCTCTGCCGCAGAAGTGGACGTCTTTGCCATTGCAATCGTTTCAAACACTTTATTTGCTACCTCCTGCAAGTCATAGGACACACCATTGGCCATCTGCTCTAAATGTTTTATATAGAGCTCTTTATTGCCTCCTCCGCCAGGGATCAGGCCAACACCTGTTTCTACAAGTCCCATATACGTTTCCGAGCTTGCCTGAATGTGCGCAGCCGGCAAACATACCTCCGCTCCGCCGCCAAGCGTCATAGAAAACGGTGCCGCTACAACAGGCTTTTGGCTGTATTTAATTTTCATCATGGCTTGCTGGAAGGCTTTTACAATCATGTCGACCTCCCACAGGTTATCATCCTGCACTTCCATTAAAATCATAGCTAAATTGGCACCTACGCAGAAATGCTTGCCTTGATTTCCAATGACTAGCCCCTTATAATTTTTCTCCGTTTCCTCTACTGCATAATTGATCATTTGAACGATGTCCAGGCCAATAGCGTTATTCGGCGAGTGAAATTCGAGAAGGACAATGCCGTCTCCAATATCAATGAGGCTTGCTCCGCTATTGCTCTTCAGCACCTTGCCCTGTTTCTTTAAGCGCTTTATATCAATGACTTTTTCATTGACCGGCACCCGCTCATAGCGGCCATTATAATAGAAAGACCTTCCTTCTTCTTCCTCTTGATAAAAAGAAGAGTGCCCGCTCTCTACCATTTCTTTCACCCAGATCGGCACCGCTCTTCCGTCCCGTTTCATTCGCTCTAAGGCTGTCTCCACTCCGATTGCATCCCACATCTCGAACGGACCCAGCTCCCAGCCAAATCCCCACTTCATCGCCTGATCAATAGAAACGAGATCATCAGCTATTTTACCGACATGCTCAGCTGCATAAAGAAGAACAGGAGCAATCGTCTTCCATAAGAAGGTTCCTGCTTGATCGTCCGCATAGAGAAGTGTTTTCAATTTGGCTTTTGTTCCTCTCTGCTGCTTTGCCATTTCAGTAGAGGCCGTCTTTAATTTCCTTCGCTCCCCATATTCCATCGTTTTCGGGTTCAATTCGGTAATGGTTTTTCCTTCTTTTTTGAAAAAGCCCTGGCCGCTCTTTGCTCCAATCCATCCGTTTTGGCGCATTTGAAGCATAAACTCAGGTACGCGGAATACCTCCTTCTCTTCTCCTTTTGCCTGTTCGTATACATTGTTGGCGACATGGATAAAGGTATCCAGCCCCACCACATCCAGCGTGCGGAACGTGGCGCTTTTCGGGCGCCCGATCAACGGTCCGGTAATGGAATCAATCTCCCCTGCTGACAGGCCAAAATTCTGCATTTCCTGAACAGCCTTCAGCAGCCCGTATGTACCGATACGGTTAGCGATGAAATTTGGTGTATCCTTCGCTATAACAACTCCTTTGCCGAGGGCATCTTCACCAAATGTCTTCATATATTCAAGAACTTCTTCGTCCGTGTATTTTGTTGGGATAATTTCAAGAAGCTTTAAATAGCGCGGCGGATTAAAAAAGTGGGTTCCGAGGAAATGACGTTTAAACTCCTCTGAGCGGCCCTCTATCATCGCCTCAACCGAAAGGCCTGATGTATTGGAGCTTACGATGCTCCCTGCCTTACGATGGGCTTCGACCTGCTCAAACAGCTGCCTCTTCACGTCAATTCTCTCTACAACTACCTCAATAATCCAATCTACATCCTTTAGCTTTTCAAGGTCGTCTTCTAAATTTCCAGCGATGATGAGCTGAATGTTCGCTTTTGAAGTAAGCGGTGCAGGCTTTTGTCTCATCAGCTTTTTCAACGCTCCCTCCGCCAGCCTGTTTCTTACTTGTTTATCCTCTAACGTTAAACCCTTCGCTTTCTCTTCTCCCGTCAATTCGCCTGGCACGATGTCAAGCAAAAGCGTAGGAATACCAACATTCGCTAAATGAGCCGCGATCCCCGAGCCCATCACTCCTGAGCCTAAAACAGCCGCCTTTTGAATAGGCTGAACCATTACAATGACCCCCTTATCTTGAATGAATGCTCATTCATTTTTCTACTAATAATATAACCTACCTGACTAAAATTCGCAACAATTAAAAAGAAAATTTAGAAAATTTAAATAGGAAATTCCATCATCAAAAAACGCCTCCATTCTGATTCTCGGCGAAAAGAATGGAAGCGGAGCATTAAGCTTATTTTTCTTTGACGGGTACACATGTTTTAGGGCAGGTTTTGCAATTCTTGGCGCCCGGCTTATCGAGCAGGTAGCTGAAACAGCATGTCATCCGCGGCCTGATTTTCTCATCCCGTCCCTCCACCTTTACCTTCGTCTGGCTATATCTAGCAAGAGGATTATTATTGTAATCACCAAACAGCGGAGCCTGTTCATTGCCTAGAAGCCACTCAAAGTCTGCTTTCGCCCGCTCCTGTATATCAATCAATGTTTGGTCGTTCTGAATAAGCTCATATAGACTAAACACGCGGATAAATACATTTTCCCAGATAATCAAATCAGAGAGCTTCGTTGCTTTCTTTAAAGCAGCAGCTACTTCTCCTGTATGCCTGATCCATTCATCAGGTGTTCCGCTTTCAGATAAGGAAGTACCCACTTCGAATTTAGGAAGCCACTTTCCGTCATTTTCGTAATGAAGAAATTGGGCTTCAACTGCCTGCAAGGACGGCACCTTCCGGAATATAGACCAGGAAGCCAGGGCGCCTCCGAGCAGAAAAGCATAGCGCTTCATAAAGATAGAGCCCGCCACCTTCGGCTTATCACTGCAAATTTTCTCCCTTGATTCTTTCAGAAATCTATTCAGCTGGTCCGGGTCCGTTAAGCCGGAAAGACGGATGTCCCCTTGCCCCGGTTCCTTTATTAGAAAGCGAAATCGCTCTTCAAGAAACTGCTTTTCTTCTTCTGTCCACATGCTTTCTTCCCCTCCCTTATACATATATCCTTCTTTTTATCTAATCAGATCAGGCGTAATTGTTCAAATGGTTCTTTTTCATTGTAGAAGAGACAATAAAAAAATTCAATGAATTTGAAAATCATTATCAATTATAGTTGACATTGATTCTCAATTACATTATTCTAAATATGAGAACAGCATTACTAGTCCCATTGCTGCTTCTCTCACCCGAAAATGTGCACGTCGACTGTGCGGTGGCCATCCCGTGCAGTCCCCCTCTTTTTTAACACAAGCCGGAGGAAAGCGAATGGAGCTTCAAACAGCTGTCACCCGTGTTTTTTCTATAGTGTTGTTATTAGCGTTACGCAAATGGCGCTAATTATAGAAGAAAGGAGTCTGCTCCCCCCGCAGACTCCTTTCTTCTATTCTACTGACTGTACTGACCTTAATAATAGAGAGTATGAACCTTATCACATTTTATGCAAGTTTCATAATAGGTATTTCCTTTAAATTGATGATGACAGCTTTGCTCGATAGCTTTTAACTCACTGTGTAAGAGAGCAAGATTTGCTTTCAATTGATTAATCTCTGCTTTGATTTCCTGTGTTGTCCTATCAGCTAGCCTCTCCCTTATCATCGGTAGATTTCTCCTCCGCTCTGTTTGAATTGCTCTGCCTTTTCCTTCAGTCCCTTTTCGATTGCTTTCTCTGCATCGAGATCATTGTGCTTCGCGTAATTCCGAATGTCCTGTGAAATTCTCATACTGCAAAACTTCGGCCCGCACATGGAGCAGAAGTGAGCGGTCTTTGCTCCTTCTGCAGGCAGCGTTTCATCATGGTACTCTAGAGATCTTTCAGGATCCAGAGCCAGATTAAATTGATCTCTCCAGCGAAATTCAAAACGAGCCTTCGAAAGAGCATCGTCTCTTTTATGGGCTCCTGGATGTCCTTTAGCAAGGTCTGCAGCGTGAGCAGCAATTTTATACGTTACAACGCCCGTACGCACATCATCTTTGTTTGGCAACCCTAAGTGTTCTTTAGGTGTTACGTAACAAAGCATAGCTGTACCATACCAGCCGATCATCGCAGCACCGATGGCAGAGGTGATATGATCATACCCTGGTGCAATATCTGTTGTGAGAGGACCTAATGTATAAAATGGAGCCTCCTGGCAAACCTCCAGCTGCTTTTCCATATTCTCTTTAATAAGGTGCATAGGTACGTGTCCCGGTCCTTCTACCATTACTTGTACATCATGTTCCCAAGCAATTTTTGTTAACTCACCTAATGTTTCTAATTCAGCAAATTGCGCTTCATCATTCGCATCAGCAATAGAACCTGGACGGAGCCCATCACCTAAGGAAAAAGAGACATCATAGGCTTTCATGATTTCACATATTTCCTCAAAGTGCGTATATAGGAAGTTTTCTTTATGGTGATATAAGCACCATTGGGCCATGATCGAACCGCCGCGTGAAACAATACCTGTTACACGCTTAGCTGTCAGCGGTACATAGCGCAGCAGTACGCCCGCGTGTATAGTGAAATAGTCCACTCCTTGCTCGGCTTGTTCAATGAGTGTGTCGCGGTATACTTCCCACGTTAAGTCTTCGGCTACTCCATTCACCTTTTCAAGCGCTTGATAAATGGGCACCGTCCCCACCGGTACAGGCGAATTGCGGATGATCCATTCCCTCGTTGTATGAATGTTTTTTCCAGTTGACAAGTCCATCATCGTGTCTGCTCCCCAGCGCGTAGCCCAGGTCATCTTTTCCACCTCTTCATGGATAGAGGAAGAAACAGCAGAGTTGCCAATGTTTGCATTTACTTTCACATGAAAATTGCGTCCAATAATCATCGGCTCAGCCTCGGGGTGATTAATATTGGCAGGGATGATGGCGCGGCCCCTAGCTACTTCTTCCCGTACAAACTCTGGAGACATACTTTCTCTAAGCGCGACAAACTCCATTTCTGGTGTAATGATTCCTTGCTTAGCATAATGAAGCTGTGTCACGTTTTTGCCTTTCTTTGCCCGCAACGGCTTGCGCTTTAACCCAGGAAATTGCTGATCATTAGCGCGCGGATCATTGACATCCTTATAACCGTTATCTTCAGGCTTCACTTTGCGGCCCTCGTATTCTTCTACGTCTCCTCTCCCGTGAATCCAGGAGTTGCGGAGGGCTGGGAGACCTTTCGTGATATCTGCCGAATAAGCGGGATCGGTGTATGGTCCGCTTGTATCATACACACGTACCGGCGGATTCTCTTCCTCGCCAAAGCTGCCAGCTGTCGGGCTTTGTTCAATTTCCCTCATCGGCACCTGTATATCAGGCCGGGTTCCTTCAATATAAACCTTTTTGCTTCCTGAAAAATTGGACATGATAGAAATGTTTTTCTCATTTAATGAAGTTGGGTGCATAGAATTCATCTCTCCTCTAAATATGACATCTTTGCATTCAGAAAGAATAGCACCCAGCGAGCGGAAAGGTGAAAATAAACATAAAAAAACCGGTATCCATTCGTAATCGGACCCGGCTCATGTATGTATACAGAAGAATACTACATTGATGATGATTCTAACTTCCCCACGCTGGTATGAACCAGATCAGGTCCCAAGAGTCAAGAAACTTCCTCGCGTTTCTTTCTCAGCCCAGCTCATTGGACTCCCCTAGTTATCACTATTCAATTCAACTTCATTATACCTCAGGAAACAAAAAAGTAAATAATTTTTTATACTATTTAGAATATTGTTCTTTTTATAAAATGTATGCTCCGCTCATATAGCTGTTTCTTCTGGCTTCAAAATGCCTTGTGCTGCTAGCTTTTCTGATAGCACGGCCCCCTCCATCGTGGCAAAATGATCTGTCTTTGTATAATTGTCCGCAAGTAACTTCTTGTCAATTTGCTTCTGAAATCTGCTTCTGCCGTTTTTTGTCTAAATGAAAAAGACGACTGCAAAAAAGCTGACCGCGAAAACCGGTCAGCCAGTTTGCTTCGTTCCGTTTGGATCTGTCTGTTCCTTTGGCATAATAATCTTCTTTAGTTCCTCTTTCTTGTCTTTCTTCGCAAGAATATACAGCACATCATTAGGTTCGAGCATGGTAGAGCCTTCAGGAGTGATTAATCTTTCGCCGCGAATAACGGCGGTGATAAGCGTTTTTGGAGGCAGCTCTAAGGATTGAATCTGCTGATGGGCTACCTTGGAACCTTCAAGAATTCTTATTTCCATCATTTCGCTATTTGTCTTGCCAATTGAAATGAGCTCTAGGCTATATGCTGACTGTTCCTTCTTCCCTGGTCCTGCTGCTCCTAACAGCTCCGCTGCCTTGGCAATCGTCGTCCCTTGAATAATAGTGGACAGCAATACAACGAAGAAGACGACATTGAACATGATATGCCCATTTTCAAGTCCTTCAACGAGCGGATATGTGCCTAGAATAATTGGTACGGCACCTTTCAGGCCAGCCCATGAAATAAACAGCTTCTCCTTGACGGCCATTTTAGTAAACAGCAAGCTGATGAATACTCCGAATGGACGAGCAATGACCATGAGGAAAATAGCGAGGACGATCCCCTGCCAGGCCACATCTATCAAGTCTTCCGGAAAGACAAGCAAACCGAGAATCATGAACATGAGAATCTGCATCATCCATGATAAGCCTTCACTGAATCCAAGAATAGAATGCCGATACGTTAAATCAGAATTACCCAAAATAAGAGCCATTACATATACTGCTAAGAAGCCGCTTGCCCCCATCATTGTCACTATACTGAAAGTGAAAATCGCTAAGGCGATCGATAAAACTGGATAGAGACCAGAAGAGTCGAGGTTAATTTTGTTGATGACCCATACGGAGATCCTTCCGAATAATAAGCCAAATATTAGACCAAGCCCCATTTGCCAGAAAAAGCTGGCGATTAACTGGAAGGGTTCAAAGGAAGGGGATTGAATCACTTGAATTAAACTAACTGTAAGGAAAATCGCCATTGGATCGTTGGACGCTGATTCTGCTTCGAGCACGGTACGCAGCTTGGGCTTAATGTTTTTACTGCCGAGTACACTGAATACAGCCGCTGCATCTGTCGAGCCAACAATGGCACCCACAAGAATGCTTTCTGCCCAGCTTAAGCCGAGAATAAACTTGGCGGCTACCCCCACCGCTACCGTGGTAGCAACCACTCCAAGTGTGGCTAAAGATAAGGACGGCTTGTAAACGGTCTTTACACTGCCCCATTCCGTCTGCAATCCGCCTTCAAATAAAATAATAACGAGTGCGAAGGTGGCGATCAGCTGAGCGAGCCAAGCATTGTCAAAGAAGATAAAGTGGCTCATCACCATGCCGACCGCCATGAAGAAAACGAGAGATGGAAGGCCAATTCTGGCGGAGAACTTGGCGCTTAGAACGCCAATTAGTAATAAAAGAGATAAACCCAAGACAATGTTTTCAATGGTCAAATTCATTTTTACCCCCTTTCTATCTCTATTTTATCTTATTTTCACACTTTTTCCAAAGCAATTATCTCAATATAAAAACTATTTTTAATTATGTCTTTAACCTTTTTTACCCAGATAGCTCTGAATGTCACCTCCTTTATTCTATGTTACTTAATTGTATGATATCATACAATTAAGTAACATAGAAAGGAGGAAGGAAGCTCTGGAATATGTGGAAGCTATAAGGGATAAGAGGCAAATTCAATCTATAAAGAAAGTGTTAAAAAAGTCTTCTGCACGCGATTACTTGCTCTTTGTTTTTGGTATCAATACGGGGTTAAAAATTACAGAATTACTCAATATAAGAGTGAGTGATGTAGTTAGCGAAAACCAAAAGGTCAACGACTACTTAAAACTTTATGATGAAGGGAGCGGTGAAACGAGATTTATTTATTTAAACAGTAAAGTAAAGAAAGCACTTAAGGAGTTTCTTGCAAAGGATAAATGGGAAATGACTGCTTTTTTATTTCATTCATCTAGGTCGTCTCAGCCCATTACCCGGCAGCAAGCCTATAGAATTATTCATGAAGCAGCTGAAAAGGCCGGTGTAACAGTGAAAGTAGGAACACAATCCATGCGGAAGACATTCGGATTCCATGCATTTAAACAAGGAGTAGCTATTTCTCTTTTGCAAAAATACTTCCACCACTCCACCCCCTCGGAAACATTGAAATATATCGGTGTTTCTAAAGATGAACCGGTCCGCACAGAAATAGATGTAAATCTGTAAAATAGCCTTGTATATATTTGCTCTTCAAGCGGAGTATCTCAATACCGCTCCCCTAAGGAAAGGCTTATTTCTCAGGAGATACAGATCCCATTCTAATGACCGAGCAGACCATGCGCGAAACAAACGGGAAGATATGGACTTGTCAATTAAGCATATCTTCATCTTTCCTTTACTCATTTATTAACTTTTAGGAGGCATTTAGGATGAATATTAGAGAAAGTGAACTTCCAGGGATTGGTTATAAGTTTGAAATTATCACGAAAAATGATGACAAGCTCGTTGTCGTGATCCACGATGATGGACGGAGAGAAATTTATCATTTTGATGCGGATGATCACGAGGAAGCTGTCTCTGCAGCTACTTTCACAGATGAGGAAGCCAGACAAATTGCAGGGATTTTAGGAGGAATGAGATATAATCCTAAATCGTTAGATACAGTCGATTTTACATTTGATGACGACTTAATTATTGAATGGTACCAAGTAGAGCCGGGTGCTCCAGCTATTAACCGAACGATCGGTGAAGTTGATATTAGAAGCAACTTCGGTGTAAATGTTATTGCCATTAAGGAAAAAGGCACAAAAAGAACGTACAACCCAGGTCCAGATACCATTATCGAAGCTGGCGATACATTAGTCATTTCAGGAGAAAAAAATCAAATAAGAAAGCTGATAAGCACTTTATTATCTAGTAGAAAGTGAGGAACATGAATGGACAATCTAGTCTTTGAAGTTGGTACCGCACTCGTACTAATTGCTGTCACTTCCCTTCTTGCCAATAAACTTAATTTTTCTATTATTCCGTTCTTAATTGTTCTAGGGATGCTCGTTGGACCTCATGCCCCGACATTTGGATTGATTGATCTTACCTTTATTGAAAGTAATGAAATCATTCAATTTCTAGGACGTATGGGTGTCCTATTCCTGTTATTTTATCTGGGGCTGGAATTCTCTGTAGGAAAACTGGCGAAGTCAGGACGAAGTATTGTGGTAGGCGGGACCGTCTACGTAGCTATTAACTTCGTCCTCGGGCTTCTATATGGATTTCTTACGGGAATGCCATGGATGGAAACTCTGATCATCGCTGGACTTCTCAGTGTCTCTTCCAGTGCGATTGTCGCTAAAACCCTTGTCGATTTAAAAAGAACAGCCAACCCCGAAACAGAACTGATCCTTGGGATTATTCTGTTCGATGATATCTTTTTAGCTTTATTCTTAACCACGATGTCAGGTGTTTTACTTGCCGGTTCCACGTCTGTTTTTGGCATCATTACCTCGGTCCTTATCTCAGTCGGCTATATGCTGATGTTTTTCGTTATCGCCCGCAAAGGGACTCCTCTACTAAACAAATGGTTAAATATCAAATCAGATGAAATTTTCATTATCGTTATTTTTGCTATTCTGTTCTTCGTGGCTGGTTTCTCAGAAACCCTTCATGTAGCGGAAGCAATCGGCGCTTTACTGCTGGGCCTAGTCTTCTCTGAAACAGAGCATAGAGACCGAATTGAACACTTGGTTGTTCCATTTAGAGACTTCTTCGGCGCCATTTTCTTTTTCAGCTTTGGCTTAAGTATTGACCCGTCAACATTAAGCGATGCTATTTGGTTAGCTTTAGGGGCTGCTTTAATTACTATTATAGCGAATGTTGTTGCTGGGATGTTTGCTGGAAGACAGGCAAAGCTGTCTCACAAAGCTTCCACAAACATCGGTCTAACTATTATGGCACGCGGGGAATTTTCTATTATTGTCGCCAACTTGGGAATTGCAGCAGGATTGAGCCCGATTTTAACTCCTTTCACTGCTCTCTATGTCCTCATTCTTGCTATTGCAGGACCACTTCTAGCAAAAGAAAGCAAAAACGTATACAAGCTTTTAAACAAAGTATTCAAATGGAGTAAAGTTTCTGAAAAGAAAAAAATAGAGGTGCCTGGGGAATAAGGATTTTTCATACCTGTCCCAAAAGCTTAGCCATTCTGTCTTTATAGACAAGCTGTATAGCAGAGATTACTCACGCCCTCTCTATATTAATAAAACCACGTGGACACTTGGATAGCTCCTCATTCACTTTGCCTATTCAGGAGAACCACTTATTCAATATCCCTTCTTCTTTCATAGTATGTAATACACCATACAATAATATGGCATCCTTTCAGCTGACAACACAAGCAGTACTTTGTTGGCTGAAAGGATTTTTTCTCATGAAGATCCACCATTTTAAAACAAGCGCCTATTATTTTTACAATTAATGTAACTTTATAACGAATGATGTGTTGAATTTATGTTTCATTCTATGCAAACCGGATATATATAAAGCGTACACCACCACCAAACACTTCACCAAAAGGAGAGGAAAACAAATGGCATCAAGAAATGAAGAAAACAACAAAAAGATGAGTGTAGAAGAAGCTGGACGCAAGGGTGGAGAAGCTACTGCCCGCAACCACGATAAAGAATTCTATCAAGAGATTGGCAAGAAGGGCGGAGAAGCTACCGCTGAAAATCACGGAGAAGAGTTCTATAAAGAAATTGGTGAAAAAGGCGGAAACGCTCGTGCTGAACAGAGAGATTCAGAGTAATATCTACTGTAACTAATAAATTAAAAGTTTAACTTTATTAGAAAAAGGAAATAGAATCCATGAACGATTCAATACACAAAAGGAGATGTTCAACATGGCAAAAAACAACAATAACAACAATGAAAATAAAATGAGCTTAGAAGAAGCTGGACGCAAAGGCGGAGAAACCACTGCTCAAAACCACGATAAAGAATTCTATCAAGAGATTGGTAAGAAGGGCGGAGAAGCTACCGCTGAAAATCACGATAAAGAATTCTATCAAGAAATCGGCCGCAAAGGTGGAGAAGCTACTTCTGAAAACCATGATAAGGAATTCTACCAAGAAATCGGCGAAAAAGGCGGCAATGCTCGTGCTGAGCAAAACGACGACAACTAATAACGGTTATTTGTAAAAGACTTTGTTAAAGAAAAATAGATAGAAAGCACTAAATAATCAACGGAAATAGATTCTAAGTTAAGTAGGATTCATTAAATTAAAAGGAGAGATAACAATATGGCACGAAACAACGACAACAATAACGAAAACAAAATGAGTTTAGAAGAAAGCTGGACGCAAGGGCGGAGAAACCACTGCTCAGAACCACGATAAAGAATTCTATCAAGAAATTGGCAAGAAGGGCGGAGAAGCTACCGCTGAAAGCCACAATAAAGAATTCTACCAACAGATCGGACAAAAAGGTGGAGAAGCTACTGCCGAAAATCATGGTGAAGATTTCTACCAAGAAATCGGCCGTAAAGGCGGAGAAGCTACTTCTGAAAACCATGATAAAGAATTCTACCAAGAAATTGGTGAAAAAGGCGGCAACGCCCGCGCTGAGCAAAACGACAATAATTAATAATTGATAAAAAAGCCCCGGAGCTGCCGGGGCTTTTTTAATGCTGATTCTCCTTTTTATAACGCTGGTGGATATTATTGTGTTTGTACGTTGCTCTCGTAAATTCCGCTATCTCCATGGACAGTGCTAAATATCTTTCCTTAAATAGCTCCCCGAAATGATCTTTTATAATCTCAAATAATTCATCACCGGCAGCGGATACTTCTTCTTCTGCCCGGCCAGCGCCGATTTTCATTGTAGCATGAACGAAGGCATCATCCTCTGTTCCATCCGCTACACGATAATCTTTCAACTCTATTGCTCGAGAACGGATGCCCCCGATTGGAAAGACATCTCCTTTAGCCACAAGAGAATCATTGATCTTTTGTAAAAGATCAGGGATATTTGCTCTTTCTTTTATATTGTCCGTGTATTCAATAATGACGTGCGGCATCTTTTCCCCCTCCTCTTCTATGTCGCCTGGTTAGAAGCTGCTTGAGCCGCCTCTGAAATACCGAACGCTTCATCACCAACAATCGTATTTACAAGTCGGCCAAGCCCTTCAATTTCAGTAATGACTTCATCCCCCACCTTTGTATCAACCGATCCTTTCGGTGTACCAGTTAAAATCAGATCGCCTTCATTTAAGGTCATAAAACTGCTTAAATATTCAATCAAGTAAGGAATGTCAAACACCATATCTTTTGTACTGCCTTCCTGAGTAAGATTCCCGTTGACGTATGTTCTTAAGGCGAGATTCATCGGATCAGGCACATCGTCTTTGTCGACAAACCACGGGCCAATAGGCGTACATGTGTCGCGGTTTTTCACCCGCAGATTCGGCCGGTAATAATTCTCCAGGTAATCGCGGATGGCATAATCATTCGCAATCGTGTAGCCTGCTACATAGTCATACGCCCTATCTCTTTGAATGTTGCGGCCCGTTTTTCCAATGACTACAGCTAGCTCGCATTCGTAGTGCATATACGTCACAGCAGCCGGACGGCGTGTCTGGCCGTGGTGTCCAATGAATGTGTTCGGTCCTTTTAAAAATACAAGCGGCTCTTCCGGTGCTTTGAAAGACAGCTCGGCCGCATGGTCTGCATAATTTAAACCAAGCGCAAACACCGTCTTCGGCTCAACCGGCGGCAGCCAGACGACCTCCTGCTCGGTTACTAGCCGGCCATCGTTCAGCCGCAGCCCTTTATCCGCTTCTACCGCTTCATGAACCGCACCTGCGTAAGCCACTCTTGCCCTTCTCATCGAATCCCCTCCTTTGTAAGCTCCTCTTCACACATAACGTGGTTTTCTAATATACCGATCCCATCAATCTCAATGCGAACTGTATCTCCCGCCTTCACGCGAGGCGCTCCTTCCGGTACACCCGTCAAAAGAACATCTCCTTTATGCAGTGTCATAAACTCAGTTACGTCCGCTAACAGCTGGGCAGCTGGGCGGATCCAATGGGCTGTCGTATTCTCCTGGCGAAGCTGGCCGTTAATATACACGCGGATGCTCACTTGGTTAATGTCTGATACCGCTTCTTTATCCGTTATCCACGGGCCGATCGGACAAAAGCCATCTCTTGCCTTTTGCTTAATTGCTGGCCGGTAGACACTGTCATGCGGAATACTCACATCATTGGCGACCGTATAGCCTGCTATATACTCAAGAGCTTCCTCCTCCCTTACTCTGGTAGCTGTACGGCCAATGATAAGAGCCAGCGAGGCGCCTACTTCCAATTCTTCCTCCCCACTTGGAAGCGGGATAGGCCGTTTGTGGCTGTTCATTGTATTCAACGGCTTGATATAAAGAATGGGCGCTTGTGGAGGGGCTTTATACGGTGCTTCATGGACGGCTTCGCCTAGAGCTTCAAGCGCACCCTGATAATTTAAGAGTGTGCCGTACACGGTTCCAGAAACCGGGACATCGGACGGGAGCTCATTCACTTGGAAAGAGTCTCCTTTTCTTTCAACAACTTCTTCAGGTACCTTCACATTGCTTTCGTCTGGCTGCAGTTTGTCTTGTCGTTTTGCCTTTACCATCTCTTCACTCCTCACAGGGGAAAAGGGAAGCCGAGTCACAGCCTCCCCTTTTTCCTATTAAAAATAAGCTCGTCATTAAATGACCATTTCGTCGCGCTGTATATAATCATACATACCGGATGTCTCTCTATATCTGCTGTATATATGTTCTATCCATTTGATTTTCACTTCTTTGCCGGATATATCAGTCAAACAATCCTTCAATTGAATGAGCAAAGTGGACTGTCGCCCTGTTGACGACATTTGCTGGCAAACCCCCATGTATAGGCGGCCGTCTACTTCAGCTTTGACCACATATACCCCTGGCTTTGGCAGACGATATTCTTCCTGTACATCTACCTTCATAAACTGATAGTTTCTATAAAACAGAGAAGGCTGTTTCACTTCCCCCATTACTTCATAGAAGTCACCTAGTAAGCGGGGAACCTCCTCAACACGCCCTGCCGCAAGCCGCTCGCGGATAGCTGTTGAACTGACTTTCTCTTCCTGATCGGTAATTTTCTGTACAGTCGTGACATCGAACAAGCCGCGTCCCGCTTCGGTTAATGTACCCATGTTCCCCTTGCCCTTATGGCCGTAATGATAATCAAAGCCGGCAACGACATGCTTGCATTGAAGAGCAAGGATATACCGGCCGATAAACGCTTCGGGTGAAAGACGTGCAAACTCAGGTGTAAACTTGACGATGAACAGCTGATCTACTCCCAGCTCTCGAAAGCGCTCTTCTTTTACAGGGAGCGGTGTTAAATACGTCATCGGCTCCCGGTCAGGAAACAGGATATCCTTCGGATGAGGATAAAAGGTCATCACACTGAAGGCGTATCCTGTTTCCTTAGCTGCCTGCCGGGCGGTTTCCAAAATCCCCCGATGTCCGATATGGACGCCGTCAAAAAACCCGAGTGCGAGTACGCATGGAGTGATTTTGATTTTTTCGGTATCATCCAGCTGTTCCAAGTAGTACGTTTCCATCGATTGCACGTCTCCTTTCCATTTTCGTTAAATCAGTTGTTCCTCTGCCAGTCGTCCGTATTTGCCTTCAAAGAAGGTAAGCGGCGTCCCATCCTGAAGGACAATATCCTGGACTTCACCAATGAACAGCGTATGGTCTCCAGCCACCTGTGAGGAATGAACCTTACAGACTACGTTCGCCAGTGCTCCTTTCACAGTGGGCACGCCTTGAATATATTCAAATTCGACTTTCTTTTCTTCTTTGATTTGTCCGGCGAACAGCATGGAAACCTCCTTCTGCTCGGCTGATAGAATATTGACTGCAAAAGTACCGGATTGGTGAATTCTATCTAGCATTCTTGCTTTTTCTCCAATGGAGATAAGAACCAATTTTGGGTTGAGCGACACGGACATGAAGGCATTTGCCGTCATGCCATGCGCTTTACCGTCCACCTCCGTTGTAATGACTGTCACGCCTGTAGCAAACTTCCCCATGGCGCTTCGGAATAAGCGGTCATCCATCATATATACCTCCGTTTAAATAATAAATTCAGGCTTCTTCTGTGCCAGCTTGGCTGGCTCTGCTTTGATTTCTTCTCCCGTTTCAATATCAAGGAACGGAGAAGTTTCGTTGAACCAGCTGTCTGGCGCCTTTGCTCCCCAGAACGTCTGACGGCGCGGGTCGTTCAGCTCCCAGCGAACTGGTTCAAAGTCAGGGTCACTTGTTAGATAGTCGCCGTTATACAGCTCAATACGGTGACCATCCGGATCTCTTAAGTAAAGAAAGAAGGCGTTCGATAAACCGTGGCGACCCGGACCGCGCTCAATGCTGTCGGCGTAGCCGAGTGAAGCCAGTACGTCACAGCAGTGAATCAAGGCTAATGGATCTGGCAGCCAGTAGGCGAAATGATGCAGGCGCGGTCCCTCTCCATTCATAAACGCCTGATCATGAACGGTTGGCTTCCGGTGCAGCCATGCCGCCCAAATGCGGTCATCCTCTGTCGCCGTATATTCGGAGCAGGCAAAGCCCAGCTCTTTAATAAAGAAGTCGTACGCTTTTTCTACATCCGGAACAGCACAGTTTACGTGATCAATCCGCTGAATTCGCGCGCCCTTATACAGGTCATAGCGCTGAAGCAGACGCTCCGCCTTTTCCATTTCACAGAAGAACTCAAGCGGCATGCCTGACACATCATGAACATGGAGCGCACGGCCAATCGCATGCTGGGTGCCTTTTTCGAGCCACTTCGTTTTCAAGCCCTTTGATTTGAAGAAAGCTTCCAGCTTGTCAAGGTCCGCTTCCTTTTCCACTTTGTAGCCAAGCGCCTGGACGCCGACTTTATCAGACTGCTTGAGAACTAAGCTGTGGTGAATATGTTCTTCCAGGCCCCTTAAATAAAGGCTTCCATCCTTCGTCTCTGTTTCAATCATCCCTAAGGCGTCCACATAAAACTTTTTAGAGCGCTCCAAGTCTTTGACATGCAGGACGGTTCTTGCAATGCGGATAATATTAAAATCCATAGCTGTTTCCCCCTTTTCTATTCTGATTTGCTTTCCGTTACTAATTGTTTTCAATGAGTTCTTCTGAACGGTCTAAAAATTCCTTCACCCGGTCTACATACTCTTGCTTGTTATAGCCGTTATACAAAGCACTTGCCATTCGAACTGGATCACCGAAGAAGAAGCGCTCATACAATGTTTGTCTGGAACCGAACGCACTCATCGCTGTATCCCAAGCAAGACGGTACAGCTTCACGCGGTCATACGCATTGCCTGTAGCCGACTGCAAGTATTTATCAAGGTCTGGTCGGATTTCTGACTGGAAGTCCGCTTCTGTTGGAACAGCCATTAAACCGCTTGCGCCAAGCTGCTGGATAATTTCAGCGAAGCGCGGGTAGATTTTTGGGTAATAATGACGAGCCGCATTTAACGGTCCAAAGTCTGGTGTCATAATTCCCCACTTATCTACCTTTGCATTTGCTTCTGAAGCCGTTAAGTATGCTTTCATTGTTTCAAGAGCAATGATGACTTCGGAGACTTTTTCTTGAACGTGCTGGAATTGGCCGATATTAATCGTTTCTACCATTAATTGAACTAACCCCAGAATGTATTCTGTTTTCGCTACGTTTTTGGAAATAACTTGGTGTGTCATGTGAACGACCGCGTTACTCTCGTTGTAAGCCTGGTTACATACGTTAGAATCACCCAGGGCAAATACACGATCCCAAGGAACAACGACGTCATCAAAGACGACAATCGTATCCATTTCTTCAAAGCGTGAAGCAAGCGGATGGTCAAAGTTAGACTTGCCGTAGTCATACGACTCGCGGCAAATGAACTTTAATCCAGGTGCATTATTCGGAATAGAGAAAGCGAAAGCATATGGATTTTCTTCTTCGGACTGTTTTAGGACAGTGGAAGGGAATACCATGATTTCGTCGGTGATGGCCCCTTGTGTTGCGAGCAATCGCGCCCCTTTAATGACGACTCCTTCAGATGTTTTCTCTTTAATACGAGCAGCAATATATGGGTCTGGAAGCTTCGCCGAATTGACGCCGCGGTTT
This sequence comes from Bacillus thermotolerans, assembly GCF_000812025.2. Classification (GTDB taxonomy): domain Bacteria; phylum Bacillota; class Bacilli; order Bacillales; family Domibacillaceae; genus Quasibacillus; species Quasibacillus thermotolerans. The sequence continues at coordinate 20,598 of NZ_JWJE02000044.1, forward strand.
ACCTGCGGCTGGATCAATGTGTGCGTTAATGACAAGTCATTTTCACGGCAGTATTCGTAATAGTTTCTCATGTTTTGAGCATAGAACGAGTCTTGCTTGCCGAACATGTCAGCAGCTGCTCCGTAAGCCATAATCCCAACATTGATATAATCAGCTGTCCGTCCCATCATTCCATTCGTATGCTTTGCCCATGCCTGCATCATTTTACGGCGCTTTTCTAAATCTTCCTTCGTTCTTGGCTGGATAAAAGATGTACCGACGCGCGCACCTGTCGTTGGTGACACATAGGTCATAATGTCTTTCTTATCCTCTTCATGCTGCATATCATACAGCTCGGCTTGTGATTTCATGACTCCTTTAAACACAGGGTGCTCGGAGAATTTTCCCTTTACTTGTTCTCCGTTTACCCATACATTGGCTTGCGCCTGGTCTACACGTTCGATGTATTCCTTGCCTGTTTTTGCTGGCATATAACTCTCCCCTTTGCTCGTTTTTTATAAAATTGGTCGTTTATTTTCCAAACTGAGGAATGTGATGGTCTCCGATCGATACATGAATGACCTTTGGTTCGGTATAAAACTCAAACAGCGCATAACGGCCGCCTTCGCGTCCGATTCCGCTATCCTTCATGCCGCCAAATGGGATGCGCAGGTCGCGTACGTTTTGCGCATTGATCCAGATCATGCCGGCCTCCACCGCCTGTGCAACGCGGTGTCCGCGCTTCATGTCATTCGTCCAGACAAACCCCGCAAGACCGTAACGGACGTCGTTTGCTGCCTTAATGACTTCTTCTTCCTCTTCAAATTCAATGACTGCCATGACAGGACCAAAGATTTCTTCCTGGCAGACTCTCATTTCATTCTTTGCATTTAGAAGCAGCGTCGGCGGAACAAAGTTGCCGGCTTTTACTTCCTCCGGCACTATGCCTTGAATAACTTCACAGCCCTCTTCCTTTGCCAGCTCAATGTAGCTGTTTACTTTGTTGAAATGCTGTTTTTCAATCAGCGGGCCAAGCTGCGTGCCGGTATCCATTGGATCACCGATTTTGATCTTCATCACCCGCTGCTTCAGCTTCTCGACAAATTCGTCTTTAATGTTTTTATGCAGGAAGACACGGGAGTTGGCTGTGCAACGCTCGCCGTTGAAGGAGAAAATGCCCCATACCGCGGCATCCAGCGCACGATCCAAGTCGGCATCATCAAATACGATTAATGGCGACTTTCCTCCGAGCTCCATGGATGTTTTCTTTAACGTATCGGCTGCATTTTTAATAATCGTTGAGCCGGTCGTAGTTTCTCCTGTGAATGAAATGGCTTTGACATCCGGATGAGCAACCAATGCGGCTCCGGCCGTTTCACCAAACCCATGTACGACATTAAATACACCTTTCGGCAACCCTGCTTGATCCATGATTTCGGCGAGCTTATTCGCCGTTAAAGGAGAGAGCTCAGCCGGCTTTAAAATAACCGTATTGCCTGTAGCCAGGGCGGGAGCGACCTTCCACGTTTCGAGCATAAATGGCGCATTCCACGGTGTAATCAAACCGATTGGTCCAAGCGGTTTGTACACAGTGTAATTAATAAATTCATCATCCACCGGGTAGGAATCTCCATGCAGACCCGTTTCCACCATGCTGGCATAGAAGCGGAAGTTTTTCGCTGCGCGTGCTGTCTGCTTGCGCGTCTGGCTGATTGGAAGCCCTGTATCCAGTGATTCCAAGTAAGCAATCTCTTCTGCAGCGTCATCGATCAAATCAGCAATACGATGAATACAAGAAAGACGTTCTTCTAGCTTCATTCGTCCCCAAGGGCCTTCTTCAAATGCTCTTTTTGCGGCCGCAACTGCTCGATCAATTTCTTCTTTGCCGCCTTCCGCTACCAGGTTATTCACTTCGTTTGTAAACGGATTGACATTTTCAAAGGTCTTTCCAGATACAGACTCTATAAATTCGCCATCGATGTATAATTTCACATCTTTTACGCGTTTGTGTACCAATTCAATTTGCCCAGCTGTTTGTACTGGCATCAAGATTCAACTCCTTATCTGTTGTTTAGTTGGCTGATACGCCTGCCGGCAAGATATTATAAGACTTCAATACTTCGCGAATTTCCTCTTGAAGCTCCTGTGTAGGCAGCGCCATCGGCTTGCGGAGAACCGGCTCGATTTTGCCCATCATGCCAAGTGCTGCTTTCACTGGTGCCGGATTGGTATCTTTAAACAGAACATCGTTGAGCGGCATCAATTCGTAATGGAGCTCAAGTGCCCGCTCAATGTTTCCTTCGGCAAATGCGTTATGCATTTCTGCTACCTGTGCCGGCGCCACGTTTGCTGTCGCACTAATAGAGCCTGATCCGCCGATCGCAAGCATCGGATAGCAAAGCAGCTCAATTCCGGAGAACAATTTGAAATCCCGCCCGCAGTTTAAAAGTACGCGGTTCACATGTTCGAAATCTTTATTTGACTCCTTCGCTCCGATAATGTTCGGGCAGTCTTCCACTAAACGCTTAAGCGTTTTTACTTCCATGTTGACACCCGTGCGTCCTGGAATGTTATAGATGATAATTGGAATATCCACCGCATCCGCAATCGTTTTGTAGTGGTTATAAAGCGCATGCTGGGAAGGTTTATTGTAATAAGGCACGATGACCATGGCAGCGTCCGCTCCCATTTCCTGGGCCGCTTTCGTTAAACGAAGCGCTTCGTTATGGTTTACCGAGCCTGTGCCAGGTGCAAATGGTACGCGGCCGCCGATCGTTTTTACAGCTGTTTCCATCACCTGCTCTCTTTCTTCCACTGTTAAGGAGCTCGGCTCACCAGATGTACCTGTCACTGAAATGCCATGGCTTCCGCTTTCAATCTGCCAATTAATTAAGCTTTTGAATGTTTCCAGGTCCAGGCTTTCATCCTGCTTAAACGGTGTAATCACCGGGGCAATCGATCCTTTTAATTTTTCTTTTGCTTCTTGGATTTTTGACATATGCTCTCTCTCCTTTTTTATTTCTGGCACCTTATTGTGTATATGTGCCTTGTGATTAAATAATTAAATGAAAATCACTAGAAAAACTAATTTTGTAGTGGTATCGCTTTCAAAAATAACTTATCATGGGACTAACAATATTAAAAATATTTAAAAAATTTGTAATCCATACAAAAAACGTATGAGTAGAAAGGGAGGTATCCTATTGGACATCCGTCAACTTCGCTATTTCACAGCGATCGCTGAGGAGAAACAAATTACACGGGCCGCCAAACGGCTTCACATCGCTCAGCCGCCTTTGAGCCAGCAGCTGAAGTCACTGGAGGACGAACTAGGAATTCTTCTATTCGAACGAAAAGCTCGAAGCCTTGAATTAACAGAAGCAGGAGAAGTACTTTATCAAAAGGCCAAACATTTGCTGGAGAAGGTAGAAGAGGCTGTATTAGAAGTAAAGGAAGTAGGTGATGGCTTGAAAGGAGTATTATCGATTGGCTCCGTGAAAACCTGCTTCTCCTATATTCCCGAGCGGCTTCTTTATTTCAGAGAGAATTATCCACTCGTCACCTTTCGTCTAAAAGAAGGAGATTCATCATTGCTTGCGGACTATGTAAGAAGCAGAGAGGTAGAATTAGCCATCGTTCGACTCCCGCTTGATATGGAGGATTTCTCCTGTCTCCCTTTGCCGACTGATCAATTCGTGGCTGTGTTGCCTGAATCGTGGTCTGTCCCTTCGGCTCTTCAAACAAAGCAGCTTAGTGATATGCCGCTTATGCTGCTGCATCGTACCAACGGGGTTGGTCTTTACGAACTTGTTGTCAATAAGCTGAAGGAGCATCAGCTTGAACCAAATATCATTTGTGATTGTCCTGATGCGGCCATGCTTCTTTCTCTTGTGCGTTCGGGCCTGGGTGTAGCACTTTTGCCCAAATCCACCTTGCCCTCTTTTTCTATGCAAGGCTTAAAGATGGTCCCTCTTGAAGATTGTCTTATTGAGTCGGAATCAGCCGTAATCTGGCTCAAAGACCGCTATTTATCCAAGAAAGCCCAGCGCTTTATCGAAACCTTTCAATCTATAGAACTAGCAGCCGATGGAAGATAGGGGGAAGCTGCCCCATCTTCCATTTTTCCTGTCTATCCCCCCCTGTGTTCCCATATGAAAAGACTATACTCTCCATACAGAACAAGTATGCAAATCTGCGAAAAGGCTATATTTTTTTCAATAACTACCTTGTATGATAGGAATAGTCTATAGACAATAATTTGAATATTCTAACTAATAGGAGGGATACAATGCTTGGAATGGAAGATCCGATTATTGCACTTGCCTGGATCGGTACTATTGTTTCTATGATTGGCTGTGTTGCCTTTGGAGTCATTATGTGGAATCGCGGGGAGGAGGAATAAGGCATATGAACTTTACCATTTTAATCCCAATGATTCTCGTATATACCGGTATTATGTCAGCGCTGGCCTACTATGGCTATAAAACGACCCGCACCGAAGCAGATTACTTAGTGGGCGGCCGCCAGATTCACCCGACTGTCATGGCACTCTCTTATGGAGCTACCTTTATCAGCACATCCTCTCTCATTGGGTTTGGCGGAGTTTCCGCCTCACATGGCTTTGGACTTCTATGGCTCTGCTTCTTGAATATTGTGTTTGGTGTCTTTCTTTCGTTTGTATTCTTCGGCACGCGTATACGGAAGCTATCCAATCAGCTTGGAGCATATACCTTTGCCGAACTTTTAGGTAAGCGTTTCCAATCTAAATTTATTACCGTTTTTGCGGGCTTGGTTATTTTCATCTTAATGCCGGCATACACCAGCATTGTGCTTGTCGGCGGCGGTCGCTTCCTTCAGGAAACACTCTCCATGAACTATAATGTCGCCCTTCTCGTACTGGCCATCATCGTTGGTCTCTATGTATTAAGCGGTGGCATCAAAGCCGTTATGTATACTGATGCGTTCGCGGCTATTGTGATGTTCATAGGTATGTCCCTCTTTTTGTTTATGGGATATAAAGCTGTAGGCGGCATTATCGATGGCCACGCCGGGCTAACCGCCTTAAAAGGCCTCGTGCCGCCTGAGCTGGCGGAGCAGGGACATAGAGGATGGACCTCTATGCCTGAATTAGGGTCACCGCTCTGGTGGTCACTCGTAAGCACGATCATCATGGGTGTTGGGATCGGCGTGCTGGCTCAGCCACAGCTGATCATGCGCTTTATGACGGTAAAAAACAACCAAGCTCTGTATCGTTCGGTGGTGGTCGGCGGAGTATTCATTTTCTTCATGACCGGTGCAGCCTTCATGCTCGGACCGATCAGTAACCTATACTTCTATGAAAGAGAGGGCATGCTGGCCATGGAGGTTGCGCAAGGCAATGTAGACCTTGTTATTCCAGCCTTTATTAATCATTTAATGCCGGATTGGTTCGTCTATCTCTTTACCCTTACACTCTTATCCGCAGCGATTTCAACGATTAGTTCCTTAATTCATCTGCAAGGCTCTGCATTCGGACAGGATATTCTGAAGACACTCGGCGTGAAATCCCTTTTCGGCATGGATGCTTCCCGCATCGGAGTATTGATCGGCATCCTCGCTGCTGTGGCTTTATCTTATATCCTGCCGGGCGGCGTGATTGCGCAAGCGACCGCTTTCTGGTTCGGCATTTGTGCAGCCGGCTTTCTTCCTGTCCTGCTCGGCACTCTTTTTTGGAAGCGCTCCACTAGGGCAGGGGCCAAGGCCAGCATGCTCGTCGGCTTTGGTATCAGTATCTTCGGCTTCCTCTTTCTGCATCAGAAGGAAGCAGCGGCTTTTGGCTTATCAGAGCTGATTTTTAATCGGGAAACGTTATTCGGTTACCCGATGACTCATATTGACCCGCTATTCTATGCGCTGCCTCTGTCAGCGATTACCTTCGTGGCAGTCAGCCTGCTGACAAAAAAAGAGGAATTCGAAGCAGAAGCGCCCGACCAGGAAAAAATGGATGATAAAATCGGCTGAACAACAAAAAAAGAGACCCGCTATTCACACGGGTCTCCTTTTTTATGCAATTACTTCTTTTCGTTTGCAATCAATGTTCCCACGATCTCAGCTACCCGGCTGCCGACCTCCGACGTGGAAGCGGAGCCCTTCATATCCGGCGTTAACACTTCACCTTCCACCATCAGCTGTTCAATCGCCTGCAGCACGTTCTTGCCGCGGTTCTCATAGCCAAAGAAGTCGAGCATTTGGCTGGCGGACCAAATCGTCGCAAGCGGGTTCGCGAGCCCCTGCCCCGCAATATCCGGCGCAGAACCGTGAACCGGTTCGAACATGGACGGGAAGTCACGCTCCGGATTAATGTTCGCTCCGGCAGCCAAGCCGATACCGCCGGCAAGCGCCGCTCCAAGGTCCGTCAGAATGTCGCCGAACAGATTCGACGTCACGACCACTTCAAAGCGCTTTGGATCTTTAATCATCAGCATCGCCGCCGCGTCCACCAGGTAAGACGCCGTCTCGACCTCCGGATATTCCACGCTGACTTCCTCAAATACTTGATCCCAGAACACCATCGAATAATTGAGCGCGTTCGCCTTCGAAATGCTCGTTAACGAACGGCCTTCCTTCTTCGCCGTTTCAAACGCGTAGCGAATGATCCGCTCCGTGCCTTTGCGTGAAAATACGCCGTTTTGCATGACGACTTCATGCGGCTGCCCTTTGAAGAGCCAGTCGCCCGCTCCGGAGTATTCGCCCTCACTGTTCTCGCGGATAAACAGCATATCCACGTCTTTTCGGTCCACATCGACAAGCGGCAAATGCGCCCCGTCAAGAAGCTTTACCGGGCGAATGTTCACATACTGGTCAAAACTCTTGCGAATGCGCAGCAGCAAATCCCATAACGAAATGTGATCCGGCACTCCCGGGAAACCGACGGCTCCCAAATAAATGGCGTCGAATTCCTTCAGCTTCTCAATGCCGTCTTCATCCATCATTTTTCCGGTTTTCGTGTAATACTCGCAGCCCCATGGGAAATATGTATAGTCAAAGGCGAACGTGCCGTCTGCTTCCGCCGCTGTATTTAGCACTTTAATCCCTTCGTCAATTACCTCCGGACCAATTCCATCGCCAGCAATCACTGCAATCTTCCATGTTTTCATATGTATCCCTCTTTTGTTGTGGTTTATTTCTTGCCAAATGGGCAATTCGCGAAATGAGTGGGAATCTCCTTCTTTTTGAGGAAATATTTTTTATCCCAGCTTACCACAACAACTGAAGGAATGAGAAAAGCAAGCCTTCTCTCCTTGTGGAAAAGGCTTGCTTTCTTCGTGAAGATGATATGTTTTAAGAGGCTTTATGGAATAATCCCATAACCTCCAGTGTCGGTGTAATATTGACAAAAGCACAAGCATCCGCTTCTTGAATCATTTTCTTAACATCTGTCAGCTGATGACGGGCGATCACCGTAACCAGAATAGCCCGGCCCTCGCCTGTGTATGCTCCCTCACCGTTCATTAGCGTCACACCGCGGTATAAGTTAGCCAAAAGCTGCTCCTTCACTTCTTCCCCTTTAGAAGTAATAATGGTTAACGTCAGCTTAACATGGCTTGTATGAATCATATCAATGACTTTCCCTGTTGCAAAAATCGCGATCATCGTATGAAGAGCCGCATCCCAGCTGAAAATAAACCCGGAGGCCAGCACAACGACCCCATTCATCGCTGTCAATAAGGAACCGAGTGGAAATTCCTTCTTTTGCGCCAGCAGCATGGCAATAATATCGAATCCGCCAGATGACCCAGAAGCCCGGAACACAAGACCAATGCCGAACCCGGTAATGACTCCGCCGAAGATAGCTGACAAAATCGGTTCAGTGGACAACGGCACAATTGGAATGACATACAGACTGACCGAAATAGCTACTACCGACAGAATCGTGTAAGCGATAAACCGCTTGCCCAGCATCAGAAAGCCAAGAATCAGCAGCGGCAGATTCAAAAGGAAGTTGACCGTACCTGTATTAAGCGGGGTAATGAGCCCGAACATAATGGCTATGCCGCTAAGTCCGCTGCTAAGCACTTCATGCGGAATTAGAAAAAAGTTATACGCCACTCCTACAAGAAACGAGCCAATAATGATGCTTATTACATTCTTCATCTACCTTCTCCTTTCTCCCATCCTAAGTCAAAATTATTATAAGTGAGAAACCGGGAATAACGGAGATGATAGTTTTTTCAGAAAAACCTAATTGAAGGACAAACGCCCGCACCAGCATGAACCAATAGGCGCCTATCTGAATATGTTACTATATCATCCTGTCTGAAAGGAGAAGGGACGATGGATGCGATGAACAGCTTTAAGCGGAAGGGGAACTACCCTTTTCAGCAGGCGGACCATCCGGTTTTTCCGATGGAGCACCTGCACGAGGTCAAAAGCATGATCAAGCATTACCATTCTATTTTGAATGAGGATTTCTGGTCGCAAGTTCATCAGCTAAGCATGAACAAACACCAGTCCATTCAACTCTTTCCTATTGAAATCTGGGAAAGCGAAGACTATATTTACTTATCCGTTATCATACCTGGTCTCGCAAACTTCCAGCAGGTGAGGCTGCGTTTTCATAATGACCAGACAGCCGTCCTGCACATTCACTCCCCCTCTTCTAAACCTGGCGACGCCCAGACGCTTGTCAAGAGCGAGCTGCCCCAACAGCCGTATGAACGTGACATTTGTTTTCGAACTCCAGTAGACACTGCTGATTACTCGTTCAGCTATGAACATGGGGTACTCACCTACACGCTGAAAAAGAAAAAAGAGAGATTAGACATCCCATTTGATTTTTAAATGACAGAATGGAGGGAACGGTCATTCCTCAGTTTGAAATTAATATTGGTCAATTGAAGGTGATGCAGATTTCAGGCACCTCTTCACTCGTCGTCGGAACAGCCGAATATAAAGCACCAGCCAGCCAATCTAAAACAACGAACGGAGTAGGGAGCGCCTACGGAGACGGCTCTAATATTCACATGCGCCCCTATCAATCACCTGTCAACGATTCAGACGTAGCCGAGAAAATGGTTTCTCACACAGGCCCCGTCTCCCGTCCATTATTTTATTATCCATATTATCCAGCTGTACCTGGTCCTTACTATGCATATCATCAACCCATCCGCTAACCAAGAAGCCCGGCTAACGAAAGCCGGGCTTCTACTTGCCTAGGCAAGAAATAGTTATAGCTGCTTCTCCAGGAAAATCTCTAAAACTCCTCCCTCATAGTTGAACCGTACCGTTTGCCTGTTCACTTCTCCTGGCAGCTCAATCGTACGGTGGAAAGGCCCTTCATAGATTTCCTGAGTAATAGTGTGTTTGAGCTGCTTAGGGAGAGCGGTAATAACCTTTCCCTTTACCTCCAGCAGCCCTCGTTCATTAAAGAAAAGGCGCATGTTTTCCCTCTTAACTCCTGGAAGGCTGAGACGCAAATAATAAGAGCTCTCCAATTCAAACAAATCCATTCTTGGCGTGCGGACCTCCTGCTTAGGCTGGCTATGATTCATACAGCTCCCCCCATTTGAATAAGTATGGAATAGTTTATTCACCTCTGCACAAAAGAATGAGGCAGAACCGGCTGCAGGCAGCCTGCCCAGCTACGGCCCTTCATAAGGAGTGTTATGCATGCCCGCCTTCTCCAAGAAGCCAGATAACGAACCTTACCTGTACGGACAATTAGCCAACATATTCGAATACCACATTCAAAGGATAAAAATAGAGAAAGTAAAAGGCACTTTTCAGCTCGGGCATCTCATCGAACAAGAAAGGATAAGCGAAAACAGCCTTCATCGTTTTTTCATTGGAGAGATCAAGATAACGGAGGTAGAGGGAACGGGAACAGTCGGCATCGGTCTGACCCAAAAAGGAAGCAAAAAGGAAGAAGCACTCCTCTCTCCACAGAAAGCGGATAAAGAGATCCAATCAATTTATCAAGACAGTCAATCTTTATTAAATATAAACCAAGTTCCCCGCTTTCTTCAAAGACTGGCTGTCAGAAAGCCCGTGCTCAAGGCCGTATGGAATGATATTAAGCGCTCTTGGCAGACAAGCGCCCCTTTCGACCGTTTTTATGAGAATGTCTTAGCCTTATTAGATGAACTGCCCCTCCCTTCAAGCCATTCTACCCGTGTTTATATTCCCTCCTCCATTCGTATGGAGGCAGCTGACAGCCTGGAGGAACAAGCCAAGGCGCTGTTCATTGCTCTCATGATTCTTCAATATTTACTGCCAGGAGAAGTGAAGGTAAACCATTTGAAGAGACAAAAAGTACAGGCAGAAAAGCTTCAGCTCTCCTCCGGCCACCCTAATGCCCAAAGCATGCTTCAGGCAATAAAAGAGGGACTGCAGATAAAGCAGCTTCCGTCTACTCTCAAACAGCTTGAGGAGCATGCTTATGCCTTGCATGCTCTCCTTTTCTCCATCCTTCAGCCGCTTGTGCAGAAGGAGCAATTAGAATTGTATGTCCACCATCTAAATGCTTTGTATGCTCAAACGATTAAACAAGTATCCTTTGATCTTTCCCTGACTGAACTAACAGCAGAGGAATGGAGCTTTCTCTTTACACAAGCAGCCGAACACTTGGAGGAAGCTGAGAAGCATTTGCTGCTGAATTATCCGCTTGCGCTGATGTGTGACAGAGAAACAGAGAAGAGCTAGCCAGAACTCAGAAAAAAAACGATTGCCCCTATATTGGACAATCGTCTTCTTGCTTACGATCTTTAATCCTCCAGCCCAACCTCGGTTTGCTTGGACTTCAGTGGATTATCAATCGCATCATTATCAATAATAGGAGAACCAACCGGCGACTGATTAATGACATCGAAGTCCCCGTATGTCTGGCCCAGCGAGATGGTCTTATTTTGGCTATGGAGATTCGTTAACGAAGACTCTCCCGTATTGAACGAAGCTGTGTTTTGCATGTTATTGATTTTGATACTGCCAAAAATATTAATAATTAATCCATCTGTTTCAATTAAGCGAGCCACCTGCTCTCACTCCCTGTTAAAGAGGCTTTATTGTAGGGTATGTGAAAGTTTCCAAATGGTGCTCCCTGCCTTCCCAAAAGTAAAATACCCGTTGCCAGGAAGCAGCGGGCTATCACTTTTATTTGTCTGTATAGAACTCAGCTGGAATAGGACCAAAAGCACGACGGTGATAAAGCATTGGATCCTTGCTCTTATCAATTTGAATGTCCTTGACATTCCCAATCAGCACTGTATGATCGCCAGCTTCTACAGCTTTAAATGTCTCACATTCGAATACGCCGAACGCTCCCTCGATAATAGGGAGACCATTTTCAGACATTTCCCACTTGCATTGGCTGAAGCGGTCCACGCCTTTCGTAGCGAACGTCATGCATAAATCCTTTTGATCGCCCGCAAGCACGTGCACAGCGAACTTGCCGCCTTCTGTAAAGGCTTTAATTGTGGATACACCATGGTCAATGGACCAAAGCACCATCAAAGGGTCCAGTGAGACAGATGCGAAGGAATTAACCGTTAAGCCAACCGGTGTTCCGTCCTCCGTCACGCCCGTTACAACTGTTACACCTGTTGGGTAATTCCCCATGACTTCTTTAAATACTGCTTGTTTTTCCGCTTTATCCATTTTTCTCTCCCCTTTACTATGTACTTTCCTTTACTTTAACAAAAAATAAAGAAAAACTCGCTCAAAACGACTTTGTTTTATTGAATATTCTTTATATATTATATCACAATGCTCACCTGCAGCGGGCCGGTTGAAACGCGAAGAAAATAATTGCGGCAGGAGGCATAGTCCTTATGGAATCAGCTCCTCAAGAAAAGCCCCGTTTCTAGAAAACGGGGCTTCACTTAAACGCATGGTTTCTGATGCTTTTACTGTGCAGCTTCTGGCATCGGCATTTCCTGCGCGCTATTTATTACTTCTTCAGGTACTTGAATAGGCTCAACCTTATTAAAGTTGCTGTACACCATATTCATCGTTTGAGAGGTTTGCAGCTCGTTGCCTTCTGCATTCATCGACATATCCATTACTACGTCCATTTTCGTTGTTTGGAAGGATTCTTTTTGAACCTCCCACGACTAAAGTCGCGGGATTCTATTGCCCTTTCGGGCAGTAAAACCCTAAGACTTGTCGTCGTAGAATTCCTGCTTCATCAGGACTTGCCTGGCTGTTCCCAGGGCTTACTGTCCCTCCATTACTGTTAAAAAACAGTACCCGACGCCGCAGCCCGCAGCCGTAGCATCGGCAGGCACACCCCGCCGTTCCAGCGGTGTATGGGACACGGAAATCTTAAGCCGTAGCCAGCTCTTCTTGAAGAAGCCGGAGGCCTTCTTTT
>NZ_JWJE02000045.1 GCF_000812025.2 Bacillus thermotolerans
TCAAACTCTCCAAAAAGATGTTTGATTGCTCATAAAATAAATAAATCAAGAATTAACTGGCATGTATTTTGTTCAGTTTTCAAAGATCAATACCCAACAACTTAACGTTGCCTATATATTATAACACTCATCAACTTCCAAAGTCAATAACTTTTTTATTTCTCTTTTAGCCGTATGGGACTTTGTTAGTCAGCAATTAATACTATACCACCTGTTTTAGATTCGGTCAATGCCTTTTTTGCTTAAAATTTCAGCCATTCACCTAGGCTCCTTTAAAAAGCAAGAAAGGTGAATGGCTTAGTTAACAAGCGAGAAGCTAAATGATCTATTCAGCTTCTGGTATCTCTAACATGATCTTCCCAAATTGCTTTCCTTTCTCCATATATAACTGGGCCTCTTCTGCCTGTTCAAGAGGAAAGGCTCGATCAATAATCGGGCGTATTTCGTGCTTTGCAAAGAATTGGAGCATTTCTTCAAAGTCTTTCGGACTCCCCATTGTCGTTCCTTTCACATCTAAATGCTTAAAGAAAAGACGCGGAAGAACAAGTTCCGGAACCGGTCCGGCAGTAGAACCGAAATTCACAATTCGTGCACCTGGCTTTGATAAATAAATCAAATCGTTGAATGTGCTGCCGCCTACACCATCAATAGATACATCAGCTTGTCCCATTAATTTCTTCAGTTCTTTCACATATGTATCCGAGCCGTAATTTACTCCGCCGGCAGCACCTAATTCTACTGCTCTCTTAATCTTCTCATCGTCACTCGATGTAACAAACACCTTTGCTCCAAGACTCACAGCTATTTGCAAAGCATACAAGGCTACCCCACTGCCAATTCCAGGGATCAATACGGTCTCTCCTTCTTTCACTTCTCCCCTCACCGCAACTGCCCGATAGGCAGTCAACGCGGATAACGGCAAAGCGGCTGCCTCTTCTAAAGATAAATAATCAGGCTTTGGATAAACATTCTCAGCCGGAACAGCCACATACTGCGCATATGTACCGTCTGAGGGCATGCCTAAAACTGTATGCCTCGAGTCATTAAATGACTGGTTTTCTCCCCAATTTAATGAAGGATAAATAACCACTTCACTGCCCTCTTTTATATTTTTTACGCCTTCTCCAACTGCCGCTACCTCTCCAGACCCGTCAGAGCCCAGGATAGCCGGCAGCTGCATACCTGGATATTGCCCATAAGTGATCCATACATCCCTTCTGTTCAGAGAAGCGTACTTCAAACGTACGAGAACTTCTCCTTCCTTCGGTGCGGGTGTCGGTAACTCTTCATAACTGAGCTTCTGAGGTCCACCTGTCTCTCTTAGTATAATTGCTTTCATTTTCTAACTCCCTCCCTTACCTAAATGATAACTGAATAGTCTGGAATCAACAACTTTCCTGCTGGTTTAACAGGCCTTTCTTCTTTTTGATTCTCCAGCTATCCCATACCGTCCCTAAACGATGAAACCTAGCCGTCCTGTTAAGCAGGGGTTGTCTCAGTATTACTGGCGGGCATGGTTTTTCTTCAGCAGCGGCAGCTAAAGTAATAACGGGGCCAATTCATTTGACCCCGCCTTTGATGAGAATATTTTATTCTGCAAATGGAGGTTTATATGGCGCTCCGCTTTCCTAGCCTTTATTGTCCAACAAAAGCAGCACGGCGCTTCTCAAGGAATGCGGACGTCCCTTCTCTCTTATCCTCGGAGCTATACAGCACAGCCTGAGAAAGCTGTTCAATAAGCAGCCCTGTTTGAATGTCTGTTTCTCCTCCATTCTGAACGGACAGCTTAGCAAGCTGGACAGCGAGCGGTCCCTTCGTTAAAATCCTCTGGGCTTTCCCTTCAACGGCGCTCCACAGCTGCTCTGGAGGAATTACATCTGTGACCAGGCCGATTTCTTTAGCCTCGCTAGCTGAGAAAAGATCACCTGTCAGCATATAATTAAGCGTGCGCCCTTTGCCAATCAGCCTTGTTAGCCGCTGTGTGCCGCCGGCAGCCGGAATCACCCCTAAATTCAGCTCAGGAAGGCCAAATACTGCTTTCTCGGAAGCCAGGCGAATATCACATGATAATGCCAGCTCAAAGCCGCCGCCGAGAGCAATGCCGTTAATAGCCGCAATAGTGACCTTTCTACAGCTTTCAATCTTCTTATATAAATTGGCCATACCGTACGATAAGGCGGTCATCGGTGTATAGCGGTTCACTTCATTTATATCAGCGCCTGCAGCAAATGCCTTTCCCCCCGTTGCCGTGAACACAATGATGCGGACGTACTCATCTTGTTCAAACATATTAAAAGCATGTGCCATTTCATTGATCGTTCGATCGTTCAATGCATTTCTGACAGAGGGACGGTTAATGGTAATAACCCCTAGCTCACCTTTCGTTTCTGTTAAAATGTTTTCATATCCCATTTTCTCCTAGTCCTCCTAATAGTCTGCTGCATCTCTAAACCAGAGATGCAGCTGCTCTTATACCTCTTTCATTTCGCTCAGCGGCCGGTTATACCATCGTTAATCCGCCATTGACAGACAGCGTTTGTCCCGTCACATAGCCTGCCTCATCAGAAACAAAATAGGCAACCGCACCAGCAATGTCCTTCGGTTCAGCTAAACGGCGGAACGGAATCGCTTTTTCCAAAGCACTGACAATTCCTTCATTATAAGTGCCAATCTCCTGGATAAGCGGTGTATCGCTAGGGCCAGGACATACACAGTTCACATTTAATTTATGACGAGCCATTTCTCTCGCTAATGTTTTCGTAAAAGCAATAACTCCACCCTTTGCAGCGGAATAAACCGCCTCACCGCTTGAACCGACTCTCGCTGCGTCCGAAGCTACATTGACCACCTTGCCATACCCATTTTCAATCATCAGCGGCAAAATGACCTTACATGTATTAATCTGGCCGCGTAAATTAATATCGATGATACGGTCCCATGTATCTGGGCTGCTTTTAAGAAAGGGCTCTACTTTATCCCAGCCAGCATTGTTCACAAGTACATCGACCTTCCCGTACCTCTGTACCGATTCCTGTACGGCTTTTTGCACTGCTTCTAAATCCGTGACATCGCAGAGGACAGCTGTTGCTTTATTGCCTTCCTCCTTAATAAGTGAAACGGTTTCCTGTGCATTCGCCATATTAATATCAGCTACCACGATGTTCATTTGGTTCGATGCCAGTGTCCGTGCAATCTCTCTTCCTAATCCGCTTCCTGCTCCTGTAACAAATGCGACCCTTTTCTCCATTTCCTGACCCTCCATTTTTTATTTATTCATGACTATATTCAGACTCGGTTTGTCATTTTTTCTTTGATTAGTTCACGAAGGCGGAACTTTTGAATTTTCCCGCTTGGCGTAGTGGGGAATTGATCTATCACTTCCAAGTGCTCCGGCCAATATTGCTTTGTCAGCCCTTTCGCCTCCAGGAACTGTTTCATCGTTTCCAGCGTCAGCGCCTCTTTATCCGGCTTCATAGTGATAAACGCACACGCCCTTTCCTGGAGCCGTGCATCCGGCATAGCGACAATTTGTACATTAGCGATGTCTGGATGCTCATATAGCACATTCTCCACATAAGCAACCGGTATATTCTCTCCGCCTCGGATAATAATGTCCTTGCTGCGTCCCGCAATACGGATGTAACCATCTTGATCCATAAACGCCCGGTCCCCTGTCATGAACCAATCGCCGTCAAATTCTGATTTTGTCTGCTCAAGACGTTTCAAATATCCAACGAACAAAGCAGGACCCCTGCAAAGCAAATTCCCTTCTACATTCGGCGGCAATGTACGGCCTTGTGGATCGACAACTTTTATTTCCATTCCAGGAAACGGCGCACCATCCGTGCTTGTCAGCTTTTCTTCTGTATCATCTATTAACGTAGCAGTGACCATTCCATCTTCTGTCTGTCCCCATCCCGATAAGATCTTGCATGGCAGTTTTTCAGCAGCTTGCTTCACGACAGCCCTTGGAATAGGTGCCCCTACAGCAATGAAGGCTCTTAAAGAGCTAATATCAAAGTCTTCTATTCTTTCTGCTTGAATGACGTCCTGAAGAAACGGTGTGGCACTCGTTGTAAAAGTAATTCTCTCTTTCTCTATGAGCTCAAGAAACTCATTTGGATTCCAAATATCTTGATAGATGGCTGTTCCTCCAAAAATAATCGGCAGGCAGACACCGTACAAAAATCCTGTCTGATGAGCAAAAGTAGAGGCCATGAAAACCACGTCATCAGCAGTTAAAGACAAATGGTCGATCCAGTAAACAGGAGCGGTCAGCACCGTATTATGGGTATGCATCACTCCCTTAGGTTCCCCTGTCGTGCCTGAAGTAAAAATCACCTCGACCAGCTCATTCGGGTCTAACTGGATTTGGTCCAGCTCCGCACGGTCTCTTCGCCTCTCCCACGGTTCGTTGAGGAAACTTGAGAGAGAATTCATTCCCTCCGGCACATGATCTCCAAGGACAAACACATGCTGCATAGACGGCCACTCGGGCAAAAGGCGCTTAATCATATCGGGATAATTAAATCCACGGAATTCATCCGGCACAATAATCATTTTCGATTCGGCCATTTTAGCCATAAATCGAATTTCCCTATCTCGGTAGATCGGAACTAATGGATTGGTAATAGCCCCTATCCTCGTAATTGCTAAATGCAAAATGACGAATTCATTCCAGTTAGGGAGTTGAATGGATATTACATCTCCTTTTTTTAACCCCAACTCCAGAAGGCCAAGAGCAGCTCGATCGACTAATTCACTAAGCTCTTTATACGTATAGCGGCTCTTTCTATCGACAATCGCCAACTTATCCGGGTTGCTGGTAACGGCTTCCTTTAGATAATCCAAGATTGTTTTATTCGGCCACTCTGACTCGTACCTCTTCCTATACTCCTCTGTCAGCATTGTTTCGAAACCCATTAGCGTTCAACCTCCTTTTTTAATAGGGACTGCCTACTTACTTTCTGAATTTCTTAAAATCGACTGGACGCTTTTCCAGAAATGCATCTCTGCCCTCCGCAGATTCTTCCGATTGATAAAACATTGCCAGACTTCCCATCGCCAGCTGGGAAATGCCGTCAATATTTGCCGAATCCGCGTTAAAGGAAATCTTAAGCATCTTCAAAGCGGTTGGACTCTTTTCTAAAATCTTACCTGCCCATCCTTCAGCAGCTTCCATCAGCTTTTCTGGCGGAACCACTTTATTCACAAGCCCCATTTCCTTCGCTTCTTGTGCAGAGTACTTTTCACATAAGTACCAGATTTCTCTCGCTTTCTTTTCACCGACAATCCTTGCTAGATAGGCGGTGCCATACCCAGCATCATAGCTGCCTACCTTAGGCCCGCTTTGACCAAAGATAGCGGTTTCAGAAGCGATCGTTAAGTCACAAACCACGTGCAGCACATGCCCCCCTCCAATGGCGTATCCGTTCACGGCAGCGATCACAGGCTTTGGAATGCCGCGGATTGTTCGGTGAAGCTCTTCTATTTCTAATCCAATTCCCCCGCCTAAACCGCCTGAGCTGTCATAGCCGCTATCACCTTTGCCCTTTTGGTCACCGCCAGTGCAAAATGCTTTCTCGCCGGTCCCCGTTAAGATAACCACACCAATTTCGTTATCATCCCAGGCATCCCGGAAAGACCAGATTAACTCTTTCACTGTCTGTGCACGAAAGGCATTGTATACTTCTGGTCGGTTAATCGTGATTTTAGCTATCCCCTTCTTCTTTTCATAGATGACATCCTGTAAATCTGCCTTCTTCGCCTGTTCATTAATTGTGCTTGCCTTTTCCATCGTAGATCCCTCCTATTTTTAATAAGGCTTATACTCTTTTCCGATGAGTTCTTTTGCAATGACAAATTTATTAGCCTGGGCTGTGCCATCCCCGATTTCTAAGCCGATCACATCACGCAATCGCTGCTCAAGCGGCATTTCCTTCGTATAGGCGTAGTGGCCGTTCAGAAGCAGACATTCGTGAATAGCTTCCTGGCTGTACTTCGGACCTAACCACTTCACAGAAGCTGCTTCCTTCGAGTGCTTTTTCCCCTGGTCACGCAGCCACAGCCCTCGGTACGCCTGCCACTTGATTAGTTCCAAGTGTGTATAGTGATGAACGATCGGAAAGGAGACACCTTGATATTTTGCAAGCGGCTTTCCGAATGAGTGCCGTGTCTTCACATGTTCAATCGTTTCATCTAAGCTTTGGAAGGCGGCACCTGCACATTGCAGGCCAATTAACAGCCGGCTTAAGTCAAACCCGTTCATCACCTGCGAAAACCCTTGATTCTCAAGGCCGATTAAGTTTTCTTCCGGCACTTCGACATCACTCATATAAATAGACCCTCGTCCAATTAGAACATTGCCCATATCCTCGTAGCCCTTGCATTCCATGCCCGGCAGGTCTCGCGGAACGATAAAAGCACTAACGCCCCGGCTGCCGGATTGCTGATCAGTTTTCGCGAAAACGATAAACATGTCACCAATCGTCGCTGCACTGATTCCTGATTTCTCACCGTTTAATATGTAACGGTCCCCTTTTCGTACGGCTGTTGAGCGGATTCCCGCGGCATCTGTTCCGGCAGCAGGCTCAGTAAGCGCGATTCCTACTACCTTGTCACCGCTGGCAATCTGTGGGAGCCACTTTTGCTTTAAAGAATCTGCCGCATGGTTGTTAATAATGTCGGAGATTAGACCGTTCAGCATGACAGCGTATGTTAAATTAAAGTCTCCCCGGCCGACTTCTTCTGCCGCTATTCCGGTTGTGACACAGTCGGCGCCGCTTCCTCCATATTTCTCAGGCACACGCAGGCCGTTTACCCCCAGCTCACCGAGCCGCTTCCATAAATGGCGGGGAAACTCCCCTTCACTATCCCACTTCGTGTAGTTCGGGAGCAGTTCTTTCAAGGAAAACTCCCTTAACATCTCTCTGAATGCTTGCTGTTCTTCAGAAAATGAAAAATCCAGCATACACTCTCCCTCCTTTTCTTTCTCTTTGCTCTTCTATAAAGCAACTTCCGTGCCAGCTTTTTTTGCTATTAAAACCGTTAATGTCCAATAAACTCCATACAAATAACTATATTTTTCGCAAAATTAAGAATATTATTTGCGAATTTTTCTACACTCTTGCAAATAGACAAAATAAAAAACACACAAAAGCTGTGTGTTAAAAAACGTTATTCTCCTCTTGCTCTCTATTTTAACTGGTACTTAGAGATCTTCCGGTAAAGACTCGCTGGGTGTATGTGCAGCGCCTGGGCAGCCAGCAGACGGTCTCCATTACATTGCCTTAGCGCGCGCTGAATGGCTGAAATCTCTGCCTTCTCTACTTCTTCCTTTAAACTTAAACCTGCTTCAGCTGTTTCCTCGTCTACGGATTGCATATTCTTTGGCTCAGCTCCCTGAAACGAAGGCAAATATAGACTTTCCAATGTAAGCGTATCGCTATCCGCTAAATTCATCGCCCGTTCAATACAAGCCTTTAATTCTCGAATATTTCCATCCCATGGATTCTCAAGCAGCCATTTTTCCAAAGAGGGTGATATATATTGCACATTCTTGTGGAGCTCGCCGTTAAAATGATGAATAAAATGATGAGCAATTGGCAGAATATCTTCCTTTCTTTTCCTCAGCGGAGGGATTTGCAGCTCGAATACATAAAGGCGATAAAACAAGTCTTGACGAAACTTACCTTCCTGTACTAACGCTTGTAAATCGCGATTGGTCGCTGCAATAATCCGGACATCAATATGTTTGCTGACAGTGCCGCCAAGCCGTTCTATCTCTCGCTCTTGGAGCACACGCAAAAGCTTTCCTTGCGCCTGATAAGGCAGCTCAGAGATCTCATCTAAGAAGAGAGTTCCATGCTGGGCTCTTTCTATTTTCCCTGGCTTGCCCTCTTTCTTTGCCCCGCTGAATGCTCCTGCTTCATAGCCAAATACTTCAGATTCAAACAATTCATCAGGAATGGCTGCACAATTTACTGCTACAAAAGGCTGGTGTTTCCTTGTACTTAACCCATGAATGGCCTGGGCAAACAGCTCCTTTCCCGTTCCGCTTTCCCCTGTCAGAAGCACAGTCGAACTGCTGGTTGCCACTCGAGCGGCCAGCTCTTTTATTTGCTTGGCAGCAGGGCTCTCTCCAATAATGTCATCAAAGCTGTATCGGTAACCTAAAGCTGCTTCCCTTTTTCTTGTTCCCGCGAGAGATTGGGCAAAGGAAAGAATATCTGAAGGCCTCACCTCATCTTGGTCAACGAGAACGTGCAAAAAGAACCGGTCGTCTTCCCTTGTTAGGCGAAGTAAGCAAGAACGGCCTGCGACGGTGCCAAAGAACACAGGCTTTTGCAGTATACTTTGAAAAGAAGATTGAAAGGCAGGATACTTAATCACCTCATTCACAGTGCAATTCCTTAGTTCAGAAGGGGTCACATTAAAATGCTGGAAAAAATCCGGGCTGGCTGATAGAAGATTACCTTTGCCGTCTATTTCCAGACACCCCCACTCTTTCTTTTGCTCCAGTATACTTTTTACTTCCACTGTTTGCACCACCTATTCCCTATCATTTGCTTGAACGAGAATGACTACTTGTCCCTTTAATACTTCTGTTCCTTCCTGATTAAAGCAGGTTACCTTCTGTGTCACCCAGTTTCTCTTTGTATTAATATCAATCACTTCAATTTCAGCCGTGATTTCATCTCCTATATGTACAGGCCGGTAGAAAACAAATTCTTTCTGCAGCAAAATACAAGGACCTCCCGGAATTTTCCTGCTGATGACTTGTGTAATTAATCCTTCTGTTAACAAACCAGGAACAACAGGCTTGCTATATCGCCTCTTCCATATTTCTTCATCGGGCTGATAAACTGGGTTAAAATCCTTTGTTAATTCATTACACGCCTTGACATCCTCTTCCGTAAAAATACGTGACAGGCTTGCTTTCTGCCCCATATGCATATCCACAATAGTTAGTCCCATACTGGCGCCTCTCCTTTATTTAATTTTTAGAATATTTAAACTTGTTTTCAATTGTATCATTCATCTCATGCCTGAAAAAGTTGAAAAACATAAAAAAGGAACGTCCCTTCACAGGAGCGTTCCTTCTCTTTTAATAAACTTTTTTAAGCTGATGCATGAGAATGCATGCCTTTTCGAACCTCCCAGCCGTGCAGCAGCCGGAAGAACACCGGCATAATCAGCACCACAGCTAGTACACGCAGCACTTGAACAGCCACCACAAAGGTAGAATCAGCATGAAGGACAATAGCTGTTGTCGCCATTTCAGCAATGCCGCCCGGTGCAAAGGCAAGGACAGCCGTGATGAACGAAATACCTGTCAGCTTCGCCACTAAGGCAGCACAGCCAAACATCGCAGCAATCAACCCTGCTGTGCTGATGAACGCAACAACCAATGTTCTTTTCAGCCCAACGAACATGCTTTTGCGAAGGCGTGATCCGATAGAAGCCGCAATCAAGATTTGCGAAAGAACGATTAATTCATGCGGCCAGAATACCGTCATGTCGTGCCCTGCATAGGTAGAAGTGGCTGACTGCACCACCGCTACAGCCAGCATGCTGCCGAGAAGCCATGGAGCCGGGAATTTTAAGCGTTTGCCCAGGTGATACCCTCCCCAGCCTACAACAACAAGTACAGCTGTCCATACGGCATGATTCATCTCGAATACTGGTACAGCACTTGCGGCACCCGCCGACTCATCTGGGGACACCGCCCACATAGAAACAAATACCGGAATGATTAGGACAACCAGGAAAACACGCATCGTTTGAATGATGCTGACGACACCAGTGTTTGCCCCTGTTTCCTCCGCAATCGCAGGCATTGCAGACAGGCCCCCAGGTGTGGTGCCGAAGAAGCTAGTCATCATGTCTGTCTGGCTGAATTTCCAAAGAACGTAGCCTGACAGCAAGGAAAAAGCAATGGATGCCAGCAGTACTATGACAATTACTAAGCCATGCGACTGAAAGGCTGATACCACTTCCAAATTTATCTTTCGACCGAGTTCGATCCCTAATATCAATTGACCTAAATACATCCACGATTTAGGCAAGCCCTTCTCACCTAAAACAGCTGGGAAAATGAAAGAAATCATCGCGGCTGTCATAAGCGCTCCCAGCATCCACCCAATGGACATGCCAGTCAACGAAAGCAGAAACCCGCCGACCGCACTTAGAGCCAAAAACAACCATTTATTTCCTCTCATTTATATTCCTTCTTTCTTTGTTTATCCTCTATAAATTACTATAATATACGTGAAGGAATAAATAAAATATTGGTTTTCTATAATTAACGATAAAAAATAGTTATGCCAGAAGGAGGAACGCATGGAGGAACGTGATTGGATCGTCCTGCAAACCCTTTACCGGGAAAAGAATATTACGAATGCGGCTAAAAAGCTCTTTATCTCACAGCCTGCTTTGACAAATCGACTGCAGCAAATGGAAAAGGAATTCAGCGTGAAGATCGTCAACCGCGGCAGGCGAGGTGTACAATTCACACCACAAGGGGAGTATTTAGCCAAATGTGCAGATGAAATGCTGTTTCGGCTTCAGCAGATTAAAGAGAATGTAAGAAACATGGAGGACAATGTATCGGGCACATTGCGGCTTGCCGTCTCTACCTTTTTTACAGACTATAAACTTCCCGCCCTTCTAAGAGGCTTTAAGGATCAGTATCCCAATGTTGAATTCAAGGTAACAACCGGCTGGAGCAGCGAGATGATGGACTTAATTTATAAAGAAGAAGCACACGTGGCTTTTGTAAAAGGAGATTACAGCTGGAATGAAGGAAAGAAGCTATTGCTGGAGGAGCCTGTTTATGTGGCATCCAAAGAGAAAATCGATTTGGAGCACCTGCCTGAGCTGCCTAGAATCGACTATCACGCTGACCCTATGCTGCAGACAGTGATTGACGAGTGGTGGAGAGCCCACTTTTCAAAACCGCCTTTCATTAGTATTGAAGTAGATAAAGCCAGCACGAGTAAAAATATGGCGGAGAATGGGCTCGGCTACGCTATTTTGCCGGATATGGTTCTCCATGATTCACATGGATTATATAAACAGCCGCTTTATACGAAAGATGGAGAACTAATTACCCGTAAAACATGGATGTTCTTTCATGAGGCGTCCCGTCAGCTTCATATGGTTCAAGCTTTTGTTGAATTTGTAGAAGGGCTTGATTTAAAGGAAATCGATTAACCAGTTTTGCTTGATAAAACGAGCTGTTCTATAGTCTTATTGACTATAGAACGGCTCGTTAGCCATTACGGCTTCAGGACGACTTTAATACATCCGTCCGTTCTTGTATCGAATACCTCATATCCCCGTTTAGCTTCCTGAAGCGGCAAAATATGAGTAATAATATCAGCAAGATCTACCTTGCCATCGTTCATAAGATGATACAGCTCTGGAATAACAGGAATAACAGGAGCCTGTCCTGTTCTCAGCGTCACGTTGCGCTGGAATATATCCCCAAGCGGGAAAGCATTATATCGCCCGCCATATACTCCGGTGACCTGGATCGTTCCTGCTTTTCTTACCGCTTGGGAAGCAATAACAATTCCACCCATAGCCCCGCCATGGAGCTTGAGGCCTGATGCAAGAAACTCCATTGGTGTCATCTTCCCGCTCATGCCCGAGCAGTCAATCACCACATCTGCTCCACCCTTTGTCATGTCTTTCAAATGCTCGCCTACATTCTCATGCTGTTCCAAGTTAACGGTTTCCACTTTATTCGTTCTTTCAGCATGCTGCAGACGATAAGCAAGGTGATCAACAGCAATGACTCGTTCTGCTCCCTTCATCCAGGCAAACTTTTGGGCAAGCAGTCCAACAGGTCCGCACCCGAGAATGACGACCGTATCGCCGCTTTTTACTTCGGCATGAATCACGCTCCAATAAGCCGTAGAGGCGGCATCTGAAAGCAGAACCAGTTTCTCATCCTCCAGTTCACAGCTCTCTGGAATTTTGAATGGCGTGAAGTTGCCGTACGGTACCCGTAAATATTCTGCTTGACCGCCAGCGTACCCGCCTGTTGTTTCAGAATAGCCGAAAAATCCTCCCATCTCGCCATGCGGATTAGAGTGATCGCATTGGCTTGTAATATCGTTCTTACAATACCAGCATTCGCCGCAGCTTACATTGAAGGGGATAATGACACGATCTCCCTTTTTTACTTTTGTTACGTCAGGCCCTGTCTCTTCCACTATACCAACCGGCTCGTGACCGATCACGTAATCCGTTGGCATGTTAGGAACTAGTCCGTGAATCAAATGTAAATCAGACCCGCATATAGCAGAAGCCGTAATCTTTACAATAATGTCATCTGCCTTTTCAACGGCTGGGTCTTTAACTTCTTTCACACTGACATTCTTAAGACCCTGGTACGTTACAGCTTTCATCCTTGCTTTCCTCCTCTCACTTATCAGGTGTCGCCATCATTCCGCGCCGGTCTGTATCGTTAGGGAATAAATTCATTTCGGCGATATCAAGCGCCATAGAGGCTGATTTCAAGTCAAGCTCTATCTGCTTGCCGACATCATGCGGGTAGAGCCAGCCCTTCTTCAACATCAACTCATATACTTCTTCATGTAAATCCAATGCTTGTTCCATCTGCCTATACAGCGCATCTCTTACCTCGGAGCTCGCCGTTTCTGTCAGTGCAAATGCATAATTGCGTATACCGTTTTTAATAGACAGCAAAAACTCTAGGGAAAGGGCGGCATCTGTCTTCTCAGGCATCCCTTCAGCCATTTCTGGATCTAGAAAATCCATCCTCATTTTGTTCACCTCTCTGTGTAATCCGTTCGAGCTTTTTCATATAAGTTTTGCAGCTCTCGGATGGCTTGCATCGATTGCTGAACATCCTTCTCCATCAAAGCTTTTAAATCATTGTCAACACACACACCTTGCATCATCTTGGATTTCAATAGACACACTGTCTTCATATTGAAAATCTCATGCACTTCCATCGTTTCATGGTAACCCATTGCTTTTGTCTGCAATTCCATCACCTCCGCTATCGGCTATGTCAACAGCGTTATTGTTTCTCTGCAGGTGAAATCTATGCAGTCCTTTGCAGGCAGAAACGTTAATATGAATGGATAATTATAAGCAGACAACACAATCTAAAGAAACAAACCAACCGTTGGAGAAGGAGTGGAATCGATGAAGGAATCGTTAGGTCTTCATGAAACACTGGATGCCCATGAATTGCTTGTCTTCAAGAACCTTTGTGTCACGAAATCAGCCCTTATGAGCAAGCTGGCAAAAGATGAGGAGCTGCAAACGCTCCTGGAAAATGATGCACAGGTAGGCATGGAACAGATCCAGCAGCTTAGAGGAATATTACAAGCAGGAGGAGCGACGTCATGAACCAGCTATTAAAGAACCTGGCAGGAATGGGCGGCATGACCGATCAAGTCATCGCCACTGATTTCTTAATTTCAGCGAAAGCAGGAGTTAGAAACATTGCGGTCGCCCTGACAGAAACAGCCACCCCCGAATTAAGGGCTGTACTGCGCGAACAATTGAGATCAGCTGTTGAAACCCATAAAAATATCAGCAATTATATGATGGCTAAAGGTTACTATCATCCCGGAGAGTTGGATGAGCAGCTGCGAGTGGACTTTGAGGCGGCACAGACGGCTTTAAACCTTGCTAAAGATTGAGAAAGCCTATCTTGTCGTTGCTCACTTGCCAAAAAAGGAACCAGCTTTGTTTGCATACGAAAAGCTCGCCACTCGGCGAGCTTTTCCCAATTTAGTCTCTCCGCTCTCTTTCATACAGAGCCAGCTTTGTATAAACGGTTTCAAGAATAGGGGCAGACAGGTCCATTTTCCTTGCTTTTCCAAGCAGATACCCTTGCAGGTGATCCGCTTCAATTGGAAGCAATTTTTCCATGTCGCGTTGCATAGAAGATTTCATTTCCTCATCCATTTCATTCATAGTTCGCAAGTGCCTTTCAATAATATCCTCCTCAATAGGAGCGCCTGCCTTTCTCATAATACTTGCGAGCTCCTGCAAAAATGCTTCAATGGTCCGCTGTCCGGCTTCCATTCCCCGAATTGGACCAATTGGAGCAGCCATTAAAGAAGTGAGTCCTGACATAGCTGTTATAAATAAATATTTGTGCCACATGTCACGATTGATGTGATCACTGAGTACGAAGGACGCCTTGGCTCCATCGAATAGCGCTTGAAGCTTCTTTATACGAGGTGTTAATTCACGCGTACGCTCGCCATATGTAAGCCGATGAACCGGACTTTTCTGTATGATGGTCCCTTCCTCATCAAGCGTCGTTTCAATAAAGCATAGACCGCCGATTACCGCCGCCTCTCCAAATGCTTCTATCAGCTGCCTAACATGGGCGGTGCCGTTTAAAAGAGGCAGCACAGTGGTTCCTTTTGCCACATGCGGACGAATATCTTCTATAACGCCCGATAAATGATAAGCTTTTACTGAAATAATGACTAAATCAAATGGTTCATTCGACTCACCCGCAGTGAGCAGCCGAGGGGTTAATGAGATGTTGCCATGCACGCTATCGATATTCAATCCTGTTTGCTCAAGCTGGCCCCTCCTCTTTTCGCGAACGAGAAACGTCACGTCCGCTCCGTTTTCAAGCAGCCGGCCGCCGAAATAACCACCAACGGCTCCAGCTCCCACCATAAGAATTTTCATTTTCCTTCCCCCATTTAGTAAGATACTTTCTATATTCGATTTACCGCTCCGAAAAATTAACAGCTAACTCCTCTTTCGCGTTCTTGTTCGCAGACTCCTCCCCTTTGCCTCCCAATTGAATAAATGATAGAAAACCGGAAATAATGGAAAATAATGTAGAGATCATCTTTTATCTTAACACCTTTTACCACGTAAAGAAAAACAGATATTGGGGAGAGACTATAATGGCGAACATTATCCAGTATATAACATTTGGAATGGTTGCAGCGGGGTTTGTGTTTTTCCTTTTCGTCCTTCTTGGCTGGCGCTGGATCGCAAAGAAAGTCGCAT
The DNA here is from genome assembly GCF_000812025.2 of Bacillus thermotolerans. Lineage (GTDB taxonomy): Bacteria > Bacillota > Bacilli > Bacillales > Domibacillaceae > Quasibacillus > Quasibacillus thermotolerans. Next base: position 15,028 of record NZ_JWJE02000045.1, read on the forward strand.
CTATGGTGGGGAAAATCATTTTCACTGACAGCTACCAGGAAAACATTATGGAGCTTATGCCCGGCCTTCGCCATATGGGCGTACAGAACCTGTTGGAAAACAGCTTACGTTCGGAAACCGGGGATGTGCTTCATCGTCCGCTGGGCTCTTCAAAAAAATGGCCGCACTTAGACTCGCTCACCTTTCTTCCTGCACAGATTTATCCCTCTCCGACAGATGGAGAACAGGAGGTGAAGATGGAAGTCACGATTGGACCGAAGGCCAAGAAACCAATGAAAATTAAAATCCCCCTTATGATCAGCGGCATGGCTTACGGTATCGCCCTCAGTGAGCAATCAAGACTCGCCCTGGCTGCGGCGGCTAAAAAAACCGGTACAGCCATCAACTCGGGAGAAGGAGGCATCCTTCCCGAAGAATTGGATACTGCAGGAAAATATATTGTGCAATTCGGCAAAACAGAGTGGTCTAAGGAGAAGGAAGTTCTTCAACGGGCAGATATGATCGAAATCAAATTCGGACAAGGGGCATTGATGGGGGTAGGAGGAAGAATTTCTCCTGAGAACTTAACTGGGCGAGCCCGTGAGATTATGGGACTGAAGGAAAATGAGACGGCTGTCATCTATGACAGCTTCTTCGAGAATCAGACCTTAAAGGATGTACAGGGACTGGTAAAAGAACTGCGAAGCTTAAGCAAAGGCGTTCCTATCGGGGCGAAAATAGGGGCAGGCGGCCGAATTGAGGAAGACATCGATAAGCTAATTGAAATAGATGTAGATTATATTGCTGTAGATGGCGGACAAGCGGCCACTCACGGAGCCCCGCCTCTCTTAGCCGACGATTTTGGCATTCCTACCTTGCACGCTATTGTCCGCGCATCCAATCACCTGGAAAAGCGCGGCGTGAAAGGAAAGATCAGCTTGATTGCTTCAGGCGGCCTGCTCGTCCCCGGACACTTTTTAAAGGTTCTGGCCCTTGGTGCAGACGCTGTGTACTTAGGAACCGCCATGCTATTTGCCGTTTCACACAATCAGAATACGAAGCCGATGCCCTTTGAACCTCCTACCCAAGTTGTTTGGAATCAAGGGAAATTTAAAAACGAGTTTCAAACAGAAGAGGGTGCTGAAGGTGCCGAGAGATTTTTAACAGCGAGTACAGAGGAAATGAAGGTGGCCCTAAGAGCTATGGGAAAAAAGTCGTTAAAAGAGCTTTCAAGAAAGGATCTCGTTTCCTATGACAAGGACACAGCCCAGCTTATTGGCATTCCTTTTACCTTTGATCCGTGGAAGAGCGAACAATCAGATCAAAGGACAAAAGACAGCCATTCTACCGAAAAAGGCGGTGCCTCCTAAAGAGCACCGCCGGATCTCTGCTTTTACATTCTATTACACACCTTGATGAGCCCACAAAGTTTCAAGCTCCTCGCTCGATAACGGCCGGCTCAGCAAACCTCCCTGCCCATGCACGCAGCCACCAGCCTTTAGAATATCCAGCTGCTCTTCCCTTTCAATACCTTCGGCTACCACGTTTGCTCCGATCGTTCGCGCAAGAACTAAGGCCGCCTGCACAATGGCCCGACTCTCTTTGCTTTCATGAATATTCTCAATGAAAGAAGCATCAATCTTCAATGTCTTAATAGGCAATTGCTTCATATGAGTAATAGCACGGTAGCTTGAACCGAAATTTACAATCGACAAATGAATACCTAACAGCCGAAGCTTTTCAAGCACAGACGAGAATTCATTCACATCAGCCAGCACATTCTCTGTTACCTCTAATTCCAGCCATTTCGGCTCTAAGCCCGTTTCCTCTAAAATTGCCCCTATCTGCTCCTCAATACCCGGGTGAGCCAACTGACAGGACGATAGCTGAACCGATATCTTTACAGACGGATAGCCTTTATCCTGCCACTCTTTACCTTGTATACACGCATGGCGAAGCAGCCATTTCTCTATAGGCAGCATCAGCCCCATTTCTTCGGCTATAGAGATGAATTTGTCCGGACAAATAGTACCTAAATCAGGGTGCCTCCACCGGATAAGCGCCTCTATCCCGATCAGCTCTCCTGAAGCGAAATTCCATTTTGGCTGGTAGTCAATACTAAACTGCTCCTTCTCCACCGCTTTCCTTAATTCATTCTCAAGCAAAATCCGCTCTAATGACTTTTTTTCCATTTCAGGATGAAAAACAGCGTAGCTGTTTCTTTTCTTCTCTTTCACTGTATATAAAGCGGTATCTGCCCGGTTTAATAATTCGTCTGCCGCTTTCCCGTGATCAGGGAACACCGCAATGCCTATACTGCAAGAAAGAGAATAGAGCTGATCTGGAAGCTCGACCGGTTCTTGAAAGTTTAGATGAATTCTCTGGGCAGTCCGTTCGACATCCTCTATGCTGTTTACGTTTGTTAATAACACTGTAAATTCATCCCCACCAAGCCTTGCAACTAAATCAGTGGAACGAATGGAGGCCTTAATCCGCCGAGCTGCTTCAGCCAGGAGGTAGTCGCCGCTTTCATGTCCCCATAAATCATTCACGTACTTAAACCGGTCTAAATCAATGAACATCACACCCGCCTGAAGAGAGAGGCGCTTTGCTTTCTCAACCTCTTCGTGCACATGCTTCATAAACAAGCGTCGATTCGGCAAATCCGTCAAGGAATCGTGATAAGCCAGATGGTAAATAATTTCCTCTGATTTCTTTTGTTCTGTCCGGTCTCGCATGACGAGCACAAATCGATCAGCGGTACCCTCTTCATCGAATACGGGGTTTATCGTCGCTTCTATATTCCGGTACTCACTGCGGGCGGTACACATACGAAACTCCAGCAAAGAAGAGCGCTTCCTTTTAGCGGCCAGCAGTGCAATTTCCTCTGCCAGGGGGTCGCAATCCTCTTCCTGGATCCAGTGGAACAGGCCATTTGCCTTCAACCTGGCCAGATTATGGCCAAGCAATGAACTGTGAGAGGGGGAAATATAATCAAAATACCCTTCTTTATTTATAACGGCAATCAGATCCGATGAACGTTCAGCAATGAGGCGGTATCTCTCCTCACTCTTTCTTAAGCTCTCTGCTATTTGTTTACGGGAGGTGATATCATTCCGGATGGAGACATACTGGTAAGGTTTGCCCTGTTTATTGAGGAAAGGCACAATGGTAGTATCGACCCAGTAATAGGATCCATCTTTAGCTCTGTTCCTAATCTCTCCCCGCCACACTTTGCCTGAACCGATGGCAGCCCACATTTTTTTAAAAAACTTGCTCGAGTGGTACCCAGAGTTCAAAAGCCGATGGTCCTTACCGATTAATTCCTCTCGGCTATACTGGGAAATATCACAAAACCGATCATTCGCATAGATAATTCTGCCCCGCTGATCCGTGACAGCTACAATAGAGGACTGGTCTAGTGCATACTTTATATCCTTTAATTCTCTCATCATGTCTTCGGCTTGTTCTTTTTCACTGGCTTTCTTCCCAATAAACGGCTTTAGCGGCCCTAAAGCATCAGTGTCCCCACACTTTCTCATTTCTTTCTCCCCCTGTGTGTTCCATTCTTCCTAAGAGAAGCAACTTGAATGTCTTATTTACCTATCGTAATTTCCCAAACATAACAAGTCAATGAAAATAATGGAAAACAAAGAGCAAGAGCAATTATTGATCCTTATTCAATTCGCTGATTATATGTCCAGCTTCCTGAAGAATGAGCTTGTTCATTGCTAAGGTGACAGCACCTGTAGAGCCGGGAACAGAAAAAATCACGGTGCGGCCGGCGACACCTGCTGCAGCCCGGGACATTATCGCGGCTGATCCGATATCTTCTGCATAGCTAAGGTACCGGAAAATTTCACCGAACCCTGGCAGTTCTTTCTCGAATAAAGGAGTCACGGCTTCAATAGTTACATCCCGCTCGGCAATGCCCGTGCCGCCATTAATGATCACAGCCTCTACCTCCGAATCAGCTATCCCCTTTAACACTGCCTGCTGGATGCTCACTTTCTCATCCGGAACGATTTCATAACGGGCGACAGAGTGGCCGTTGGCCGTTAACAGCTCTTTAATCTTCTTCCCGCTTTTATCAGTCTCCTCTGTCCGCGTATCGCTGACCGTAATAACATGACAGACAACATCCCTGTCTGCCTGCTGTCTATGTGCATGCACTTGATTTTCACTCGTCATAACCCATCCACTCCTTTTTCCTTAACCGCCGATGTAAGACATTTCTATTTTCGGCCGGTTTTTCGCTGTTTCTTCCGTTCGTTCATCCGAATACCGGTCTGCGCGGTGTTCCCACACAGAAGTGATGTACTCCTTTATTTCATCGGCTGATGCATCCGACCGAAGAATCGTTTTTAAGTCGTGCCCTTTCGCTGCAAACAAACATGTGTACAGACGGCCGTCTGCCGATAAGCGCGCTCTTGTGCATGTAGAGCAAAACGACTCCGTCACAGAGGAGATGACGCCAAATTCGCCGCTGCCATCCTTGTAACGAAAGCGGCTAGCGACTTCTCCGTAATAAGCTTCATTTACCGGTTCTGCCGGAAAGACATGATTAATACGGTCAAAAATCTCCTTCTTGGATACGACAGAAGACAACTGCCAGCCGTTCGTGCTTCCTACATCCATAAATTCAATAAAGCGGAGCGCAATGCCTCTTTCTTTAAAGTAACGAGCCATCGGAAGAATTTGATCCTCATTCGCTCCCTTTTTCACGACCATATTAATCTTTACGCCAAGCCCAGCTGATAGTGCCGCGTCGATTCCCTTTAGTACCGCTTTGATGCTGACGGAACGGCCATTCATCTGCTTGAAAACATCATCATCCAGGGCATCCATGCTAATGTTCACCCGCTGGAGTCCAGCTTCCTTCAGCTCTTTTGCATGCTTAGGAAGGAAGATCCCATTCGTTGTCAGTGCGATATCTTTAATGCCAGTCCTTCTATATAACTCACTAATCAGCTTAGGCAAATCTTTCCGCAGCAGCGGCTCACCGCCTGTCAGCCTAATCTTTTCTACACCAAGCTCTTCGGCTGCCTGTACGACCTTTACAATCTCAGAAAAAGACAAATACTCCTCTTTCGGCAAAAAAGGATAATCCGCACCGAAAATTTCAGCCGGCATGCAGTAAGAACAGCGGAAGTTGCACTGGTCCGTCAAGGAAATCCGAATGTCTCTCAGCGGTCTGTTCAATTGGTCTTTTACTTGTACCATTCATTTCTCCTTTCTGGATGCCGCATGATTCCGCTTATGGTCATGGCTGCAACGGTCTACCGGGTGCATCACTCAATAGCTGTGCATAGGCATCCTTCGTGTTAATGTTTGTGAACAATTCTTTCGTTATGTGTAAGTCTGTTTCTGTTACCCGTTTCACATGGGCTTTATTTAATAAATCTATGACTCTATAGTTCTCGCTCGCAAGCTGTTCCGACAAAAGAGACGCTATCTTACAATGATAGAGAGCCACCAAAGGCTGATCCCGGCCATCAATTTCGGGAATAATCGCGTCATACGCCTCATCGGTGAAAGCAGCCAGCCGGCAAATCATATCTGCATGTATTAAAGGTGTGTCGCATGGCATGGTAATATACCATATCGATTCAATGTGTTTCATGACACTGTACAAGCCGGCTAGCGGCCCCTTTCCCTGGTAAGGTGCTTCATCCTCGATGAATGGCACGGAAGATTCCTGGCTAAACCGGTCCACTAAAGATGGATGGCTCACAAGAACTACTTCATCGGTAACTGGCGCGAGTGCCTGAATAGCTCGTTCATAAAAAGGCCTTCCATTATAGTGAACAAAGGCTTTTGGTTCACCAAACCGCCTTGATTCCCCGCCGGCAAGAACGATGCCCACGCGTGCTGCCCTTCTCTCTTCAGCCATGGTTTTCCCTCCTTTGCAGACGGCAGCTCATGTATTGGACAAACCACTGTATATATTGTTCTTCTTCTGAAAACAGGAATACAGGGTAGGTCCGTTCTTCTTCTGGAAGAGGTCTCCAGCTGATAACTGCTTGAATATTTCCCAGCTCAGATAATAAACGGATCTCTTCTTCTCCTCTGATTAAAACGATTTTCGGATAATCCGCCTGCTTGTACCCTTCAAGCAGAAGCAGATCAACAGGCAGAGAGTCATAGACAGCTAGAACTTCCTCTACTTTCCACTCTGCCTTTGCAGCGATTATATTCAGCACGCCGCCTCCTTCCACACCCGAGGCGAGTGCACCTGCATGCAAATGCCGCGTGCTGTCCTTCTCATTCTCAGGAAGTGCAGGCGTACCCCCATGGCCATGATGCTTGAACGAAGCGACCGCCCAGCTCTGCCTCTTCGCTTCCTCAATCAGTTTGACCATCAACGTTGTTTTACCGCTGTTTTGATAGCCAGCCACTTGCAGGATAGGCTTCTTTAATCCCACGGCCATTCACTGCCCTCATGAGCGTCAAGAATCAGCACATCGACCATGTCGCCTGTACGGAATCCGCGTGTTCCACCCGGCAGCACCATTAATACATCCGTATAGGCCAGCACCGCAACGGCGTTCGACTTATTGAAGCCGCTTGGATCTACATGCAGGCAGCCATCCTTTATATCAAGAGTACTTCTTACAAAGCGGGTAAAAGGGTTGGGCTTTAGAAAATCCTCTGCAAGCACTGCTTTCGCTTTTTTCAAATGCGGCTTCTGATCAAAAAAGCGGTGGGAAATAACCGGCCGCACGAACAGCTCAAACCCGACATAGCAGGCAGATGGATTTCCTGATAAACCAAACAGCAGCTTTTCTTTTGTCTTGGCTACAGTAGTCACACTTCCCGGGCGCATCGCTACCTTGTTAAACAGCACCTCAGCTCCGATTTCTTTATACACGTCCGGCAGCAAGTCATAATCCCCTACCGATACGCCTCCTGTCGTAATCAGCATATCTACCTGCGGCAATGCTTCCCGAACAGCCGAAAGGCAACGATCTAACTGATCGGGCAGTTTTCCAAGATAAAGAGGCTCTGCCCCTGCCCGTTCAATTTGGGCTAGAATCATGTGGGCGTTGCTGTTTCGTATTTTACCGGGCTGCAGCTCCTCGTGCACATCGAGAAGCTCGGAGCCGGTCGCAAAGACACCGACAACCGGCTTTTGCGCCACTTCGACCGAATGATAGCCAAAGGTCGCCAATAAAGCCATAACACCCGGATTAATATAGCTCCCTTTCGGCACGAGCACCTTTCCTGCCTCCGTGTCCTCCCCGGCAAACGATACATTATCTCCCGAAGCAAACGGACGCTTGATCGTCATAAAAGACTCGCCACCTTCCGAATGCTCAGCAGTCAGTTCAAACATCACAATTGCGTCACAGTCATCAGGAATCTGGGCACCGGTCATAATTCTGACTGCCTCCCGCTCCTGCAAGGTTCCTGTAAATACTTGTCCTGCTCCAATTTCGCCGGCTACGCGGAAGGTCACAGGGTTCTCCCTGGAGGCAAGCTTCGAATCCTCCGCCCGAATGGCAAATCCGTCATACGGCGAACGGTTAAACGGCGGCACTGGATGAGTGGAAACTACATCCTGCGCCAGCCGGCGGCCGTAAGCTTGATCGATAGATACTGCCTCCCTTTTACCTTCTCCCGCTGCGTTCATTACTTTTCTTACTGCTTCTGCTACTGTAATTGGTTTTCTTTTCTCCACGTCCCCTAATCTCCTTTTGCTCCATGTATCTCCTTGCACATCTGATTATTCATAAATTATATAAATTGTATCGCAAAACGAGGAAGGGGGCAAAGTTCCTGTGATAAGACCTCCCTTATTCACTTAACCCAAGCTTTTTCCTCCCTTTCTTTCTGACGGAAGCAATGACGAAAATAATAATTAGAAGAGTTGTTTGCATAAGCAGGGAGTAAAAGGGAAAGATCCTGCTTTCAAAGCGGGCCAGCTCAATCGAACTTGGCAGAGACCAATAGCCGAATTCAACAATCAAGATACCAATTGGCCAGATGAGAGGGCGGTAATCTGAAAGGTTCAGCCACTGAGCTATACCTAATACGATTACATAATAGAAAGCAGAAATTTTGACAAAAGCGCCTATAATCCAGATCGCCATCGTAACCGATTCCAAGTTTTCAAAAAAATCTGCATAGCTAATATAGTGACTAGCATTCATTAACGCATAGACTTTTGTAGGTAAAGTCGGTCCCAGGACAAAAAGGGCTGTAAGATTAGCTGTAACTAGTGTAATCCCGATGCCTGCGACTGTTAATATCCCATACTTCATCGCTTTTCCCTTATCCGTTAAGTAGGGAAGAAAAAAAACAATAAGGAAAAGCTCGGCAAACCAGCCACTTGGTACAACCGCTCCTTTGATCACAGGCACCCATCCATCCGCCAGAACCGGTTCGATATAATGAACCTGAAAATAAGGACTTAGCAGGAGGACCAAAAATAGAAAGGGAATAAAAAAGAGAGGAAAGAAAAATTGAGCTGCCCTTGCTAATACCTCTATCCCCCCATACACAGCGAAGGCACAAAGGAATACCATCGAAGCGATCGTAACGACAAGAGGGGTTTGCTTTAAAAACGTGTTAACAATGAAACTGCCGTAGCCTCTCGTCATTTCCCCTGTAATCTCAATATAGAAAAACAGAATAAGAAGCCCCGCGAGTTTGCCTGGGAGACGCCCGATCGTCTCTTCAATAATCTGAAAGATGTTTTTTCCTGGGTACAGCTGATGCAGCCGGACAGCGATGAAAATCGTCACAAACCCAACAATGGATGCTAACATGGGAGATATCCATAAATCTTGCTTAGCATACTGCGCCGTAAGGCTCGGTACGAGCAATATAGCAGTAGCGACAACAGCTGGATAAAGTATCATTGCCATTTGAAGAGAGGAGATTTTTCCTTTTTCCACTATTAACCTTTCCCCTTTCCGATAACTTATTGAAGAAGCTGCCTCTTTACGCAGAGAAATTTCTCTCTGCCGCCTTATCTTCTTCAATCCATAAATCGCCCAAGCGGCTGAAAGAGAACTTCAAGCCAATTAACAGGATCGCTTATTTGCGGAAGTTCAAATATAGATAGTACCCAGCCCGCCACCAGCAATACAATGAACACACTTTTATCTTTTTTGGGCTTCTTCTTTGTTTTCGGCCATTCGAAGAAAAGGATGGTAATAATGATGACAGTCGTTAGAAAAAAGGACATCCAATTCACCATTGTTCTCCTCCCTCCTTTTCATTTGCTGGTAATATGAGATTTCCCTGACTGCGAATAATCATCCTGGCATCCACTTCCACTTCCACCTCTGAAAGTTTTTCAGGCCAATGATTCTCCACCTGCTTCCACTCTTCCGGATATTCCCGGTAAAATTCGGCAGCGAAGTTCGCTACATCCGCTTTCATTTGATGCTGCGTCTTTTCTAAGGACTCCCTTACACGTGTTTCGATGCTGTCTTGCAGAGCCGCTTCTACAGATGCTAAAGAAGTTGGATTAAAAAAATCTAAAGGAGTGCTGTTTTGTACGATAACCCCATCAGTCTTGATTGTTAACAAGATTCTCCACTTCCCGTCTACGATCGAAGGGGTCATCTTACTGTAGACAGATACTGGGTTGACGGAAACCACGCCGTTAACACCTGGCGGGGAAGCAGACACGGTGTAGCCTTTTATTTCATCTCTCAGCCATAACAGTCCTCTTGTTCTTTCTTCAGACAGTCTTCCTATCATTTTGTCTTTTCTAAACACAGCCACTCCGGAGATATCAGCAAATCGAAATTTTTCCTCTTCCGACTTTTTCTGCGTTTTGATTTTCAAATAAGGCAAAGCGGCCGATTGCATTCTGGAAACGAGCATCTCGTCCAATTCCTGCATCGTGACCCTCATTCCAATGCCAAAATCAGTTTGTTCCAGAAGAGCTTGACCTGTATAAGGTTCCAAATTCGTTTTTTGCTCAAGAATGCGGCGTGCCTTTTTTTCACTAACAAATATATACGCTCTTTCCCTTATATCAGGTTGACGGAGAAGGAAATCAAGATGATCGATGATACCTTTTTTGGCCACTGCTTCACTAAACACAAATGTTTTGCAATGCCCCCAGAAAATCTCACGAGGCAGCACACCTTGCAGCTTCGACAAAGCATCTGCCATATTGCTCCCCGTTTGAGAGATGACTAATGTGATGCCCTGCCCTCCCGCTTGTCCTCCCTGAGCACTTCCGCCGCCAAAAGCTTTAGGAAGAAAGATCTCAAGGGAAAGCTCAATTTGATCATTTTCCTTTTGATCAATCGCGGCTGAAGTAGCAATCGCCAGGTCATTAATTTCGGTGCGGTCCCAGCAGCCGCCTAGTAAGAAAAGCGCACCGCTAAATGAAAGCAGCAGAAGAAGCTTTTTCATGCATAACGTCACTCACCTTTCCCATTTCAGATAGTCTATTCCTGCCTGTTTTTTGCTTCACCGCCTGCCTTAGGATTTGGTGACAGATGTGAGGATTGACGGTGCTCGTTATAATCACCAGTCAGGTGCGGACGCCGGTTCATCATCCACAGCGGGGACCTCCAGAGGAAATCCTTTAATTCTTTTGTTTGCAATGGTGCAACCGGGGCTAGATACGGCTCACCGAAGGAACGCAGCGTGCACAGATGAATCACGATCGCAATGAAGCCCATGACCACTCCCAATAATCCCAACGTGCCTCCAAGAATGATAAGAGGAAAGCGAAGCATGCGTATCGAGATACCGGTAATGTAGCGGGGCATCATAAAGGAAGCTACTCCGGTAAGTGCAACGACAATGACCATGGGTGCAGACACAAGCCCCGCTTCAACAGACGCCTGTCCGATCACGAGTGCCCCTACGATACTGACTGCGGAGCCAATTTGCCTCGGCAGCCGGATTCCTGCTTCCCGCAACGCTTCAAAAGCGATTTCCATAATAAGCACTTCTACAATAGCGGGAAAAGGAACGTTTTCCCTTGAAGACGCGATACTAAGCAGCAAAGCCGTCGGCAGCATCTCTTGATGAAAGGTGGTCACCGCTACATAAAGGGCTGGAAACAACAGTGCTACCCCTAGAAAAAAAAATCGCATCCACCGAATCATCGTGCTAATGATAGATCGCTGGTAAAAATCCTCCTGGCTTTGCAAAAGTGAGGCGAAAGAAACAGGAGCAATCAGCGTAAAGGGCGTGCCATCTACTAAAATGGCAATCCGCCCTTCGAGTAAATTGGCACATACGACATCCGGCCGCTCCGTTGATAAAATTTGCGGAAAAGGGGAATACGGATTGTCTTCAATTAATTCTTCGATATATTCACTTTCTAACACTCCGTCAATGTCAATGCCGTTCAGCCGATTTTGTGCTTCTTCAATAAGCGTCGGATCAGCCAGTCCTTCGATATAAGCGAGAGTAACCGTCGTTTGTGTATGGGTGCCGATTTTTAAAGACCTCATTTTAAAGGCAGGGGTTTTAATAATTTTGCGCAGAAGTGAAATATTGACCTGCAGTGATTCGATAAACCCTTGGCGCGGTCCTTTAATGGAAGACTCGGCCATCGGCTCTTCAATACTCCGATTCTCTGATTTAGCGAGACCCAAAGAGAAAGCCGAGCTCTGACCTTCGCATAAAAGAACCGGGTTTCCTGTTGAAATTGATTCAATACAATCAGCCAGCAAGTGAATCTTCGTCACTTTTGCTACAGGCAGCTGATGCACTAAGAAGTCACTTAAGGATGACGGCGGATCCGTTGATTCCTTCGTCAGCGGCGTGAAGACATATTCTTCGAGACTTTGCACATCAGAAAGCCCCTCCATGTAAATGACAATTGCACGTGTCTTGCCAAAGAGAGAAAAAGAGCGGAAAATCACATCAGAACAATCTTTGTAAATAGAACGGAGGGCTTCTACATTGTCATTAAAGTTGGGATAGAGCGGGTCTTGGGGCTTCGAAGCAGCCTGGTTGATTTCTTCTTTCTTGCTTTTCTGCCCTTTTGTATGCTTAAGCAGTTTACTTACATTTCTAATCAACTTTAACCCTCCCTCCGTTACATAACATTTAAAGTCCTCTTTCTAGCATTCTCCGTGCAGGGCATTTTATACGGTCAAGGAATTTATTGCTCGGCTTTTACGCTAAAAGGAACAGAGGAAAGTTCCTCTGTTCCTTTTTATTTATTCTTCATATGTTCCGATGATCTCGATGGCCTCATCTGTCAAAGTCGTATCAATTGCTTTATCTAAGTCCACATTTCCGCGGATTGCTCCATTTGCTTTATACATATCATATTGATTTTTTATATCATCGACATACATATGTCCATTCGGATCTAGCCCCGTAACCGAGACCTTCTCCCATAACCCGGGATCCTTCAAGGCTGTGTGTTTTGTCATGATTGTAATAATCTCATCTTTATTTTCACCTTTTATGAAGGCATCATTATAGTCGCGGACACCTTTTAAATAAGCAGCCATGAATCGGACAGACACATCCTTGTCTCTGACAAACTGAGGGGATCCGAGCACCATTGCAATTTGCGCTTCCGGCGCATAATCCGTTGTATCACCGAATCTTACGTGGATACCTTTTTCTGTCCCCTGAGTGATAAAAGGCTCAATCTGAAGCGCCGCATCAATAGACCCGTTGCTGACTGCTCCGAGCATGCTGCCGAAATCAGGCATTAAAACAAATTCTACATCGTCTGCTGTCAATCCGCCATGGGCGATCATTTGTTCAAAGATGTAATCGTCTACTCCGTTCTTCGTGGAGACGGCGATGCGCTTCCCTTTAAAGTCGGCGTACTCCTTAATCTCATCCTGCTGATCCTTGCCAATAACAAAGGAGAAATAAGACTTCCCTTCTACGTTATGTCCTTTATCTGCAATGATCTTTACGTCAATTCCTTGAGCAATCGCGTTAAAGAAAGAAGCGGTCGATACTCCGCCCGCAATGTCGACCTCACCTGAGGCAAGTGCCGGCAGCATATCATCGCTGTTAGCAAATTGAGCGAATTTCACTTCAATATTGTAATCCTCAAAGTAGCCTTTCTCCTTCGCTATATAAAAGCCCGCACCCGAAGCAGCCCCATCCTCTGCAATGATGACAGTCGTCTTCTTCTCAAGCGGCGCCAGGTCGCCGGAAGGGTGCTCGCCGGTGTTACTTCCGCTATTGCCGCCTGTTTCCGGCTGTACACATCCGCTAACAATAAAGAGAAACGCCATTAAGGCGACAAACCACAAGCTGCGCAAACGTTTCACTGCCGCATTCCTCCTTTACTTCCTTGAGCGTTGAACTTCCTCCTGAAGGTGCTTCCTTATGTCGACAAACTGCTTCGCCATTTCCGGATCGGCTCTTACTTGCTCCATCGTCCGAGGCCGCGGGAGAGAAACCTTAATCTCTTTAACAAACTGGCCTGGCTGCGCACTCATTAAGAGAATCCGGTCCGCCAGCAAAAGCGCCTCGTCAATGCTGTGAGTAATGAAGAGCACCGTCTTTTTCGTCTCTGACCAAATCGCCAGCAGCTCTTCCTGCAAAATGAACTTATTCTGCTCATCTAAAGCAGCAAATGGTTCATCCATTAACAGAATCTCAGGGTCATTCGCAAAAGCCCGGGCAATGCTGACCCGCTGCTTCATCCCGCCCGAAAGCTCCTTCGGATAGAGCGAGGCATACGGGGATAGTCCTGTTTTCTCTAAGTAATAGGCGGTTCGCTCATTCACGACCTTCTTCGGAAGCTTTCTCATTTTCAATCCAAATGCTACGTTCTCCCTTACGGTCAGCCATGGAATCACGCCCTGTTCCTGGAACACCATAGATTGCAGCGGACGCTCCTGCTTTCCTCGGGAGATGGTATAAGAACCTGCGCTCGGAGTTTCAAGACCCGCTAATATGCGGAGCAGCGTTGTCTTGCCGCACCCGCTTGGTCCGACCAGACAGATAAACTCTCCGTCGCTTACAGAAAGAGACACACGGTCCAAGGCCACTACCCGACTGTCTTTCTTATAAAAAACCTTTGTTAAATTCTCGATCTGAATTTTCGGCTTGCCGCTCATGGTCTCACCTCCAAGGAATCAATTTACTCTGCAGGATACGCAGAAGGACGGAAAATAAGTAGCCGAAAAAAGAGATCATGATCAGGCCTACAAACATCTCCTGTATCATAAAAGCTTTATAAGAGGTCCATATTAAGTAGCCAATTCCTGAAGCAGCACCCATCATTTCTGCAGCCACGATAGTGAGAAGGGCAATCGCCTGCCCCATCTGCACACCTTCCATCATGACAGGAAGCGCTCCCGGCAAAGCAATTTTAAAGAAATGATCCTTCGGGCTGGCACCATAATTTTTAGCGACATCCAAATAGATTCCATCAATATTCATGACACCAGCGGCCGTATTGATGACCACCGGAAAAAACACACTGCCTGCAATCGTGACGATTTTCGAAGCATCGCCGATACCAAACACAATAATGATAAGAGGAAGGAGAGCTAATGTTGGTATGGGCATGAGTGCCATGACAATAGGAGAGATAAAGTGACGGATCGGTGAATAAAGCCCCATCAGCAAACCAACCACAATACCCGGAATCACACCGAACAGAAAGCCTGCAAAAATCCGGTAAAGGGACACCCCGATATGCTGAAACAGCTCCCCGCTCATCCCCATAGCCACAAGTGTTCCGACAATGTCAGATGGCGGCGGGAAGAAACGGGCATCAATCAGCCCCGTACGTGACAGGAACTCCCACAGCAGCAATAAGAAGACGGGAGAACAGATGGTAAGCACTTTTTTGTAGCGCTCCTTCCTCTGCTGCCTCTCCCATTCGAGCCGCTCGACTTTGAAAGGATCCGAATGTTTTTCTTCGCTGTTCACCTTCATCATTCACCTGCCTTTACTACACTAAGGTATGTCGTTAGCCCATAAAGTGTGAAAGCTTGTAGCCTTAAAAGAGACGGGCGCCTGCCTGTCAGTGGGCGGTTCATCTGCCACAAAAAAAGCACCCTGTCCGGGTGCGTTTAACCTTCGGATATAACTTTTTCGATCAACTGAATAAAGCGTTCCTTAAATAACATATCGCTTTCTTTCTGTCTTTTCTTTGGCCCTTTCATCCGTTGGCCGGCTTGGCGGGCTTTCTTGGAAATATGGCGGAAACCAAGGAGCTGATCCATATTTTCTGGTGTGTAAAAGCGACCATTTTGGTCGATGGCATATCCTTGTTTAGCCAGCACCATCGCCGCTAATCCGTAATCCTGTGTGACGACAATATCCCCTTTCTGCATGCGGTTGACAAGAACAAAATCGGCCGCATCCGATCCCTTCGACACCGTAATCGTTTCTGCTCCTTCTCGCTGAATTAAATGAGAGGTATCACAAATTAAATACACCTTCAACCCATATTGTTTAGCTGTGTCTATGATTATACTGACGACCGGACAGCCGTCCGCATCCACAAAAATATCAGGCATCCACCTTCCCACTCCTTCTTTCAGAACTTCTATTTACTATATAACAAAAAAAGAGCATCCGATCAGATGCCCTTTTAGCACTTGCCTATTATTTTAATTGATTTTACGTTTCTTTCCTAGTCAGGCGACACCATGCCGCCGGCTCCTGAGGAGTGTGTATCAGGGTGAACAGGGAATGCCTTCTCTTTATTTTCCTTAGGCTTCAGCTTGCTCTGTTCGGCAGTAGTTGGCGTGTTCGATATTTTTTCTTTGTTGTCCTTCATAAGATCGCCTCCTTGTTTGACTGCTCCCTCTAACTATCCTTTTCCCAGTTGGC
The DNA here is from genome assembly GCF_000812025.2 of Bacillus thermotolerans. Classification (GTDB taxonomy): domain Bacteria; phylum Bacillota; class Bacilli; order Bacillales; family Domibacillaceae; genus Quasibacillus; species Quasibacillus thermotolerans. The sequence goes on from NZ_JWJE02000045.1 coordinate 30,763, forward strand.
CTTCTGTTAAACCAAAATAGTTTAACTATTAAGTAAATTGAATGAACAGTCATTCAATTTACTTAGTTATGTCAAATAGCTTTTTCTTTTTGTTAAGGATAATAAAGAAGCCTGATAACCTTCCTCGAGCTCGCCAATGATTTCTTTCACAGTTTGAACCTTCTTAATGTGGTGAACCCCTTGCCCAGCCGACCATATATGCTTCCAGGCCTTCGGTGCTTCTCCAGACATCTTTGAGAAATCCACCTTTCCTTTTCCCTGTAACTGCCCAGGATCCAGCCCTGCCCGGCGAATGCTCGGCTTTAAATAGTTTGCATGAACACCGCTGAAAGCATCGGTATAGACTAGATCATCCATCGTCGATTCAATAAGCATGTCCCGATAATTCTCTTCTGCAAAGCTTTCGGCAGCTGGAATGAAGCGTGTACCCATGTAAGCAAAATCCGCTCCCATCACCTGCGCCGCTAAAATATCCTCCCCGCTTGAAATGGCCCCTGACAAAATCGTCAATCCGTCCCAAAATTCTTTTACTGCACGAACGAACGCAAATGGGTTGAGCGTTCCGGCATGGCCTCCCGCTCCTGCGCATACAAGAACCAGTCCATCTACTCCCTTATCAGCAGCTTTTTTCGCAAAAGCGAGAGTCGTAACGTCTGAAAAGACAAGGCCTCCATAGGCATGAACAACCCTCACTACCGGTGCTGGGTCCCCAAGAGAGGTTATGACGATAGGCGGCTGGTATTGTCCGATTAATTCCAGATCCTCCTTGTACCGTTTATTCGATTGATGGGCGATAAAGTTGACTGCCCAGGGCGCAACCCGATCATTCGGCTGTTTTTGCCTAGCCTGCGCCAGCTCAGACGTGATGGTTTTCATCCACTCCTCCAGCACATCCGCCGTACGGGCATTCAGCAACGGAAAGGAGCCGATGACTCCTGATTTACAGCCTTCAACAACCATCTCCGGACTGGACACTAAAAACATCGGTGCCATAATCACTGGCAGCTTTACACTCTTTGTCAGAGACTTTGTCATTCATTTCCCCCTCCTTCCATCCATTAGTTCGCTGTTCACCGTATAAATTCCTTTCAGGCTTTACCGCTAAGTGCCGATATGCCAGAACACACGTGTCAGCTCCTACACAAAAGCTCTGTTCATTAGGAGAGCAAAAGAAGGTTAGAAGGCATATTTGTAACATAAAAAAACACCCGCTTTAATACGAGGGCACTGAAAAACTTACGTTTTTTATTCTGCAAATTCAAATGAATACAAAAAGGCAATTTTCCACCTGTTTTTCAAGCGGAAAATTGC